>JANMIG010000001.1:0-69756 GCA_031375675.1 Chitinophagales bacterium
TTCAACACAATTCCAGAACTCCAGGAATTTGTGTTCACTATTTCTAAAACATTAACCAGCACCGATGTGAAAAGCATTTGCGGATATAATTATATATTTTCAGACTTATTTTGGTCTGCTAAATAATTCAATTTGGTATAATTTTACGATAGCAAAGGATAAACCAAACGGCAGCTAATATCTAAAGCTTCGTTGGGTGCGCAGTGCCGACAATGATGCTGAGTATTGAGCTGCTTAACTTTATGCCCTTGACTTTATCCCCTTGTTGGTGTTCGTGCTGATGGCCTTGCAGCAGGGCTATCACAAACAAGCGTTCCTTTGGTAGTAGCCTTTTTTTCACTGCTGCGTCTTCGCCCGAAAAGAAGCTTGGGCAATAATAATTTTCGAAAGCGAGACACGGCAGTTATAAGATGGGTATACTTAATTTTCCACACCCGCTGTGTCCGCCGGTTGGTTTGTGGCCTGTGTAAGTGCCTGCCGGCGGAGACACATCGGCGAAAGCACACCGCAATGTGGCTTGCCACAGGAAAAAAAACTTATTTATTAACCCGAAAACAAACCGGATGGCTACAAAAAGGCCGGTACTTTCTGCCTGATAGCAACTTTACAGCGAAGTCAGCCAACTCAAAAGCATCCGAAAAGCCCCGTAAGCTCTTTTTTATGCGGGGCTTTTACGGGGGGCTTTGCGGATACTTTTCTAAATATTGTACGCTACCATATATTGATTCTTTTAAAAGGGTAAATACGCCGAAAAAAGCCCTTAAGTAAATAGTAGGCATAATCTTAAAATTTTAAACATGAAAAGGACACTCTTTCTTTTAATCTTTAATGCAGTTGCATTCATTTCATTTGGACAATGCGTCATTACTGGACCTTCCCAGTTTACAGTTGGACAAACAGTTGTTTATTCAATACCAACTGGGACAGCCCAATGCAACGAATGCTATGATTGGGACATCAATAATACTAACTATAGCATTTCTGGAAATGTGCAAATTATTGGAAGTGACCAAGGAAATTCAGTTTCTATTCTTGGACTATCGCCAGGATCGTTCACCTTAAAAGTGACATACTTTGACGAAACGGGGTGTCATGAATGTTTTATAAACTGTACAGTAGTTGCATGTGATATAAATCAAGGTGGTATTACTTTTGTTAATGCTTATGGAAGCGAAATTCTAAAATTCTATGCCATCCCTCCAGTAATTGGCACCAATACCTATAGCTATTTTTGGACTTTTACTTTTCAAGATGGATCCACTTCATGGAGTTATGAGGAAAAACCTGAAATTCCAGTATATTGTTCAAATAGCATTATCAGTGCTTCGGTTGTTATTACTTCTGCATTATGCTCTGTGACAATTAACGTGAATTGGTCAGCAATGGGAGGGTTATGTGGTACATATTGGTTAAATGGTTTACGAAACTCTAATTCTTCTGTTAAAGTATATCCAAATCCAACTAAGTCGTTAATATTTTTTGAAGGGAAAAATCTTGACAATTATCAGATTTCTATATACAATGATAAAGGGACAAAGATTTTAGAGTCTAAAAATTTAAATCGAATTAATATACAAGATTACAGAAAAGGAATTTACTACTACACAATTACAAATTCAAATGGGTATAAGCAGTCTGGAAGCTTAGTTAAGGATTAAATAGAAATGGCAGCGTACAACATTTAGCCGTATAGCCGATAAGTCCCGCCAACCGAAAAAATTTTGAATAAAATAAACGGCCCGAACTTTCAGTGTCCCCGGCTCCTCCTTCGGCGGACAAGTTCCCGCTTTGCGGGACACGGTTCGGCTATACGCTGTTCAGCGACACCCTCCTCGTAGGTGAATCTGTAGTACGCAGGCTATTGCCCTATTTGTGCTGAAGGTAGTTTGATGGCGGTTGTATCTTCCGGTAAAACCAGGGAGAGGATTTGTGTAAATTGCATATCTTAGAGTAACAAAAATCATACAGAAATATGGCTATTCACATAATGCGTATATTTGGTGGGCGGAAGGATTTTTCACAAACTGTCGTTGGCAGCAACCTCTTTGAAACATCCCAATTATTGAAACAGTAATTTCAAGACAACTCTAAAGTGGCAAAACAAATAATTAAGAAAACTCCTAACAGTACCAAAGCAATTGACCAAGTAACGACAGACATTATTGCTGTTGGACTAAGTAATTTATTTGGGGCAAACGTTGTTCCAAGGAATGAGTTTGATAAAATAAATAAGGAGAAAGAGGATTTACTCAAAAAAAGCAGCGACAATACAAAACTTAAAATTAGACTTTTAAAAACAGAATGTAAACTTCAAGCTTTTATTCGCTATCATAGCAAATGGAAATTGACAACAAAAGCATTTGAGAGCAGGCTTAAGAAATTAAACAAGGAAAAAGTTTATATAAATTTCACGGAATTTCCAGAGCAAATTTCAGAGAATCTAAAAGAAGCATACAAATGCTATTGTAACGGACTTTCTATGTCTTGCTACATTATGATTTTGAGAACTATTGAAATCATTGTTTCACTTTTATACGCTGAAAATAATGCCCCGATTTTTGAAAATGATGGGCGACAAAAATTTATTACAGCAACAAACAAATTAAATTGGGTTAAGACTAAAGGTTGGATCGGAGGTGCAGACTATCAAGTTGCAAAAGCATTTATTGAGGCAAGGAATGACAGCGTACATAAACTTTATGTGCCAACAGACAAGCAAATTCTTTCAGCATTTGAGACCGTAATTAACTTGACAAAGAATTTGAAAGACAACTTGCTTTGACGAACAACACGAAGAAGGGCATGGTGCCAACAAAATTGATTGGCGGAAAATGGGGCTTGATAGAAGCACAATCAACTGTCAACTAAAACAGTCAACCTTTTCTCGGACGGGTCAGTTCATTTTTCGCTGCTCTGTCTTCGCCCCAAAAACCAGCTTTAGCAATTATAATTTTCGAAAGCGGCACACGGTAGTTATAAGGTAGGCATGCTTCATATTTCAAATCCGCTGTGTCCCGCCGGTTGGTTTGTGGCGTGTGTAAGTGCCTGCTTGAGGAGACAGATCGGCGAGGGCAGGGTGGCAGACTTAAAAAATATAAATTAGCAAACATTTTTTACTTTCATGTAGTTATAACCAAACTATGGCAAAAAAAATAGTCACTGCCTTTGTTTACTACATCATTGTAGTCGTTGTTGCAGACCTTGCCGGTGTGCTGGCTGTTAACATATTTGATGTTTTATTTGGGAGGTTCGATAGTGGGGCACTCTATTACGCTATCTGGCTGGTAATTGGTGTGTTTGGTGGTATTTTTTATTGGGGCGCTTATCAGCAAGCAAGCCGGGGTCAATATTCTCCAGGTGATGGAATATTGGTAATTTCAGTTTCCATTCTCTTATCTACTTTGCTTATTTTTATATTCTATCAATCAGGTGAAATGTCAACCACAGCTGCCAAGTACGATTACTATGTACCGGGACATAAATATGTCACCTATACATTCTTTATCAGCTTTGTAATAACAGCCTTCCTGAGCAGAAATATAACAGTTAATAAAGATTCAAGCCAAAAAAAAAATCCGAACAGCCACTAAACACTCAGCCGTATAGCCGGTAAGCCCGCCAACTGCATGAATTCTTTTTCGCTGCTATGTCCCGCTGGTTGGTTGGTGGTGTGTGTAAGTGCCTGCCGGCGGGGATACACCGGCGAAGGCAAATTTGAAATGCGTACGTTATGCCCGTGTACACTCTTAAATTCAACAATAATCACTAAATTTGAGTATAACTTTTAGCAACATGACCAGACAAATTATTATTGAAAGGACATTGAAAGCCATTAATCAGCTTCCCGAAGATAAAGCAGAAGAGATTTCAGACTTTGCGGATTTTGTTTTTAAACGCTATGAAGAACAGGAATTGACAAACGGAATTCAAAAATTGGCTTCTGAAAGTCAGGTCTTTGACTTCTTACATAATGAAGACGACATTTATTCAATTGCCGACTTAAAAGAAGTTTACAATGGCTAAAGGAGACATTGTATTGATAACCTTTCCATTCACAGATCTGACTGGCAGCAAATTAAGGCCAGCAGTTATTCTTGCTGATACAACACTTGATCTGACCGTTTGCTTTATCACGACACAGTTACAATGGCAAGAAATCACTGACGTACAACTTATGCCAACTTCATCTAATGGTCTAAAAATGCAATCTTTAATCAGAACAAGCAAAATTGCAACATTGGACAAAATATTGGCAAAAGGTCTTTTAGGCCGGTTGACTTCAAATGAACTTTCTGACTTAAATGCCAAACTAAAAACATTTCTCGATTTGACATAACAATTGGAACATGCCTGTTACAAAAGTATTGGCAAAAGCCTTTTTTCGCCGCAGTGTCTGCCCCCAAAACCAGCTTTAGCAATTATAATTTTCGAAAGCGGGACAGGGCAGTTATAAGGTGGGCATGCTTAGTTTTCCACCCCCGCTGTCGCCGGTTGGTTGGTTGCCTGTGTAAGTGCCTGCTGGCGGAGACAGACAAGCGAAGGTGAAGGACCAGCACCGTGGCAGGGAAACAATTTGAAACACTCATTTAGCATGCATCTATCCAGTATGAACAATATTTTAGTAACTTTATTACAGCGTCTTTCGTAAACAGCCATTCATTTCCCAATACTGTATGGCTGACAGGCAAAACCATTAATGCTGTTGAACTGTTTAAATAAGTTATGTATGTGCTGTAAAAAAATCATCCTGTTGTTTGTCTGCCTGCCCGCAATGCTGCAGGCAACTGCTCAAAGTAAGAAAGACAAGCTGACACAGATTATGAAAACATATCATGGCTATAATATGTTTGACGGGGCCGTGCTGGTGGCCGAGCAGGGTAAGGTAATTTACAAAGCCGCTTTTGGGCAGGCCAACAGGGAATGGAATATTCCTAATACTACCAGCACCAAGTTTATGATAGGTTCCGTGTCAAAACCACTCACGGCCATGCTGATGCTGATACAGGTGCAGAAGGGACTCATCAGCCTGGAAAAAACCATTGCAGACTATCTGCCTGAGTTTAAAGGCAAACCGGCAGCGGGGGTAACCATCCGGCAGTTGCTGAGCCATACATCGGGCATTCCCAATTATGATATCATCAAAGATTTTTTTCCCCGCATCAGCCGCCAGAACTTTACCAGGGAAGACTATATTAAAGTGTACATGGATTCTGCCCTTGCATTTGAACCGGGCAGCCGCTATGCCTACAGCAGCTGGGGGTATTTTACAGCAGGCTACCTGATGGAAAGGGTAACGGGAAAGCCTTACGCCGCATTGATGAAGGAAGATATTTTTGATAAACTGGGGATGCGCAACTCCGGCTCCTACCAGCACACACAAATTGTACCCAACAGGGCTACGGGCTACGATTACAGTTTCGGTGGCTTTGCCAGTGCCGATTTCCGGGACCAGTCTAATACCATGGGTACGGGGGATATTTATTCAACGGTGGAAGACCTTTTTGCATTTCACCTGGCCATTAGTAACAATACCCTGCTGAACAAGACTCTCACAGCCGAGATGCTCACACCGGGTATGCGGCCTGCGCAGTATGGGTACGGCTGGTTTAATAAAAATTTCAAATACACTGCTGCTGACAGCGTGGCATCCAATTTTCACCTGGGCATGACGGATGGGTTCATCTCCTTTGCCCTGCGGATACCTGCTACCAACAGTTTTGTGGTAATCCTTTGCAACAGTTCACCCACTGATTTTTTTGGTATTACCGGCAACCTGGTTAAAGTATTGTACAATAAGCCTGTTAACATTAAGCAGCCGGTACACAAGGCCATGGAGACATTGATTACTACAAAAGGTGCCGCCAGCGCCGTGCAGGAATTTAAAAGAATGAATGCCGATACCGCCCATTATTATGCCGACTGGATTTCGATGAACTTTATTGCGGAGCAGTTGCTCACTTTAAAAAGATATGAGGATGCAAGGGTTATTGCGGAAAACAATGTGACTGCCTTTCCCGGTAAGGACCTGGTACTGCTGACCATGGCCAATATTTACCTGGCATTAAACCGCAAAGAGGAAGCCATTGTATTCTATAAAAAAACACTGGCCATCACTCCCGGATATGAGGAGGCAAAAAACAGGCTGAAAGAGCTGGAGCGCCAGTGATTTCTTTCGGAAATATTGAAATCAGTTAGTGGGTAATTCCTCAATTACAGTATGCTGCTTTGGCTCCACGCCTGCTGCGGGTCAATAAATGCAGGGCAGCGATTTTTGTTTCAGCCCCTGAAAACACCTGTCTGATGGCGGAAATGCCTTTTCAGTCACCCTGAACTTCTACTGAAAATGACATATCCCATTTCGGGAACTTTCGCTATCTTTGGCAAAACTTAAGGGTTGAGGATAATTGCCAGGAAAATTTTAAGGGATTTTTGGGAGATTCATCCTGATTGTGAACAGCAATTAAAGGCCTGGTATCAGGAAGCCGCAAAAGCGGAATGGACAACTCCGGGTGATATAAAAAGGGAATACCCCAGTGCAAGTTTTTTACCGGGTAACAGAGTAGTATTTAATATCAGGGGAAATCATTACAGGCTGATTGTAAAAATTAATTATGATTATAAAATGATCTGGATTCGGTTTATTGGCACACATGCAGCGTACGATAAAATAAACGCTAAAACAATTTAAAAATGAACATCAGACCAATCAGAACAAAAAAAGATTACGAACAAGCGCTTGAAAGACTTGAGGTAATTTTTGATGCTAAAAAAGGCACAGGCAAAGGTGATGAACTGGAAATATTGGGGATGCTGATTGAAAATTATGAAAATAAAAAATTCCCTGTAAATTTCCCCGACCCTGTAGAAGCCATCAAATTCAGAATGGAGCAACTCGGATACAATCAAACTGACCTGGCAAATGTTGTTGGGCTAAAAAGCCGTGCCAGTGAAATTCTCAGCCGTAAAAGAAAACTGTCACTTGAAATGATCAGGCAACTTCACGACAGTTTAAATATTCCTACCGATGTATTAATTCAAGCCTACTAAGATTGCTTTTTCCAACCCCCAGAGCTTCGTTCCGCAGGCAGCGCCAACTAATGTACCCTGCTGGAGTTTGAGTGTAAACCAGTATCCTTATTATTAACTTAACAGATCTTAATGCTTAATTCTGGCTTATCTAAAACCATGAGCAAAGTACCGGCTGCTGCATCTTCTTTTATGAGATAGGTTGCTGAGAAATCACCGTACGCCAGCTCTCATTTATTCAGCCTGCTCCAGCTCTGTGTACCCTGTATCTCCACATTGGGGTCAAAAGCAGGGTTATTGCTCATCAGGTAACTGCCATCGCCCCGGCTCCAGGCATGGTTGTAGCCGCTGGTCAGTTCCACTTTATTACCGCCTTCATCAGTATAATTTTCCACACCACGCAGGTATTGGCCAAACTGCCCGCTGTTATCACCACTACTGCTGCCGCTACTGCTGTTTTTGGCTTCCCAGCTGCGGATGATATTGTTGCCGATTTCTTCCTGTGCCTGGTGGGATATCTGTATCTGCTTCCAGGTTTCGTCCTGTGCATTGCGGCTTGCATTGGCAAAAAACTGCTGCACAGCATTGCCCCACTGCGGGTTAATCCTGGCACTGCTGAAAAATGTACTCATAATTTTACGGGCCATGGCTTCATCGCCGCTTTTGTATTTTATCACCACCCTCATGGATACATAGCAATAAGAATTTTCGCTGGTGTTGCCCTGTGTGCCCGGCATGGTTACAATGGTTTGCATCAGGGTGCAAAAAGCCAGGCCCTCTTTGCCATCAGCAAACTGCAGCATCCCCTCTGCGGCGCTGCCCCTGTGACTGTAAGCATTATTGCCTCCCTGCCTGGCTGCATTGGTCATTTGTGCTGCACCCTTGTCCATCGCCTGCTGCAGTTCTGTAATGGTTTTGGCCGATTTTACCTGTGCGTTGATGGAGGGAGCCAGGCTTTGGCTGATATACCCTGCTGCATCCAGTGGCTGCGCAATATGGCAGGAATGCAGGTTGAAGCCCTTTTGCATGGCATCCAGGTAAATGGGGTCGGTACTCCAGTCGAACTGGGTAGCGGGCAGCATCATCAGTTCATATTCCTTGCCGGGCGATGAAGCCTCCACCGAAGCCTGCAGCATATCCGGCAGACATTTGCTGGTGGCATTCCACTGCACGCTGCTGTTAACCTGCCAGTTTTCGGGCAGTAAAAATGACGAAACTTCTACCGGCTGGTTAAAGCCCTGGTTGTCGGTTACCCTGAACCGCTTGAGTATCACATAATCCTTTCCTTCCTGCATATTGTCTGTGTTTTTAGTTTCATTGGATGAGTTAGTGGCAGAGCCGCCGGGTTGGCTGCAGGCCAGCAGTAAAAAAAGACAAATCGAAAACAAAAATGATTTCACCATGATTTTATTTTTTAACCCGCAATGGTTTTAACAAGAAAAGTACTATTTTTTTAGCATATTAACAGTGCCTGTAGCCCCTGCAAATCCAAGGAAAGTGCCGGCACAGCCAGTGTAATTATTTGAAAACCTCAGGTTCCATTTAGTACCATTGTTATAGGTAATTTTCAATGAGTCGGCAGTATAGGTATAGGTGCCCGGGAATACCTGGTTGGAAAATGCCGAATCAATATTGATAAGGGTATTATCTTCTTTAATGAGCAGGCTGAATTTTAAGGGAACCGTTGAACCGGTTACCTGCAGCGCCCCGGCCCAGTTACCAACAAAATTACTTTTAACATCAGCCGGACTATCGCTTTTTTTGCAGGAAAATATTGCTAAAACCAGCAGCAGGGCTGCAATAACCGCATCATTCTTCTTAAACATACTATATTGTTTTACTGTTAATTTATTTGCCAGGCGGTGGTAGCGGAAGTTTTCAGCAGAATAATTACTGGATTGATGGCACAAAAGAACAATCCTTGCGCCTTATGCCCTATACTCCATTTGGATAGTTATTGAAAGCTGCTATTCCCTTACATTTGTTTCAAATTTTTTCGATGCAAAAATGGTGGAAGCAATTTGTTGTTTTGCTGCTGCTGGCAGTACCCGGGGCCGCGGCAGCACAGTTTCAGGCAATAGAGCAGGCAAGAAAAAAAATATATACGGCTGCTGACGACAAAGAAAAATTGAGCGGTCTTGAAGCTATTGGCAAATACATGAATGCATTGCCTGCAGACAGTATCCGCCACTATGCCCTGCTGATGAAAGAACTGGCAGTGAAGTTGAAGGCGCCAAAGCAGCTGGCACAGGCAAGCTACAGGCTGATTGCAAGCGATATGGTAGCCGGTAAAACGGACAGTATCATACAGCAGATTGACGGTAACCCCGTTTTTAAGGGAATTGAAAAAACTGACCGGCCGCTATACTACAAGCTGCAGTTATTGAAAGCGAATACACTGAACCGGCTTAATAAGCGTACTGAAGCACTGGAACTGCAGCTGAAAATACTGGACGAGGCAGAAAAGGAAGGGAACAGCAATGCACAGCTGTATGCACTCAATTATATCGGGGCCACTTATCTTAACATTCCAAAGCCTGAAGAAGCAAAGCAGGCATGGTTGAAGGCGCTGGCAATTATCAAGGACAACCCTAAGACCGAAAATAATGAAATAGAAGCCTATATCCGCTCTAACCTGGCGCTTTATTATTTTAACAGTTTTGGTGCGTACAAATCAGCTGCCGCAGGCGACAGTTTTTTAATTACCGTTAACAAAACCATTGAACTGGCCCGGGCCAATGAAATTGCAGGAGTGCTGGCTTCGGTATTGGCACTGCGTGGCAATTATTACGGGCTGACAGGTAAGTTTGCAGAGGGGGAAAAAGATTTCAGGGAAAGCCTGGCTACCAGGAAGCAGATTGGCGACCCGCTTTATATTTTAAATGATGTGACCAGCCTTTCTAATTTTTACTTAAGCCAGAAAAAATATGAACAATGCATTGCCACAGCAAGACAGGGAATTGCTATGGCAGACAGCAATGGCATCCGGGGCGAGCAAATGCAGCTGTATGGGGTGATAGGGTATGCCTGTAAGGCCAAAGGCGATTATAAGCTATATGCCGAAACACTGGAGGAATATATAAAAGCCATTAATGAGCACAACCAGGCCAATGCCGCAGAAAAAATTGCTGCCATTCAAACCAAATACGAAGTGCAAAAAAAGGAAACCCTTATTGCACAGCAAAAGCTGGACCTGTTCCGGCGCAAACTTTATATGTACGGAGGTGGTATTTTAACGGCCCTGCTGCTTGCCTTCCTGGCCTTTCGGTTTAAAAAATACCAGCGGCAGGAAAAGGATAAAATGGCTGCTATCATGGAGGAAGAAAAGCGGCAGGGCGAACTGGCAGTAAAGGAAGCAGAAGAAAAAGAAAGGAGACGCATTGCGGCAGAACTGCACGATAACCTGGGGGTGCAGGCCAATGCCATACTGCACAACAGCAGCCTGCTGAGCGAAACCGGAGTTGGTGACAGGGCCATAGTGGCCAACCTGCAGGAAACTGCTAAGGAAATGCTGGTGAACCTGAGGGAAACCTTATGGGCCATGAAGGCATCGGAAGTAAGTGCCACCGATGTATGGCTGCGCATCATCAATTTTATGAAGCAGATGGGCAGGCATTACACGGGCATCAATTTTAAACTGGAAGGTTCAGCTCCCGTGGATAAACTGCTGTCATCAGCCCGGGCACTCAATGTACTGCTGGTATTGCAGGAAGCAGTGAACAATGCGGTAAAGCACGCAGGAGCAGCAACCATCACAGCTAAGAGCAGTATCGACAACAGCGGATGGGCCTTATCCATAGCAGATGATGGAACGGGCTTTGAGATTAGTGCAGCGAACGAAAAGAGAGACAGTTATGGTTTGGAGAATATGAAGGAAAGGGCAACAGCTTCAGCCATTGCCCTTGCTATGCAAAGTGAAAAAGGAACCGGTACCACGGTAACGCTCACGGTTTGATGCCTGTTACCTCAGTATCTCCGTGTAAGTATTGCCCACCTGGTAAACCACCCTTCTGAATACATAGGATGTGCAGTTGGTAAGTGGTTGTGCCGCAGTGCAATTAATAGAAGCAATTAATTGTCTGCTGCCAGCCGGAATATCTGTTCTGGTAACCGAAGTTTTAGCCGCTACATCAATGTCCAGCACACGGTTGGGCAGGGGAAACAGGGTGTCGGCAGCACCGTTGCCGGTCAATATCAGCCTTTGGGGGTATGATTCATTGTTGGTAAATGTTACCGTAGCACCTGTGCCTGTCGCCTGTCCGCCGGAACCGGTGGAGCTTTTTTTGCAAGAAAACAGCAGCATGGTAATAATGGTAATCATTGCAGGGAGAATAACTCTGTTCATGGTAAATAATTTTGTACTGCAATATGGCTGTAAAGGAAATGCTGCTTATTGCTCCATTTGGATAGTTTTTTAAAGGACGCATTTCAAATTGTCGCACCTTTTTTGGGTTGTGGGCGGTGGGGACACCGCCCACGGCTGACTGCCCTGGTGAGTGTCTGCCCTGACGGCGAAGGCAGGTCCTCACCACAAGTGTTCGGAAGATTTTATCATGCTGGAAACTGGCAAATGATAGTAATAGTTGCAAATATTTCAAATACCCGTCCATTCCTATTCAGAAAGCGCTTTCGATGGATGGGCCTCGGAAAAAATTGCGTAAAGAAAATTTTCATGGCTGGGTAAAAAATGAAATTAATGTTACTGCTGTTTGGCTGTATTCTTAGCTGGCAAGTCGCACCATTGTTGGGTTTTTGTCCACTGATGGAGCTGATTTGGGCAAGTCATATTTATTTTTCCATTTGTTTGCCCGATTTTCAATTCATTTTAGCCAGACAGGGAGATTTTTAGCTTTTTTTTCCGCAGCCCTTGATTTTTGGTGCTTTTCATCAAGTGGTACATCCCGGCCGAAGCGTCGGGGGAAAAGCACAGGAAACAGCCAGTAGAGCCTTCCGAATTAAATGGTTAGCCATTAATAACAAGAATGTACATTATAAATACAAATCTTCCGAACAGCTGTGGTGTCCTCACTCACCAGCAACAATTGTAATGAACCCTTTTTTTAAAAATATCCAAATGGAGTATTATTTTTTGATTAATTTGACAAGAAATTTGTAAAAAAATAACCATGATAAGAATTGCCATAGTGGATGATAAGGCCAATAACCGCAGGGTAATTGCGGATAAGCTGAGCACCAATCATTTTTTTTCTGTTGTATTCCAGGCTGTGGATGGAGAGGACTTTTTAGCGCAGATGCGCAGCCTGTCCGATGATGATCACCCGCATATCGTACTGATGGATTTGGAAATGCCCAATATAGATGGAGTCTCCACTATCGGCACTGCATCTTCATTGTATCCTGCTGTAAAATTTGTGGTGCTCACCATTTTTGATGACGACGATAAAATTTTCCGTGCCATCCGTGCAGGTGCCTGCGGCTATTTACTGAAAGAAGAGAGCGGCCCCGTAATTGCAGACATGCTAATGAATTTATGGGAGAGCGGGGCAGGCCCCATATCGCCCAGTATTGCTTATAAAATTCTGCAGATGGTACAGCAACCAGCAGCCGTGGTAAATGAAAAGGAAAAGCAGGAAAACATTTTTCAGCTGAGCGACCGGGAAAAAGAGATACTTCAATTACTCAGCCAGGGGCTGGAATACAAAGAGATTGGCGCCAGAACATTCATCAGTCCCAACACCGTAAAAAAGCACTGCATCAGTATCTACCAAAAACTGCATGTAAACAGCAAGGCCCTTGCACTTAAAATTGCTTATACCAAGGGGTTGATTTAGGCAATAGTGAATAGAGCGATTCAAATGTCAGGCCTTCCAAATCAAATAACGGACGTCCCGAATTAAATGGGGAGGGTTGTTAATCAGACGGCAGTTAAATTTAATTTGGATTCCTCAATTTCTTTTGTATCTTGTTATTGCTACCGCCCAGACCAGTTTTTGCGATAGCCTATATCACCAAAATTTCAATTCGTTTTTTAGCGGGTGACATAATTGTTTTCCAATTTGCGGAACAGGGTAATTGTGTGTATTACAACCGTTTTCATGAGCCACGGCAATTGCACCAGGTAAAAAAGCCTGTTTTTAAATCGGGCTTTTTAGCGGTTACAGAATGGGGCTGATGATTGTTTCTTTGTGCTGATAACAACATTCAGTAACATTAAATTATAAGCGATGCGCAACATCAATTTGTTTTCATTGCCCAGGCCGCCGACGGGTTGAAGAATTATCTTGAAATGAAATATAAAAGAATAATCATTAAGAATAAAATTATATAACTTTTAATAAAATGACAATATATACTGTTTACTTAAAATTTCAGCTTGTGACTTTGCCTGGTGAAAGAGAAGTCCTTGAAATATGGCAATGTGCAACTCTCGATGGAGACTATGTACCAAACCTTCTAACAGATGTTAATCCTGGCGATGTTATTCAATGGGTTTTGCCTCCTACTTATGATGGGTATGAGTCGTACCTAATCGGAGTTATTCCATGGATGAATGAGTCCCAGAATTTATTTTCTTGTCCTCCAACATGTGGATCTGATTGGATGGCTGTAATTAATCCGACCCCACCAAGGTGGATTACTAATGGTTTTGAACACCATTATTGTTTAGTGGCCATGATTGTCACTGGTGGAGTTACCAGAAGAGTTGGTCATTTAGAAGGACAAGACCCAAAAATAAGGGTGAATCCTCGATAATGAATATAGTAATGGTAAAAACTGCCTTTATCACTATTTACATGGAGCCAGTACAACAATGTTTTATGTTTTTTAAAAAGGCCTGTTTTTCAATGGGCTTTTTTTTGTTTTTTTGTTCGGATATATGTGGTCAAACCCAAGCTGGGATAGACAGTCTGGAATTGTTATATAGCAAGGGGGAGCTCAATACATCGGATAAGCTGAAAATATTACTGGAAATTGCGGAGAAAACCAATGACCCTGATAAATTGCTTGTTTACAGTGATGCACTTATAAAGATAGCCCAAGCTACAGATTCTGCAAGATTCTTATTTATAGGATACTATCAACGGGGTAATGCCCTTCGCTTTAAAAGTGATCTGGATAACGCCCTCAAAGCGTATTTTTACGCAGCAAAAATTGCAACAAGAAAGGGCTTGGTGGGCGCAGCTTATATTGCGATTGCTGATGTGTATTCCATTATGAACAATCACCACAATGCAGTTGAGTATTATCAAAAAGCCATAGCCATACTGAAGCAAGAGAAAGATTCAACAAATACAGCGACTGCTTTGTATAATTTGGGCGACCATTATCTAAAAAATAACGAACTGGATTCGGCACTTACTTATACAAACGAAGCACAGGCACTGTTCGGCAGTTTGCTTCAACAGGTTAACGAAGCCTATTGTCTCGGAAACCTGGGAAAGATATATTCAAAATCGGGTAATAACAGGCAAGCAGAACAAAACTTAACCAAAGCGATTGTCTTTTTAGAAGCAGCAGATGAATATCCTGCTATCTGCGAGTTTCTTATTTCTATGTCAGATATTTACCAGGAAAAAAAGAATAACGCAAAAGCAACAAATTATGCGCTTAAAAGCCTGGCGCTTGCAGAAAAATACGGTCTGAAAAAAGAGCAAAGCGATGCAAACGGCAAATTATCAGCATTGTACGAAAGCGCAGGTGAGCCAATTAAATCCTTGGCCTATTACAAAGAACATATTAAATGCCGTGACAGCGTAAATAACCTGGAAACCGTTCAAAATATGGCCGACCTGCGTACCGATTTTGAAGTGTCGGAAAAACAAAAAGAAGTGGACCTGCTGGCTGCCCGCAATAAGTTGCGCATTGCGCAAAGAAACGGGTTTATATATGCTTCCCTGCTATTGGCGGCCATCCTGCTGCTGAGTATTTATTTTTATACCCAAAGGGCAAAACGCAATAAGCTGCTCTCTGCCCAAAAAATGCAGGAAGCGCAAATTGCCCATCAAAAGGATTTGCTGCAATCGGTGATTACCTCGCAGGAAGCCGAGCGCAAACGCATTGGTATGGATCTGCATGATGAAGTGGGAGCCGCCCTTTCTACCCTGCGGATAAAAATAGAACAACAGGCCGGGGAAGCCACCACTGCCCCGGCGGTAACGGAAAACTATAAGTCGGATATTGACAAAATTATCGCCAATATGCGCAATATTTCCCATGCACTGTCACCCCGCATTGCGGGTAATTTTGGCTTTTACGATGCCATATATGAATTGGCGGATGAGGTCAACCGGTCGGGTATCATCAATATGCAAATAGATTTCGATGAAAATAATTTGCCGGTATTTGCCAACGAACAGGCACCCATGGCGCTTTACCGGGTAATTGCCGAATTGGTAAACAATACGCTGAAACATGCCAGGGCGCAAAACATTCAATTGACGGTTGCCGTTGCCGATGATACCATGGACATGAATTATAGTGATGATGGCATAGGCATTGCTGCAAACCCTGGTGCCGGGGCCAGGGGCATGGGTATGCAGAATATAGAGAGCCGCCTCGGCATTATCGGCGCCACCTGGGCAGTGCAGGAACCGGAAAACGGGGGGTATGGGGTGAATATTACGGTGCCTTTAAAATAATATACAATGGACGAAATACGTTTAGCATTGGCAGATGACCAGGTATTGTTCAGGCAGGGTATTGCGGCAATCATCAGCGGCGAAACCAGCTTTGCATTGGTAATGGAAGCTGATAACGGACAGGATTTTCTGGCCAATTTAAAAAAGATGGAACTGCTGCCCGATATTTTACTGATGGACATGGAAATGCCCGGCATGGACGGCATGGAATTAAATGAAAAATTACACCAGCAGTATCCCTCCATTAAAGTAATGGTACTCTCCGTACACGACAGTGAGCGCCTGATGGCCCGCATGATACAGGCCGGTGCCTGTGGCTACCTGTTCAAGAACTGTAATAAGGAAGAGTTGATCAACGCCATCCACAATGTATTCAACAATGGGTTTTATATTACCCCCACTGTGTTAAAAGCCATCCAGTCCCCTGCAGCCAGTACCAAGGGCCCTGCCAATATACAATCCATACCCATTGATTTATCCCAGCGGGAAAGGGAAGTGCTTATCCTTATTTGCGAAGAGTACAGCAATGCCGAAATAGCCGAAAAACTCTTTATCAGTGTACGCACAGTTGACGGCCACCGCAACAACCTGCTGGCCAAAACGGGTTGTCACAATACTGCCGGGCTGGTATTGTTTGCAGTGAAGCACAGGATTTTTAAGGTGTTGTATTAGGCATAAGGCTGACTGCCCTGCTTCTCTTGCTTTGCTGGTTCAACCGTGATATTCGTCCCCTTTTATACAGGTCCATTTCATCCGGCTTCTATCATCTTTTTGCTGTTGTGCCCGCTGCGGTGCAGCAAATAAAAGATACTTCACAAACACATCCCTCACTTCAATATAATTTTTTTTCATCGCTCAAAAAATAGATGAACCATGAAGCAGTTTAAAAAAAAATTGATATTGGTAATATTGATATTGCCAATGCCAGTTTTATCACACAGGTAAACACCATTATACAGAAAAAAAAACTGACCCAACCTTTGGTGTACCACAATTAGCGCAGCAATTGCAAATAAGCAAAGCGCAGCTTAACCGGAAATTGAAAAGCCAAACCGGTTACCCGCCCGGAAAACTGATCCTGCATCACAGAATGGAATTAGCAAAACAGTTGTTGCATAAAGGGTTGCATCCTGTAAATGAAATAGCTCAGCAATGCGGGTTCAGCAGTTTAGACGGTTTCAGCCGTACATTCAGGCAGGAGTTTGGAAACAGCCCAACTGCCTATCGTGACAGCACAGCAGGTGAATTGCCTGCGTTGCTGAGCTGGAAATTACCCCTTAATGAGCAATATTTTGAACAGCTCATCCAGCTACGAAATAAAAATGCCTGGCTGGCAAACCTGCTGGTGATCGTTGTCAACAATCTCGACAACGAATTATTTACTGTAGAAGAATTATCCGGCCTGCTATTCATGAGCTCCTCCAATCTTAACCGTAAAGTGCAGCGTTTGTTCGGTTTTTCTACCGTGAAATTAGTACGTGATATACGACTGCAACATGCAGCCGAATTACTTACTGTACAAAAAAAAACTGTTAATGAAGCAGCGATGCTCGCAGGTTTTTTTGATGCAGCGCATCTTTCACGTTATTTCAAACAAGCCTTTGGCTGCCCGCCCGGCAACTATAGAAACATTATTAATTTTTTTTCCTGCATCAATAAGTTAAATCAATAACAAATGATACAAATTGCCAAATAGTTGCATGATTGATACAAAGCAAAGCAAGAAACCCGCTGTAGTTTTGTGTTATTGGATTTATCAGTTATAAATCAGCAAACAGAAATGAAAAATGAATAATCATGAACGCATTACTCCTCACATTCACCAGTATGGCCTCCTCCATTGGATTAGCTATGCAGAATGCAACCACCAACCAGCGCAGCGGACAAATAATTGCCAATGCAAGCTTAACTATATCTTGTAAACTTATATTAACTGCGGCTTCAAAAGCAGGACAGCAATAAAACAATACTTTAAATTAAACCCCAAAATACTTATTTATGGCAGATTCAAACAGCTTGTCGGTATATGATACCGCCATCACGCCGCAAATCATTATGGCAGAAGGGGCCGGAAAAGCTTATCAGTCAGTAGCGCAATCAACAGCGCTTGCTATTCAGGATGCTACTGACAACCTTCGCAACATAAATACTATAAGCGCTACTGTAATGGGGGTAGCAATGGCTCAATTGCTGGAGACTAAAGATACAACCTATATTACCATTATGGAACAGGCTACTAAAATGTCGGCAGACGCTGCTGCCAATTTTCAAACGATTGGTGTAAATGCAGCCAATGTTTTAAAAGCATACCCCGCGGGGCAATAATTTACCAGTTATACATAACAAAATGATTTACCTGAAAGAGCAACTTATTGATAACATTGCTGACCTGGGCAACCGATGCCAAACTATTTTAGCAATGATAAACGGCGGACCCGACTGGCTGCGTTGGGCCATTGGAAACAGTACTATGCCGGTATGCCAGGCAGATAGCGAAAGTGAGTTGTTGTTGCTTATACAACAGGGCCTGCACTCAGATGACATGCTGCATTTCAACACATTCCGGGTATCTATCAAAAAATTGCTGAGCATGCCGGATGCAGATCTGGAACAGTTGGCCATCATCCGCAATACCGATTTTGATACCGAGGCAAACCTGCGGCCGCTGCTGATACGAAATGACCTGGTAGATTATGCTGATATAGGGAGCGTAACCGGGTTTGTACAAAATCAACAGCTTGAAAATGATAAGCTTTTTAAATGCCCGGCTTTTAATGATATGCTGGCCCTTGCAGCCTTTGTTAAGCAACTGCCTGTAACTGAGGAACAGGAATTTCAACAAGCACTTCTTTTTGCACAGAAGAATGCGGCTACAGCAGGTGAGTTTATTGATCTCTATAATTTTTTTATGTTTGCAGTTAACAATGTGTTGCCAGCCGGACTTAGCCCGCTTATTCAAACAAATGAGGTGTCTCAGCTTTACAGCCGCCTTATACCGCTTGTCTTTAACCTTTTATTTACTTCCACTGTCGGTGCCGGAAAGAGCGAAATGACAATTCGGGAAAACATGCAAAAGATTATTTTATCCAGCAGGTTTATAGGCTATGCTACCTGTGCAGCAGCAGCAGCTAATTTAGTGCAAAACATCAACCTGTTGGGCCAGGATGAAACTTCTGTAAAAATACAGGCGGAAAGTTATTTAACAACTATCCGGAACCAGGTAAGTCTTGTTCCGGCTCCCCGGGGACTGCTTTCGCAGGATGGTCTTTTTATTACTTATAAATACGAAGACGACACAGCCTTAACTGAAATTGCAGTAAGCAGCAGCGGAAGCATTTCACTGCTCCCTGCAACCAAACTAAAGCAAATCACTTAATATATAGAATATGAGCGATACAATTATAAACTCACTGGAAGATCTCCAGCACCTGATAAGGGGCTCAGCCAATTCACAATCAATGGCTATTGTGAATAATGTAATGGCAGAAACATTAGGCATGGCAATGCACAATGCAATAACCACACAACACAATGCACAAATGGTTAACGCTGCCGCTACTACCACAACCTGTGCAAGAATTTTGTCTTCTATTGCAGTAAAACCGGGCACACCCGGTCCTCCTGGTCCTCCCGGCCCGCAAGGTGCCAGTGGTAATCCCGGCCCTACCGGATTAACTGGCCCTCCGGGTGCACAAGGTGCGCAAGGTGTAATAGGCGCACAAGGCATACCGGGTACTCTGGGCACTGCAAGTACTGCAACCACTCCTGTTACTGCAAGTACTACAACCACTCCTGTTACTGCAAGTGCTACAAGCACTCCTGATACTGCAAGTACTGCAACCACGTCTGATACTGCAAGTGCTGCAACCACGCCTGATACTGCAAGTACTTGAGTCATTTGAAAGACCAGCGAACGCAATCCGGATAAGAAGTAATTAGAAGTGAATGATAGTTTCAGGCATAAAAAAATAAATAAAATTGGCAACAACAGTAAATAGTCAGATTACAGATTCAATAACGGAGGTAAATACTGAGGTATTGGGCAATGCCCCTGCCAATGCGCTCGCAAATCTTTATCAGGCTACTGCCCAGGCATTGGCAAATGCGGCACACAATGCCACAGTGGCCCAGCAGCAGGCAAATATCCTGGCCCAGGCTGTTACTACCCAGGGTGTAAATATGTTGTATTCCATCAAATTTTAGGAAACCATTAAAATGTAAAACAGTGTTCGTATTTCCGGCAAATAGTGCATCAGAAAAAAATCGCCTGCGTACGGTAATAATTATTGCCTGCAATCATTCACCTCCGGAGGGGACAGGTACAAATGTAAACAACTTTAAATAAAAGTGTACACCACCATCAATTTTTTTAAAAACTAAAAAATAAAAACTATGGCATTTCCAACATCAGTCAATGATCAGATTACAGATTCAGTATCGCAGGCAAATACACAAGTACTTGCAACCGCACCAGCTATTGCAATGGGCAATCTTTTTCAGGCCACCGCCCAGGCATTGGCTAACGCAGCGCATAATGCAACAACGAGTCAGCAGCAAACGAATATAACAGCCCAGGCAGCCACCACAATGGGTGTTACCACATTGTACTCAATTGATACAGCTACTACCGGGATAGCTACTACAAAAATTCTGGCTTAAACAGCCACAGCTCAGTAACAATTTTTATTCATAAAAAAATAACAGCATGGCATATCAAACATAAGTAAATAACCCAATCACCAATTTAGTGCCGCAGGTCAACAACCAGGTGCCGGATGCAGGATCTGCAGCAGTATTGGCTGATGTATTTAACCAGCAGGTTATTATATGAAGCTGTTCAAAATGTTGCAGCCTGCGGACAACAGGTAGTTTGAGTTTCTTCAACCAGTATAATACAAGAAGCATCCGCTATTTACATTGAAGGTACTTTTTCAGCAGGCACAGCAGCGTAAAAACAATTATCCTGCAGCATCTTTAAGTAAAAAACAATTTAGCAGAAGATTAAAAATTAAAACTATGGCATTTCCAACATCAGTCAATGATCAAATCACCGATTCGGTAACACAGGCAAACACTAAAGTGCTGGGCGATGCGCCTGCAATTGCAATGGGCAATCTTTTTCAGGCCACAGCACAGGCATTGGCCAACGCAGCTCACAATGCAACAACGAGTCAGCAGCAAACGAATATAACGGCCCAGGCAGCCACCACGATGGGTGTTACCACATTGTACTCAATTGATACAGCTACTGCCGGGGTGGCTACTAAAAAAATTCTGGCTTAAAAAGCCTGCTATTCAAAACAATTAAGTAATCATTTAAAAAATTAAAACTATGGCATATCCAACAGCAGTAAATGATCAAATTACCGATTCAGTATCACAGGCTAACACCAAAGTGCTGGGCGATGCACCGGCAGTAGCTATGGGTAACTTATTTGTGGCAACAAGCCAGGCATTGTCTAATGCAGCTCATAATGCTGCAACCAATCAGCAACAGGCAGGCTTGATTTCCCAGGCAACTATGACACAGGGAGTATCTACGCTTTACAGTATAGATACAGCTTCAACAGGCGTAGCTACACAAAAAATATTCGCCTGATAACATTCTTTTAAGCAATAACAAACAATTAAACAGTAACAATTAAAAATTAAAAACTATGGCATTTCCAACATCAGTTAATTCACAGATTACCGATTCAGTAACACAGGTAAACACCAAAGTGCTCGGTGATGCACCCGCAATTGCGATGGGCAATCTTTTTCAGGCTACAGCCCAGGCTCTGGCTAATGCAGCACATAATGCAACATCAAGCCAGCAGCAAACCAATGTAACTGCCCAAGCAGCTACCACTATGGGAGTAACAACGTTGTATTCTATCGACACGGCATCCGATGGAGTCGCTACTTCCAAAATACTTGGTTCGTAATTAAATGAAATGTAGCCGGAGGCCGGGTAGCATCCTCCGGCGCATTTTTTAAAGCACAGAACAATATTTTTAAAAACATAATGATGGCATTTCCAACACCGGTAAACAACCAAATAACAGATTCAGTATCGCAGGCGAATACACAAGTGCTGGGAGCGGCACCAGCTATAGCAACGGCCAATCTTTTCCTGGCTATATCACAAGCTTTGGCAAACGCAGCCCACAATGCTACCACCAGCCAGCAACAAGCGAATATATCTGCTCAGGCAGCTACTGTTATGGGTATTGTTACACTTTACTCAATTAATACAGCTTCAGCCGGTATCGCCGCATCCAAAGTACTTGCGTGAACGACTATTATCAATTAAGAATTACAAAACATTTTTAAAGATCATATCATGGCATACCCAACATCGGTTAATTCACAAATCACCGATTCAGTAACACAAGTAAATACCAAAGTACTTGGCGATGCACCGGTCATTGCATTGGGAAATTTATTTGCAGCTACTTCACAAGCCTTGTCGAACGCAGCCCATAATACTACTGCCAGTCAGCAGCAAACCAGCATTATTGCACAGGCAGCCACCACGCAGGGAGTTTCAACCTTATACTCAATTGATACAGCTACTACCGGAACGGCAACGGCTGGTATCTATCAATAATGTATCAGTTGTTAATGCAGCCAGCATCCGGCCAGTCTGTATTGCTTTAAACTGCAGTCATTAAAAAAAACGATAACATGAAAAAAATGACAGATAATTCAGATAATCAGCAGCCTAGCGAAACAAATGCAGACACTCCAATTCAACAACTGCGCAAAAACATCAGTGCACAAGTGAACGGGCTTAAAAAGTCAGTCTTGGCTATTCAGCAGGAATCGCTGAGAGATATGCACAGTACAATACATAACATTTTTAAAATACTCAGTACCGATAACATGGAACAATTGTCAAATCAGGATAAAGAGGTAAAACAACAATTAGATCAAGTTATGCAGGAGGCAGACGTATTAACTGCCAAGAGCAGTTTTCAGCTAAATCTTGCTGCTGCAAAAAATTCTTTGCCCGCTCAAACCTATCATGATGCAGCTACCCAAGCGATGGAGTTTGCCCAGGCCAGTGTACAAAATGCAATTGCCAGTGCAGAAGGCAGTATTGAGAAAGCCGAAAAAATACTAACCAATATGGATGGGAAAAAATAATCGCTTTTATAAAGCAGCAAATAACGGGTATATCCGGATGGATTGGCATAAAACAAACATTATTTATTAAACACAAAAGCGAAACTGACAAAGTCCATCATATTGCAATTGCTGCCTTGTACTGCTCAGGCTGCAGCAACCAGTTTAAATGAATTTACAGGAGGCTTTTACAGGTGCTTTAACTGAACATTGATTTTCAAATAACTGCAATGATGCGATGCATGTTCATAAGTAATTGAATACATAAATATAAGAAGGTAAATTATTTTCCAGGTAACATGAATAATAAAGATATCATACAAGTTTCCGGGTTAGCAGACGCCAGTTTGGAATTATTGCGTCAGCGGAACATTTTAAATGGGCCTGACTTAGACGAGGCCATAGCAGGCTGGAAGCAGGTTTGTGAAAGCACTATTAAAAGTATGGGGGTATCGCCGGAGATGGAGTACCTGCAAACAATTTTTAAGCTCAGCAACGAAGCAATAGCGCTAATATGCCTGGTCATACTTCCGCAATCAGACAGCCGTTATATCAATTTTTATGCGCAACTATCCGGCAAAAAAGATCAATCACCCAACCTGGACATTGTATCCAGCCTTGTAACCACTACCTATACTGCCAAATCAAAACTTTTACTTGAGCTTGATAAGGAATCTCCTGTTTTTTACTGGAAATACCTTGTTACGGCGGCCACAGGGCTAACTATTGACAGCCCATTATCGGGAAGCCAGGTACTGATGGATTTCATATTGTGGAAAACCGCTGACACCCTTAACGATCTGCTTACTATTTGTTTTGCATCACCGCTTAATCTTACTGCGGATAACAACCTTATTGCCATCAATAACCAGTTGCAAATAATAACCGGGGGATTTGAAGAACGGCAATTGACCGTAGCGATAAAATTTGCCAGCAGGCCATTGTACCGGATAAATGTTTCGGTATTGATGGCACATCCTTTACCAGGTGAGGCTTTAAAAGAAGCAATGGCCTTCGTTACACTAAAACAGGGAATCGTTTACTGGCAAAATGCCCTGCAGGATTTTGCACAATATCCCGGCCTTGTACCGGTGATAAACAACTGGCTGTTTAACGAAAAAAATACATTCATTGCCGGAGAAGTATTGGTGATTGATTTACCACCGGCCATTAATCCTTTTAAAACGGGTACTATCCAGCTAAGGCCCCTTACCAGGGTGGAGGAAAAAGAAGTTTGGGAAGGGATGGGGCGGGCATTATTGGGCGATAACACCATTCACTGGGAAACGATGAACAATTCTTACACCATGAATATGGCACGGATAGGGCAAACATTGCTGCGATTACGGCAAGGTCAGAATATCGGGAAAAATTCCACTACCGCGATGCTGCAGGATTGTTACCTGGCAGGTAGCCCCCCACGATTGGGGGGTATTGCATACCTCAATTCAACCCAACATACTTTTAATGACATGGAGTTGAGCGACAGTGCAAAAAGTAAATTGGATACGCTGGAGCAAACTTTTTTTAATCGGGCTTTTCTGGATGCGAATCGCTATCCGGGTGTACTATCTATTTTTAAAGGTAATACCGGCAACGGTAAAACCATGGCTGCCGAATGTTTGGCCAATGCTTTAAGACTGCCTGTGTACAGGATGGATTATGCACAGCTTGAAAATACTTCTAAAGCCGGTTTGGCTGCACTGTTTGACGAAGCAGAAGTGAATAGCGCTGCATTGCTGTTTGATGAGGCCGATGCGCTCTTTTCCCTTAAATCCAATGACGGCAGTTTAACCACCGCTTTCCTTATTCAAAAAATAGAAAGCTATGGCGGTCTTACAATCCTTACTACCAATGCCGAACAAAAAATTGACCCTGCATTTTTCAGGCGGGCAGTGAGTGTAATAGATTTTCCGGCACTGAATGCACAGCAGCGGTATGGGTTATTTCAAAAATTATTTTCTAAAAGGGGAGTTCAGTTAGATAGCAAAGTTGATTTAACTGCTTTAACCAAAGCCATTCAAATGACAGGGCGCAATATTAACAACATCGTAAATGCCTCAATTATTAATGCGCTGGCCATAAAACCTAATACAACCCCGCTCACAATATCTGCAGACAATTTTTCTAACGCCATAAAACAGGAAACAAAATGAACGAAGATGCACTTCCTTTTTTGCAACTGCTTTTTGAGCAGGATTCACCTGTGGTTGCAGCCCCCCAGCCTGCCCCATTGGCCCCTCCACCATTCCTGCTGGCAAATTTTAAGTTTGCATCCTTACACAATGGCATTATCGGGAGCTTTTATTTTTCAGATGCCGGCGGCCACCAGCGCATCAGGCTAACGCACAACAATGGACCCGCTATTGGGCATTATCGTGCAGGTGGCGAATGGTATTTTCCGCCGGTGGGCATAAGTTTTCCTCCGGTCGGTGCAACAACTGACGCAGTGAATACCTGGATTGCCAATGGAGGAACCCCCTTCCCCAGTGCTCCTGTGGCAGGAAACCAGGTTATTGAATATGCAGCCGGGCATACAGATAGTGCAGGAAGGCATGTTTCAAGAGGGGTGGTATCAATACCGGTAATTACACAAAACGACATCAATGTAATTTATCAACTGGTTAATGATGGCGCAGATAATAACGAGTTGAGAAAAGGTATTGTTAATAACCAGCTCTCAGCAGTGCTGATGCAGCCCCTGACAGGGGTAAATCAACAAAGCTAAAGCAAATAACAGGCAAGTAATTGCCAGCGGCACACAAAGTATTATGGAATACTAACGTGTTTCCATATTGATTGATAAGTAACCCTGGATTTTCGCCAGGGTAGCAACAAAGTTTGCTGATTTTAAAATTAGACAAAGCCTTTATGATGTATCAGCCGAAAAAGCATTTGAGAACTGGCAGGCACCAATAATACAGACACGGAAAAAATAAAATTTTAAACCATGAGTTACTTAACCGAAACGATTGCAGACGGGCTGTGCACAACAATTGCGCTTGGCTATATATCAGGTGATGGAGGGCAAACCCAATTTCAATATTCTGATGACTCAGAAAAAGCGGATTATGAAAACGTAAAAAAAGCATTTGGCCTGCTGGGTGTACAGTTTAATATTTCAAAGTCTGTTGTACAAGAGCAAATGGCCTATATCATTGCAAAAAACACCAGGGTTTCTAACCTTGCATACGCACAACTCATTACTCAAGACTTTCATAAATACCTCTCGGATATAACAAACAGTGCCAATGCAGCAACTGAACCACCCAGCGGCGCTTATATAGGCGGAAGGTCAACCATTAGTAGTTTGTTTATTATTGGCCCTTCAGCATTAGACCAGTATAAACCTATTTTTCGGGCTGCTGCTGATGAAACTGTCGGCTCTTCTTATAACAAAGCAGTAACGGCCACCAACGCAGCATTATCCTGTTTAAAGACTAAGGTAGCACCCAAAGGAATCAGCCTGAATTATGCTGATTTACAAACGCCAATCACTGCTGGTTTTGAAAGCGGAAACCTGTTCAAAAGTTATCATGGGATGATCCAGGCGATAATAGCATATAAAAGCTCAGTTGACAACAACAGTTTTACTTTTGAAATTGCACTTGGGGAAAACACATCAAAAGTATCATCCTGTTTTCCCTGTTGTACGTTTATGACGGCCAATCGCACTCCCCCCACTTCAACACATTTGGGAAGGGGCGATAACTGGAATATACCTCCGAAATGCTCCGGGGAATTAAACTCAACCTGGAAAAATAATATTACAAACTATTATATAAAAGGGAAGGAAATTTTAACCGGAAAAGGGCAGCTCAATACTATATACTCAAGCCTGGTAGCAAATGGAGCTGAGGCAAATATACCTGCAGTATTTCTTGAAGCATTAACCTTCGAGGGAAAATTCACAAAAAAAATAAACGGCTCACTTAGCGGATTGAGATAGCTGGGTATGGGAGTTTTTTATACCCCCTCATGTACTTACACATAAAACAAGTGTATTCAGCAGAGCTCCCCGCAGCGATTATTCAAAAAACTTACTGATTGGTATTGGTGCCTTACGGAAAACTTACTGGTAGCGCAGGAGGTTTACAGCGCTTATCCAATATTGTATTTAGTGGATGCAGAAACAATAATGTATAATAAAAAACAAAAAAAAATGACAACAAATCAAAAAACAACAAAATTCCGTCACTTCATTTTACTGGCGGCAATTGCAGGCTTTCATTCCTGCTCAAACAACAATGAATTGGCGAGTACCACAAAAGCTGACACCATGGCAGTTACTGCACCAACACCGCAAATACCCAAGGTCGCAGAAGACCCGGGTACTTATCATGGTCTTGATATTTCCCATTACCAGGGCGATGAAACCAAAGAACTTGGCCCCGAAGACAGCCTGACTTTTATTATTTGCAAAGCCACGCAGGGTGTGGATCAGTTTGATAAAGATTTTGAAACCAATATCAATACCATAAAGACCAAGGGCTACATATATGGAGCGTATCATTTTTATGAAACTGACAAAGATCCTGCAGCACAAGCCACTCATTTTTGGAATACCCTTGTTAATAAAAATGGCGTACCCGAAATAGCACCCATTGTGGATATTGAAGCTGGTAGTATTCCCAAGGGCATGCGGGGAAACGCAGCGCAAATACAGGCAGGCCTCAAGACCTTTTTAAACAAACTTGAAACACTTAGTGGCAGACACCCACTTATTTATACTGCGCATGCCTTTGCAAACAGTTATCTTTTGGATGCAGATTTTGCCAGTTACGATCTATGGCTGGCAGAATATACCAACAAAAAGCAACCAATGATTCCACATACCTGGCAAAGTAAGGGCTATAAAATATGGCAGAAAAGCCAGAGCCATACAATTGACTCCAAACCCAACGACTTTGATGTTTATTATGGTACATTATCTAATTTAAGAAAATAACTATGAAGTGGATTAAAAGCATCAGCAGCATCAACTTTAACGAATTTGCAAAGTTAGCAAGCGCCGCATACCTGGTTGGAACAAGCCTGTACGACCTTTTTGAGGATGTAACCAAGTTAAAAAAAGAGCATGGCGTGCTGCTCATTGGGCTGGTTGTTCTGTTCCGGACGCTTAAAGATGTATATGTAAAAGTAAACGCATTGGCAAGCGAAGTAAGAACAGACATTGCAGACGCAGAAAAGCAAAGCGCTGTAACGGCAGGCAAATAAAGTCAAAATTGCAGCGCAATAACTGGCAAAACACTGGTTTAAACAATAATAGTTTATTTGAGCAGCACTCACTTGAATAAGCTATCTGCCCATACAGTGATGTAAAACGGGCAGTATTTGAAAGGCCACAGGCGCAAATACTTTTTTTGCGCCTGCTTTATTGTGCCAATACTACAGTCATAAAAACCTGTATAAAATCTGGCAACATAGCGGTTTCGCTGCTTTTGAAAGATGCATTTTCACCTTGTACAATCATTTATCATACCCAGATACCACTGGGTACATCAGTAGAAAAGCATAACGGATAACAAGTACAACATATCGGCAGTAATCTTCCCAACCACTTCATACACTCCCAAACGGGCTTTTTCACCTGTTTTCAAAAACAGGCTTTTTCGCTCTTACAAATGGGCTTGTAGTACTGTTCCTTTGTATCGTTAACAAGAAGCTTCTAAAATAACAATGGGATGTCTAGCTAGAGCAGCCTAAACAAAAGTGGAGTTCAGCTACCACTTAAAAAAACGGGTCCATCCCGCTGGGGTTTTAAGCGGGAGGCGGTTTCTGAAAAGCCTGATGAGTAGGAAGAAAATAACAATTATGAATAAATATACAGTAAATTGGGCATACTTCGGTTCAATGGCAAACGACGATGGATATGGGATGAAAGATGTACAAGAAAAATTACAAGAGTTAATTGAACACTCACCAACCGGGGAGATTCTAATCGATGTCCAAACTTTGAAAGTAGACCCCATCCCAAACAAGCTGAAGGGGTTTTGTGCAAGTGTTACTACTATGCCAGGTGATATTACTACAATATACATTTGTCATGATGGTGAAACTGTGGATTTTTTTAAACAATAATCTTACCATGTATTCTTCCCCGTGGTCGGTATCGCACCAATCATCTTCAACGCAAAGCCGGCCACGGGGTAATTTTAAACAACCACAACCATTTCGGCAACAGTGGAGTTCAGCCACCACTCAAAAAAACGGGTTCATCCCGCAGGGCATTTATGCGGGGGGCGGTTTCTGAAAAGCCTGTTGAGTAGGAAAATGGTTAAAACGCAGGTCAAAAAAATGTGACGGTTGAACTTTAAAACGGCTGATGCATGAATTTTTTAGCAACAGGTAAGAACAGCCTGTTACAGTATACTCTTTTTTCAATTTTAAATTTTTTCAATTATGAAAATTACTCCTTTTTTAACAATTATCGGGCTTACAGTATTTTCATCAACTGTAGTTGCCCAAGCGGTTACCTCCAACGTTAATGATGTGACAACCGTAATGACGACTGATGATGCTGGTACGACGGGACTTTTGGTTACAAGTACCATGAATAAAGACCTGGCATTAGGTACCCGCAGCGACAATGGGTTCTGGTACTCCAGGCTATGGGTAAAGTACAACAGTGGTAATATAGGTATCGGCACAAATTCGCCGTCAGAAAAATTAGATGTTGCAGGAAATGTCCGGATACATGATAACAGATTATACCTGCGGGGTACCGGGGATAATAATCATGGCATTGGCTTCAATGCATTCAATACCAATATTGATGGGCCTGTAGTTTTTGGCACTTCGGGGGGCGCTTTAGGTTCAACCGGGGGAGGAAACAAAACCGCCTTAATTTGGAACAATGATGGCAACATCGGGATTGGAAGAACACCACTGTCCAATACGCAGTTTGTACTTCATGATGTTTATGCTGCCGGTGGCAAAAACCTGCTGGTTGGAGACGATTCCTATTTGTCAGATATTGATGTTGTCAATATTATGGGGCTTTATGGCAACGTTGACAATACCGTTGGCGGTATTAAATTGGGGAGTAACGGACCAGTGCTTTGGGGGCAAAGCGGTACGTTAAGTATTGGCACGGGCCCTTCCACACCCGTTGGCACTTACAAACTATTCGTTGAAGGCGGTATACTCACCGAAAAATTAAAAGTAGCTATCAAAAGCAGTGCCGACTGGGCCGATCATGTTTTTGCCAATAACTACTACCTGATGCCGCTGGAGCAGGTGGCTGCATTCATCAACAATCACAAACACCTGCCTGGCCTCCCCTCAGCCGAACAACTCGTAGCAAAAGGTGGCATTGACATGAACCAGATGTTTGCCAAACAGATGGAAAAAATAGAGGAGCTAACCTTGTATGTGATTGACCTTAACCGGAAGGTGGCCGAACTGAATACGGAAAAGCAGCAACTGCAACAAACCATCTTGTCACATAAAAAATAAGCACTGTAATGAAAAATCTAATCATACCTGGCCTGCTGCTGCTCCTGAGCGGTAGTGTGGTCAGTCAGCAGCCAGTCACTTACGGGATAAGTACACAGGGGAGTCATTCGTTTCGTATGGGCAATACATCACAGCCTGTTTTTGAGTTCACACGAAATATCACCGATGCCGTTTCCAAAGCCGTTACAAAAGAGGCTTCAATTAGCATTACCGCTTCGTCGCTGGTAAACCTGCCCTATGGAGGTGTTACCTACCGTGCCGGAAAATTTGTTGAACTAAACCCCGGTTTTAACACGGAGATGAACAAGAGTGGCTCTTTTACCGCTACCATTGGTGTTGCCAACACCCAGCCCGGCACCGAAGCAGCATCACCTGCCGAAGAAAAGGAAAAGGCAGGAATTTCAGGTGATGCTGCCGGTTTTAAGGTCTATCCCAATCCGGCCAGTAATTTCTTGTTTATTAAAATGCCGCTGCATGTAAAGGCATTGTCCGTTGAAATCAGGGATGCACAGGGCCGTTTGATGCAGGCGGTACTTGGCCGGGGGGAGCAGGTTACTGTCAATATTTCTAAGCTGGCACCTGGCAGCTATTTTATGAAAGTATACGCAAAAGGGTATACTTATAATAGTATGTTCATTAAGCAATAGACCAGCCACCGAAGCCCCCACCAACCCGGATGTAAACAATGACAGTTTATAAAAGTGAATTTTAACGGGGTTCCTTCACAGGGCAATCTGCAATGATTGCCCTGTGAAGGTGTGTGAGACAGCCCGCCCGAAAAGCACTTTCGCAATTAATATGTTACCCGGCGACACGGCAGTTATGGAGGGTTGCTATATTATGAGGGCTTTTTATACCCGCCGGGTCCCGCCGGTTCGTCTGTACGGTGTGTAAATCTGTACTGGCCGAGACACAACGGCAAGAACAGCCTGTTAGAGCCGTTTCTTTGTATCGTGATGCCGAACGGAACTGACATTTAACTCAATCTGTTTGTAGTACTTACGCTTTCGGCAGCATCTCTTCAAACTACTTGTAAGCAGTAGGGCACTTGCGCTCAAAATTATTCATACAAGGTGTGGATTTGATTGATGACCTTCCTTTTTAGCACAAATCTTCTTTATTTCGCCACCTTATCAGCCCTGATGGTAATGGTAAAAACAGCATCATCCGGGTTGGTGAAGCCGGCATCACAATACAAATCCAATTGCAATAATTTATTGCCATCTGTGTTGATGTAGTTGATTACTTTTCTCACTTTTAAATCCATCTCTACTTCACGTTGTATATTGTTACCAGCTACTAATTTTTTTACTTCTGCATCCAGCATGTCTAAAATAGCCAGTGCATTGGTTTTACCTTTGATGATATTTGTTTCCGCCTGAAACCGGATTAACTGGCTCGTCTTTTTAAAATCCATAATTTTTTCACCACCAAATCCCTCCAGCTTTGCCAGGCTGTTGTACTCATATCCTATACCTGTGGGGAGTTTTTCGCCGGTAATATCTTTAAACTGATTGCCCTGGTCATTCAATATTACCGCCAAATGCGCTGAGAATAGTTTCTTGTTAAAAGTTTTTAGATCAATAGGTTTGGGGACCGTTTCTGTTGCTGGTTTTGGCTCAGTCTTAGTACCTGCTTTTGTAATTGTTTCTATCGTTGTTACAAGTGCTTCTCCATCTTCATGGTACATAAACATTTTATAAACGGGTTTGTTTTTTTTACCCTTATAGCTGGTTAAAAACACAAATTTGCTTCCCTGGTGCAATATTGCCCTTATTTCTTCAAATTCCTGTTTTTTAAATGCAGGAAATTCAATTGGCGTTTGTGTATTTGTAAAAAGATTATACCTTAAAAAAGATACTTTACCGTTTACAGTTTTGGTAAAGTAAAAACTATTTTTACCGGCATATGCTTCTACTTTGTGCTGGGTATAAAAGTTTTCGTTTTTGTGCCAAAAAGCCCCCTGTATGGGTGTGGTGGTTTTTGAAGCTGCATTATAAACAGCCAGTTCATTTTTTCGGCGATACATAAAATGATCGCCCACCTTCAAAAAACGGGTATTTTTAGCAATGTACTGCCATTCGTCTGCAGCATCTTTGTCCAGTATAATTGCGGTGTATTTATTTTGAGCTTCGTCAAATTTCATTAACCGTCCCTTGCTGCTGATATAAATTTCCCCATCCATTACCTGGGTATCCACATCCTCGTTTGTAAGTACGATTGCCTCCTCAGTGGGGGTTATTGATTTGTCATTAAAACTAAACAATTTTAAGTACTTTTTATTTGCTGCACTGTCCACTACTTTGAACAGGCTGTATATTTTATTTTTTGTCCTCAAAAACCGCTCGTATGGAAACAGCCCGTTTTTTAAAGTGGAGTAGTTGTATTTGAATTGGTATTTGTCATTATCGGTTTCACTGCGTTTGTTAATATTGATGGTGGTTTGATACACCCCTGTCGGCTTTTCCCTGCCGTTGCAGTACACGTCAGTTTTAAAGGTTTCCAGCTCCGTATTTACACTTATCGGTGTGGTGATAAAATTATTGTTCAGCGTTTTTGTATACACTAAATTTACCTTTGCGTTGTCGTTAAAGTCGTTAATGATATAAATGTAAAAGTTGTCTTTTGTAAATTTGCGTATTAAAAAAGCATCCTTTTCATAATTAACAAATGCTTCATCCACCAAAAAATTATTACCCGGAACTACCTGGCTGTTTAAATAAAACATTGCGTTATTGTCAGATGGGTTTCTGACTATATTCAGCCCGGAAGCGGGGCTGTATCTTGCCAAATCCTGTATGTACCCGCTGCCATAAGCAAAGTAAACATATTTATTGGTCGCTTTCAGGTAAGCAACATTTTGAGGCCAAAATTGTTTTTCTATTTTTGTATTCGCTTCTGTACCATCTGTTTGGTAAAAATTGCCGTTGGGAGTTATAAAATAGTATTTACCGTCCAGGCTAACCAGGCCCGGTACCTGATTATAACCTCTGTAGCCATCATATTTATTTTGGATTACATCATCCCCAATATAAGTCAATTGTGCTGTTGAACCGAATGAACAAATAATAGCGAAGTATAAGAAAATAATTTTCATGCTTATTTTTTAATGATTTCATTTAATGGTACAGGAATGGAAATAACCCAGCTCCTTACTTTTATAAAATTGTTTGAAACCTGCCTGTCGCCGGGAGTCACATCTTTAAGGCCGGTATAAATATGGGTATTGATCAGTACCCCCATTAATTTAAAGCCAAAATTGGTAATTATTCCAATATCTGTAGCGCTTCTGTTATCGCTGCTTCCTTCTCCAAAATTTAATTTTGTCCATTTGTCATTTGTATTTTTATAACTGCCTCCAATGGCGATCCCGTAATACGGACCGAATCCAATAGTAACCTTTTGTGACCGGCTCAGGTAATTTACTGTAACAGGTATATGCAGGTAATTGGTTCTTACTTTTTTGTAGCCGAAGGAATTGAGGTTTAATGCCACCGCAGCGTAAAACATTTTAGTAAGGGGCTTAACGTATTCTATACCAATACCATAGCCAATACGTTTGTCTGCTTTAGTTTTGGTATTGTTATTTTGCACCAGGATATTGCTTACATTAAAAGAGGGGCGTATTAAAAACATGGATTTCATGTCCGGGTCAGTTTGGGCCATTAACAGCATGGCGGACACCAAAAAAGACGTACTGAGAATTATCTTCTTCATCATTGATTTATTTAAAGGGATATAATACTGGTTGACAATAAACTGTTACAGAGGCTCATTATGGCAAAAATAGAGCAAAACAGGAGCTGCGTTATACCGGCTGCTGGGTATATTTACCGGCATGCGCTTGCTTATAGAATACAATGCATTTCAAAACATTTTTTTTCTTTCTGCGGTACCAGCGGCCAGGTAGGCATCAATAAACTTTTGCTGAAGCTGCACTTTGGTCAATAAAGCCTTCAGCCTTTGCCTTATTTCGCCGGTATCGTACTGAAAGTTTTCCACCACCAGCCCCATCTGGTTCAGGTGCTGCTCTGCTTCTGCTATTAACCCGGCCAGGGGAGTCAGCAGGCCGGCAATGGCCGCATCGGGCCTGTAAGGTGTAAACTGTTTATTGCGGTATTGTACAAAACCATTGTAAATACCGGTAGCTTTGTTGAACAGGGCCACTGCGGCATTGTACAGTTCCATATCCTTATCTCCGTAAATAATGGCAATTTTCATTTCATTGTACGAATGCCAGAGTTGGAGCCGGTTGTTTTCAAGTCCGCCTGCATACATGCGCCGGGTAAATGCCTCCAGTTGCTGCAGGCTGTCGAGCAGCAAAAACTGTTTCAGCGAATCGGGATAATTGAAGTAAGGGGTATTGGGGGTAGCTTTCCATTTACCTTTTTTAAAGCCATTGTGTGTAAGGGGATAGTAGCGCAGTTGCCACATGGGGTCAAATGGCATGTGCGATGCAAGAAAATCATCCGGGTGCACCATCAGCCATTTTGTATGATTGTTGTCTGCTGCATCCCAAGTGGGGTCGCAGAGCCACCAGGCTCCATCCAGCTGCACGGCGCACCAGCTGTGACCGGTATAGGTTACTGCCCCGCCAGCTTTTGTGTAGCCAGTTACCACCCATGAAGTAATGCCGGTTTGCAAAAGCAGTTCTGTAAACAGCGCAGCAAAGTTTTCGCAGACTCCTTTTCTTCTTTGCAGGGTTGTGGCCGCTATAATGGCTGAGGGTTTGCTCCAGTTAAAATAATACACGCTGTCAGCATCATACCTGGTATGAGTGGCTACCCAGTTGTAAGCTGTGTGTATTTTTTCATACGCTGTTCTGCACCGGGCATTGATATACCGGGCCATGGAAGGGATTGTTTGCGTTGCTGTATCAGGAATATGTATGACAACTGCAGCAGTGGTATTCGTTTCCTGCCGGAACTGTGCCTGCAGAGCCTGTGCTGAAGCAGTAAGGCATAGAAATATGCATACCTTTTTCATTCGTTAAAGTTAAGCCATATATCGAAAATTGGCGGGTGTTGCCGTATATATTTGACTGTTTTTGTTAATTTGCAAAGAACGTATCAGGAACCAAAAATATTTATTTTAATTGCAGCGTAGTGATGCCTTCAAAAATTACCCGGCGGGGAAAAATTGCAATTTGGCTGTTTGTTATTATCCTGGCAATTACCTCCGGTTTTTGTGTGTTCATATTCTTAAGCAGCAGTGTAACAAACAACATTGATGATTATATCTATACCCTTCCATTCGAAAAGGGAACCAAACACAGGGTTATACAGGGTTATGGCGGATTGTTTTCACATAAAAATATTGCGGCTTTGGATTTTGAAATGCCTGAAGGCACGCCTGTATGTGCTGCAAGAGAAGGTACTGTTTACGGGTATAAAGACGACAGCGATGAGGGAGGCCCTTTTTCGAAGTACCAGCATAAAGCAAATTATATTATTGTAAAACATGATGATGGCAGTTTTGGCTGTTACTGGCATTTGAAAAAAGATGGTGTGCTTATTAAAAATGGGGCTGTGACCAAAGGCCAGTTAATTGGATACAGTGGCGCTACCGGCTTTACCTTAAGTCCTCACCTGCATTTTTCAGTAAAGCGAAAATTAAATTATGAGAAAGATTCATTCGTAAGAACAAAATTCCTGACAACCAGCGGCATTCAAATACCAGCCAACAGGCAGTTGTGCGAAAGACCGGCGAACTAACATTATTTTCCTTTTATTGGTATTTATGCAGTTGAGAACACAACTATAAGCAAAAATGCTAAGCGGTATTTTTTTAGCTGAATCAATCAAGTTTTAGCACATCAGCAAATCATCTCATCATGCCATCATCACATCATCAAATCATCCCATCCTCCTCACCATCCCGGCTACAATCTTATCTATCGGCAGATGAACTGCATCCGGGCCAAAATCTTCAGGTTTCACAAATCGGAAGCTTTCTATCTGCTGAGCTTTTTCGTAAATGGCCATTTGTTCTGCATCAAAATCAAATGGTTTGGTGCGCAGGGGTACGGCAATGGGTGCCAGGGCTTTGGCGTAATAGTAAATGGACAATATCTGGTGACCTGCATTAAAGGCGCTTTGCTGGTAAAAGTCTGTGGTGTAAATATGGTCGCCCACTTCCACGGCAAGGTTCAGTTCTTCCATAAATTCCCTGGCCAGGCAGTCACGGGTGCCTTCACCCTTTTCCAGTCCGCCACCCGGGAACTTGGTAATGTACATGCCCCTGATCAGTTCGTCGCTCACCAGTACCTGCTGCTGTTTATTCATCAAGATGCCATATACCCTTATGCTGATCATACAATTATTTTTTTAACCTTTTATAATAATTATATATCACAAAGCCGAGTATTACAAATGCAAGGATTACCGGTGCCCAGAAGGCATAGGGAGAGTCCTTGTAGGGGATAGGTACATTCATGCCGTAAATGCTGGCAATCAATACCGGCACACTCAAAAAAATGGTGAGTGTGGTCAGTCTTTTCAGCACCTCGTTCTGGTTATTGCTGATGATACTGGCAAAAGCATCCAGCGTACTGTTAAGGATATTGGTATAGGTATTGGCCATTTCAAGGGCCTGTGAGGTTTCCACCACCAGGTCTTCCAAAAAATCTGTTTCATCTTCTGTAAGCTGCAGCATCTTGGTGCGCAGCAGTTTCATCATCAGCAGCTCATTGCTGCGCAGGGCAGTGATGAAGTATACAAAGCTTTTTTGTATGCGCATCAGTTGTAGCAATTCCTCGTTGCGGTTGGAGTCATACAGCCGCTGTTCCAGCATGTTCCTGCGGTGATTGATCTCCTTCAGGTATTCCTGGAAGGTGGTGGTGATCTTTTCAAAAATCTTCAGCACCATCATGTTCTTTTTGTCGGGGTGCCTGTTTTGAAAACTGCCCAGGAACTTTTTAATGGCTTCGTTTTCAAAAGAGTTTACTGTAACAATCTGGTTATGGGTGAGTATGATACAAATGGGTATGGTAATGTAAAAGGCATCACTTTCGTTGAATGAATTGTTTTCTGTGGGTGTTTTTATTACAATCAGTTTTACATTGTCATCAATTTCATAACGGCTCCGTTCATCAATATCCAGAGAATCCTTTAAAAAGTCAATCGGTATATCCAGCTCATCACTCAGGTTCGAAAACTCTTCCTGCTTAAGTGGCGGCAGTACATTTATCCAGGTACCGGCTTCGGGCTTGCTTATCTCTACCGTCTGATGGTCAATATTCTTGAAGTACTGTATCATTTTTAGTTACGAATAAGGCAATGATGAATGAGAATAATTGCAAATGACGAATGATGAATGACGAATGTGGTAACTTATGCTGAACTTTTGTATTTACGAATTTTGAATGACGAATGTGTAACATTGGACTGTCTGTTTAACTTTGAACTTTTGTATTTACGAATCATGAAAAATCTAACAATACTGCATCTTCCAATTTTTAATTCTTAATTTTTAATTCGTAATCAAATCTCCATCTCTCCCTTAAACACAAACTGCGCAGGGCCGCAGAGCCAGATATTGGCAAAACTGTTATCACCTGTTTTGTCGTACTCCACGCTCAGCTGCCCGCCGGGGGTTTTTACAATTACACTGTTAAATCCTCTTTCGTTGTGTGAATTAACCAATGCCGCTGCAGTAACGCCTGTACCGCAGCTGAGGGTCTCATCTTCCACACCCCGCTCATACGTACGCACATAAATGCTGTTTTCACCAAGGGATTCCACCAGGTTCACATTTACGCCCTCTGCTGCAAACTGTTTGCTGTACCGTATTTCCCTGCCGGTAGCCACCACATCCACATCCAGTATATTGGTGGCAAACTTTACAAAATGCGGTGAGCCGGTATTGAGCAAATAATAGTTGGCATGTGTTTCTACATGGTCAACATTATTCATTTTGAGGCATACTTCGCCATCTGTTTCTATTTCGGCTTCATGCACCCCGTCGATGGCCAAAAAGTGGTACGTGTTGCGGTGGATACCATGGTCGCAGGCAAATTTCACCAGGCACCTGCCACCGTTGCCGCACATTGTACTTTCATGCCCGTCGGCATTAAAATATTTCATTTCAAAATCATAGCCTTCCTTTTTATTCAGCAGCATCAGCCCGTCGGCACCTATACCAAAATGCCTGTCGCATATTTTTTTTACCTGTTTTGTTGTCAGCTCATGGTAGCGGTCATCCCTGTTGTCGAGTATAACAAAATCGTTTCCTGTACCCTGGTATTTATAAAACTCAATTTTCATTTGCCTGATATTTTTGATGCAGCAGCCGGTTGCCTGCGGCCATCGAAAGGTAAAGTTAACGAAGTTGATCCTGTTCCCATGAATGAAAAAAAAATTGCCCGTTTTTTCTGCTCTGTTTTTTGGTATGCAGCCATGTTTTCATTCGGGGGAAGTGAGGGCCTGGCTTACCTGCTCAAAATCAAAACCACTGTTTACAGTTACCAGCCTGTATGACTTTGCTATTCCCGGTGAATTGAGTAGTTGTCCGGTACAGCTGGGAGTTGTGCTGCTGGTAATGCTGGCTGTTGCATCTTTCGCCCTATACCTGGCTATATATGTTCAACAATTATTTTTAAGGCTTTTGTAATCAGGTTTTCCACTGCCGCCCCGCCATCTTTGGAAAACTCCCTGCTTACCCTGTTGGCCACAATGGCACTGAGCGACAGGCACTGGTGACCAAGTATGCGGCCCATGCCGTAAATGGCTGATGTTTCCATTTCAAAATTGGTGATGCGGTGATTACCAAAGGTAAAAGTGGTGAGCCGGTTAATGAGGTCGGGGTTGGTAAGGCCCATGCGCAGTACACGCCCCTGCGGACCGTAAAAGCCGGGGCAGGTAACCGTAATGCCCTGGTGAAATCCATCGGTGAAATGCTTGAGCAGCGAGGCGCCGGCTGTACTGATATAGGGAAGTGAAAATGTATTCTGTAGTTGCGTTTGGGTTAAAAATGCCTGGATGATCTGCAGCTCTTCCTCGTTGTTTTCGTGGCGGTAAAAATTGAGCAGGTTATCAATGCCCAGGCCATGGGTGGTGGCCACAAAGCTGTCAACAGGTATGGCTGCCTGAAGTGAGCCGGAAGTGCCCAGCCTGATGATGCTGAGCTGGGTAAGGCTGTTTTTGATGAGCCTTGTTTCAAAATCAATATTTACCAGTGCATCCAGTTCATTCAGCACAATATCAATATTATCGGGGCCAATACCGGTGCTTACCACAGTTAATTTTTTGCCGGCCATGGTGCCGGTGTGGGTTACAAACTCCCTGTGCTGGTTTTTATACTCAATGCTGTCAAAGTATTTGCTCACTTCGGCCACTCTGTCGGGGTCGCCTACGGTGATGATGGTAGTGGCTATTTCTTCGGGCCGGCAATTTAAGTGATATACAGCACCGCGGCTGTTTATAATCAATTCGGACGCTGCTATCGGTTGCATATCTTATTTTTTGATAAAAATACCCTATTTTTGCGTTCGTAAAAAATAAGGCTGGTACTTATTATTTTACAACAGTTCATTTGAAATATAAAAGGTCCTGTGGCCGAGTGGCTAGGCAAAGCTCTGCAAAAGCTTCTACAGCGGTTCGAATCCGCTCGGGACCTCTTTTTAAAATTGCTCCTTCCCGGTAACGGGAAGGATTTTTTGTATGATGAATTCCACAAAAATACTTTACTGGCTGGGCAGAATCTGCTGTATTTTGCTGATAGCAGCCTGTTTTATGCCCTGGGCCTATTTCAACGACCCGTCTATCTCCACCGATGCACAAAGAACGTTTACCGGCCTCTACACTTACCAGAACTATTATGGTAAACCGGGTAAGTTTCTCATTTTTTTTGCAGCCCTTTCTCTTTTTTTGAAAATAATGCCAAAAGTTTGGGCCAAGCGGGTCGACCTTTTTTTATGCGCCATTGCCATGGCTTACGGCCTCAAATCTTTTTTTGAATACAAGGGCGTGTATGGTGGTGTGGTACCCGTGCTGCATACCGGCCTTTTTTTAATGCTGGGTTCATTACTGGTAATGATGATGGCCGCCATTTTCCCCGATTTAAGGATTGTTGAACGAAGGAAGTAGTGGATAGTTGAGAGTTGATAGTTGATAGTTTTATTCACCTGCAACTTTTGTTTCACACTTGTTTAAAAACAAAAGTGGGAGATGTTCAATTTTGGACTTTGGATGATTAAAAAGGTGAAAAGTTGAAAGAACACCGCTTAAATTAACCTTATGCTGGCGGAGTTTTAATTTTTTCAAAAAAAAGTCATTTTTTAAATAGTTACAGCATTCATTCTATGTTGTATATTTAACATGTAAAAGCCACCTGCGCTGCAGATGGCCTGTTCAATCAACTGGTCACATTAGAGCCAGTTAAAATGGAAGTATGTAAGTAATAAGCCAGGCTTATGGTATCAGCGGGCTGCCCTCATCAAGCAGTGCTGTTACAACCCTTACATTTTGGCCCCTCAGTTGCACCTGGGGGGCTTTTTTATGCTATACAAAGTAAAATAACAATTCTCAAATAAACAATTAAGTTCTTAATACAGGAAAATCAGTAATAATCAGTAGCAAGATAAGGATCTGGTAAAAGATACTGCTACTCTTCCCGGCATATCTTCAATGCAAAATTTCACCCTCTGATGCAGAGAGCAACATAAAAATAAAGTACCTTGCAATTCCTGAAAAAGAACCGGCATTATATAATAACAAAGTGATGCTTACTCTTTTAGAATATTTTTTTTAGGGCAATGCTGTTGGCTATTCCATTTTGCATTACCCGGGGTAGATCGTTTTTTTTAACTGCCTGCACCGAAAATCGTATCCGGCACAGGCAGTTGTAATTCCCGAATTTACCGTTAAATAATATTTACAGGACAAATTTGGTACAAATAAATATCATTTCCAAATTTTTAGATAATTTTTTTTATCAGAATGAACGCTGTTAAGGAAAGATTGATGCAATTCATTGAATCCAAAGGTTTTAGTAATAGAGCCTTTGCAAAAATGATTTCCACATCTCCGAATATTCTCAGCACAGCCTCTGCCCTGGGTAGTGATATTTTGATAAAAATTAGTATCAATTTTCCAAACCTGAATATAGATTGGGTGGTAACCGGCAGGGGAGAAATGCTGTACCGGGAGCTACCTGCTCCAAACAGGAGCGACAAGGAGGAGGAGCTGTCACTGGCGCAGGAGGATGCGGGGCCCTATGAAAAAAAGCAGGCAACCAGTATTTTGCCCTTGTTTGAGGAAGATCCGGCCCTGTCTGTTAACGTGGCAGCCGGTAATACAGGGGGGGTAAACCATCAATTACTTATTACAAACTATCTTTTTTTACGGGTATTACTCCGGGAACAAGCCGGGGCAAATGCTGAAAGGCAGGGTATTTCTGTTGAAGAGGCCCGGGCGCAGCTAACTGAGAAGCTGAAGGAAGCCTGTGAAAATTTCTCTGAAAATGGAAAAGATGAGTAGCGTCTGAAGAATGTTTTCATTATTCTCAGGTATAACCTCCTTGGCAATATAACAAAGCAAATTCCTTTTTAACCCGGAATTTACAATACAAATTGAGGTTAAACGCTTCCCTAAGCTTCCCTTTTCTTCTGCAATGCAAGGTTTTGTACATTCGGTTGTTGCAGCAATATGGCACTCACCCTGCCCCGGGAATTATATATTACCCAGCTCTATCTGGTTGATAATCAGCAACAAAAAAATCGCCGCTGGTCACAGACGCAGGCGGCGGCGGAATATTGGTATATTTGTTAGCAGGAAGGGCTGGCTGTTGAGGTGAAAGCGCTATTATCCAACCCGGCACAGTAAAATTAAACCCCGGTATATGAAACAGTTATTTTCAACACTGCTATTTACAGTATTTGCAGCCATTATTTTCGGGCAAAAACCCGGTAAGGATGAAGTCAATTATTCTGAGCCATTCCAGGTAGACAGCTCGGAGTATTTTATCATTCCCAAAATTGTTGACGGAGACGATCAGAAAATTTATGGTAAAGGCAAGGGTTTTTTGCCATGGGGAAATTTCAGCGAAATATTTTTTTACAATTCAAAGACAAACCAGGTAAAGAAACTGTTCAACGGTCAGATGTCTTTGATTGTGCCGTTTTATGCGAAGCGCAATTATTATGGCAATCCTAAGGAGCAGGATATCCCGGCTAATGTATTGCCGCACCATATCATCTATTCTGCAAGAACAGAAGATTTTAATGGCGATAAGGCGCTTGATACCGAAGATCCTGTTTACCTCTATGTTTCTACCAAAACAGGTGACAGTTTAAAACAGGTAACTCCACAGGGCCTGAATGTAGTATCGTGGACCAGCTCAAAAGACATGAAAATGCTCCTGGTAAAAGTGCAAAAAAATACGAACCATAATAAAAAATTTGGTAATGGAGATGATCACCAGTATTACCGGGTTGACCTGGATGAAGACATATCAAAAATTAAATGCTACCAGGTAAACCTGGAGTAATCCCTGTAATTTTCAACTTGCTGAATGCTATTGTCGTACTTTATTTTACCGGGTTTTATTTATTGCTGCGCTCTTTTTTTCTAGGGCAGGTATTTATATATCCATTCACTGAAAAAAACGGCAGACAGGGATTACTTTCTTGATAAAATTTTATTACTGGGGCTGTATCTCCCGGTTGGCTTGCAGGCCATTTTACTGTTTTGTTATTCGTTGCTGCAGCTCATCCCGCTGGGTAAGCAACTGGCCGTTTGGGTGGATGCCATATTCTTAAAAGGTACGGATGATGTCCCGGATTTTTATCCATTAAAAATTGTACTTGCCGGCTTTTTACTGGTAACGGTCAGCTATTGGCTGGCAGTAAAGGCGGTACTTGTAAGGAATACGCTGTTCAGAATAACTGCAAAGACTTTTGCCTTTGCAGCCGGCTTCTTTTTTCTGAAAATATTGCAGCTGCACATTTCGGATTCATTTTTTGATAATGCAGATAGCTGGGCAATAACCGTCTTTAAAAGTAATCATATATTATTGCCCCTTTTGCTGGTAATGGCCATTCCGGCTTTTATAAAAGGGGCATGGATATATAAAAGACAGCTGGAATTGATAAAATATTTTTCGCTTGCTTCAAAAGTTTTGTTGCTGTACATTTTCCTGGTACTGCTGGCAGCCATACCCGGTACCCTTTACCTGTTGATACAGAAATAGAGGGGCGGCTATTGTGCCTGACCACCAAAAGATTCCTCAAAACTTTTGCCCGATTTTAAATCCTGCACCAGCTTGTCCAGTTTCCCCTTAGTGTACCAGTTTTTTACAATATGCTTAGCCGTCATGTAGTGCAGCATCACCTGTTCATGGCTGCCCTGCTGAAACTGGCTGCCTGATTGCATTTTCTTTACATCAGGCAGCTTTGTGAAATTTTCAGACTTTAATTTCAGCGTGTCTTCTGAATAATAGTCCCGGTAATCCACCTGCATAGCAAGGCCCTCATCAAACCAGGCAGGTATTTTAAGCTTTGTAAAAAAGCCCACCTGTTCATACAACAAAGCATGGGCAGTTTCATGTGCTATAATATCCAGTTCCGCACCTTCCTTACTTATAACAATGTAAGCGCCACATTTTAAATGGGTAAGCGCCGGTACAGGGTAGGGGCTGCCATATTTATTAAAATCCGCATCGCTTTCGCAATAGATGTATGCCGCATTGCAGGGTTGTTGCTGCCAGAAACCGGAAACACGGTTATTGGCAAGTTGAATCAGCCCTTTTATGGAGTCAATCTTTTTTTGAAGTGTCTGGCTGTTACAATACAGCTTGCCGTCTTTTTTAAAATCTGAAAAGTCAACCAGGATGCTTCTTGTCTGCTGTGGAAAGATAAAAAAATGAGCCAATGCTGCTGCGGGGATGAGGATAAGCATCACCAGGAAGCTTTTTCGGATAATCTTTGAAAACTTTTTCATGCAATGGTAGTTTTGGGTGAATGGGAAATATTTCTGTTCAATCAAAATAAGTGATTGCCCTGCTGCTGACAAGCGATTTAGCAGTTCCTTTTATTTCGTATTTTTTTATCCAGTTGCCACTGCTGTCGTACTCATATTCGTATACCTTTTTAAGTGCATCGTAATCAGCTGGTTTTTCCGGCGGCTGTTTCAATAATGTGGACACCCCCTTGTCTTTATGGGGATTTTGAATCATTTCCATGTGCTCCTCCATAAATTTATATTCAATCATTTTCCGGTATTCTTCCATCACATCATTTTGCTGGTTGTACCGGGCAAAATAAATATAGCTGTCAGAAATATTTGAATTCCTTACGGTTTTGTCAAGCTGCTTTTCGTAGATGATATTACCCCGGTCGTCGTAGCTGATTTTCATATCCAGGATGAGGCAGGAATTGGAGCCAGCACAATTATCAAGATAGTCTGCTGCATACAGATTACCAGAAACAGAATCATACAAGTGCCTCATCGTACTGCCATAGGATGATTCAGTGTGTTGCGATTTCCGCTGAACCATGGTAATCCTGTTTTTTGCATCAAATGTAAAGTCATACGAGCGGCTCAGTACCAGGTCCCGGTTTTTTGAAGGTTTTCTGTACTCATACTGTATATCCAGGTGCCTGCCATTGTTGCTGTATTCAAAAAAGGCTTTCTGATGAAATTGGCGGTCATTATCCTTGTAATATATGATGGACTTTTCGAGATACCCGGTATAGCCGAACAGCTCTTTGTTGCTGAATGAAGATACAGGACTTGTTGTAAGTATTTTGTACAGCCGGTTATTTCTGTAACTGTATACTGTTGTTGCTTTATGACCAAACCTCGCTTTTTGTGAGGGGGCATGTGAGCGGAGCAGCAAGCCTGCAGTTGTAAATTCATGCAGGGTAGTATCACTTTTCGCCAATACCACGGTCTCCACCATTTTTACTTTTCTCTTCAGGTTAAAATCGTTCCACCTTTTGGTAAGCGATGTGGCATGTATTTCATCATGGTAAGTATATTTGATGTCAAGGCCACGCTGGGCAAGCAGGCTGCTGCTGAAAATCAGGCATAAAGCCGCCGCAATTACAGGTTTTACAGTTGTGCACATAGGCGGTAAAATTAATGCATCGGCCCTTTGCCGGAAGTTTTGCAGGATTTTTTAACTAAATTTTCACTGCCGCAGGTTTACCGGTATATCCTGATAAGGATGAAAATGGTCTGCTGAAACACCAGCCCTGTGCCCCAGTATGGTTGTATGTGCGGCCGGTGTATTTTTTTACTGCTGTTAATGTCGATACAGGCATTGCTGTTCTCATTTTTTTTGTTTCTCAAAAAACTATACCTTTAGTTCCTCAAACGATTGTGATTTCGGATACTCATATTAATTACCTGCTTGATACTATTTCTGCACAAAACTGTGAGAAGTCGTATAAAGAACTTTTCCTGCTGCTGCATGATCAGCTGCTGCTTTTTGCCCAGTCCATACTCAAATCTACAGAAGATGCTGAAGAAGTGGTTTCCGACCTCTTCATCAATATCTGGCAAAAAAGGGCCAGCCTTAAAGCACTGGAAAAGCCCCGGCTCTACTTTTTTGTGAGTGTTAAAAATGCTGCTATTAACAAAATAAGGGCCAACAGGCGCCAGCAGCCGCCACCGGTGGACCAGTGGCTGGTAAAGTCTGAAAGCGTGTTTTTTAACCCCGAGGAGCTGATGCTTTCAGAAGAATTTACCAAAAGGATTATGACCTGTGTGAACAATTTGCCACCCAAATGCAGGCTGGTATTCAAACTGATAAAGGAAGACGGGCTTAAATATGCCGAAGTGGCTCATTTGCTGGAGATATCCGTAAAAACAGTGGAAGCCCAAATGGCCATAGCCATGCGCCGCCTTAAGGAAAGCCTTGAATTTAAAAACGCCTTTCCCGAAATACACTCCATCCTCACCCCACCCAAAAAATAATTTTTACAGCCTTAGGGGTATTGCCCTGCTTTTGGTGTTCTGTATACATATAAGCATCATTTTTTAATGAAAGAGGAAAAGTACTGGGTTTTACTGTCGAAAAAATTAGCTGGTGAAGCTACCCCTGCCGAGCTGGAGGAGTTGCAGTACCTGGTAAGTATCAACCCCGAGTGGAAGGCGAATATGGAAACCCTGACCGAACTCTGGACCTCTGAACCGGTTAAAACCACCACCACCAGCCAAAAAGCAGAAGATGCCTACCTGGCACATATCAACCGCTTAAAGGGCAGCAATCCTGATTTTGAGGAAAACGAAGCAGCGGCTGAAGTTAATGCGGACTTGCCTGCAACGGAACAGGAAGCTCAACCATTCTATAAAAGATGGTATATGTATGCGGCGGCCGCAGCTGTCATCATTGCTCTTGTAATAATGAATCCTTTTTCAAGTTCTGACAATAAAGGTGCACAGGAAAAAGAGAACCAGCTCAACGAAATAAGCATAAGGCCAGGTTCCAGAACAAAAATACAATTGCCCGATGGCTCGCAGGTATGGGTAAATTCAGGCAGCAAACTTACTTATGAAGGTACTTTCAGCGGCACCAACCGGGAAGTGTATCTCAACGGGGAAGCCTATTTTGATGTGGTGAAGGATGCAGCACACCCTTTTATTGTGCACACTTCAGGCATTGATATTAAGGTGCTGGGTACAGCGTTTAACGTAAAAGCATACAAGGCCGACCCCACTATTGAAGCTACTTTGATTCACGGGTCGATAGAAGTGATCAATAAAAATCAGCCTGATGCCCCCCGGATAATGCTGAAGCCCCATGAAAAACTGGTGTACAATAAGTCGCTGGCAGGTGACACAAAAGAAATACCTGCTGCTGCCACCATAAGGCAGGAACCCGATGCCTCGCCCATTACAATAAAGCCACTTGCTAAAAATATTGCAGATACCACCATTGCAGAAACAGCATGGGTATACAACAAACTTGTATTTGAAGATGAACGTTTTGAAGAGCTGGTACTGAGGATGGAACGCTGGTACGACCTTAAAATTAATATCGACAACGATAAACTGAAAAATTTCAGGATAAGCGGCTCTTTTGTAAATGAAACAGTGGAAGAGGCATTAAAAGAACTTAAACTCCTGGTACCTTTTAATTATTCAATCAGCAAAAACGAGATAAAAATTATGAGGAAATAAAAAACGGGAAATGCGCCAACATTTCCCGCAAAAATAGTAACAAACCATGCCTGGACCGTTTTGCAGGCTGTGGTATGTATTTTTTAACATCAAAACCAAAATTATGCAAAAAAGTGTACTTCCGGGCCATAAAATTTGGTACGGGACGCTTCTTAAAACGCTGCTTGTTATGAAGCTTGTTATTGTAATTATCTTATTTTCCGCATTGCAGGTTAAGGCCACACCCACCATGGGACAGAATGTAAGCCTTAAAGTAACACAAACAGAAATCAGGAAGGTTATAAAAACAATTGAAAGCGATGGATACTATCGTTTTTTGTACAATTCCGACCTGGCAGGATTGAAAAAAAAGGTTGACTTTACTGCTCAAAACCTTACTATTTCAGAATCCCTCACTAACTTATTTGCAGGCACCAATCTTACTTTTAAACAACTGGACAACAACCTGATTGTGATACTCTCCACAGTTGAAGAAGAAAACACAAGTATTAAGGTGACGGGTAAGGTAACTGGTGAAAACGGTGAGGCACTTGCCGGGGCATCAGTACTGGAACGGGGTACCAACAACGGTACTTTTACTGACAATAACGGCAACTTCACCATTACGGTGGGCAACGATGCCACATTGGTAATCACCAGCATCGGGTACGAAGCCTTTACTGTAAAAGTGAGCGGACGCTCTGTGGTGGATGTAAAACTTTCGCTGGCTACCAGGAAAGTGGATGAAGTAGTGGTGATTGGTTACGGTACCGCCAGCAAGCGTGACCTTACCGGTTCGGTTGCCAAAGTAAAGGGTGATGTACTGGCTTCTCAGCCCAATACCAACCCGCTGGCTTCACTGCAGTCAAAAGTGGCAGGGCTTTCTATTGTAAACAGTGCCATACCCGGTTCTACGCCCGATGTGAGGATTCGTGGTACCATCAGTATCGGCTCTGTAAGCCCCATTTATGTGATTGATGGTATTTTCAGCAACAATATGGATTTTGTAAATCCCAGCGAAATTGAAAGTATTGAAATATTAAAGGATCCCTCTTCCCTGGCGGTATTTGGTATTAAAGGGGCTGCCGGTGCCATACTGGTAACTACTAAAAAAGCAAAAGCCGGGCAACTGAATATTAACTTTAACTCTACTTACGGTGTAAAGCAACTGGTGGATAAGATCAAACTGGCCAATGGCGACGAATTCCGTGCCTTGCTTACTGCTGAAGCCAATAACAGGGTGGCTGATGATCCTTCTGCCAACTCATTGCTCAACTTCATCAACAATGTTGGTGGCCCGGGCTTATCTGCCTACAACGGCAATACCGATTGGGTGGATGCTGTTACCCGCAATGCGGTTTTCAGTACCAGCAATTTAAGTGTGGATGGCAGCTCAGAAAAAAACCGCTTTCACATGGGCCTGGGTTATACCTACGATGAAGGTTTGGTAAAGCATGTTAAATACGACAGGCTTACCCTTAACCTGAATGACGAATACAAAATAAACAGGAACTGGAAGGTAGGCGTGAACCTGATTGTATCAAAGGAAAACCTGCCGTATAACAGTGGTGCACTGGAAAATGCCCGCAGGGCCCTACCAATCATTCCCAATGAAACAAAACAGTTCCGCACCAGGAATCCTTACGGGATAGACTCAGGAGTGTATAACCTGTATGCTACCACGCCCATTATCCAGAACTCAGAAACCAACCCGCTGGCAACACTGGAAAATTCCTGGGATAAGCGGATTGACAACCGTTACAGGTATGTGGGCAATGCTTTTGTGGATGTAAACATTACCAAAAGCCTTAATTTCAGGAGTACCTGGTATGCCGATATCAGCAACCGCAACAACAGGGAGTACACGCCACTGTATAATATGTACGACCCCTCACAGTCAGCAGGTAATGAGGTTTTTGCCAAAAACAGCCTCACGGCAGTAAGGCAGGAGCTGGTCAATACCAGGGCATTTCAGCAGGATTATATCCTTACTTTCAAAAAGAAGTTTGGTGAGCACTCTATATCCGCAACTGGTGGCTTTACTACCTACTACAATTATTATGAGCAGGTAAATGCCGGTATCAGCCAAACCCAGGTGGGTATCAATATCATTCCTGACAACAAACGTTTCTGGTACCTCTCTACAGGATTTGGTAATCAGAACACCCTTACATCATCTTCCGGCCAAAGCGAATATGCCACGGTTTCCGGTCTTGCAAGGTTATTGTACAATTACAAGGGCAAATATTACTTCAACGCAAGTTTCAGAAGAGATGGTGCCAGCCAGATAAGCCAGAACTACAACGATAAATTCCAGAATTTCTGGGCACTGGGTGCGGCATGGGAAATTACCAAAGAAAAGTTCATGGAAAATCAGCAAGTATTCAATTTCCTGAAACTGAAAGCCTCCACTGGTTTACTGGGTAACTTTACCGCACAGGGCAAAAACTATCCTGCTTATCCAACTGTATCTACAAGCGCTTCTGCGGTATTCGGTAATAACTTAACGCCGGTGTACACACAGGATTACCTGTATGATCCAAACCTGCATTGGGAAACGGTGATGTCATCTGAAATAGGTATTGAGGCAGACCTTTTAAGCAACAGGCTGCACCTTGAAATAGATTATTACAACAAAAAAACAGAAGACCTGCTGGTATTGTACACACCACCCGGTATACTGCCTACGCTTACCAATGCCGGCTCTATTCAGAATTCAGGTTTTGAACTGACAGCCGGATGGAACCAGACCATTACAAAAGATCTTACCCTGGCTGTTTCGGGTAATTTAACAACGTATAAGAACAAAGTGCTGTCACTGGATTATCCCCTGCTTTCAGGAGCTACCAGCCAGCCCAACCCCAACCAGTCAGAAGTGGGTAAGCCCATCGGTTATTTTTATGGATTGGTGGTGGCAGGTGTATACCAGTCTTATGCAGATATACTGGGCTCACCGGTTAATACCATCAATGGTGGCGGTGCCAAGCCAGGTGACCTTAAATACAAAGATGTGGACGGCAATGGTAAGATTGATGATAATGACAGGACTGCAATAGGCAATCCTACACCGGATTTTACTTATGGCATTAACCTCAATCTTAAGTACAAGGGATTTGACCTGGGTATGGACCTGGCCGGTGTATACGGTAATGAAGTGTACAGGGTTTGGGGTACTTCCGAGCAAAAGAACTCGGTGTACAATTATCCTAAAAATTACACGGAAGGATGGACAGCACCAGGAAGCTCCAATTGGGTACCAGTGGTAAACCAGCTGCACCTGATCAACAGGGCTCCATCTACTTATGGTATTGAAGATGGCAGCTATTTCAGGATAAGGAACCTGAGCCTTGGTTACAATATTACCCAGTTCCCCAAAATAGTGCATATCAAAAATGCAAGGGTATTTGTAAGCATTCAGAACCTGAAAACCTGGAAGAACAATGAGGGCTACTCTCCGGAGTTTGCAGGTGGTGCCACTTACTTTGGTATCGACAATGGTGGCGCAGGCAGTGCTTTGCCAAGGATAACAACAGTTGGATTGAATATTAACTTTTAACAACAAACTAAAAAATAAATCTATCAATTATGATACAGATGAAACGAATAATAGTTGTTGTTCTTGCAACAGCTTCTATCGTGCCTCTTTTTTCGGGGTGTAAAAAATTCCTCGACAGGGCTCCGCTGTCTGCTACTGTAAATGACCTGCAGGTAGGTGCCCTTGATGGTAACATACTCGGTCTTTATGGCGCTATCCGTAATTCAAAGAGCGAACCATTTATCGGCGATGGTATGCAGAATATTCCCTGGGTGGCCATGAACGGTTTCCGCTCAGACGATGCAGAAATTGTGGCTGATCCGGGAGCTTCGGGCTGGCACCAAACTTATGATAACTTCCAGTACACCAAAGATGACTGGGGAGCAGGGCAATACTGGAACAAGCATTATGTGCTGATTGGTCTTTGCAACGATGCGCTTGACCTGGCACAAAAAGGCAATTACAATGATCCCAAATCCATCATCAACATTGCAGAAGCAAGGTTCTTCAGGGCCTATGCTTATTTTGACATGGTAAGAACTTTTGGGGATGTGCCTAAAATTGATTTTAAAATCAACTCGCCAACTGATGCCAACAAAGCCAAGGCACCTGCTGCAGATATTTATGCGCTGATTGATGCTGACCTCACTTATGCTGAGCAGAACCTGCCGCTGTTGTGGGAGGCGAAATTTATCGGCAGGCTCACAAAAGGAGCAGCATTTACCATGCACGCCAAAACCTTACTTTACAGGCAGCAATGGGCAGCCTCACTGGCATTGAACAAGCAGGTGATCGCATCCGGGCAATACAGCCTGGTGACAGATTACTGGAAAATATTCAAGAAAGAAGGCGAACTGGGCCCTGAATCCATTTTTGAAATCCAGGCATCCAAAACTGCCGGTGACGGTGATATTTACTGGAGCCGCCTGGGTCAGTGCCAGGGCATCAGGGGCGGATCAGGTGCATGGGACCTGGGCTGGGGCTGGAATACGCCAACAGCCTCTCTTGTAGGTGCCTATGACGGAGGTGATGTAAGAAAATCAGCTACCATATTGTTCTCCAACCAGTCAGACGGCGGGCCCAATACAGGCGGATACGGACTTACACTGCCCAATTTAACCAATGCGCTGTACTGGAACAAGAAAGTGTACAACAGTTTCAATGATTACCTGGCAGTTGGACTGGGTACCCCCAATAATGAAGCACAGAACACATGGGTGAACCAGCGGGTATTGCGCTATGCCGATGTATTGCTGATGGCTGCTGAAGCTGCCAATGAATTGGGTGGTTCCAATCAAACAGATGCGGTAAACTGGGTAAACCAGATACGTGCCAGGGCAGGGCTTCCCAATGTGGCTTTTGTAAGCCAGGCGCAATTGCGGGATGTAATTAAAAAGGAAAGAAGGCTTGAGTTTGCCCTGGAGTTTGAGCGCTTTTTCGACCTGGTAAGATGGGGTGATGCAATAGCAGTGCTTGGCCCATTGGGTTACCAGAACAAGCACAGGTTCTTCCCGATACCAACACCGGCTTTGAGCGCCAATCCCAATCTTGTTCAAAATCCTGAATGGCCATAATTTTTTAATTCAATTAAAATAATTTAAAATGAAAATTAATTTTCAAAAATATTTTTTAACAGCAGCAGTGATCATATTGGCTGTAAGCTGTCAAAAAATGAGCAGGCCCCCTTTAGCCGATTATCCCAAGGATGCCAACCCTCCCGGTGGCCCCCTGAAATTCTATACCGCTTTTGATGGTTCCACTGCTGATCCGCTGCGCAATGCAGTAGACAGTATACGTGCCAATTTTCCTTCTGCCAATCCTTTTACTTCCATTGCTGGTATCAACGGCAAGGGGGTGCAGGGCGTTGACCAGAAATGCATCACATTTGCCTCTCCCAATGATTTTGCAGGTGCATCAAGTTTCACCGTTTCTTTCTGGGAAAAGAATACGGTGCCTACTGGTGGTTCACCACAATGGCTGTTCTCCCTGCCTTCAAAAGATTACTGGCACCAGAGTGCATTGTTTGCATTTTTTGACCATGATGGGGCAGGTTCCACCTCCAGCCAGGCAGTATTCAAATTTGCCATACACGACCAGTGGTTTGAGTTTACACCGGGTAATGGCCTTATGCCGGGTAACCTGCTGAACAACAACTGGCACCACATGGCACTGGTGTACAACGAAACAACATCTAAAGTAACTTACTATATTGACGGAGTTGCGCTTACAGGATTGGCCGCTAATATGACTGATGTAAAGAATGGTGGCAACCCCCGTGGCCCTGCCGGATTTAAAAACACCTACAATTTTGTGATAGGTGGATGGAACAAGCATGCCAACCTTGGTAATGGCGCACCCGGTGATGGCTGGATACAGTCATGGCAGGGCGGGCTTGACCAGTTCCGTTTGTATGCAAAAGCTTTAACAGCATCTGAAGTGCAGGCACTGTACAACAGCAAATTATAAGTAGTCTCGTAATAAGCAGTATATAGCAATCGTTGAAAAAAAGGGCTGATTCAATTTCTTGATGTCGGCCCTTTTTAATTAAAACAAATTTCAACCAAGGTATATGTTCAGCAAAAAGCTGTTTTTTTTCTCTTCCCTGTTCGGTTCATCCATCATCATGATGCTGCTGTTACACTCATGCGGCAGCAAGAAGGTTTTTTTTGAAGATATGGCTCCGTCCGTTACAAAAGTGCAGTTTGTAAACAAGCTGGAAAAAAAGCCGCTTTTCAATATTCTGTACTACCTCTATTACTACAATGGTGGTGGTGTGTCCACAGGCGATATCAACAATGATGGCCTGGCAGATATTTATTTTACTGCCAACAGCAAAGCAGGTAATAAGCTCTACCTCAATAAGGGCAATTTTACATTTGAAGACATTACAGCAAAAGCAGGTGTGGCGGGCAGTGCCGACTGGTGTACCGGCTCCACTATGGCCGACGTAAATGCAGATGGCCTGCTTGATATTTATGTTTCCACCGTGAGCAACAAGTACGGACTGCAGGGTCACAATGAATTATTCATCAACAATGGCAACAATACTTTTTCTGAAAAGTCGGCACAGTATGGTTTAAATACTTCCTGCTTTACCACGCAGTCGGCTTTTTTTGATTACGACAGGGATGGTGACCTGGATTGTTATATACTTAACCAGTCGCACCACCCGCATGCAAATATTGTGGATATAAGCAACCGCTTGCAGTACGATTCACTTTCGGGCGACAGGCTGTACCGGAACGACATCAGTACAACCGGCAGATTTTCGGAGGTGTCAAAACAAGCAGGCATTTTCCAGAGCAACCTTGGTTATGGCCTGGGGCTTGCTGTGGCCGATATCAACAACGACGGCTGGGACGATTTGTACATCGGCAATGATTTTCATGAAAACGATTACTATTATGTGAACAATGGCAATGGTACGTTTACGGAAAGCGGGGCAAAACATTTTGGCCACTACAGCCGCTTTAGCATGGGCAATGATGTGGCTGATTACAACAACGACGGCCAGTTAGACATCATTACGGTAGACATGCTGCCGCAGGATGAAAAAATATTAAAAACTTACGGCAGTGATGAAAATGCCGATGTGTATAAAGTAAAACTTGAGCTGCATGGGTACCAGAAACAATATTCAAAAAACTGCCTGCAGCGCAATAATGGCAACGGCGTAAGCTTTAGTGAAACAAGTTTGATCAGCGGTGTATCGGCCACCGACTGGAGCTGGGCGCCACTGTTTGCTGATTTTGACAATGATGGCAATAAAGACCTGTTTATCTCCAGCGGCATCGTTAAGCGGCCGGTTGACCTGGACTATGTGCGCTTTGCCTCCGACCTGAAGATGAAGGGTATGGACAAAACAGACAAGTTTGATGAGGAAGCCATCAACGCAATGCCCGACGGCAGTTCGCACCCGTATTTTTACAAAGGGGATGGCAAGCTCACATTTACCGACATGAGCGACAGCTGGGGCACCGGAAAAATGAAGGGGTATTACAACGGTGCTGCTTATGCCGACCTGGATAATGACGGCAGGGTAGACATGGTAATCAACAGCATTAATGCGCCTGCAGTACTGCTGAGAAACAACACACCTCAAAAAAATTATATATCCCTTTCATTTAAGGGTGACAGTGCCAACCGCTTTGGCCTGGGTGCAAAAGCATACCTTTTTGCAAAGGGAAAAATGCAGTACCAGCAACTGATGCTCACCCGGGGCTTTTCTTCTTCCAGTGATACAAAACTGCATTTTGGGCTGGACAGTGCTGCCACTGTTGATAGCCTTTTAATTGTGTGGCCTTCGCAAAAAATGCAGACCATTAAAAATATTGCTGCCAATAAAACAGTAACCGTATCAGAAAAAGACGCTGCCGGAATTTTTAATTACGATGTGCAATTTGGAAACAAGCCGGCAGTACTAACGGATATCACCAGCGAAATTGCCTGCAACTGGAAGCACACTGAAAATGATTTTTTGGATTATAACCTGCAGTACCTGATACCACACCTGGAATCTACCCGTGGGCCCAAGCTGGCAGTAGCAGATGTAAACGGGGATGGCCTGGATGATTTTTATGTATGCGGGGCAAAGTTTCAGCCCGGTGCCCTGATGATACAGCAGGCGAATGGTGCTTTTAAAGCCTCGGATACAGCTGTGTTTGCTGCCAATGCCATCAGTGAGGATGTGGATGCCAAATTTTTTGATGCCAATGGTGATGGCTTTACCGACCTGTGGGTTACCAGTGGCGGCAACGAAATACCCCAAAACGTACTGGCACTGGAAGACAGGCTGTACCTCAATGATGGCAAAGGCCATTTTACCAAAGCAGAAAAAGCCATACCGCAGCAGTACGAAAACAAATCCTGTGTGGCTGTGGCCGACATAGATAAGGATGGTGATATGGATGTATTTGTGGGAGGTTTGGGCAGTGCGGCTTCTTACGGGGCTTTTAAGCCTTCTTATATGTTCATCAATGACGGCAAAGGTATTTTCAGCCTCAGTAAAAACAATATCAAACTCGACTCACCGGGTGTGGTGACCACGGCATCTTTTGCAGATGTAAACGGCGATGGCTGGCAGGACCTGCTGGTTGCCGGTGAGTGGATGCCGCTGAAAATCTACATCAACAAAAAAGGAAATTTTACAGAACAGAACGTACCCAACTCAACAGGTCTTTGGCAATCATTGTACACAACCGATGTAAATGGCGACGGCTTTACGGATATACTTGCCGGCAACTGGGGACACAATACAAAATACTATGCCGACAAAAACGGACCGCTGAAAATGTACATCAAGGATTATGACAAGAACGGATCTGCCGAGCAGGTGGTGGCTTATACCATGAATGACGAAGAGTTTACTTTTTTGGCAAAAGATGAGCTGGAGCGGGCCCTGCCGGTACTTAAAAAAGCGTACCTTCAATACGGGGAAGTGGCGGGTAAAACAGTACAGTACATGTTTTACGATTTGTTTGCCGGCAGCAGGGAACTGAAAGCCGAAGTACTGGGATCTTCCTGTTTCATCAATGATGGCAAAGGGCAGTTCAGCCGCACGGATTTGCCCGGCGATTTGCAACTGGCACCACTCTTCAGTTTTTTACCAATGGAAGCACCCGGCAGTTACCTGGCAGCAGGAAATTTTTACGGGGTAATTCCATACGAGGGCAGGTATGACGCACAGCTGCCAACACTTTTTTCATACAACAAACCCGGCAATACCTTCAGCATACGGGCTTCTTTGCCTGCAGTAAAGGGCGAAATAAGAGATGCCAGATGGATACGCTGTGCAGGCGGCAAAAGGATACTGGCTTTGGCAAGAAACAATGAAGGATTGCTTTTTTTCAGGGAATCCGGCAATAAATAAAAAAAAATTAGTACATAACATATGACAAAAAAAATGAGGATACTGGCACTGGCTGTTTCAACGGTTTTTTTATATGGCAACTGCTCTAAAAAAAGCGACGGGGGCGGAGTAACACCTCCTGTAGTGCTGCCCGTAAATGAAGTGGATGCATGGCTTACAAAGCCCGACCAGTCAGTACTGCTGCAAAAGCAAACAGATGTAATCTCCTTCAGCAGCGGCATTGCCAGCTACCCCACCATCAATGTTGATTCTGCCACAGCCTATCAGCCGGTGGATGGGTTCGGCTATACTTTTACCGGCAGCAGTGCTTATGTGATCAACAGGATGGATGCCGCATCCAAATCAGCCTTGCTCAGCGAATTATTTGGCAGCGGTGGTACATCCCTTGGCATCAATTACATCAGGGTGAGTATGGGCGCTTCTGACCTCAGCCCTGCTGTATTCAGTTACAACGATCTCCCTGCCGGGCAAATGGATACCCTGCTCACCAATTTCAGCCTGTCGCAGGATACGGTTGATTTGATTCCTTTACTGAAGCAGGCAATTGCCATCAACCCGGGCATAAAGATACTGGCCACCCCCTGGAGCCCGCCGGTATGGATGAAAACCAATACCAGCACCGTGGGGGGAAGCCTGCAGCCACAATATTACAATGCATATGCAAAGTATTTTGTAAAGTATATACAGGCCATGCAGGCAAAGGGCATCACCATTGATGCCATCACGCCACAAAATGAGCCGGAAAATCCCAACAACAATCCCAGTATGCTGATGACAGCAGCCCAGCAGGCCGCATTCATCAAAAATAACCTTGGCCCTGCCTTCCAGGCTGCGGGCATCAGTACAAAAATCATTCTTTTTGACCATAATTGCGATAATCCCGGTTATCCCATTGCCATACTCAACGATGCCGGTGCAAAGCCATACATCAATGGTTCCGCCTTTCATTTGTATGGCGGCGATATCAGCGCCATGTCCACCGTGTACAATGCACACCCGGATAAGGCCCTGTACTTTACCGAGCAATACACCAGCTCCAACGGTAATTTTGGCGGCGACCTTAAATGGCACCTCAAAAATGTGGTGATAGGCTCCCTGCGCAACCATAGCCGTAATGTGCTGGAATGGAACCTGGCAAGCGATGCCACTTTTGGTCCGCACACACCCGGTGGCTGTACCGAATGTAAAGGGGCCGTAACCATCGTAGGCTCCTCCGTTACGAGGAATGTGGCCTACTATATCATCGCACAGGCATCACGGTTTATTCCCCCCGGCTCACAAAGGATTGCCAGCAACCTGCTTACTGATTTGCCCAATGTTGCCTTTAAAACGCCGGCAGGCAAAAAAGTACTGATTGTGCTGAATGATGGTAATGCTGCCGCAGGCTTTAATATTGGCTTCAAGGGTAAAACCGCTTTCACTTCACTGGCAGCAGGCGCTGTTGCTACATATACATGGTAAAAAAAATGATTATGCAAAAAATCGGATTCGTTATTTCAGCCTTTGTCCTGTTTTCCTGTTCAGAAAACGCAGCAAAAAAGCAGGATACGGTTGCAGCAGCTTTTTCCACCGAAGGAAAAAAAGTAGTGGTGTACACAACAGCCGACAGCAGCAGTTACAGGCTTACTGCTACCGACACGGTTGTATTCCAGCCCAAGGCACAGCCCTTTGAAAATGAAGTGAGTGTTTTTGTGGATCCTTCAAAATCGTTTCAAACTTATTTTGGCACCGGCGCCGCCATGACGGATGCTGCTGCTGAAACTTTTTACAAACTGCCCAAAGCACAGCAGCAGGAATTGCTCACTGCTTATTTTGACAAACAAAAAGGAATAGGTTATACCGTTGCCCGTACCAATATCAACAGTTGCGATTTCAGCAGCGATATGTACACTTACGTGGCTGATAATGATAAGGAGCTGAAAACTTTTAATATTGAGCACGACAGGAAATTTAAGATACCCTTTATCAAGGAAGCCATGGCTGCCGCAGGTGGTAAGCTGAACCTGTTTGCCAGCCCCTGGAGCCCGCCCGCCTGGATGAAGGACAACAATGACGTGCTGCATGGAGGAAAACTAAAACCAGATTTTTACGACAGCTGGGCCATGTACTACACAAAATTTATTAAGGAATACGAAAAAGCGGGCATACCTGTTTGGGGCATCAGCATACAAAACGAGCCCATGGCCACACAGCGGTGGGAAAGCTGCATTTATACCGCTGAAGAAGAAAGGGATTTTTTAAAGAAAAGCCTTGGCCCCATTATGGAAAGAGAAGGGCTGAAGGATAAAAAGATCATTGCATGGGATCATAACCGTGACATGATGTACCAGCGGGCGCAGGTGTACCTCAGCGATCCTGAAGCGGCCAAATACATCTGGGGCATTGGCTTTCATTGGTACGAAGACTGGAGCGGTGGCACACCCATGTACGACAATGTGAGAAGGGTTCACGAAGCCTGGCCGGATAAGAACCTGATTTTTACAGAGGGTTGTGCGGAAAGCTTTAATGCTGCCAGGTACAATGCATGGTCGCTGGGTGAAGAATACGGCCGGTCGATGATTACTGATTTTAACAATGGTATGGCGGGATTTACTGACTGGAACATACTGCTGGATGAAACCGGCGGCCCCAACCATGTGCAGAATTTCTGTTTTGCCCCGGTGCATGGCGATACCAAAACCGGTAAGCTCATTTATACCAATGCCTATTATTATATCGGGCATTTTTCAAAATTCATACAGCCGGGTGCCAAAAGAATTGCAGCAGCTGCCAGCCGCAGCCAGTTGCTTACCACTGCCTTCCGTAATGAAGATGGAAAAACAGTGGTGGTTGTAATGAACCAGGGCAATGCCAAAACGCCCTATTTTTTATGGATCAACGGCAATGCTGCTGAAATAACTGCCATGCCGCATTCGATAGCTACGCTGGTGTTCTGAAAAAAGAAATAAAAAAAATATGCAAAACGTGATAAGGATTTTTTTTGTGGGTTTGGTTTTACTATCGGCTGCCTGCAGCAAAAAGGATGCACCACCACCAGCACCGGATCCTGTGCCATCTAAGCTCAATCTGATAATTGCAAACCTGGGCAATGTACCTGCGGTGGTTTCCATTACCAATTATAATGTGAGCAAATCAGCCATCTTAAAGCTGAGGTTCGACAATGCACTGGACAGAACCACCGCAACTGCCGTTTCATTAGCAGAAACCGGTGCTGGTAATGTGGGGGTATTGATAGGTTTTGAAAACAACGACAGCACCCTTGTGCTTACACCGGCTTCACCATTAAAAAACCTGACCCGTTATACATTGAGTGCCACTACATCGCTGCTGTCAGTAAAAAAAGGCAGTCTCAATGCGGCCTATGCCATCCAGTTCGTCACACAAATTGATTCAACAGATAAGTTTCCAATTATCAGCGATAACGCCCTGCTGGATACCGTACAGCGCCGGACCTTTAAATACTTTTGGGATTACGGTCACCCTGTAAGCGGCCTTGCCAGGGAGCGCAGCAATGCCACACCCGAAACAGTCACCAGCGGCGGTACCGGCTTTGGCATCATGGCCATACCCGCTGCCATCAACCGCAATTTTATTACCAGGGCCCAGGGCCTTGCCAGGATGCAGACGATAGTGGCATTCCTCAAAAATACGGCACAAAAATTTCATGGTGCCTTTCCGCATTGGCTCAATGGCAGTACCGGCGCAGTTATTCCCTTCAGTACCAAAGACAATGGTGCCGACCTGGTGGAAACCTCTTTTTTAATAACCGGATTGCTTACCGCAAGACAGTATTTTAATGGCGCTGATGCAGCAGAAACAGCTTTAAGAAACGACATCAATACCATCTGGAACGGGGTCGAGTGGAGCTGGTTTCGCAAGGCCAATGAAAATGTGCTGTACTGGCACTGGAGCCCCAATTATGGCTGGGATATGAACCAGAAGATTCAGGGCTGGAACGAGTGTTTGATAACATATATACTGGCAGCATCTTCCACCACTTATGCTGTGCCACTGGCTGTATATAAAGAAGGATTTGCAAGAAATGGTGCCATGGTAAACAACAGCAGTTATTATGGTTTTCAACTGCCGCTGGGTGCTGCCAACGGTGGCCCTTTGTTTTTCAGTCACTATTCCTTTTTGGGTGTAAATCCCAATGGCCTTACCGATACTTACGCCAATTATCAAACACAGGTAACCAATCACACCAAAATAAATTACGAGTACTGCAGGGCTAATCCAAAGGCATTTTTTGGATACAGCAACCAGTGCTGGGGCCTTACTGCCAGCGATGTGCCCAATGGCTACAATGCCAACGAGCCCAATAATGATATCGGCGTTATTTCACCCACTGCGGCGCTGTCCTCTTTTCCCTATACACCGGCAGAAAGTATGAGCGCCTTAAAATTCTTTTATTATAAACTGGGTGATAAAATCTGGAAGGAATATGGTTTTATAGATGCGTTTTCTTTAAAAGATTTATGGTATGCCGGTTCGCACCTGGCGATTGACCAGGGGCCCATCATTGTGATGATTGAAAACTACCGCACGCAGCTGCTCTGGAACCTGTTCACCAGCAGCCCCGAGGTAAAAAACGGAATGAAGAATGTGCTGGGTTTTACAGCACCTTATCTGTAAATTGATATGTACAGTCAGATGATAAAAAAACCACTATTTGTTTTTATTTGCCTTACCGCATTGCATACTCATGCGCAAAAGTGGAAGTCCGCTGCAAAGCCATTCAATGCAGCAGCAAGGCCCATGAATTTGTCTGATTCTGCCCTGCTCGACCTGGTGCAGCAGCAAACCTTCCGTTACTTCTGGGATTTTGCCCACCCGGTAAGTGGCCTGGCCAGGGAGCGGAGCAATGAGAGTTTTGGCTATGGCAATGAAACCGTTACCACCGGCGGTACCGGCTTTGGCATTATGAGCATCATCACAGCAGTGGAGCGCAAATGGATTGGCAGGGATACCGCCGCAAAGTTTATGCTGCGCATGGTTAATTTTCTGCTGAAGGCCGATGCCTATCATGGTGTTTTTCCGCACTGGCTCAATGGCGCTACGGGTAAAACCATCCCCTTCAGCCGCAAGGATGACGGGGCCGACCTGGTGGAGACCTCCTATCTTTTCCAGGGGCTGCTTTGTGCAAGACAATATTTTAATGGAAACAGCAACACCGAAAGGGAATTGCGCAGCAGGATCAGCTGGATGTGGCAGGATATTGAATGGAACTGGTTTACACAGGGCGGGCAGGAAGTGCTGTACTGGCACTGGAGCCCCAATAATGGCTGGGCCATGAACTTCCCGGTACGTGGCTTTAACGAATGCCTCATCATGTATGTACTGGCTGCCAGCGCTGAGCGCTATCCCGTGCCTGCATCCGTGTATCACCGTGGCTGGGCGCAAAGTAATTTTTTTAACAATGGCAAGCAGTTTTACGGCATTACCCTGCCGCTGGGGTTTGATTATGGAGGCCCGCTGTTTTTTTCGCAGTACTCCTTTTTGGGGCTTGACCCGCGGGGGCTCAAAGACAGCTATGCGGATTACTGGCAACAGAATAAAAACCATACCCTTATTAACCATGCCTATTGCCTGGATAATCCAAAAAAATTCAAAGGCTATGGAGAAAATTGCTGGGGCCTCACTGCCAGCGATACCTACGATGGCTACAATGCCCACTCACCCACCAACGATTTTGGCACCATCACCCCCACGGCAGCACTGTCTGCATTTCCTTACACACCTGAATACTCCATGAAGGCGCTGAAATATTTTTACAACCAGCTGGGCGATAAGATATGGACCGAATATGGCTTTACAGATGCATTCAATGAAACACAGAACTGGTATGCAGGTTCGCACCTGGCTATTGACCAGGGCCCCATTGTAGCCATGATTGAAAATTACAGAACCGGTTTGTTGTGGCAATTATTCATGAGCTGCCCCGAAGTAAAAAATGGATTGAAGAAACTGGGCTTTGAAAGTCCGCATATACCAAAAAATTAACAGCGATACAGTATGCTGCAAAGGAGAATGATTTTTTTCAGGTTATTGATAACAGTGTCTTGGTTGGCTGCAGATACAACAGTCGCTAACGCACAGCAAACAACCTTTTGCAATCCCATCAATATCGATTACGGCTACACACCCATCCCCAATTTTTCTGAATGGGGCAGGCACAGGGCCACAGCCGACCCGGTGATTGTGAATTACAAGGGAGATTATTTTTTGTTCAGCACCAACCAGTGGGGCTACTGGTACAGCAGCGATATGCTGCACTGGAACTATGTGGCAAAGCGTTTTCTCCGCCCATGGAATGCAGGCTACGATGAGCTTTGCGCCCCTGCAGTGGGGATAGTGGGTGATACCATGATTGTATTCGGTTCTACCTATACCAGTAAGTTTACCTTGTGGATGAGTACCAACCCAAAGGCAAATGACTGGAAACCCCTGGTGGACTCCTTTGAAATTGGCGGCTGGGACCCTGCTTTTTTTACCGATGATGATGGCCGCCTGTACATGTACAATGGCAGCAGCAATGTGTATCCGCTGTATGGCGTGGAGCTGGATAGAAAGACATTCAAACCTATTGGTACAAGAAAGGAAGTGCAGGCATTAAAATCCTGGCGCTATGGCTGGCAGCGCTTTGGTGAGCATATGGACAATACTTTTCTTGATCCTTTTATGGAAGGTGCCTGGATGACGAAGCACAACGGCAAGTACTACCTGCAGTACGGTGCACCGGGTACCGAGTTCAGCGGCTATGCAGATGGGGTGACAGTGAGCGACCGTCCGCTGGAAAATTTTGCAGACCAGTCAGATCCCCTGAGCATGAAGCTGGGCGGCTTTGCAAGAGGAGCAGGTCATGGTGCCACTTTCCAGGATAATAACAAAGAGTGGTGGCATGTAAGCACCATTATGCTTTCTGTAAAAAATAATTTTGAAAGAAGAATCGGCATCTGGCCCACTGGTTTTGATGCAGATGATGTGATGTGGTGCAATACGGCTTTTGGCGATTACCCGCAGTATATTCCCGGAGCCGGAAAAAAGGTACCTGCACTCAATGGCACAGCCAGCCCCGGCACTGACTACTTCACCGGCTGGATGCTGCTCAACTACAATAAGCCTGTAACTGTTTCTTCCACATTGGGCGGCCATCATGCCAACAATGCAGTGGACGAAAACATGAAAACCTATTGGAGTGCACTCACTGGCAGCAAAGGCGAATGGATACAGACCGACCTGGATAATATATCAACTGTGAATGCCATACAAATTAACTATGCCGACCAGGATGCCGATGTTTTGGGCAAATCCGCAGGCCTTTATCATCAGTATAAAATGTACAGCTCTTTGGATGGTAAAAAATGGACGGTACTTGTTGACAAAAGCAATAACAAAACCGATGTGCCGCATGAATATGTGGAGCTGGATAAACCGGTACAGGCAAGATTTATACGATTAGAGAACATACAAATGCCCACGGGCAAATTTGCCATCAGCGGACTGCGGGTATTTGGCGATGGCAATAGTGCTAAGCCTGCCGCAGTAAAAACCTTTATGGTGCTGCGTACCGAAAAGGATAAGCGCAGCGCCTGGATAAGGTGGAGCCCGGTGGATGATGCCTATGCGTACAATATTTATTACGGCACTGCACCGGATAAGCTGTACAACTGTGTAATGGTGCATGATGCCAATGAGTATTGGTTCAAAGCCATGGATTCGCAAAAGCCCTATTACTTCACCATTGAAGCCATTAATGAAAATGGAGTATCTGAAAAATATAAAACGATAAAAATTGAGTAAAAGAAAAATTGCATCCTGTGTATGGATACTGCTGGTGCTGCTGGCAGGCCAATCAGGTGCACAACCTTTTTCGGCAGATATTGCAGCATTTAAAAAACAGGACTCCATCGCTTTTCCTGCGGCCGGTGCTGTTGTTTTTGCAGGCAGTTCCTCCTTTACCAAATGGACGGATGTGCAGGATTATTTTCCGGGATACAACATCATCAACCGGGGTTTTGGCGGCTCCTCTTTAACCGACCTCATCCGCTACAAACAGGAAGTGATGTATGCGTATCAGCCAAAGCAGGTAGTGATTTATTGCGGGGAAAATGATATAGCGGCAGCCGATTCGGTAACTGGTGAAATGGTGTTTGAAAGGTTCAGGGTGTTGTTTGAAGACATACGCAGGCAAATGCCTTCGGTGCCGGTGCTGTATATTTCCATGAAGCCCAGCCCGGCCAGGTGGGCAATGCGCAGCAGGATGCAGCAGGGCAATAAGCTGATACAGCGTTATCTTAAAAAGAAACGCCATGCAAGGTTCCTGGATGTATGGGATGCCATGCTGGGTAACGATGGCCTGCCCATGGAAAAGCTTTTTATTGCCGACAGGCTGCACATGAATGCTGCAGGCTATGCCATCTGGCAGCAACTCATCAGGCCATTGCTGAAAAAATAACAGAGTACAGGAGCGCATAAAAATTAAAAAACGGTTAACAACATATAAAATCAACAGGGATGAAAAAGAATATGGTACTGGTGCTGCTTTGTTGCAGTATGCAGTTTGTAAATGCGCAGGATGCCAGGATGAAAACCTTCATTGATGCATTGATGAAGAAGATGACATTGGAAGAAAAACTGGGGCAGCTCAACCTGCCCGGTGCCGGTGATATTACCACGGGCCAGGCTTCCAGCTCCGACATCGGTAAAAAGATAAAGGAAGGCAATGTAGGCGGGTTGTTCAACATCAAATCAGTAGAAAAAATAAAAGCCGTGCAAAAAGTGGCGGTGGAAGAAAGCAGGCTGAAGATACCCCTGCTGTTTGGCATGGATGTGATACACGGGTATGAAACTGTGTTTCCCATACCCCTGGCGCTCAGCTGCTCCTGGGATATGAACGCCATTGAGCGCAGCGCCAGGATAGCCGCACAGGAAGCCAGTGCCGATGGCATCAACTGGACTTTTTCGCCCATGGTGGATATTGCCCGTGACCCCCGCTGGGGCCGCATAGCAGAGGGCAATGGCGAAGATGCTTACCTCGGCTCACAAATAGCCAAAGCCATGGTGAGGGGCTACCAGGGAACTGACCTTACCAAAAACAATACCATTATGGCCTGCGTAAAGCATTATGCCCTGTATGGCGCAGCCGAAGCCGGCAGGGATTACAATACCACTGATATGAGCAGGGTGAGGATGTACAACGAATATTTTCCACCCTATAAGGCAGCCATTGATGCAGGCTGCGGCAGCGTGATGAGTTCCTTTAACGAAGTGGACGGCATACCGGCCACGGGCAGCAAATGGCTGATGACGGATGTGCTGCGGAAGCAATGGGGCTTTAAGGGCTTTGTGGTAACAGATTATACGGCCATCAATGAAATGATTGATCATGGTATGGGCGACCTCTCCACTTCATCAGCACTGGCCATGAATGCAGGCATTGACATGGATATGGTGGGAGAAGGATTTTTGCTCACTTTAAAAAAATCGCTGGCAGCAGGCAGGGTAAAACAGGCAGATATTGACGCCGCCTGCCGCAGGATACTGGAAGCCAAATACAAGCTGGGTTTGTTTGAGGATCCTTACCGCTACTGCGATGCCAACCGTGCAGCCACAGAAATATATACCACTGCCAACCGTGCCGCTGCCAGGAAGATAGCTGCTGATTGTTTTGTGCTGCTGAAAAACCAGGGCAATGTACTGCCGCTGAAAAAATCAGGCACCATTGCCGTGGTGGGCCCCATGGCAGATAACAAAGAAAATATGCCGGGCACCTGGAGTGTGGCGGCCAATTTTAAAAACGCCATCTCCATACTGGCAGGCATTAAAGAAGTAGCGGGCAGCAATGCAAAAATTGTATATGCAAAAGGCTCCAACCTGGTAAGCGATGCAGCGCTGGAAGAGCGTGCAGGCATGTTTGGCAAAAGCCTGGGACGTGACAGCCGCAGCGATGCTGAAATGATAGCCGAAGCGCTGGAAGCATCCAAAGATGCTGATGTGATAGTAGCCGCGCTGGGCGAAAGTGCAGAGATGAGCGGCGAATCATCCAGCAGGAGCAGGATAGACCTGCCCGATGTGCAGCAGGCATTGCTGAAGGCTTTGTTAAAAACCGGCAAGCCCGTGGTGCTGGTACTGCTCACCGGCAGGCCACTGGCCATTAAATGGGAAAGCGATAATGTGCCCGCCATATTAAATGCATGGTTTGGCGGCAGCGAAACAGGCTATGCAGCAGCCGATGTATTGTTTGGCAATGTAAACCCATCTGCAAAGCTCACCACCACCTGGCCGCAAAACGAAGGACAGATACCCCTGTACTATGCCCATAAAAATACGGGCCGCCCGCTGGAAGAAGGAAAATGGTTTTCAAAATTCAGGAGCAATTACCTGGATGTAAGCAACGACCCTGTGTATCCTTTCGGCTATGGGTTAAGCTATACCAGTTTCAATTATTCAGGCATGCAGCTGAGCAGCACAGCACCCAGGGGCAATCAGGTACTCACCGCATCTGTAACCGTAAAAAATACCGGTACCATGGATGGGGCAGAAGTAGTGCAATTGTACATAAGAGACATGGTGGGCAGCAATGCCCGTCCCGTAAAAGAACTGAAAGGTTTCCAGAAAATATGGCTCAAAGCAGGGGAGCAAAAAACTGTTTCCTTCCGCATTACCACCGGTGACCTGAAGTATTACATACAACAGCAGGGCAGCGGCAGCATCCGGTACGATTGGGAAGCCGGTGAGTTTGACATAATGATTGGTGCCAGTTCGGCCAGCCTGCAAAAAGCAACAATCAATTGGCAGAAATAGACAGTTGTAAAAATTGAACCATGATACATTCCGGCAGGGCGACAATTATATCGTTGCTGATACTGCTGCTGCCCGCATGGGCGGCGGCGCAGGATTTAATCACCAATACCGCAGGCAGGCAAACGCTGAGCCTGAATGGTAAATGGAAGTACATCATCGACCCTTACGAAACAGGCTATTATAATTTTCATGCAGAAGTGTACGACCAGGCAAATGCCGGTTCACCATCCGCCTTTTACAACAATTATCATCCCGGCAACAAGGCTGAACTGGTGGAGTATGATTTTGATAAGTCTCCGGAAATGAATGTCCCCGGCGACTGGAATACGCAGTCACCGGCACTATTGTATTACGAGGGTACGGTATGGCTGCGGCGCATGTTTGATTACCAGCTGAACAGTAAGCGGAGGCTCTTTGTGTATTTTGGAGCCGTTAATTACAAGGCCGAAGTGTACCTCAACGGGAAAAAACTGGGCATACACCAGGGAGGCTTTACCCCTTTTTGTTTTGAAGTAACCGGTATGGTAAAAGCCAAAGGCAATTACCTGGTGGTAAAGGCAGATAACCGGCGGCAAAAAGATGCTGTGCCGGCCATGAATACCGACTGGTGGAATTATGGAGGCATCACCAGGGATGTGCTGCTGCTGGATGAGCCGGAAAATTTCATCAGGGATTACCAGTTGCAGCTGAAAAGGGAAAACAATAAAATGATTACCGGCTACATACAAATGAGCCGGGCAGCTGCCGGTGAAAAAATTGTGGTGCGTATTCCGGCACTTAATATTGAGCAGGCCACATATACCGATGCACAGGGCAGGGCAGCAGTAGAGCTGGAGGCAGCCGCTGTGCAGTACTGGCAGCCACAGTTGCCCAGGCTTTACCAGGTGTCTATCCAGTCGGCATACCAGCAAATAAAAGAGGAGATGGGATTTAAAACCATTGAAGCAATAGGGCCGGATCTTTTGCCGAATGGCCGGCGGGTGTACCTGCGGGGCATCAGCATACACGAGGAGTACCGGGGCAGGCGGGCAAACAGTGAGGCAGATGCAAGGGCGCTGCTCACCATGGCAAAGGAGCTGGGCTGCAATTTTGTGCGGCTGGCACATTATCCGCACAACGAATACATGGTGAGGATGGCCGATAAGATGGGCCTGCTGGTTTGGGAGGAGATACCGGTGTACTGGACGATTGACTTCAGCAACCCCGCTGTGCTGGCCAATGCAAAAGACCAGCTTGCCGCCATGATTGCAAGGGATAAAAACAGGGCCTCGGTCATAGTATGGTCAATGGCCAATGAAACGCCGCTGTCGGAGCAGCGGAACAGTTTTTTTAAAAGCCTGGTGCAGCAGGCCAGGCAGCTGGATTCCACAAGGCTCATCAGTGCGGCACTGCTCACCCGGAGCCAGAACGGGGTGAACCTGGTGGATGATGCCATTGGGGAGTACATGGATATAGTGGCTTTTAACCAGTACCGGGGCTGGTATGGCGGCGACCTGGCAACGGCGCCCCAGGCCAAATGGACAACCCCCTACAATAAGCCGGTGCTGGTATCGGAGTTTGGCGGCGATGCACTGCAGGGGCTGCATGGCAGTAAGCAAGAGCGGTGGACAGAGGAATACCAGGAATACCTGTACCGCCAGAACCTGCTGATGATTGAAAACATACCCCATATCAGCGGTATCAGTCCCTGGATACTCACCGATTTCCGCTCACCCCGGCGGGTACTGCCCGGCATACAGGATGGCTTTAACCGCAAGGGGCTTTATTCAAACCAGGGCAAAAAGAAAAAAGCATTTTACGTACTGCAGCAGTTTTATAAAAAGATAGCGGGGCTGTACTAACAGGCGGTGTCATTTTGGGCTTCAGAAGTACTTTTTTGTACTTATTTAGTACCAGGCCGGGGTAAATAAGTACTTCCTTGTACTTTGGAAGTACTACGCCGGAGCCTGAAAGTACATCCTGGTACTTTTTTTCTGCGGCGCCGGGGTTAAAAAATGCTTTTTTGTACTTTTTTTGAACCAGGCCGGGGCCGGGAAGTACCTTTTGGTACTTTTTATGTGAAAAAGGGTACAGTGGCAAACCATCGAATAAGTGTGAAAAAGAGGCTATGAGACTGTAAACCAGATTGTGTAAACATAGTTTTAGAGCCTGCACCTGGTATTAAAGATAACTAAATATTGATGAAGAATAATTCCCCAGTTTATAATAGCTCCCGTCCAGCTTTTTTCGACATTCACTATTGACAGAAAA
>JANMIG010000012.1:0-5858 GCA_031375675.1 Chitinophagales bacterium
CCAAATTGTCGCTGGTGAGTGAGGACACTCACCAGGGCAGTGGATGACAGTTTATGTTGTTTACCGGGCACATTCCAAATTGTCGCTGGTGAGTGAGGACACTCACCAGGGCAGTGGACGACAGTTTATGTTGTTTACCGGGTGCATTCCAAATTGTCGCTGGTGAGTGAGGACACTCACCAGGGCAGTGGACGACAGTTTATGTTGTTTACCGGGCGCATTCCAAATTGTCTCTGGTGAGTGAGGACACTTACCAGGGCAGTGGGCATGAATTAGTAGTGGCAAATATACCCCGGGCAGGGTATTGAACGGTAAATAAGAATGCTGCATTTTTGATGAAAAAAATTACAATGGAAAATGAACTGCAACAAATGAATCCTGAATTGCTTAAAGAGATGGAAACCTTCAGCCGTGAACCTATGCTAACCGAACTGCCGGCATTACCCGAAAACGAAATGACTGCGGCCGCAGTGAAAGTGCCGCCTGTAATCAATTTAATACCCAACCCTCCGGGTGTTAAAAACATAAAGAACTGGTGCGGACAGGCTGCTGTAACTGCTGTAGTGGACGTACTGGGTAAAAATATTTACAAGGACAGTAATAAGCTGCAGCATTTATTCAACGATGTATACAAGTGGTTTGCTCCGGACATCTTACATGGCGCTTTTGGCACCTCTGCCAACCGCATTGTAAGTGCGCTTAAAAATTACGGCCTTAAAAATACAGTATCATTAAGGCTGGAGCCATGGTTAGCCGGTGGTTTTGCAAACCCTGTGAACCTGGCCAGTTTTGCAGCTTACAGCAACATGGTTTTTAAATATGTAAATGCAGGCTACCCGGCCATTGTAATGGTAGACAATGGTAAGCTGGGCGATAACTGGTATGTGTACCACTGGCTGGTTTTGTACGGAACGAACAGTAATGAGGTTTTCCTTTGCAATGCTGTTGACAAAACCAGTGGTTATCATTACAAGCGCATAAATATTCATCTTTTTAACCAGGCATGGGAAGCCTCATCGCTGCTGCTGCCCGGTTTCCGCTTTAACGCTGTTATTGCTGTTCCTTAAAGTGAAACAGGCGGTTGAAGCAGAAGGTACTGCTAAAACCTGTACCTGATGGACAGCCCCACAGTGGAACCCTCAAATCCTATCTTTTCAATAATGTTGAGCTCCGGTTTCCAGTCGAGTGTGAGATTAAGCGGAATATTGGAGAAGTTATAATCAAGTCCCACAATGCCTGCGGCTCCGATATTGGTTACTTTATTGGCAAAACCGGCATAGCCACCAAAGCCAATAAACCATTGCAGGTTTTCGGCGGCAATGGGCTTGTGTATCTCATACAGCCCGCAGATGGAGAAGCCGTCTCCAAAACTGAGGATGCCCTCAATGGCATTGTCGTTGGCCAAAAAATGTTTGAAGGTGATGCCACTTTTTACAGCGGGTACTGATGGCCCCAGCCTGATGCCCACTGCGTTTCTGTACGAATTTTCCTGTGCCTGTGCTGCCTGTGTAATCAATAAAAGGGCAAAGCATGCCATCAATAACTTTTTCATAAATACTTTTTTTGGATTGTTACTAAAATGATGCCAGTACAACACGCATGGCAGTTACGTAACGCTGCAGGGCGGTTTTTTACTGTTAAGGTTTTGCAAAAAAATATAGGGGATGATATTAGCCGGTGAGATGACGTGGATTTACACCCCCATCAACCTGTTTTTTTGTATGGTATATTCTTCCTGTGTGATAGCACCTTTTTGCAGCAGGTCGAAAAGCTTGCCCAGTTCATCTGCTATCATCTGCTGTGTAGGTTGTGCGGCTGCTGTATTTTTTGCTATGGCCTGTGCAAGTTGTGCAGCCTGGTTGGTAATCTGCAGTTTTTTATATTCTTCCTGTGCGTGGGTAATGGTGTCTTTTAACAGTTTGGGATGATGAATGAGTTTGTAAGTGGTTTCACCCATTTCAGCAGCAGTTTGTATGTCCACATCTCCATAACCAAATATGCGCCCCCAAAGGGTTTGGTCGTATTCCACATTGTTGATCTTATCCAGCGGGCTTTCTTTTGAGTAACGGCTGAAAAAACCGCTTTCATCTATTACCCGCAGGTTGGTTACTGCCCAAAGATTGTGTTTCCATTCAAGATACATATACAGGGGCACCAGTGCCAGCAGGAGGGCAATCAATAATGCCGTACCAGTTTGCAGCGCCACAATCAGCAATATACTCAGCGCAAGCCATGCCAGTACCGGCAGCACCAGTTTCAGCCAGTGCTGGTGTATGGTAATCAGTAATTTTTCGTCTTTTTTTAATGCTGTTCTCATTGTTTCATTTATGTTTTAGCGCCTGGTGCTGCTTACCATATATTCACTCTTTTTACTTCGGGTCTGAACATTTTATCGCTGCTCTTTACTCCAAATGCCTCATAAAATTCAGGGATATTCACCACGGGACCGTTTACCCTTTCTTTTGCAGGTGAATGCACATCCGTCATCACCTGGTTGGCAAGCCGTTCTTTTTTTGTCTGGTACATCCAGCCATAAGCATAACCCAGGAAATAGCGCTGAACCGGGGTAAGCCCGCCAATTAATTTACCCTCTTTGTATTGCTGCGTTTTTTTAAATGCTTCCAGGCCAAGGAGCATCCCGCCAAGGTCGGCAATGTTTTCACCCTGGGTGGCTTCTCCATTTACATGCAGGGTATCCACGGGCATAAATTCATTGTATTGCTCAATAATGGCTTTTGCCCTTTTTTTAAACTCTTCTCCATCTTCTTTGGTCCACCAGTCGGTAAGGTTACCTCCGGCATCGTATTGTCTTCCCTGGTCATCAAAGCCATGGGTAATTTCATGCCCGATGGTGGAGGCGCCTGCATATCCATACACAAAAGCATCGTCCAGTTCCTCATCCTTCATGCCCGGTACTGCAAAAATACCTGCCGGCAGTACAATCTCGTTGTTACCGGGATTGTAATAGGCATTGTATGTTTGCGGGGTCATTTCCCACTCGGTGCGGTCAACTGGTTTGCCCAGTTTGCTGATGTTATAAATATGCCAGTATATTTCTGCCGCCACCATATTCCGGTAATAGGAGTCCCCGGATATTTCGAGTGATGAAAAATCCTTCCACTTGTCGGGGTAGCCCACTTTTTTACTTACTTTAGATAATTTGTCCAGTGCCTGTTTCTTTGTTGCTTCGCTCATCCAGGGCAGGCCCTTTATCCTGCCTGCATATACTTCACGGATGGCTTCCACCAGGTTGCTGTAGCGTTCTTTGGCTTTTTCATTAAAATATTCTTTGGCAAAAAGCTGCCCCAGTAATTCACCCATGGCACCTTCTTCAGCATCCAGCACCCTTTTCCATCTTGGTCTTGGAGCGGTGGCACCTGATAATGTCTTGCGGTAATTAAAGCCATTCATATAGGTAGTGTTGTCAAGGTATCCTGAGTATGACTGTATCACATGAAACTTGATATAATTTTTCCAGGTAGCCAGCGGTGTTTTCTTTATGGCTTCGCCCATGGCTTTAAAATAATCCGGTTGACCAACCAGTATGGAATCCTTCAGGCTTTTAATGCCAATATTTTTGGCGTATTCCTGCCAGTTGATGCTGCTGCAGATTTTGCCCAGCTGGTCAAAAGTCATTTTGTTGTAATTGGCATAGGGGTCACGCAGGTCTTCCAGCTTGCGGCTGGCGGTGGCCAGTTTCTTTTCAAGTTCATATACTTCATTCATGCTTTTGGCAGCCAGCGCCTTGTTCATACCAAGCTGCATAAAGGTTTGCTGTACGTATTTTTTATATGCTTCTCTTACCTTAACCGTTCTGGCATCGTTTTTCAGGTAATACTCCCTGTTGGGCATACCCAGGCCACCCTGGTCGAGCCGGAAAATCATAGCAGAGCTGTTCTTATCGTCCTGCCCGGCATAATTGCTGAAGAAACAGGCAACACCGGCAAAATGAAGCGAAGCAATGCCTTTACTCAGGCCTGCGGGTTGCATTTTATCTATTGCCGCAAATTCCCTGGTGAGGGGTGTAAGGCCGGCTTTATTGATCGATACGGTATCCATGGCTGCATGCCAGAAATCGCCAATTTTTTGTGTGGAAGTTCCCCTGGGCGCATTGGCTGCCGCGGCATCTTTGTTGATGGCAAGTATGCGGTCGTAAATCTCCTCCTGCACCATATTGCTGATACCCCAGCCGCTTTCACTGGCTGGTATGGGTGTTTTTTTTATCCAGCCGCCAACAGCATACTGGAAAAAATCTGTGGCTGGTGAGGTTGACTTATCAAGCACATCTGCTAAAAAATCGGGTTTATTTTGTGCTGATACATTGATGCCCAGCAAAAGGGTTACAGCCAATACTGTCTTGCGCATATTATTTCTTTAAAAGCTAAAAATAAGTAAAGATTTGTTGCGGGGAATCAAAATTTTGATAAGAGGATGCAGGCAGCTTACTGCTCAGCCGCAGTATCCGCATCAGCAACCATTTGCTGTGCCAGGTACTGTTTGCGGTATTTCCATATCAGCAGGGCAAAATATATACTGCACAAAGCCATAAGGGAACAATTAACAGCTTCCCATTTACCGATGATGATGGTGGATTCATTGGTGGGAAAAAGCGGGCTGAAAAGGGTATCGAGAAAGGTTTTGGGCCTGGGGAAAAAGTACTGCTGTACCTGGTCTGCGGCAATATAACCTATAAAAGCAGCGGCCAGTAATTCGATGATACATACCGGCCATACTACTGCTTTGTGGCGGAGTAGCGCCGGGGCGTATTTCGGTAAAAGGCTGATGACTAACTGAAACAATACCACAAAGGCAAAAGCGCAATACATTACAATAATCAGCAAGTATACCCACCAGTCAAAATGGAGGTCAATACCACCAGCAAACAGCCCGGTTTTGGGCAGGCTGTCTGAATACATTGATGACAGTATAAAAGCAGCAGCTATAAAAATAATACGGGCAAGTGCCACTGACCTGTAAGTAATCCGCTGTGTACGGTTCATATCTTTGGGTTATTGATGTTGCAATGCCCTCCACTCATCTTCCAGCATACTCATTTCTACCAGGCTCCACCATTTGCCTTTAAAGAGCAGGCAGTCTCTTGATGTGCCCTCTGTAACCAGCCCTGCTTTCTGATAGCATTTAATGGCTGCTGTATTAAAATCGTACACCCCCAGGCTGATGCGGTGCAGCTTCAGGTCTTCAAAACCAATCTTTAATACCGCCTCCACCATTTGCCTGCAATAGCCTTTACCACGAGCGGCCTGGCTGCCTACCAGTACCCGGCTGATTCTGCCGGCACGGTTTTTTTTACTGATGCCACCCAGGGAAATATGGCCTACCACTTCGCCCGTTTCAGTTTCCACAGCCCTGTACACATAGGCTTCCGATCCCGGCAGTTTATTTACATCCTGTATGTACCAATGCATGCTTTCCAGCGTAATGGGAAAACTAAAAAGGGAGCCAGACCAGTTCATCAGCAATTCCTCATCATTCAGCCAGTTTATCAGTTGTTCAAAATCCCTGCGTTCAAAATATTCTAATACAATCATAGTATCTCTTTTCTTTTTCCCGGTTCAATGGCCATAAAACTGCACGAATGTAATACCATTTGCAAACAATAGCTATTAAGTTGGGGTACATTTCAAATTCCCCGAGCGGAGGGTGCGCAAAACTGCTGCAATAACGATATGTACGAATCTTCACACCGTTGGTAAAAAATGACAACTGCCCGGAAGATTTGAATTGGTAATTTGCCCTTTAGATTTTATCGCTGAGCAATTAATTCGGAATACTTTTCTGATCGTTTTCTGTGCTTTTCCTTGATGAAAAGCACCAAAAATCAAGGGCTGCGGAAAAAA
>JANMIG010000013.1:0-46204 GCA_031375675.1 Chitinophagales bacterium
CGTAGGCTCAAACCTTTGCCGCCAGCTTCTTTCAGATTCGCAGTCACCCGCGACACCCTTGCTTTTGGCTAATGATACGCACTGCAGCGCTCATTCGGGACTTACACCCTATAGCTTAATGAACATGCCTGACACACAAAAGCAGGAGCTGCATATTGCAACTCCTGCTTACATATCCTTACAAAAAATTATTTAGCCGCTACCGGCACAATTTTTACTGCAAACAGGCGGTTGCTGGCCACAGAATAGTGTGCCGCTTTGGTACCAAACACATTTATCAGAGCAGATTGAATACCACCATGAATATACCCTATTGAACCACCTTTGGGGTTGGCTTTGATATAAGCATCGTAATCGAGAACCCCATTGGGCAGCACATTGGCTTTCGTCGTCCAGTAAAGGGCAGATTCTGTACCATTAAAAGTTACCGATCCGGCAGGCAGTACTACCCTGCCAATGGTATCTTTGGGGTCGGCAGGCAGCACCACTGGTGTGATTGTTTTGGGGAACGAATCCGGCAGCAGGTATTGCTTAAAACCATGTTTGGCATCCATCATCACTGTGCTGAACTGGTTGGTAAAAGGTATGGAAGAAAAATCACCAGCTACCGAAGTTACCGGTGCATTGGTGGCTGTAAGCTCGGCAGGTACTTTAATGGGTCCGCCATTGTAAGTGGCGTTCTTCATTCCGCCCATCAAAGTGGCATAAAACTGTTTCCGGGAAGCGCTGTACACCGGCACGGTTTGGCAGGTATACACATTGGAGCGCATAACAAAAGGCTGCTCTGCCGCACTGCTTTTGCCAATCCACACAGGAGAATCAAAATTTATATCACCGTCTTTAAACACACCTGAATAATACAGCAGGCCATTGCTGCCATCAGCTGGGTCTATTGCCGCACTCATGGTACCATCCCGCCTGCGGAAATTGCCGGAGTCTGTCAGGTTATTGGCATATTTATCTGTACAGGTGGCACATACAGTAACAGGGCTGATGCTGAGTGTGGTGCCATTATCTGTGTAGGTAAATGTTCTTACCTGGTGAGTGTACAGGTCCTGTGGCGTGGGTGGCGTGGTAAAATAAAAATTCCAGCCAAATACCAGGTAAACAGTTTTGTCCATAACATCCAGCTCGCCACCGGTAACAGCAAGGCTGGTGTCGTGTGCCTGGCGGATGGAATTGGCCGGCATCGGTTGATTGTTTACTACTGTATTAATCAATGCAGGCAGGTTAACAGCCGTTATCAGTGCAAGCGTTTTGGGGCCAGAAGCTGTCTTGCCATCAGCAGTTGCTTTAAGGTTGGGAGTCATTTCCACTCCTTTCGACGGATCCTTCGGGTCTTTGAGCCTGGTGGGCACATTGGAGTTGAGCATACCGCCCACAATGTACAGCACACTGTCTTCCGTAAAAAACTGTGCATTGTTGGCCCTGAACTGATCGGTATTGATGCCGGGCATCACTATTTTGGTATCGGGCATGCTAAATACATCCCAGCCCTTGGGATCGCCCCAGTTTTTGGTATCCACCACATACACTGTTTTGTTGGAATTGGCCTGGTAAAAGTTATAGGTTTGCCCGTGCAGGCCATTGGTGCGTCCCCCGATCATGATGATCTTGTCTTTATAAACAGCATGGGTGTAGGAATGCAGATCAGGCAGTTTGGGATTTACAAACTCTTCCAGTTGCACTGTGTAAGGCGGGCCACTGTAGGCAGCACCGGCATCCTGAACTTCGCCACCGGCATTGTCTTTTGTTTTGGAATCATTGCAACTGCAGGCAACGGCCAGTGCCAGCAGCATGTTAAAATACATCGTTGTTTTCTTCATAATAATTGAAATTTTACAGAATGGTTTAAAATATATAAAACTGTTTAATTGGTTTTTTGACACTCAAACTAGCATGTATGCGTTCTCTCACCGCAAATAAACACTATTAAAGGTTAGCATTCATCCCCAAAAACCCCTGCTTTAAAAATCAGGTATTTCTACCTGCTGCATCAGTATTGCCCGCAACTATCTTCACCGGCATTACAGTTAAATTGAATTTCGCTGTTTGGCCGGGAGCATCTTACTGAAAGGAATAAAAAAGCCAATACCTGCTGAATCTGTTATCGCTTACCACCCCAAGAACAGATTGCCCGGCTATACTGAGCAATCCTGCCACTACCGGCGGAAGCTGCAACAAACCTGCAATACCCGCCCCCGGCAGCATTAAAGAGCAAAAGATGAGTGCCCTGCCACTGCAGAAGAGAAGCAACCTGGGCGGATTTTTATATGCCGCTCATAAAATGCATTTTGCACTGATGGGAAGGAATGAGGCGCAATACGATGCACTGCTGGAGCATTTGAGCAGCATCAAAAACAGGGGAGATGCAAAAGCATACCTCAGTAAGTTAATGCCCGGAATACATGCGGCTCTTGCTGCTGTTACAGGTCGTACTCCGGGTACAGCATATATTGTAATTATGTATAACCCAAGAATAAGTCTTTAATAAACAGTAACATATCAATTTCCTAAAGAATCGAATAGCAGTATGTGGAATGTACTTAAAATACCCATTCACTCCTATTCAGAAAGTGTTTTCGAAAGACGGGCCTCGGAAAAAATTGCGTAAAGAAAATTTTCATGGCTGGGTAAAAAATGAAATTAATGTTACCCCTGTCAGGCCATATTCTTAGCTGGTAAGTCGCACTATTGCTGGGATTCATTCCACTGCTGGAGCTGATTTCATTTTAGCCAGACAGGGAAATTTTTAGCTTTTTTTTCCGAAGCCCTTGATTTTTGGTGCTTTTCATCAAGGAAAAGCACAAAAAACGATTAGAAAAACATTCAAAATTAATCGCATAGCGATAAAACCTAAAGAGCAAATTACCAATTCAAATCTTTCGGGCAGTTGTCATCTTTTACCAACGATATGATGATTCGCACTTACCGTTATTGCAACTGTTTTGCAGCCCGACCGGCTGCCAGGGGAATTTGAAATACGTTATAAAAAACGGCATTTAATCAGTGCCGTTTTTTTTGCTATTTATACCCAATATTACCGAATCAATACCGTTCATGATTTTTACTCCTGTATTTTCTCCAAACTACCTTAAATTTACGCTTTAGAGATACGTAGGGTGTTATTGGGCACATTTTAAATTGTCGCATCATTTTCTGGTTTCGGGCGATGGGTACATACGCCGCTGTCGGACTGACTGCCCCGGAGGGTTCCTGCCAGCAAGGTCAGGTCATTACCCACCAGTGACAATTTGGAATGCACCCTTGTAATTCAGAACCAAAACAACAATCTTTCTTCAGCAAATTGTACTATGACAATCAGATTAAGTATACTTACGGCGATACTGGCATTGGCTTCCTGCGGAGGCAAGGATAAAAAAATTGCAGCAGCACCTGCGGGCAAACCTTCTGTAAGCAAGGCCAGCGGATACATTGTAAGAACAACGGCTTTGAGCGATGATGTAGAACTGCCCGGCACACTGGTAGCCAACGAAACAGCAGAAATACACCCCGAAGTGGCGGGCCGCATCGTTTACCTCAACATCAATGAAGGAAGATATGTGGCTAAAGGCACTTTGCTGGCAAGGTTATTTGATGGCGACCTGCAGGCCCGGCTTAAAAAGCTAAAAGTGCAGCTTGCCATGGCACAAACTACCGAGCAGCGCCAGGCCAAACTGCTGGAGATTGAGAGCATTCCCAAACAGGACTATGATATGGCCCTGCTGAATGTAAATACCATTAAGGCGGATATGGAAATATTGCGGGTGGATATTGGCAAAACAATTATCAGGGCTCCTTTTAGCGGCAGGCTTGGCCTTAAGAATATCAGCCTGGGGGCTTATGTTACATCTGCCACCAATATAGCCACACTGCACCAGGTAAGTACCATGAAGCTCGATTTTGCCCTGCCGGAAAAGTACCTCACGGCCATAAAAGAACGGCAACTGGTGTATTTCATCACCCCCGGAAACAGCAAAAGGTATATGGCTACGGTAGAAATAACCAACCCGCTGATTACAGAAAATAACCGCAGCCTCACTGTAAGAGCAAGAGTGCAAAACCCTGATGCAGGATTGCTGCCCGGTGGATTTGCACAGGTATCGCTGCGCTTTGAACCGGAAACTGCTGCCATCATGGTACCTACACAATCAATCATACCACAGGCCAGGGGCAAAAAAGTAGTGCTGTACCAGAACGGAATAGCAAAATTTACAGATGTTACAACAGGCCTGCGTGACTCGGCTACCATCCAGGTTACCAGCGGCCTTAAAGAGGGAGATACCATCCTGGTAACGGGATTGCTGAGTATAAAGCCAGAGGCAAAAGTGGTGGTGGATAAGATCATTAATAATTAGGAATTAAAAATTAAGAATTAAAAATTGGGGGTTGGTAGTTTGTGCTGAAGTGGTTGAGTGTACAAGTTGACAAGTTGATTAGTTTGGTGCTAATCGTAGCACTCATCGTCCAACGAACAACGATCAACGATCAACGACCAACGAACAACGGCCAACGAACAACGGCCAACGACTGTCAACCGTAACCTGTCATCTGTCAACTATTAAAAAGCGGCTCATCATAAATAGTAAACGTTAAATGAACATATCCGAATTAAGTTTGCGGCGGCCGGTACTGGCGATAGTGATCAATATCCTGATAATGGTATTTGGCATTATTGGCTATAAATTTCTTGGTGTGAGGGATTACCCTGCTATCGATCCGCCCAATATCAATGTAAGCACTTCTTATGGAGGCGCCAATCCTGATATTATAGAAACACAAATCACCGAACCACTTGAAAAAGCCATCAATGGTATTGCCGGGGTGAAAAACATCACTTCCTCCAGCAGCCAGGGGCGCAGCAATATCAACGTGGAATTTGATCTGTCTGTTGAACTGGAAGCAGCAGCCAATGATGTAAGGGATAAGGTATCACAGGCCGTACGTTCCCTGCCCAACGATATAGACGGGGCACCGGTTGTTTCCAAGGCCGATGCCAGCTCCGACCCTATCCTGTCCATGACGGTGCAGAGCAATACCCGCAACCAGTTGCAAATGACGGAATATGCCAACAACGTACTGGTAGAAAGATTACAAACCATCAATGGCGTAAGCGGCATACAGATATGGGGCGAAAAAAGATATGCCATGCGCATTTGGTTCGACCCTAAAAAATTGACTTCATACAGCCTTACTGCTGCGGATATTCAAACAGCACTGATCAATGAAAACGTGGAACTGCCGGGTGGAAAAATCACCGGCAACAGTACCGAACTGGTGGTACGTACCTTTGGCAGGCTCAATACAGAAGAAGAGTTCAATAACATCATTGTAAAAAACATCAATGGTGCAGACATAAGGGTGAAAGACCTGGGAGAAGCCGTACTGGGCCCCGAGAATGAAGAAACTGCATTGAGGGAAAGCGGTATACCCATGATTGCCCTGGCCATCATACCACAGCCCGGTGCCAACTATGTATCCATTTCAAATGAGTTTTATAAAAGACTGGATCAGCTTAAAAAGGAAATGCCGGAGGACATTAAACTGAATGTGGCACTTGACCAGACAAAATTCATTAAAAAATCAATTACCGAAGTAAGTGAAACACTGGTGATAGCCCTGATACTGGTAATATTGATCATCTACCTTTTTTTCCGTGACTGGCTGATTGCCCTGCGGCCATTGATAGATATTCCTGTTTCGCTGATAGGCGCTTTTTTTATCATGTACCTGATGGGCTATACCATCAATGTATTGTCGCTGCTGGCCATTGTGCTGGCAACAGGGCTGGTGGTGGATGATGGCATTGTGGTAACGGAGAACATTTATAAAAAGATGGAAGCCGGGATGAACAAATGGCAGGCTGCTAAAGAAGGGTCCAAAGAAATATATTTTGCCGTTATCGCCACTTCCATAACGCTGGCCGTGGTGTTTTTACCCATTATCTTTCTCCAGGGTTTTGTAGGCAGGCTGTTCCGGGAGTTTGGCATTGTAGTGGCAGGTGCTGTTTTGATCTCTGCATTGGTATCACTTACACTTACACCGGTACTCAATGTAAAGCTCAGCCGTAAAAACCATAAGCACTCCTGGTTCTACAATAAAACAGAGCCATTTTTCCGGGGTATGGAAAACGGGTATAAGAGTTTACTTACCGGCTTTATGCGGCTGCGCTGGCTGGCGTTTGTTATCATCGCAGCATGCGGACTCCTCATCTACTTTATCGGCGGCAATATGCAGTCGGAGCTGGCCCCCATGGAAGACCGCAGCCAGTTCAGGCTGCAGGTAACCGGCCCGGAGGGTACTTCGTTTGAGTACATGGACAAATACATTGACCGGCTTACCAACCTGATGCTTGATTCTGTAGGGGAGAAAAAAACAGTACTTTCAGTTACTGCCCCGGGCTTTGCAGGCGGCGCTTCCAACAGCGGCTTTGTAAGGGTGGTGCTGGTAGAACCCAACGAACGCTACCGCACACAAAAAGATATTGTAGCGATGGTAAACCGCAACCTTCCCCGCTACAATGAAGGGAGGGCATTTGCCATTGAAGATCAAACCATACAGCAAAACCGCCGTGGCGGGCAACCGGTGCAGTTTGTGTTGCAGAATAATAACTTTGACAAGCTGGTGAAAGTTTTACCCGCATTCCTGGAAGAGGCAAACAAAACCGGGGTACTGATGTCGGCAGATATTGACCTGAAATTCAACAAACCTGAGCTGCGCATCAGCGTAGACCGGCTTAAAGCAGCTGAGCTGGGGGTAAGTGTGGAGGATATTTCCAGCACACTCAACCTGGCGCTGAGCAACAGGCGGCTGGGTTATTTTACCAAAGATGGCAAACAATACCAGGTAATGGGGCAGGTAAAAAGCACCGACCGGAATAACCCATCAGACCTGAAAGATATTTTTGTACGAAACAAAAATGGGGTAATGATCGGCCTGGACAACCTGATATCAATGAGTGAAGCTACCACCCCATCCAATATTTATCATTTCAACAGGTTTAAGTCGGCCACTATATCGGCCGGGCTGGCCCCGGGCAAAACCGTTGGTGATGGCATTAAGGAAATGGACCGCATTGCAAAAAAATTACTGGACGACAGTTTTGCCACTTCCCTTACCGGCTCCTCCCGTGACTATGCCGAAAGCTCCGGCAATACCAGCTTTGCATTCTTACTTGCACTTGGATTGATCTTCCTTGTACTGGCAGCACAGTTTGAAAGTTTTATTGACCCGCTCATCATCATGGTAACCGTACCACTGGCCATTGCCGGTGCCTTATTATCCCTGTGGATATTTAATCAAACACTGAATATTTTTTCGCAGATAGGGATGATCATGCTCATTGGCCTTGTTACTAAAAACGGTATCCTGATAGTGGAATTTGCCAACCAGAGCAGGCTGAAGGGTATGAAGAAAAGGGAGGCAGTGATTTACGCAGCCACCATGCGCCTGAGGCCGATATTGATGACCAGCCTCGCCATGGCACTGGGTGCATTGCCCCTGGCCTTATCGCTGGGTGCCGCAGCCACCAGCCGTATTCCCCTGGGCATTGTAATTGTGGGTGGCATAATATTTTCACTGATGCTCACCCTTTTTGTAATACCTGCCATTTACAGTTATCTCTCCACTTCCAAAAAGAAAAGTGAACTGGATAAATATGACAGCGTTGCCGCACCCGCTGCAGCAGCAGAAAACCAACAGCAAGAGCAATGAGAAAGTTTATTTGGATTGTTTTATGTATCAGTGCCGGCACAGGTATAGTAAATGCACAGCAATTTATAAGTGCAGAAGATGCTGTTGCCAATGCCCTTAAAAATAATTATGATATACTGCTGTCGAAAAATGATTCGGCCATTACAGCTATTGATTACAGTTTCCGCAATGCCGCATTTTTGCCCCGGCTCAATGCAAGTGTTGGCACCACCTGGAACAACAACAGCATCAACCAAACCCTCGCTGATGGCAGCAAACGCTCCAGCAACGGCATTAAATCAAATAATATCAACGGCCAGCTGGCACTTAACTGGACGCTGTTTGACGGTATGCGCATGTTCATTGCCCGTGATAAAATTGACCAGTTTATGCAAATGGGGCAGATTACCATCAAAAACCAGGTGGTCAGTACTATTGCATCCATCATCAGTACCTACTACACCATAGCACAGCAGAAACAGCAGTTAAAAGCCATAGAAGACCAGATAAACATCACTGCCGAAAGGGTGAAGCTGGCACAGGCAAGGCTGGATATTGGCACCGGATCAAAACCTGATGTGCTGCAGAGCAAGGTTGACCTGAATGCACTCAAGGCGGCATTGCTGGCGCAGCAAACACTGATTGCACAGCAAAAAGAACAATTGCTGCAATTAATGGGCGCAAAACCCGGCACCAATTATGAAACAGCTGACAGCATACCGGTAAATATGAACCTGTTGCAGCAGGATATACTCAGTGGTATGGAAAGCAATAACCCCTTGCTGCTGATGGCAAAAAAAAATATTGACATTGCCGCCATCACCCTTAAAGAAAGAAAAGCTGAACGGTTTCCGGTGCTCACCTTTAACTCAACGTATAATTTCAACCGCAACATTAACAAAAAAGTAATCAATAATTTCTCCACCCTTTTTAACCAAACAAAGGGTTTTAACTACGGGCTCACTGCTACCATACCCATTTTCAACAACTATACGGTAAAGCGCCAGGTACAGCAGGCCCAGCTGGATATCAGCTACAGCAAAATAGTGTACGACAACCAGCGCTCATTGCTGGAGCTGGATATTGCCAGGGCTTTCAAAAATTATGAACAGCAAAAAAAGATATTGCTGCTGGAAGAAGAAAACATATCCATTGCCAGGGAAAATGTGACTATTGTACTGCAGTCTTTCCGGCTGGGAGGCAGTACCCTGCTGCAGGTAAAGGAAGCGCAAAAAAGCCTGGAAGATGCCAACCGGAGGCTGATAACAGCCCGGTACAATACCAAAATGGCCGAAACAGAATTGCTGCGCATAAAGGGAACCCTTATGGCACCGTAATATCCACACTGTACTTATCCATATTTATCATCTGCATATCCTGAGCCAAAACTCACAAAAAAAGACAGTTTTGGCTCAAGATAATTTAACTATCTTGAGCCAAAACCAATAAAAAATAGTACATTTGGCTCAAGATAATTGACCACAATGCTATCAGAAGTAACCGGCCGGGAGCCGGAAAAAGCAATACTGGACGACATAATAGCCTCCTCAACTGCAGAGCTGGCAGCTGTATATGGCAGGCGGCGGGTTGGCAAAACCTATCTCATTAAAACATACCTGAAGCAGCAAATTACATTTGAATATTCGGGTATCCATAACATTACCACCGCCCTTCAGTTAAGTAACTTTACCAATGCAATGGCACAGCAATTAAACGCCGGCATTGCACTGGAAGAACCTGGCGACTGGTTTTCTGCACTACACCTGCTGGCTACCCTGCTAACCAGGAAAATGCGGAAAAAGAAAGTCGTTATTTTTTTTGACGAATTTCCATGGATGCAAACACCCAAATCAAATTTTTTAGCTGCATTCGAAAATTTCTGGAACACATGGGCGGCAGATAAACCCAACCTGGCATGTATCCTGTGCGGCTCAGCAGCATCCTGGATGATACAGAATGTAGTACGCAACAGGGGTGGACTGCACAACCGGATCACCCGTAAAATACCGCTGGGCCCCTTCAGCCTGTATGAAACTGAAGCCTTTTTAAAAAGCCGGGGGATACTGCTTGACAGGTACCAGCTCATACAACTGTATATGGCAATGGGAGGTATTCCGCAATATTTAAAGCAGGCTAAACCCGGGCTGAGTGCTGCACAGATTATTGATGCTGCCTGTTTTACAAAGTCTGGTTTTTTGCACACCGAATTTGCTGACCTGTTCCGTGCTTTATTTGACGGCTCAGACAGGCATTTGAAAGTACTCAGATCACTGGCCGCTAAACCTGCGGGCCTGAGCAGAAACGAACTGATAAAAGCCTGTAAGCTGCAATCGGGTGGCAGCACTACAAGCCTTCTGGATGATTTGACTGAATCAGGCTTTATCACGCCCTGCATTCCCTTTGGCAGGATAAGTAAAGACAGTATTTATAAATTAACGGATGAATACACCCGTTTTTATATAAAATTCATAGAGCCCAATAAGGCAGGCGGCAGGGGCACCTGGACTAAATTATCCAACACACAATCATGGAAAAGCTGGAGCGGACTGGCTTTCGAAACTATTTGCCAAAAACATACTGCAGCTATAAAAACAGCCTTAGGGATAAGCGGCATCTATACTGAAACTGCTGTTTGGAAAGGAAGGGGCAGCGCCAGCACAAAAGCAGCACAGATAGACCTGCTGAAAGCCAGGCAGGATAACTGTATCAACATCTGCGAAATGAAGTTTTATTCGGCTCCTTTCACAATGGATAAAAAATATACAGTTGAACTGCAGCAAAAAATACAGCAATTTAAACTTCAGACAAAAACAAAAAGCCAATTGTTTCTTACAATGGTGAGCTGCTTTGGCATAGAAAACAACATTCATTCTACCGGCTTTGTACATCATTCTGTAACTGCCAACGACCTGTTTCTTCAAAGGGAGTTGTATTGACAATCATACCATTTTTTTCAACGGCTTCAGCAGATCCTCCAGCCCGTTGATTCTTATTTCGTACATCGTTTCCAGCTGCTGCCCCAGCCTGCCTTTGGGAAAGCCCTTGCGCTTGAACCACTCCAGGTAAGACACATTGATATCACAAAGCAATATGCCCTTGTATTTACCAAAAGGCATCCTGGTGGTAACGAGGCCAGTTAATATTTCCGTGTTAAATCCTTCCATTTTCATCAATTCAAACAGGCAAGTTAGCGACTGCTTTCTGCTTTTGCTTAATATTTTATCCACGTTAATATCACCTTATTCCATTAATTTCGGACAATGTTACGCAGCATTTTACTTTTGGGTTTGTTGGGTGCTGTACTCTGTGCTGAGGCACAGAACAGTAAATTTTTGTTTACCAATTACACTACGGCACAGGGGCTGCCTGACAATAATGTTCAGTCGGTAATGCAGGACAGCAGGGGGTTTTTATGGATAGGTACCGCAGAAGGCCTCAGCCGCTTTGATGGTAAAAATTTCAAGAATTTCTATGCTGCAAAAAACGACCGCATTGTAAAATCCAATAATTTCGGTGAAATATATGAGTATAAAAAAGGCCACCTGGTAATAAACAATTACAGCCAGGTAATCTGCTTCAACACCTATAGTGAACAGTTTTATACCCCGGGCATTCCCGGTCCCGGGTTCATGAGCATTTCCAGGGGAATGCATCAAAAAGGTTTTTACCTTACGGCCGGCGAAAAAGTATTTATTACAGACAGTAATTTACAGATAACAGACAGCATCATCCATTTACCGGATACTGCCAGGCCCAATACATTAACGGTTTACTATTTTAAAGATACACTTGCACTGGTGCAGTGCAACAACAAATACTATTTCTATCATTTTGACACAAAAGAATACGAACCCGTACCTGTTGACTTCAAGCTTCCCGGACCCAATTATTTCCCTTACTTCAGGTACTACGACGCTGATAAACAGGAACTGTATTTCAGTGAATATACCTTAGGCATGTACCGCTATTCGCTGCTTACGAAAAAAACCGTATCACTTAAAAATGCCGCCACACCGGCATCATTTACCAATTCATATACTTACCAGGCAAAAGCAAAAAATGAAACTGAAATCTGGTTTTTAACAAACAACGGTATCAGCATACTCAACAGGGGCAATGGAAAGGTTTCACATATTTATGCTGAAAAAAACAAAGCCGGCTCCCTTGCCAGCAACGCCTGTTTTACAAGCTGCAGTGATAATGAACACAATTTCTGGATAGGTACGCTGAACGGCATCAGTAAATTAAATGCCAATTCGCTGGCTGTAAAGTATTGGGATGAAGATTTTTCCACTTCACAGGAAAGCGGGCTGATGAGTGTGGTAAAAGGCAGGGATGACAATATATACACATCCGTTTATTTTGGCAAAGCCTACCGGGTAAATACTGTTACGGATAAGGTTAACGTTTTAAACCACCCGTTAAACAATCACAACTGGAACTTATTCGTAAAGGGTGATGAAGTAATACGAACAGGCAGCGGAACAAGAATGCTCGGCTATAATGTTAAGACAGGCGCTTACAGGGTGATTGATGACCTGATCCCCTTTTACCCTGCAGCAGAACTGATAGTGATGGGTTTTTTACACAGTAATGGCGATGAGTGGTACAGTGCCAACAGGGGTGGCGGTTTTGTACGAAAACTGTCCCGCCAGAATGTATATAAAACTTACAAAAAAGATGACGGCATCCATACATTTACCAGCACCTATTACACCTCTCATGCAGAAGACAAAAAAGGCGACCTGTGGTTTGGTGTGAATAAGACCAGCAACCTGCTTCACTGGAATATCAATACGGACAAATTTAATGAAATTGATTTTTTTAAAGTTCCCGGCGTGGAAAACATCATTCATACAGGCATCAATACACTAACAGCAGATGCAGAAAACAATATCTGGTTAGCCTTTAATGGCAGCGGCCTCATCAAATATTTTCCAAAAGAGCACAAAGCCACCAGCTTTACAATAGCCGACGGGCTGCCCAGTAACTTTATCATGGGTATGGTATTTGACAATAAAAGAAGGCTATGGCTTACTACAGCAAAGGGACTGAGCTGTTTTATCACTGATGAAAATAAATTCATCAATTTTAAAAAAGAAGATGGACTGCCCACTGATTATTTCAGTGATTACTGCACATATTTTGACACATCAAAAAACCAGCTATGGCTCGGGGCCAACAGCACACTCATGCAATTTAACCCCGATGACCTGCTGAAAACATCCAGGGAAACATTCCCGGTTTATATAGACGAAATATATGTAAACGGCAAAAGACACCTGGATATACTGCAAAAAAATATGCCCTTAAGTGCAGGTGAAAACAGTTTGCAGTTCCATTTTACAGCCGTAGACCTTAACAAGGGAAAAGACATAGAGTACAGCTATATCCTGCTTGGAGCTGATAAGGACTGGATACATACTGCATCTGACCAAACAGCTTCTTACGCAAACCTGGAGCCGGGCAAATACACTTTTAAAGTAAGGGCAAGACACAAGGGGTACAATAAATGGAATGAAACAGAAGCGCCAATCCGGTTTACCATTGCTACACCCTGGAACAAATCGTGGTGGTTTATCCTGCTGGCAACCGGGGCTGCCGCAGGACTTATATGGTACCTGGTAAAAAGCTACTACGTCCGCCGCCTCGAAAAGGAAAAAGCAGTTCTTGAAAAACAAAAAGCCATTGAACAGGAACGTACAAGAATAGCCACAGACATGCATGATGATTTTGGAGCCAACCTCAGCCGTATTAAGTTTTTAAGTGAAAAAATAAAACTTACCGGAAACAAAGACAGCGGGCTGTCAGAAGAACTCACCAAAATTTCCAGCTACAGCGATGAAATGGCAGAGAAAATGGGGGAAATTGTATGGGCATTGAATCAAAAATATGATACCCTTGGCGACCTGGTGTCTTTTTGCAGGTCGTATGCATCGGAATACCTCGAAGCGCATGGTATTGCCCTCAGCTTTACGGAAGCGGTAAGTGAGCGGCAATTACCCGGCGAAACCCGGCGAAACCTTTTCTTGGTGATAAAAGAAAGCCTGCACAATACCGTCAAACATTCGGGGGCCAGCTCGGCACAGATCAGTTTTAAAGAAATGCACAATGAATTGTTCATTCATATCCGGGACAATGGCAAGGGCATGGACGCAGCCAATATCAGGCCCTTTGCCAATGGGCTTGAGAATATGAAGAAAAGGATTGCCGATTGTGGGGGGCAAATCCAATTTTTAAACAATCCGGGGTTAACCACCGATATTCACATACCGCTTCGTGGATAATATTATGACTATTGTCCTATTACCCATTAACCACAGAAACAATACATTTGCACCAATGGCAATAAAAGTAGCTATAGTGGAAGACCTGCAGGAAGTAGCCGACGGGCTTGCAGCTTTTATTCAGCAGGAACCGGAGATACATCTCATAGGAAGTTTCCGTACTGCAGAAGCTGCCACCATTGAATTGCCCCTGCTGCTTCCGGATATTGTAATTATGGATATTAACCTGCCGGGTATGACAGGCATTGATTGTGTGAGCAGGGTAAAGGCTCTGGCGCCCTCAATACAGTTTATGATGTTTACCGTGTATGAAAACAATGAACAGGTTTTTGAAGCACTCAAAGCCGGTGCAAGTGGCTACCTGCTCAAAAAAACCCCGCCAGCACAGATTATTGAGTCGGTAAAGGAACTGCAGCAGGGAGGTTCGCCAATGAGCGCTTCCATCGCCAGGAAGTTAGTCTCCGTTTTTCAGCAGCAACCTACCGTAGCATCAGAGGCAGCCAAGCTTACAGCAAGGGAAAAAGAAGTACTGGAGCTTACAGCTAAAGGACTGCTTTACAAAGAAATTGCCAATCAACTCGGCATCGGCTTTGGTACCGTGCGCCAGCACCTGTACAAGGTATACGAAAAATTACATGTACAGAATAAGACAGAAGCCATTAATAAGGTGTTTGGAAAGCATTATTGACTTGGGTGTTGGGTATTATGGTATTATGGTATTGGGTATCGGGTATTTGCAATGTCCAATAAACAGTTGCAATACGTCAAAACACACGCCTGCAATAATTTTTACTATCCTTTTTTGGTGGTTTGCTACAATGCTATACATATCAGCATATCAAAATTAGCAGGTAATATAAACCCTTGCCAAAACCCTGAGCATTTTTTTCCAAAAGGCTCCACAAATACCCAATACCTATTATCCATTACCGCCAATCCATCAGCACATCAGCACATTAGCACATCAGCACATTAACACATTAACAATCCCCTCCCTAAATCTAGTTACTCCCCTGCTTACACTGACTAATGTCCTATTGCCCCACCCTCTGCAACACGATAATTTTGGCAAAAGGTTTTATATGAAGCAGTATGTATTTATGCTCTTTGCCTGCCTGGTAATCAGTGCAGCCGCTTTTGCACAACCCGCCAACGACAACAGTTGCGGTGCCCCCAATATACCCGTAGAAAACCTGGGTTGCGAACCCACTACTACTTTCACCTATACGGGCGCTACCTGGAGCAGTGGCAGCGGCAACACCTGGTGTGAGAACTTTCAAAACCTGGATGTATGGTATAAGTTTACCGTTCCAGCCAATGGAAGGGCCATTGTAAATATCGCTGCTTCAGACGGTAACGCTTACACTGCAGAACTCTACACCAGCAACACCTGCAACAGCCTTGCTATATTCAACAGCTTCAGCAATGGATATCCCTGTCTTTACACCAATATCCCGGGTGAAAGTTCCAGGGAATTTACAGGACTTACACCCGGCAGTGAAGTATATATGCGTGTCTACCGGCGTTTTTCCAATACGGCAGCATTTGCCAACGGTGCAATAAAAATCTGCGTAAGCAATAACAATGTACTGGCCGACGAGCCTTGCAATGCGGGGTTTTTCCCCGTGGATGCTGCCGATCCCCTGGGCCAGGACTGTACTCCCGTAACTTTTTACAACTGGACTGGTGCTAGCCTTTCTCCTTCTATACCCACCCCTTCCTGCATTGCCCCTATGCCCGGTGCCAGCGTAAGGGATGTGTGGTTTAAACTACGGGTACCCGCCAGTGGCAAACTGCGCATCAACCATACTTACAACGGCACTTGCCTGGTAGCTTATACCGCTACTGCTTGTAACGGTACTTTTACCGAACTGGGCTGTACATTTTTTGGCCTTAACTGGACCAACCTAACGCCCAACAGCATTGTGTACATCCGCATGATGCGCTATACGGGCACCGGTACCCCACTTGCCGACGGATCGGCCAAGATTTGCGCTGCCGAAAGCAACCAGGTACCAACAGCCAACAACAGCATCGGCAAAGTGGGCGTGGGCATAGATACCCCTTTTGCCAAACTGGATGTGGTGGGCAATGGCTTGTTCCGCTCCACATTAACCACACTGGGTAACTTAGAGACCCGTGGCGACCTCATTGTAGCGGGTAATATCCTCTCCAAATACGGCAATACAAAACTGCCCAATAACACATCCGTTGGCGGGCAGCTCACTTTAGACTCCATGTCATTAAGCAACCGCCTGGGCAACCGCCTTTCATTATACGGCGGGCTGGGCAACTCTCCTCAATATGGCTTTGGCATACAAAGCGGATTATTGCAAATGTATTCCGATGGCAGTAACACCAGTATCGCACTGGGCTATGGCAACAGCTACAATTTTATCGAGAAGGCACGTACCATCAACAACGGTGAAGTTACTTTTCAAACAAGCGGCAGGCTGCAAATAAGAACTGGTTCACAAACGGCCGGCCTCTGGCTGTCCAATGCGGCGAATACCGCTAACTCAGCCTTTATAGGTTTATCAAGTGATAACCAGGTTGGTTTTTACGGCAATACAGGCGCACTGTTTGGCTTAACCATGAATACCACCACGGGAAATGTAGGCATCGGCCTGAATGGTGCGGCAGCGCAGGTACCACTGCAGTTTTCCAATGCACTCGGTATTACCAAAATATCGCTGTTCAGGGGCACTTATGGCGATATAGGCATTGGCGCTTACCCGGGCGAATTGCGTTTTCAAAACGATATACCCAATGGTAAAGTAACCCTGGGTGTGATTGAAACCACGGGTGCATTCACTGAACTGGCTAAAGCCGAACGCAATGGGGCATTTGCATTCTCCGTCTTTGGTAACCTTTGGGTAAATGGCACTACCTATGCCAGCGATGAACGATTCAAACAAAACATTACATCCATCGAATCTCCCCTGCAAAAACTATTACAGCTCAATGGCGTAGAGTATGAAATGAAAACCGGGGAATTTAGTAAAAACAACTTTCAGCCGGGCAGGCAAATTGGTTTGCTGGCGCAGAATGTAGAAAAAGTAATACCCGAAGCGGTGAATGAAAAAGATGGTTATAAAGGGGTGGATTATGCAAGGCTGGTGCCATTGCTGATTGAAGCCATCAGGGAGCTTAAAAAAGAAGTAGATGATTTGAAAAATAAAAAGTAATGGGCAAACAAAAAGAGATTAATGCCCTTGCTGCAGCGATAAGCATTGCAACAGTTTTGCAGGCACAAAACGCAGGCATCAACACCACTGCCCTGCAGGCCATGCTGCATCTAAAAGACAGCAGCGTGTTGTTCAGCGGTACTGCCTCCTTTGTGAATTACGCCCCCTCATCAATGCCACCTGCCCGGGGTGCTGGTACAAGACTGATGTGGTACGCACCCGGCATGGCACTTTTACTGAGTGAAAGCAGCAGAACGCAACAAATACAAATGGAAGCCTTAACAACAAAAATCAATTCGTTTGAAAAAATATAGCATTCATAAATTCCTGCTGGTAATAACCGGATTGCTCTTTACCGTTGTTACAATATTAGCACAACAAGGCAATCAGCCACCCAACAACCTGCCAAAATTTAAAATTCAGGTAAGTTATGCAAGCTCCTTAATGCCTGTAAATGACAGATATAAACTTGAATTGAATGACAGCGAAAGAATTATATTAGATTCGGGACAGATGGTTGTATCGTTTTCCAAATTGTTTCGCACGGGAGAATCCTTTACAGTCAGGCTGATCAGCTCACCCAGGCCTGCTAATCTCAGCACCACCGGCAATCCCGACAGTATAGCAAGCGGAGTTGTTGGCAATGCCGATGTGTATATAACCTTAAATTGTACGCCTCCTCAATTAACAATGATCAAAATGAACATTATGGGGGTGGAAGCCGGTGAAACTTTCAGGTTTGCTGATAAATACAAACGAACCTATACCATTCCTTTTTCTACTACTACCAATTTGGGAGGATTCCCTGTTGGAGACCCTTTAATCATCACGCAAACCGGCGGGCCGAGGCCATGTATTTTTACTCCTGCCTCGGGTGTTGTATCAAACAATCAGGTTACCATTCAATGCGATTGCAGGAAAAATCCGGGAACAGGATCACCATCTGCAACCATAAAGCAAAAAGGTAGATTTAGCGCACCTGCAGGAACAAAAATTGTTTTAAAAATCAACAATAGCGATACCCTAACAATTACCCAGCCCTCAGGCACCGGCAATGCCTGGTTACCAACAATGGATTTCAGTTTCCCTAAACCCTATCCGGTGGGTACAGCTTATTCCGTAATGGTAAAATCGGCCCCACCAGATTTGGGCTGTGCCGTATATGAAAACGCCACAGGCAATATATCAGATAGCACAGTTGTAAGAGTACGCTGCGATAAAACCTATGACCTTGTAAGCCGGAGTACGGATAATAAAATCCTGAACACCTACTATGAAAGTTTTAATCCGGTTATTGGTGGCGCTGATGAGGATGAAGGAAGATATGTTGCATTTGGTGCCTATGGAAAAGACATGGATGGCTCCAGTGGCAATTTTAGGCAAATTTTTCTGAGAGACAGGAAAACCGGTGTAACAAAACTCATCAGCAAAACCACAAGCGGCGCAGAAGCAAATGGAAATTGCCAGATGGCGGCCATATCCGCCGACGGCAAAACCGTGGCATTTGAATCCTATGCCACCAACCTTGCCAGTGATGATAACAATGGAGCAAGAGATGTATTTGTTTGGAGTGCAAAGTCAGGGTTGGTAAAATTGATCAGTAAATCACCATCGGGCAGCGCCGCCAACGGTGAAAGCTATGAGCCTTCAGTTTCAGATGACGGGAGTGTAATTGCCTATACATCCGCAGCCAGTAATATCGTACCACTGGAACCTGTTTTTTCCACCCCCAATGTGTATGTGTACAATCAAACAAGCGGTAATCAAATCATCAGCAAAGATTATGAAACAGGTAAAGCAGCCAGCGGGTACTCCCCATCTGTATCAGGCGATGGAAAGCGGGTAGCTTTTTGCGCTTTTAGTAACCGTTTGATAAAAGATGACAACAATAACCTTTGGGATATTTTCCTCTGGCAGTATGGCAAATCCGCACTTCAACGGATAAGCCTTACCGAAACTGGTGGCGAAAGAAACCAGGGAACTGAAAGCAGCAGCCGTGTAGTAGCACCGGCAATATCCGGCAACGGAAAGTTCATAGCCTATGCCACCACTGCAACCAACATCGTTCCCGATGACAATAATGGCATGCAGGATATTTTTTTGTATGAAATTGCTTCAGGTAAAGTAAAGCGCATCAGCACCGGCGTTAATAATCCAGAAAGTAACGGCGACAGCCCCATCGGGCAGGGAGAAAAGCCAGGCATAAGTGATGATGGCAATTGGATTACTTACAATACAGCGGCTTCCAATTTGGGTGTACCAAAGGGAAACATCGTATTACAAAATACCCGTACAGGAAAAATATTTCCCATTACAGGCACCACTGCCGGCAGCACATCCCGGCCCATGCTTTCAAAGTATGGAAGCTATGTTGTTGCAGGATGCAGTGAAAAATATGATAAGAGATTTGCATCTTCCGGCATCTTCACCTTCTATACAGGCAATGCACTAAACAATCAATAATTACTGCACATGAAAAAAAATATAGTATTGCTCCTTTTAATGATGCAGGTATTAACAGCGTTTGCTCAACCGCAGGTATTTGATATAACCACTTATACCGCACCCAGGGGCTGGAAGAAACAAACAACCGAAAGTACCATCCAGTTTTCAAAAGAAGATGCTGCAAAAGGTACGTACTGCCTGCTGATGTTATTTAAAGCATTACCTGGTGCCCCGGATAGTAAGGATAATTTTGATGCAGCATGGGAAACGGTTGTAAAAGAAGTGGTAACTGTTTCAGCAGCACCAACAATGCTCACCCCATCCAGCGAAAATGGATGGGAAGCACAAAGTGGATATGCTCCCTTTACAAAAGATGGCGATAATGGTATTGCATTATTGGTAACCTCCAGCGGGTTTAACAAAATGGTGAATATACTGGCACTTACCAATAGCGATGTGTATCAGCAGGAAATGACAGCATTTTTGGAATCGATAACCCTGAAAAAAATGCCCCCTGCCCCTAATAAAACTGCCACACCCCCCACTAAACCTGAAAAGACCAATCCGGTTGCCCAAAAAGTTGGCTTTGCATTTACCACTACCAACTTTGATGATGGCTGGACAAGTACTGTGCAGGAAGACTTTGTTTCAGTGGCAAAAGGCAGCATCAGGGTACTGGTACATTACCCGAATAAAAAAGCAGATGCATATAATTCTGTATTGAAAGAAGGGGATTATACTGCCTGGAATACGCTGGTAGCAACAAGGTACACCAATTTAAAGAACCTCGAATGGAAGAGCATACAAAGCTGGGAATCCATTACTTTTATGGAAGGAGATGCTACTGAGAATGCAACAGGTAAACCCGTTCATATTATTTTTTTTAAAAAACACTATAGCACAGGCACAGGCAGTTATCTTGAATTTGTTACAGATAATAAAGCAGCTTATGAAAATGAATTTGGCACCTACCACAATACTGAATTTGATTGGGAGAAAACAGCCAATATGCAGTTTAGAAATAAATTTGCAGTAGCTGCCACAGATCTTAAAGGTAAATGGACCAATAATTTTACGGGCCTTACCCAATATGTATATGCCAACACGGGTGCAAGCGCAGGAGCGAACACACATTCATCCAATCAAAATTTTGAATTCGGCACTGGCAATACCTACAAATGGGATTTAACTGTAGCAAACGGTTTTGTTGGGAATATTAAATTTCAAAATGTAAAAGCAAACGGCAAATTTTCATTGACCGGAAACTGGCAGGTTAATTTTTCTGAAATAGAAGGGAAACCTAAAAAATACAACGCCTATTTCTCCTGTATAAAAGGAGCCCGCATACTTTGGTTGCAGGATACGGGTTATGGTGATTATACAGCATTCGGAAAAATTGATTAAACGAAATAATCTCTTTATCCGGCCGGGCGGTGTTAAATTTAAAAGATTTGTGTATGAATAAAACAATCATTTTCGGCGTTTACAGCTTTGTTATACTGTTACTACTGAGCCCCTTTGCAGTATCAGCACAAAAAGAAAACTTTGACATCGTTACATACACAGCACCCCTGGGCTGGCAACCTGATTACAAGAATAATGTTATCAGTTTTACCAATACCAACAATAAGAAAAAAACCTGGTGCCAGATTGGGATTTACAGAAGCACCGCCAGCAAAGGAAATATTGAAAGCGATTTTGACAGTGAATGGAATGAGCTGGTGGTAAAGCAATACAAGGTTACAGGCCTTAAAGCAAATGATGTGATAAACGCTGACGACTGGAAAATAAAAGCCGGATCTGGGATATTCAGCTTTAACAATGCCGATGCAAATGCGATGCTTACTACAATGACAGGCTTTAATGTATGTGTCAGCATCCTGGTCATTACCAACAGCGGGGACTATACTGCAGATATTCAAAATTTTCTGGAATCTGTTGATTTGCAAAAGCCTGCAAATGCTGTAACCGGCAACAAGTCAGCAAATCCATCCACCCTGCAAAATACTAAAGTGGCAAATACCGGGAATTACGCATTCTCCACCACCAGCTTTGATGATGGCTGGACAAGCACAGTGCAGGAAGACTGGGTAGAAGTAAAAAAGGAAACTGTAAAAGTGCTCATCCATTATCCAAAAGAAGGAACCATTTTTCCCGCTGACCCGGAGCCACTTACAGTAGCTGCATGGAATATCTTAGTGGCGCCCCGCTACAGCAACCTTAAGAATTTCAAAACAAGCTATATCAATACCTACGACCGGCCATACCTTGGCATGGGCAGTGCTACAGAAAACTCAGGTGGAAAACAAGTGTATGTTGTTCTATTCAGGCAAGGGCAATCGGGGTGGATTGAATTTGTATCCCCGGATAAAGCCAGTTTTATACAAAATTTCAAATTTGATCCCGATGCCATCCGATGGGACAGTGAAAGCGATTTACTAAAGCCACTGGCACAAATGAGCGGCTATAACAAATTTGCTGTAGCTGCAGGTGATTTTAAGGGAAGCTGGACCAGTGATTTTACGGGGGTGCAACAACTCTATCATGTGTATACAGGTAATTATGCAGGCATGAATATCAATCAATCGAATGAAGCCTTTGAATTTGGAGCAGGTAATACCTATAATTGGAAATTGCTGGTCGTAAATGGAATGGTTGGCGCCACCAGGTATGCCAATGTACAATCAACCGGAAAATTTACCGTGCCGAATAACTGGCAACTGCGATTTACAGATATTGAAGGTAAGCCCAAATTATGCCATGCTTATTTCTCCTGCATCAAAGGAGCCCGGCTGCTGCATTTACTGGATGCTCAATATCCCGGGAGTGGCATTTATACCGTGTATGGAAAAAAATAAACAATGCCTGCTGCAAAGGCATAACCCTGACGGTATTTTTTAGTGTAAAAAAAATATTATGAGAAAACTGTTTCTATATCTATTTATCCTGGCAGCAGCAAAACTGCAGGCACAAAACGTAGGCATCAACACCACTGCCCCGCAGGCCATGCTGCATGTAAAAGACAGCAACGTGCTGTTCAGCGGGCCTGCTCCCTTTGTCAATTACGATCCTGCATCACTGCCGCCAGCCCAGGGAGCCGGCACCAGGCTCATGTGGTACCCGGCCAAGGGTGCATTCCGGGCGGGCTGGGTGGAAGACAACCGCTGGGATAAAGACAGTATTGGTATTTTCAGTATTGCTATGGGACATTCGTCTTTGGCATCTTATACTGGTTCTGTGGCCCTGGGCATACGCACCCAGTCACGCAACTTTGCCTCCACTGCCCTGGGTTACAATACACAGGCCAATGGCGAATACAGTTTTGCGGCAGGTTATGAATCAAAAGCAACCCAGCAGATTGCCACGGCCATTGGCGGCTCCAATACTGCTTCTGGTTTTTTTTCAACGGCAATCGGGACAAATAATACCGCTTCAAATACAAGTGCTGTTGCAATTGGCCAATCAAATATGGCAAGAGGAGTAGAATCTGTTGCGGTTGGTTCAAATTTAAAAGCAAAAGCAAGGTCATCCTTTGTTACCGGCTGGTACAACGACACCAGCGATTTTCCTGATCCTGTATTTGTAGCGCCTACCGACAGGTTGTTCCAGATAGGTAATGGTAATGGTTTTTTTGCTACGCTTAGCAATGCACTCACGGTACTGCGCAATGGTAACCATGGCTTGGGTACTGTTAACCCTCTGGCACGTTTGCATGTGGCTGATAGCAGTGTGCTGTTTACCGGCCCTTCATTTCTATCGAACGCTCCTTACCCCAACCCGCCCGTATCAGGTGCAGGTTCCCGTACAATGTGGTATCCAGTTAAAGCGGCGTTTAGAACCGGCCTGGTATTTGGTACCCAGTGGGATAACGACAGTATCGGTTTATACTCTTTTGCAGCCGGTTTAAACACCGTAGCCAAAGGCGATTTTGCCTTTGCAATAGGCAACAACAACAGGGCCATTGGTGGATTTTCCTTTGCGGGCGGCAGCCAAAGCCGGGCCACCGACCGTGCCGCTTTTGCCTTTGGCGAACAGGCAGAAGCCACCGGTTATCAGTCGGTAGCTTTGGGTACATCAGCAAAAGCTACTGGCTTTAATGCCGTGAGCATTGGCTCCAACACCACCGCCATCGGCATTGGTGCTGCCAGTATGGGATATTTTGCTACCGCACCCGGTACTACGGCCTACAGCTTTGGTAATAACACAGTCGCTTCTGGTTCACCATCGGTTGCTATCGGCATCAATGCCAAAGCGCAATTTGACAATTCGATGAGCATTGGATACAATACCGAAGCATCTGGTGGCAATTCCATTGTAATGGGCTTTTATAATGATATGACTACAGCCGGTAAATTGTTTGAGATTGGCAACGGCAGTGCCAGTTTAAGGAGCAATGCATTAACCATTTTACCCAATGGCAACACCGGTATTGGCGTGGTGAATCCATCGTTTAAATTGGAAGTGGGCGGACGAATGCTGTTAAGAAACGGTGGTTCATCAGCACAAAGTGCAGGTCTCTGGCTGAATAATACCGCCAATTCATCTGCCCCTGCCTTTGTGGGTATGGCCAATGACAATAACCTCGTGGGGTTTTATGGCAGTTCCGGCGGCGGCTGGGGGCTAACCATGAATACGAATAACGGTTATGTGGGTATTGGCATGAATACTGCTGTTCCCCAGGTGCCGCTGCAGTTTTCCAATGCGCTGGGGCTTACTAAAATATCATTGTACAGGGGAACTTATGGTGATGTAGGTATTGGTGCTTATGGTGGCGAATTAAGGCTGCAGAACGATATACCCAATGGCAAAGTAAGTATGGGTGTGCTGGAAACCACCGGTAGTTTTACTGAACTGGCCAAGGCAGAACGAAGTGGCGCTTTTGCCTTCTCCATCTTTGGCAACCTTTGGGCTAATGGAACCACCTATGCAAGCGATGAACGCTTTAAACAAAACATCACACCTATTGAAGCTCCCTTACAAAAACTACTGCAACTCAATGGTGTGGAGTACGAAATGAAAGCAGGTGAGTTTACTAAAAATAATTTTCAGCCCGGCAGGCAGATAGGTTTGCTGGCGCAGAATGTGGAGAAAATAATACCTGAAGCGGTAAATGAAAAAGATGGAGACAAAGGAGTAGATTATGCAAGGCTGGTACCACTGTTGATTGAAAGCATCAAAGCACAGCAGGTACAGATAAATACCCTGCAGCAGGAACTGGTTGACCTGCGGCAACAAAAAATAAAACAGTGAGTACCATCTCTATCCATACGGCCAAAGGATTATCAGAGCTATTGCCCCAAAACATTTTGCGCATACAGGGCCTTAGCAATTACAGCCGCATCTATTTTGCTGATAACCGCTGGCCCATTACTGTAGCCAAAGGGTTAAAGCAACTGGAAGCTGCTCTTCCCGAAGCTATTTTTATCCGGCCCCACCGTACACACCTCGTCAACAAAAACTTTGTTTCACATATACGTACCACTGGCGGCCAAAGTTACCTGCTGCTGCAAAATGGCGAAACCATTGCTATCAGCAGGCGGAAAATAACTGCTGTACGTGAAAAAACCGGAACAGTATTAAGTAAAAATTAAAAAAATAACAATGATGAAAAAATTAATGGTTGTAGTGCTGTGTACCCTGCTGGTATTTCCGGCAGCACAGGCACAACTACTGAAAAAACTGAAAGACAAGGCCCAGAAAGTATTGGAGCCGTCAAAAACTGATGACAAAAAAAGCAGCGGTGATGAAAATGCCGGAAGCAGCAACAACAGTGAGTCAGGCAACTCCAAACAAAAAACCAAAAAAGACTGGATTGATACCACCGCCTGCCATGTGGTATTTACATTAGATGCTGCCAGTGGCGAAAAATTACTGTACGACGAAACCAGTGTATTTGCCAAAGATAACAAGCTGAGCTATGCCTTTGTAACCAGCAATAAAAAATATGAATATTACCTGATAGAAGATGGCAATCGTACCGGTCCCTTTAAATATGATAAAATTCCGCTGCCCAGTATGAAGGGAGATGAAGATGAGGAAGAGCGCAACAACAGCAACGACAACATTAACATGGGCAACGAGAACAAAGATCCCATTACCCTGCAGTACAGCAAAACCATTGGCGGAAAACTACACATTGTATTCAATGGCAAAAATTACGGCCCTTATGACCATGTGGCTAAAATGATTGTATCGCCCGACAAGAAAAAATTCTTTGCGCTGGTAACCATTGGCGGTGCCAGTGCCATGACGGCCAAAATGGGCATGGGCAACAGCTTTTTGGTAAATGAAGGTACTTTGAAGCAAAAACTGTCGGGCCCCAACAGCATGCCCATGCGCATGCACGTAAGCAGCGGCTTTAAACACTCCATGGGTATAGTAATGGACAATGAAACGCAAAAAATCCTGACTGTTTCCTCCAGCGGCAAAAAAACAGAATCGGGTATGGAGGAAATGTATTCAAGCGGTGGCAGCATGCTCAAAGTAAGCGATGCCGGCGATATCATCAGCATACCGGCCCAAAGCCCCACACAGATTTTGGTAAACGGCAATGAAGCCGCTTCCTTTAAAGTACCCGTTACCAACAGTAACCGGCTTTTCTTGTTGCCCGATGTAAGCAAATCGGTGTATTATGAAAAAGGCAAACTGTACCGTGGCGATGGCAGTGTGGAAGATGTGTCCTACATCACTTTTCCCAAAGTGGTAACGCTGGGCAAAGAAACAGCTTTGTATTACTATAAAATGAGAAAAAATGATAGTGGCGATACCGAGGTTTTTCTATGTAAAAAAGTTTTATAGATGGCTGCTGGCTGTTACAGGCCTGTTGCTCATTGCAGGATTTGGTTACCTTGGCAAAAGGGTAACCAATCCTGATTTTGGTGCCGCATTTGGCAGTAAGGCTACAAAAGCAAAAGTTGTATTGCAACAAATGGATTCAGGCTTTGCGCTCTGTGCACCGCTCTGTAATGCATCACCCCGTTTTATGCAGGCCATCGTTTTTCCCGAAGTGATGCGGTACAGTACCCTTAAAGACGGCATTGAAACCGAAAGCCTCCGCACCCTCTATGTACAGTTTGGGGAAGAATATGCCAATTTCAGCATCGGCCTTTTCCAAATGAAACCCACCTTTGCCGAAACAGTAGAAACAAAAGCAAAACAATTATTGCCAGACAGTATATACAATGAACTGCAACTGGCATACACTGCAACCGCAGCCGAAGACATCCGCATGGAACGTGTAGAAAGGTTGAAGGACAAAGACTACCAACTGGTCTACCTAACCGCCTTTATCGCCCTCTGCAACAACCTGTACCAGCACCATTCCTTTGCCAACGAAACCGAAAAACTGCAATGGTATGCCACGGTGTACAATGCCGGCTTTGATAAACCGGATAGCTATATCGCAGCCAAAATTAAGCAGGATCATTTTTACCTGCAGCAGGGTATGCCAGAAAAGAAATTCAGGTATGCGGCTGTGGCGGGGTGGTTTTACACACAGGGCGGTAAAAAGAATCCAATCCAATAAGCGGTTGCATTACAGGCAGCACCCTTACGGCTACGGGCGCTGTTTCATAGCTGTTGGTCATTATACCCGGTGGTGGCACATAAGACAGGTGGAAGCTGGCAAAAAAAAGAAAAGGAAGAAAAGTGGATAAGTAATATCCGCAAATCTTTACAACGCCTTAATTATTGCATAATTTAGCAGGATTAAAACACATTATTATGAAAAATATTCTTCTTGTTTTCACCACCTTTTTTGTTTTGTATTCTTGTAAGCGTGAAGATGCGTTTTTACAGCAATCAGTTGACAAAAATGAGTTAATGAGTAATAACCCGGGCACCCTTATCAGCAATGATTTTCCCACGGCCTATCCTCCGTTTGTGAAACAGGATTTGTATTTGGCAAGAGGGTATCTGGATTTTTCCCAGACTATCGGTTCAAGTATCGCCATAAGTGCTGCTACGGGTATAGGATATTACTATAACATTAATGAACGGCCTGTTATTGCAATGGCCTCCACAGGAGGCTTCATTTATTCTATTGTACAGGCAGGAAATATCAACATTCCCTCTGCCGCATTAAAAAAATTTCACCCTACGAGTGGTGAATATGAAACTTTGGGGGCAACAGATTGGGGTTATTTAGATGCCATGACTGCCTGGGGTAGTCTTTATGCTGTACAAGGGGGAACTTTATGGAAGGTTAACCCTTCTAATGGATCGAGAACTCCTTTCAGTGCTTATCCGTCAGGATGGGATGGAACGGAAGCCATGACTGCGCTTGATAATTTTTTGTATGCAGTTCAAGGTGGCACTTTATGGCGGGTAAACCTCATCAATGGATTTGTGTCGGGTTATAGTGCGTATCCGGATGGATGGGGTGGTACAGAGGCCATGGCTGCCACCAATAGTGGTGTTTTTGTGGTACAAGGTGGAACACTGTGGAAGGTCAGTACGCTGAATGGTTCTGTTGCCCCTTTCAGTGCCTATCCAACAGGATGGGATGGCACAGAAGCCATGGCCGCAAAAAATGGTTTTTTATATATCGTTCAGGGTGGCACAATGTGGAAAGTCAGCACTTTTAATGGAAGTGTTATACCACTGGGAAGCTATCCATGGAACCAAATTAACACCATGACGGCACTTAATTAGCAAAACGTAGAGAAAATTTTGCCGCCGTTGTCTGGCCTGCCTGTCGGCAAAGGCAGGTCTCCGACCAACAACCAAGGAATGGTGCAACTAAATGAAAAGTCATTATAACCGTTCAATTCGGGGCCGTTGATCAAAGACCACACGGCGGCCTCCGGAATAGGCGGGAACAACCTTGTACCAAAGGGTAGCAGTTTGCCCGCCGCCCGGTCAGCACATGGCCCGCCCGAAAAGTCTTGCGCAATAAAAACACCTTCCGGCGGGTCTGTCAGACCGTGGCCAGTGGGCTGGGCGGAGACAAGCGAACACCAACAACATCAGAAAGTTTACCAAAAAGCTGTAAATTGCAGTATGGCCAAGGCATACAAACAACCTGAACAAAATGCTTCCATCCTGCACGACGATGGACCCGATACCCCCTGGGCTTGGGAGCCCCAGGAAATAGCCCAATTGCAGGATGCCCTGAAAATGACATATACTGAACGTTTCAGACTGATGATGCGATTGATACGTATTGGCCACATGCTGAGCAATGCAAAAGTTACCCATCAAAAAATTGATTAAGCAATGGATTTATTGGACGAAAGCCTTTTGCAATTTTGGCGTCTTATGAACCAATATAATGTACATTATATAATGGTAGGTGGATTGGCTGTAAACCTGCATGGTTATTCCCGCATCACCGCAGACATTGATGTTTGGCTGGAAGATACGGTAACAAACCGGCAGCAGTTGGGACTCGTAATGGATAGCATGGGTTATAGAGGAATAAATATGGTAAATTTTCAATTTGTGCCCGGCTGGAGCAGCTTGAATATAGGCGATGGTATCCGCCTGGACATTATGACAGAAATGGTGGGTATTGAAACCACTTTTACAGAATGTATTAGTATGGCCACACAAGCCGAAATAGAAGGGATACCTGTCCCTTTTTTACACATCAACCAACTTATCGCCAATAAAAAAGCCGTTAACCGCCCCAAAGACCAAATAGACGTAGCAGCACTGGAAAAGATACGGGAACTGTTGCGGCAGCAACAGGAGAATAATTTACCAACATAAAATTGAAAAGTCTCTGCCACCTGAACACATATGGTGGTTTGTGATCATATCAGGCAGGCCATATTGCCTGTGCGGTATGCGTATACCAACAGGAGCCTGCCCTACCCTCTTTACTTCATTCGGTTGTTCCTGATTCCGTAAACCCTTTTACCTTTTCCGTAACAACCACTGTTTTTTATTGCCGCAATTTTGCAGCAATAAAAAATATATGTTGAAATTGATAATAACAGCAGGATATGTTTTAACCTGCATCACAGCACAAGCACAAACAACCAGTAAACAACAAACAAACGATACAGCAGCACCTGTACATAAATATTTGCCGGATATTACATTAGTGGGCCGCAACAGTAAAAGCGATATGCTGCAATTGCCGGAAATTGTGGGTACCAATATCAATGCGGGGAAAAAAAATTCCCTGATAATAATGGATAATGTGCAGGCCAACGTGGTAACCAATACTATGCGGCAGGTAATGGCCAAAATACCGGGCATACATATATGGGAAAGCGACCCCAGTGGGATACAGATTGGCATTGCTGCCAGGGGCCTTAGCCCCAACCGCAGCTGGGAGTTTAACATCAGGCAAAACGGGTATGATATTGCGGCCGACCCTTACGGCTATCCCGAAGCCTACTACAACCCGCAGTTGCAGGCCGTACAACGGATAGAAGTAATCAGGGGGCAGGGTGCGCTGCAATACGGACCACAGTTTGGTGGCATGGTAAATTATATCCTGCGCAATGGCAGCGAAATCAGCAAAAAAATTGAATTTGAAACACAGCAAACACTGGGCAGCAATGGACTTTTTAACAGTTACAATGCGGTTGGTGGTAAGGCGGGCAAATGGCATTACTATAGTTTTTTTGACCACCGCAATGGTAATGGATGGAGGCAGAACAGCCGCTACTATACCAATACAGGGTATGCAACAGCCACCTACCAGGTTCAACCCAACTTATCTGTTACAGCAGAAATAATGCAATCGCATTTCAGGAGCCAGCAGCCAGGTGGATTAACCGATGCTATGCTGGCTACCAGTGCCACCCAAAGCCTGCGCAGCCGCAACTGGTTCAACATTACCTGGACAACGCCGGCATTGATTGTCAATTACAAACTATCCTCTAAAACCAACTGGAACACCAAACTCTTTGCCACCATCGGCAACCGCAACAGTGTTGGCTTTCTGCAATCCATTACCACTGCCGACACCATTAATACTGCAACAGGACAATATAATAACAGGGCATTACTGAAAGACGCTTACCGCAATTATGGCCTTGAAAGCCGCATTATTACCGATTACAAAACGGGCAGCAAAACCGGCACCCTTTCCGCAGGCCTGCGCATGTACACCGGCACCACACACAGGCTGGCAGATGGCAAAGGCAGTACCGGTACTGATTATGACATGACGGTTATTGGCAATTATCCAAGGGATATCAGTTTTGCCTCCCGTAATATAGCACTGTTTGCCGAAAATATTTTCAGGCTGGGCAGTAAGATATTGCTGATACCCGGTATCCGTTACGAATGGCTGCAGGGCATTGCTTCCGGCAGAAATGGTTATACGGCAGGCGGCGATGAAATATTGCTGCAGAACATCCGCCGCAGCAGAAGTTTTGTACTGGCTGGAATCGGTGCAGAGTATCACCTGAGTAAAACAACTGAATTGTACGCCAATATTTCGCAAGCCTACCGGCCCATACAATTTGCCAACCTGCAGGCACCGCCAACAACAGATGTGGTAGATGATAATTTAAAAGACTCCAAAGGATACAATGCAGATATCGGTTACCGTGGCAGGATCAGCAATGTTTTACGTTTTGACATCAGTGCCTTTTACCTGCAGTACAACAACCGTACAGGAACTGTTACCGTTGCCGGCACCCCGGCATACCGATTAATCACCAATGTGGGCAACAGCAGCAGCAAGGGTATAGAAGCGTTTGCAGAGTGCAACCTGCTGCGTGCATTTTCGGCAAACAAGGAGGCCGACCTCATCCTGTTTTCATCTTATGCATATACCGATGCCCGGTACAGCAATAACCACAAAGATGCAGGCACCCGCGGCAAAAGACTGGAAAATGCCCCCCAACACCTGCTGCGCAGCGGTATTACTGCCGGGTACAAATCATTGTTGTTCACTGCGCAGCTAAGCTATACCAGTAAATCATTCAGCGATGCCAATAACACAGAAACACCTTCAGCAAACGGCAATACTGGTGTCATTCCTGCATACAAAATAATTGACCTTACAGCAACATATACAATTTTAAAAACCGTCAGTATCAAAGCAGGCATCAACAATCTTGCTAATACCGTTTACTTTACCCGCCGCTCGGGTGGTTATCCGGGACCGGGAGCGCTACCCGCAGACGGGCGGAATTGCTTTGTGAGCATTGGTGCTAAATTGTAACTAAGTAGTCAGGAAGCAAAAAAGCGTGTGTTTAATTTTAACTTCCGTCATTTCCCCAGTTACGGTACTCTCAACCTTCGCTACAATCCGGCCTTGGAAAAAATTGCGTTAAGAAAATTTTCATGGCTGGTGTAAAAATGAAATTGATGTTACATATGCTCAATTATATTCTTAGCTGGCAGGTCGCACTTAAGCTTGAGTTAGTACAACTGTTGTGACTAATTTCATTTTAGCCAGACAGGGAAATTTTTAGCTTTTTTTTCCGAAGCCTTGAATTTTTGCTCCACTTTTGTTTCAAGTGGCACATCCCGGCCGCAGCGTCGGGGACAAAAGTGGAAAAAGGTTAAGGTATGACGCATTTAAAAAAAAGAAAAAATTCAATACACCCCATCTCTTCATAACTGGTTTAGTTCTCTAATAAACGGTTTGGCAAGCCGCCCAAAAATTGTTCTTATATTTATTTTAACCTGATCAACGTCAACGGATCAAACCTGCCACCCAAGCCCAAACCTGCCTGCATAATGGTTCTGCCTTCAAAATGAAGGTGGCTGCCCAGCCTGATGGTAGTCATGCTTTTAGCATTGCCGGTGGAGCCGGTCAGCCCGATGGGGTCGCCTGCTTCTACCTTATCGCCAATTTTTACATCCACCCTGTTTAAATGCGCATAAAAAAAGAATTTACCTTTCAATGCCCCTTCATCTGCCCTTAAACACAACACGGTACCATAATCCTTTGAAAACCGGCTGTCTACAATGGTTCCTTTTTCAACGGCAAAAATCGGTTCTCCCGGCGGCACTTCCAGGTCAATACCCTGGTGTGGCTTGGGCTTGCCCTTAGCATCCTTTCTCGTCATACCAAACTTAGCCCCTTCTGGTGTGGCCAGTCCGGCGGTTCTTAATATCAAATGATCGGGGTCGGGAAAAATAATGGGCTGGTGAGTAAACTTCAAAGGTGCATCGGGTTCTGCAACAGTATCATCCACCTTTATCAGGAACTTAGACGAAACCCATCCTTCAGCAATTCTGCTCCACCCGTTTTTTTGTTCGAGTACCACAACAATGGATCCCTTTGGGGCAGAAAGCCCGGTAAGCTCACCATTGGGCTCTTTCCTGATGGTAAGATTGCCCTGTTGTGTATTTACTTTAAATTTTGTTGGCTCCATATATTACGCTTTTAAGGTTATCATACATCAAGAAAAATATACTTTTGTTACCAGTAAATTAAACGACACAGTATGCATACATGAATTGCTACCAGTCATTATTTACCATAACAATAATACTATCCCTGCATCCAATTGCCCGGGCACCATCAACATATCAACAGAAAAGATAATACTAAAAAAGCTGATGGAGAAATTATTGGCAATGTTTTTTGAATACCGGTGTTCACAACCGGGCATTATTCTCCAATGCGGTGATATTTTTTTAAAAGCGGTATCACTTTATCCATTGGAAGCGCTTCGATGAATTTTCCATTCTTGCCCTTCATATCTTCAGCCATAAATAATGAATTGATGATGGCTTCTTCGGTGGCTTCAATGGCTGCCATAAACAAGGGTGACATGGCATCATTCTTTAATACAGTGGTGGTAATGGTAGCCGAATTGCTGTTGTGCGCTACCCTTACCGAAGCGTTGCTGGAAAAGGCAATTACATAATCGCCGCTGCCGTTGGAAGCAATGCCTCCTGTTTTTGCAAGGCCCATAAATGCCCTTTTGGCCAGGCGCTCCAGGTTGCGGCTGTCCAGCGGTGCATCCGTAGCCACCACCATCATGCAGGAGCCATCTGCTTTTTTACCAAGCTCTTCATAAAAAGCATAGCGGTTGAGTGCTTCACCAACCGGCACACCATCAATCTGCAGTACACCGCCAAAATTTGTTTGCACCAGCACCCCTACTGTATACCCGCCCAGCGGGGCAGGCAGCTTACGGGAAGACGTACCGATACCCCCTTTAAATCCAAAACAAACAGTGCCGGTACCTGCTCCCACGTTTCCCTGCTGTGGCTTTTGAGTGCTGGCAGTATTGATGGCCGTAAGCACATTATCAACAGTTACATGCTTACCACGTATATCGTTTAGTTCTCCATCATTGGTTTCGCCCACTACAGCGTTTACCGACTGTACATTTTCATTTCCTTTTTGTGTAATGGTATAGCGGATGATGCCGTTGATACCTTCAGCCACATTCATGGTATTGGTAAGTACAATGGGACATTCAATGGTACCCAGTTCCTTTATTTGTGTAACGCCAGCCAGCTTGCCAAAGCCATTGCCGGTATACACCGCTGCAGGCACTTTTTGCTGAAAAAGATTATCGCCATGTGGCAGTATGGCTGTTACACCCGTGCGGATGCTGTCGCCGGATACCAATGTAACCTGGCCAACCTTTACACCCTGCACATCAGTTATGGAATTGGCAGCGCCCTTTTGCATCACACCAATTTTTATCCCCCAGGCTTCTGCAGGTTTTCTTTGCTGTGCATTGGCTATCATACATAATTGAGTTAAGGCTATTGAAAATAATATTCTCATTTTGTATTGTATTAACTGAATGAAGTGCTTTGTTGCCAACCGCAGTTTACAACAGAATCATACGTAAACAGCATGCTTTGTACAAACTTAACCAATTTCAGGGTTACAGAATCCAATGCAGAAAAGTTTACGGTTACCCATAAAAGATATGCGTCATTCCTCCAGGGATTACCACAGTAATTAGTTTTGCTGATGCTACCAGCATCCTCGATGGCGGTTACTGATTTGCTTAACGGAACTGCATTGGCTTCAGAATTTGATGACACAGTTGGGCAACAATTTTTTAATTTCTTCCTGTTCCGGTTTTGAAATTGAATTGCCCAACAAACTCAATTGCCGCAGGTTTTTCAACTTGCCAATTTCAGGCGGCAGGGTTTTAAGGTTATTGATACCAAGCTTAATATCCGTTAAAGCTTCCAGCTTGCCTATTTCAGGCGGCAGTACGGAAATATCATTGTATCTCAGGTCGAGTATTTCCAGCCCCTTTAAATCACCTATACCGGCTGGCAATTCACTTATCTTATTCCCCCGCAAATCCAGGTATTTCAAATTTGCAAGCCTGCTGATTTGCGGGGCAATGGTGTCAATGGAGCAATAGGCCATTTGCAGGTTTTCAAGATTTTTTAACCGGCCAATACTTTCGGGCACAGTGAAAATATTTTTCCTTCCAAAATAAGTACCACTGAGGATAAATACCTGCAACTGTTCAAGCTGCATCAATTCATCGGGAAACTGCTCCCATTCCTTACCAGACAGATCGAGCGCCAGTATGCTGCTGTCCATATTTTTAATATCGCTGGCAGAGGGGTATGTATGGCCAAATGTATCCACCATATAATTGATCAGCTTGTTCTGACCGTCATCCCGCTTAACTGTTGCAAAGCCGGTTTCTTTAAAAGGGCCTGCTTCATCCCATTTACCCAGCCGCTCCACTTGATCGCCGTTCTTATCAATGTAATAGAAGTAAAACATCTGTATGCCCGCCCTGCTTACCCCGGGGCTTTTATAAGCCAGTGCAAACTTGTCTTCATAAAAGTAAAAAGTACTGATCAGTTTTTCTGCTTTATCAAGAGCACTACGCAATTGCATAGCACTACTCACCGCCTTTGTTTCTGACTCTATCACTTTTTTGATTGCTGTCTCTTTTTCTTTCTTTGCTTTTTCAGCTTCTACCCTTAACTTTTCAATCCTGTCAAACACCAGGTTTACTTTGGCTTTCACCTCATCCTTCTTACCCGGGTCAAATGCCTCTGCGGCAAAATATTTGTTGATCGCCTTTTTGTACTCCTGGTTTTTAAAAGCAGCATCGCCCTGCTGGATGGCTTCGGCGTAAGAGGTTTGGGCCTTTGTGGAGGCAGAGAGGAGGAAGCAGATAACAAATGATAGAAGATAGCTCATAAATAGTTATTTTAAAAATAAACTTTATCAGAAATTTTTCTTGTATCAATGCTACTAAAAAAAACAATATCTGTATTTTTTAATTTGATGTGTACTAATTCATTTTGAACAAAATCAACTCATCGCTTTTTCAAATCAATGAAATCAATACCCAAATCTTGCAGGTCTTTTTGGGTTAAGTGATAAATAGGGGCAGTGCGCAGCCAATCCATGATGCCTTCGGGGGTGAGCCAGATTCTGGCAGTGCCATCTTCGGAATTCGTAACAATTTTTTTTCCATCGGGTGAGAAAGTGGCACTGTACACATAGTCGGTATGCCCCTTGAGGTTGGCCAGTAGGGTACCTGAAGTAACATCCCATATTTTGGCAGTGCTGTCAAAGGAGGTAGTGATAATTTTTTTCCCATCGGGTGAAAAAGTGGCACTATACACATAGTTTGTATGTCCCTTTAGGTTGACCAGCAAACTACCCGAGTTAGTAGCCCATATTTTAGCAGTCCCATCAGTTGATGCTGTAACTGCTTTTCTTCCATCAGGCGAAAATACAGCATTAATTATTCCGTTGGCATGTCCTATTATATCTAGCAATGAGTTACCCGATATAGCATGCCATAGTTTTACACATCCATCATCTGAAGTAGTAAGAATTTTTTTTCCATCGGGTGAGAAAGCAGCATTATGCACGGCGTCTTTATGGCCCTTTAGGTTAGCCAATAATATTCCAGTTGTCGTATTCCATATTTTGGCTGTACTATCACTGGAAGTGGTCACAATTTTCTTCCCGTCTGCTGAAAAAGCAGCACTTTGCACTGCGCCCATATGGCCCTTTAGGTTAGCCAATAATATTCCAGTTGTCGTATTCCATATTTTGGCTGTACTATCACTGGAGGTAGTCACAATCTTCTTCCCGTCTGCTGAAAAAGCGGCACTAAATATCTTGCCCATGTGATCTTTCAGGCTTAACAATAGTATGCCCGTTGTTGCATCCCAAATTTTGGCTGTACTATCATAGGAAGTAGTTACAAACATTTTCCCATCTGGGGAAAAAGCAGCATTAACTGCTGTATCGGTAAGTCCTCGTATTTTAACTAACAAGTCACCTGATGAAGCATCCCAAATTTTGGCGGTATATTTATTGCTTCCTGTTAAAATCTTCCCCCCTCCACTAAGGTCACTGGGACAGGCAGGTGAGAAGGTAGCGGTATGTATTACATCGTCATGCTCGTCAAGAATAGTTAATAAACTGCTACAGGTTCCATCCCAAACTTTGCTAGTACCATCATCCGAAATGGTAATAATTTTTTTCCCATCCATGGAGAAAGCAGTACTTGCTAAGCTATTAAGATGCCCTTCAAGATTGGCCAGAAGCTCGCCTGATGCAGCATCCCAAATTTTAGCTGTATTATCGTCGGAGGCGGTTGCAATTTTTTTCCCATCCAGAGAAAATGTGATATGGTTTATAAAGTCTTTATGTCCTTCAAGATTGGCAAGCATTTTGCCTGATTCAGTATCCCAAATTTTAGCGGTATTGTCCCAAGAAACGGTAACAATTTTTTCCCTTGTGTTTGAATCAGTTGAGCCGGAAGTTAAGAAATTGAGATGGGTTACCAAGTCAGCATGTCCTTTAAGGGTAGATAGAAGCTCGCCAGAAAGGGCATCCCAAATTTTAGCGGTATTGTCGTCGGAGGCGGTTGCAATTTTTTTTCCATCTGAGGAGAATGTGGCTAGTCTAACTACAAACGCATGCTCTTTTAGATTGACCAGCATACTACCAGAGACAGCATCCCAAATTTTTGCTGTGCCGTCATAGGAAGTGGTAACGATTTTTTTACTATCTGAGGAGAAGGCAGTGCTTGTTAAACCATCCCCATGTCCTTTAATATTTGCTAGCATCTTCCCCGATTCGGCATCCCAAATTTTAGCAGTACCATCCATTGAACCGGTAACAATTTTTTTTCCATCATAGGAAAAAGCAAAGCTTACGACATTGCTTGTGTGTCCAGTAAGTCTGCCAATAAGTTTACCGGAAAATGTCTCCCAAATGTTCACAACACTATCCTTCAAGGACCCAATAAGTTTTTTTCCATCGGGAGAAAATATGCCTTTAAATCTCCCCTCGTAAAATCCTATAAGACTGGCTATAAAACTAGGAAACGCAAGATTCAAAAATTCGGCGGCATTTTTGGTATAAATAGTATCAATCGTTTTTCCCTTACTAGGGTTGTATAGGCCAAAAGGAAGTAAAGAAATACCATTCAAAAGGTGATTTAGCGGCATACTGCCTTCAAAAAAAGCCTTTTTACTTTCTATAGATTTGTAAAAAGCATCTGAAATGATTTTTTGTATGATAAGGATGGGTGGTTTGGTAGGAGATTGCTTCCAGGCTTCTTCCGCAAGGCGTATGGCCATGGTTGGATTTTTGTCCAGTTGCTCCCTTGCAAAAGCCGCCAGTGTAAGGCTTTGAGCTTGCAAGGTTTGTGTTTTGGCTGCTTTTTCCGCTTTTTCCGCACGGGTTTTATCGGCTTCGGCTTTTTTCCGCAGGGCTTCAATGGCATCAAAAGTTCTGCTTAGTTTTATTTTTACTGCTTCCTTTTTAGCTGGGTCGAAGGCTTCCGCCGCAAAATACTTGTTAATCGCTTTTTTGTACTCCTGGTTTTTAAAAGCAGCATCGCCCTGCTGTATGGCTTCGGCGTAGGTGGTTTGGGCCCTTGCGGAGGCAAGGAGGAGCAGGAAAAAGAGTAATGATAAAAGCTGGTTCATAAACAGTTGATTGTATTAATATCTGGTATTACATTTTAAAATACAATTTCGCAATTCGGCAGCAGTTGCTTTAACCGTATTATATCTGTTTCCGGTATTATACACCCGAACAAATTAACGTAAGTCAGGTTTTTAAGTGAACCGATTTCCTCTACCAGGTTACTGATTTTCCTGTTGCCAAAAAAAATAAAGCTTCTGAGATTTTTTAGATTTTTAATCCCATAGGGAATATTGTTCATCAAATTCAAACTTAAATCAAGATGAGTCAATTTGTCCAACCCGCCAATTTCGCTTGAAATATTCCGCAAAGTATTACGGCTTAAATCCAATGTTTCAAGATTTCTTAATTTACCTATTTCAGGAGGAACAGAAGTCAATGAATTACTGCCTAAATCAAGATTTTTCAAATTTTCAAGATCAAATATTTCTCTTTGTATACTGTGCAATCCAGTATACCTTAAATTAAGTGTTTCCAATTTTTTTAATCCTCCAATTTCTCCTGGGAAATAAGGCAATATGTTATAACTTAAGTCAAGGGTAACAAGGCTGGATAAATTTTCAATCTCCGGGACCAGCTTTGATAATCTATTGCCACTTAAGTTCAACTTGACCAGCTTTTTTAAAAATTTAATGCCTTCCGGTATTTTTTTTATTTTATTATTTGACAAATCCAGTAATAAAAGTTCATTATTTGACATCAATTTTCCCGGAATTTTTTTCAACCCTTTTTCTGACAAGTCAACGATTCTGGTATTACTGGCAATACTTTTTTTATTGTAAATTATCTGATACTTACTACCTGATGTATCTAACAGGTATTCACTATTCTTACCATCATTTATTTCAATAACTTTCGCAAATCCCGACTCGTCAAACGGAATGGCCTTAACCCAATATCCAAGTTTTATTACAGCTTCCCCCCTTTTGTCGATGAAGTAATATTTATTGTCTTTGAAAGCAAGGGCAAATCTGTCAGAAAAAAAATAAAAGGCATCTATCAGCTTTTGTGCTTTTGCCAAAGCCTCTCTGGTAGAATCTCTGCTAAACAGTGCATTTTTTTTTGCCGCATCTGCCTCATATTTTGCTTCCTCCGCTTTTAAAAGCGCTGCTTTAGTGGAATCTCTGCTTATATTAGTCATATCCCTGGCCAGGACCGCCTCAATGGATGCGCTTTCTGCTTTTTCCTTTTCACCCTGAGCTTGTCTTTTTGCTCTTTCCGCCTCTGTCCTCAACTTCTCAATCTTATCAAAAACCTTATTCACCCTCGCCTTTACCTCATCCTTCTTCGCAGGGTCAAAAGCCTCGGCAGCAAAATACTTGTTAATGGCTGTTTTGTATTCACCTTTTTTAAAGGCGGCATCGCCTTGCTGGATGGCTTCTGCGTAGGTTCTTTGGGCGTTTGCGGAAGCAGAGAGAAGCAAGAGGCAAATAAGCAATGATAAAAGTTGATTCATGAATACAATTATTTTTTAAAATATCCCTTTCTGTTCTATCCAGCAATCCCTTTTACAATTAGTGAAAGTTCACTTGGCTTCCCTTATGATTTTACAATCCGGCAAAAGAACTTTCAGATTATTTATTTCAGCCTGAGATATACTGTTATTCCCCGTCAATAAAAGGTATCGCATTTTTTTCAATTTACTGATTTCTTTGGGCAAACTGGTTAGTTGATTGTAATACAAATTTAGTGATTCCAGATTTTCCAAATCTCCTGTTTCAGCAGGCAGACTCCTTAAGTTGTTTGATGCCAGGTTAAGCGATTTCAGGTTTTTTAGTTCCCCGATTTCCTTCGGCAAACTGTCTAATTTAATATTGCTCAGGTTGAGTGTTTGCAGATTCCTCAATTCGTAAACTTGCCGGGGCAGACTTTTCAACGGGCTTCCCTCTAAATTCAGAAATGTTAACTTCTGTAACGAACTTATTTCCACAGGCAAATTTCTCAGCGCATTTCCAGACAAATCAAGTGATTTCAAATTTGTTAATTGCCCGATTTCCCGGGGCAGCTTATCCAATGCATTAAATTGCCAAATCAATATCTTCAGGTGCTGATACTTAAACAGGTCTTCAGGAGAATAGCCAGTCAGAAATTTTCCGGAAAGATCAACCGCCCTTGTGCTGCTGTCAATATCTTTAATATCGTAAGCAGCCTTATACTCATTACCAAAAGTATCTATAAGAAAATCTGTCCAATAATAATTCTTCACTCTGGCAAATCCATTATACTCATTAAACTGTTCCGCTTTTGTATATTGGTATCCGATTATTGCATCACCCTGTTTATTGATAAAACCATACCGGTTATGCTTATATGCAAGGGCAAATCGCCCTTCATAAAAATAAAAAGCATCAATCAATTTTTGAGATTTGGAGAGGGCCGCTTTTGTTATGCTGTCACTTGTAAGCGCTTTATCTTTTGCTGAATCTGCAGCAATTTTTGATTGCTTTACATCTATCAAAGCATTCACTGCTGTTTGTTTTTGCTTATAGGCTTCGTTTTTTAAATCAATCGCTTCTCCTCTTAACTTTTCAATCTTATCAAAAACCTTATTCACTCTCGTTTTCACTTCATCCTTCTTTGCAGGGTCAAATGCCTCCGCGGCAAAGTACTTATTAATGGCTTTTTTATACTCCTGGTTTTTAAAAGCATCATCACCATCCCTCATGGCTTCGGCATAAGTGCTTTGCCCCCTTGCGGCAACAAAGATTAATATGTATAAGAGGAATGATAAAAACTGTTTCATTATTTACAATTTCCTTTTACTGCTGCGATGGAATCAATGCCCTTTATAATCTGTTTCATGTTCAGGCTATCAGGATTTATGGCTGCAATAGAATCCATTATATGCGTTATTTTTTTTGGACATGCATTGGCCGCCAGTATAATATCTGCTCTGCTTTTGAGGCTTATAAATTCATTTTTATCCTTTTCTGCCTGTGCTTTTTGCTTGGCAGCCTGTTCTAACTTAAATTTCTCCAATGCAGCATTTGCAGTATCTTTTGCCGCTATAGCCGTTTGTTTGGCGCTATTGGCCGAAAAATAAAAAAATACCGCTACCACCAATGCAATCAATGCGCCGCCCAGCAAGCTGTACAGCGTTCGCAACCGTTTTTTTGTACGCAACTGCTCCTGCTCCCGTTGCTGCTTTATAAATGCAATACTCTCTTCTATCCTTGCCTGCAAAGTTGGTGAATAAGCCATGCTCTGCGCAAAGGGCCGCAGGTAATCAATATCATCCTGGGTAAACAGGCCCTGCCGTTCGCTGTACACTTTATAAATATCACCGGCTTTTTCCCGCAGCTTCATTTCCTCGGTAAGGTTTTGCCCCACTACCAGCGCCAGCACATCATGGCTTATTTCGTACTGTGTTTCATCACCTGCCCTGATGGTGCGTATGATGCGGCGCTGCTCCAGTTCTTTAAGCAGGCCGGCAAGCGGTTTTTTGCTCACCACTTTTTTCTGCTCCAGGTCGGCTGCAATAGCGGCTTCACTCAACTGCAGCTTGGTAAACCGTTCGGATATCATGGCTGCCAGGAGTTCCAGCGGCACCCTTTCGCCATAGCTCAGTTCCAGCTCGGTCATCTGCTTTTTCAAAAAACTTTCCAGCACCCCTTCCAGGTCATCTTCCTCTTCTATCAAACCGGCACTTAATACAGGCAGTTCATTATTTTTTTTCAGTGGTTGCGCCCTGTCCCACAGTTCTCCCAAAAACACCTGCACATGCGCCAGCTCTATTTCCTTTTTTTTATCGGGCAGTTTGGATAAAATACTTTCCGTAAGCTGCTGACTGTCAGTTGTTGTAAAATACGCACGGTACTTCGGCGCTTCCAGTATCTTACCAATCACTTCTTCCACATTCTTCCTGCCCATCTTCTCCACCCTGAACCGGTGCTGAAAAATGCTGGGGCATTGTGCCTCAAATTCCGACAGGTGGCCAATAAATTCTTCCCGCATGATGAGCAGAATGCGGCAGGGCAGTTTATTGCGGATAAGTTTGTTGAGCAGGCTGAAGAATGTCTTCTTTTCCTCCGCATCACCGGATATCAGCAATTCTTCAAACTGATCGAAGAGCAGGTACACCGGCTGGTACCTTTCATTAAAAAGCTGTTCAATAGCCGGGCCAAACTCAGCTTCTGCGGCCAGGTCTGTTTTTTCCACCAGCGCATTGCTGATGCTGGTAAAAACGGAGGTGTTGATATTGCCACCGCGGCGGATGGTAAGGGCAAACCAGTCAGCATCCGAAAACTGGTTGCGCAGGCCGCACTCCACCAGGCTGGTTTTACCTGCACCCGAGGGGCCGTACACCAGCAGGTGCTTTACACCGCTTAATGCATTGTACAGGTGGAGGGTTTCCTTTTCCCTGCCAAAAAAAACATCGGCATCTTCCTGCTGGTAAGAGTCGAGAAACTTAAAGGGTGATTGTGCCTGGCTCATGACTGTTTGTTTTTAAAGGGTTTAAAAACATTGTCTAATTGCTCAAACAATTCATCTAAGCGGGGCTGGTTGTTGTTCTGCGCCAAAACTCCCAGGAATTTATTAGAGCCAATTGCTCCCCTGCTGCCAAATGCCAGTTCATTTTTATATTGCGCATAGCCGTATTGCCGTTTGGCTTTCTGGTAACCGGTATAATAAAATATTTCGGGGGTTTGCGTGGGCTTGCCGGCATACACACTCTGGTCAATAATCAATGGCGACAGGGAAAGATAGGTTGCCGGGTCGTCAATCTTTTCCATGCATGAAGCCACATCCGTACCACGGAACAGCAACACACTTTTGTTGTAAGTAAAATATCCTTCTATGGATTTTGAATTGTAGTCCTCATCCGACATTCCGCCATCGCTGTAAATACCATGCAGCTCCCCGTACAGGTGTACAAAATTTTTGGCCGTACCCATCCGGTAATTCAGGTTGATGTCTTTAATGGAAACAAGCCTGTATTTTGCCAGGAAAGCGATCTTTCGCAGCCAATACACCAGTGCCGTGAGGTATTCATCCAGCAGTATACCTAACTGGTCATCCTCAGCAATGGCATTGGCCATCAGTTGCTGCCGCTGGTGCTGCAGGTAAAGTGCTGTGCCATACAAGGCCGACTCCGTATCGGTAAGCTCTTCCACAAAGCTGCTGAGTTCTTTTACAAAACGATCCTGCCCGGTTAATGCTGTACAGGTGAGTAACAGACTGGTGTAGTCGAAATCGAGGTAGCTGTTTCCTTCCATCTGGATAAAATCGGTGCAGATTGACGCTTTGGCTGTATCAGGCTGCTGCAGCATTTGTGCCATCTGTATATAACACATATAGCGGAGCGATGCCTGCCAGGCTTCGGCCATAAAGCTGAGGCGGCGCAGGTTTTTTTCCTGCCCGGCAGCGGAGCCCATTTTTTGCAGAAAGGTTTCCACCAGCCAACCATAATTCTGAAAAATCTGCAGGGGCTGGTTACCCACAGAAATGCCCTGCTTTATCAATTCCTGCCGCAGGCTTTGTATCCAGCCATTGCCCTCACCTGCAAGGTTTTGCGCCAGCTCGGCAGGCAATACTTTATCATGCCCTGCCTGCCCTGCTATAAAACCGAAATTGGCATTGTTAATGCTGCCTATATTGTAAATATTACCGGCGGTTTGTACTGATTTGGCGGCCATCTGCTCCACCAGGGCCTGCAGTGCATCTAACTTTTTATCTATCTCCTGTACCTTACCGTCTGCCAGCACAGTAATTTTATCGCCTGTTACACCCTGTATAACAATGCTTTTTTCTTCTGTATTTGCTGAGTCTGTCATGGTATATCAGGAAAAGTTTGCGTTGTCAATTTTTTCAATATTGTAAATCTTTTCTGCATTCTGGGTAATATTTGCTGCCGCATTTTTTGCCGGCCTTTTATCCTCTGTAAACCCATCTGCCTCCAGCCGGTCAAGCTCTTTGTTGAACTGGTTCCACAAACTGTCAAAGTCAGTAAAATCAGCCGGAAAATGTTTCAGCTCGGCCAGTTTCTGCTTAAAATGCGCCAGGCTGTCGGCTGCATTTTCTGGCGGTGTTTTAAAATAAGTGAAAATAAATGGCTTTTTTGTTGACTTGAATTGCCCGAATGCATGTTCAAATTCTTCTTCGGTGTACATGCCCACTTTTGAATAAGCCAAAAAAACAAAAAGGTCGGCCTGTTCTAAAAATTTATTGTATTCACTTTGTGACCCTGTGAGCGACATGCGGGCTGACAGGTCTTCCCATATATCCAGGTGCAGGAAGACGCCCTTATCAAACCATGCCTTACATTTACGGTATACTTCCAGCTCAAACCGCTCCCTTTCGGGCTTTAGTTCGCTGGATGATGCCAGGAAAATCTTTATTCTCTTCATTGCAACCAGTTTAATCATTCATATTGAGCCGAACAGGATATTATCTAAAAAGTCTTTTGCAGGTATTGAAGTAGTCGAATCTACGAAAATAAATGAGAATCAATAATATCGGGGGGCATTCTAGATTGTCGCTGGTGAGTGAGGACACTCACCAGGGCAGTGGGACAGTGGATACTATCTAAAAAGTCTTTTGCAGGTATTGAAGTAATCAAACCTACGAAAATAAATCAGAATCAATAATATCAGGGGGCATTCTAAAATATCGCTGGTGAGTGAGGACACTCACCAGGGCAGTAGATATTATCTAAAAGGTCTTTACAGGTATTGAAGTAATCAAACCTACGAAAACAAATCAGAATCAATAATATCGGGCGAATTGCCGCTATTTCAAATATTGACCGGCTGGGGTGTGCAGACTGAGTATAACTGCCCTGTAACCCTGCAGTACATCACGGGTAACAGCTGTTTCACCACTTTCAGTCGGCAGGTAATTTACTTTTTACAATAGCTATCCGAAGACTCTACAGGATATTTTTCGTCAAGATTGATATTGTTAAAGCTTCTTTTTGCACCCCAGGAAAATATTTTTTCAAAAAACGGCAACAGTTTATTGTGCTTTATTTTGTCAAGAAAATACACTTCATGTTCTTTCTCTTTCATACCCATTTCATACAATACCTGGTCATGCGCTTGTATGCCCAGTCCGTTAAAAAACTGTTTCATACGGAAGTATTCACAAACATTACCGCTCTCCAGGCTGCCGGCAAAATAAAAAGGCATGAACCACCCTATGATATAGCAACTGAATGATATAGCTTTACCAACAATGTAAAAACGGATTTCATTGAATTTTGATATCGGGATATCGTACTGCTTCATTATTTCCAATACCTCCCGGCGATGATTCCACTCATCCAATTCAATTTGCCTGATGGCTGCTTTTTGAGCTTTGTCTTTTACTGCACCTGCATGGCCCTGGTACGCAAATGCGGCTGCCTTTTCAGCAGAATAAGCTTTCTGTAATAAATCAATCAGTTCTTTGTGGTTTAGTTTTGCCAATTCCGGTTTTTTATCGTAGTTGTTATGTAATTATACTAAACAATAAGCAAGTTACCAGCACTCATTTCCCATCAGGCCCGGCAACTGTACACAATTGAAAATACAAGGTTGAAGTTAACAACAAAAAGCCAAATTGAAACGGGTGCATTTCAAATTCCCCAGGCAGCGGGGCTGCAAAACTGCTTCAATAACGATATGTACGAATCTTCACACCGTTGGTAAAAGATGACAACTGCCCGGAAGATTTGAATTGGTAATTTGCCCTTTAGATTTTATCGCTGAGCAATTAATTCGGAATACTTTTCTGATCGTTTTCTGTGCTTTTCCTTGATGAAAAGCACCAAAAATCAAGGGCTGCGGAAAAAA
>JANMIG010000057.1:0-16825 GCA_031375675.1 Chitinophagales bacterium
ATCCAGTTCGCAAAAAAGTTGTATAACTTTATACTCATTAATAATCATGGCATGGGGGTAGTTTGGTCACTACAATTTTTACCCATGTCATGGTTATTTCAAAGAACTTTTTATCTACAGGTGTTGATAATCAACCTATAAGACACAAAACTCACGTTTTCTTTAACAAAAATTACCGCACCATATACAATGAAGCCGTTAACGTGGCTTATGAAGCAGCAGTAAAAAACGACAGGTATGCCAACGATTATTTATTTATACTGGAAAACTATAAGGGGAATATTATCGAACAAAACCTGCAGGTTAATTTATTAAAGTCTTCCGTAGTTATACCAGATTCTGTAAAGCAAAGGGAAAAGGAATTAAAGCAGCTTCTGGCAGTATATACCACAAGGATCAACCAGAATACGGCAGAAAGCGAAACCAGGCAGTTGTACGAAAAACTGCTTTCGCTGCAGGTTGAATTATCCCGCCTGCAAAAAAAATATGAAGCAGATGAGAGTTATAAGCTGTACCGTTTTCAATCATCCGATTACAGGCAGTCAGTTAAAGATGTGCAGCAAAGTATTGATGGCAATACTGCACTCGTCAATTATTTTTACGGTGATTCAACTATTTACGTCCTTGTAATTACTGCCGAACTGTTTTCTATAAAAAAAATCAATACCGACAGTGCTTTCCGTCAGTCATACCGGTCTTTTATAGAGGAAGTATATCAGCATGAAGAAGGGAAACGGTATGAGGGGTTGGCTGTTTCAGAAAAGTTATATGATTACCTTGTAAAACCTGTTGAACAACTGGCCGGTAACTGTAAAAACTGGGTAATCATTCCCGATGGTAACCTCTATTACCTGCCTTTTGAAGCACTGGTGAAAAATGCTGCACGGAAAGATTACCTGATGCTTTCCAGATGCATCAGCTATCATTATTCTTTAACATTATTACTGGGTAGTACACACCACAAACCTTCCGGTGCCGATGCTGCTTCCATCGCATTTGCGCCATATTTCAAAACAGATAGTTTGATTAAAAAAAGTGGCATGGCAGAATTGCCGCTATCCGGGCAGGAGTTAAACAATGTAAGCGACAGTGTTTTCCTTGGCAGTACAGCAACTAAAAAAGCATTTGCCGAAAAAGCAGCAGGCTATCCTGTAATACATTTGGCAACACATGCCAGTATCAGTAACGACAGTAATATCAACTGGATACAGTTTTACCCGTCGGATCCGCAGGATATCAATAATAAATTGTATGTGCAGGAAATTTACAACCTCGACCTCCGCAAAACAGAGCTGGTAATACTCAGTGCTTGCCAAACAGCAGGGGGGGCAGCAGTTACAGGCGAGGGGCTGCTCAGTTTATCAAGGGCGTTTATTTATGCAGGAGCCGATGGCATCGTATCCACCCTGTGGAAAACAGAAGACAGGGTAACCTCGTACCTGATGCAGCGCATGCACATTTATTTAAAGCAAAAAATGCCGCCGGAAAATGCACTGCAGCAGGCAAAAAAAGATATGCTCAGCAATAAGGAACTGGGGGCGCAGTATAAAACCCCTAACTATTGGGCAAATTTTATTTATGTTGGTAAGCTGCATGCCGATAAAACAGGGAAGCAAAGCAGTTATTGGTTTGCAATTGTAACCGGCGTTTGTGTGATCGCCGCATTGTTACTGGTATGGGTAAAAAGAAAAAAACTCCGCCGGTTTAGTGACAGAATTTTTGAGCAGGCGAAAAGTAAGTTTACTTCTCAATAGAAATAGGATATCATATTCTTAAAACGGGCGGTCTTGCTAGTTCAGCCATTTTATTCTGGTTATAGCCCATTTGCTTATACGTTCATTAAAAGTATGATTGGGATTTTGCCTGATTGCTTTAAAAAGTACCAATGCAGCTTCCGGCTCTTTTAACTTTAAGTGGCACAAGCCGGCATAAAATTCAGCCTCGTCATTGTATAATTTACTGTTGTTTTGTTTGTTGTATTCAAGTATTTGTAAAAGCAGTGTAAGGCTGTTGCTGTAATCGCCCGTTTCATGGTAAGCATAAGCGGTTAAAAATTTTTCCCTGTTGGTAGATGTTGTAAGTGTGGTAAAAGTTTTTATTACTGCAGCATAATTCTTAAGCTTGAAGTCTTCCACCATTGTGTGCGCAGTAACTCCGGTCATACTGCGGTCTGTATTAACATTATACGGCTGATATATTTCACTGTACAGGGCAGTACTGCTTGTTGTAGTGTACTGGTAAATAAACCAGCAACCAATGGTAAGCAGTATTGATGCTGCAATACCCATTATCCATTTAACCGGCTTCCTGGTGAGTGGCTTTATTATTGCAGTATTGTCATTTGTTTTATTGACGGCTGCTTTGGCATATTCTTTGTGTATGTTACTTACCTGCGTAAATACACTATACCGCTGCACCGCTTTGGCCGCAGCAAAATAAAGGTCAATTTCGCCGGCAGGGTCAGCTACCTCTGCAGAATTTAGCATGGCTTCCGCTTTCTCCCTGGATATTTTTTTTTCAGAAAATTCTTCCAGTATATTTTCTATGTATTCATCACGATTCATAAAATGAAATGGGCTTTAGGTTATTCAATAATGTTGTATTAGATTGTAGAAATTCTTTTAATTTTTTCATGCATTTGCTTTTTTTGTTACGGAGCACCTGCTCATTTTCGTAATCAAAATCAGCCAGCATATCTTTCATGCTCTTATCATCGTAATAAAAGCCTGTTAATATTTTTTTACAGGTATCACCAATTTCACCCAGTACTGCAACAAGGTCGGCTGTATTGTTTTTTGTAAAAAACGATTCCTCTGCGGTTTGAACTGTATTTTCGCCTGCCATATACAGCACTTCCCTGCTTTTGCGCCTGCTGCGGGTTCGTAACTCAAACAGCCATAAATTTCTTGCAATACCAGAAAGGAATGTTTTGATACTGCTTTCTCCCCTGAACTGGCCTGTTTTCAGTTTTTCAACCAGCACCAGCACCGATTCCTGAAAAATATCTGCCCCGTCTTCTCTTGTACCACCTGCCGCACAAATTTGAGCTATGGTACCCTCAAAGTAATACTCATACAGTTTTCGCACCGGCTTTTCAATATCAGGCTGTTTCAACTCAAATAAAAGCTCATTTTGTGTACTGGTAATCATATATTCTCCTGATTATAGTTGCCGTTCATTTAAAAATGTAACACTAATTTACCTGAATTGTTAAAACATTTGTCTGTTTGCAAGTACTTCATAATATTTGTTGCGGCCACAGGCCGCAACAAGGTTTCTCATCTACAAGGATATATGGCAAAATACATGGTGCTATAAAGCATCTGTTAAAACGGTTGCCTGTACAATTACCGGTGGCACTACGTCAAATGGAACAGAAGATGATACCGGTGCCGGGGCATTGCCGAAAAGTTTCAGGGGCAATGCAGCAGCAACTGCTGTATTCACTATTTTTACTGTAACCCCCGGCAGCGAGCCGCTTGATCCGTCACTACGGGTATTCACTGCCAATACCTGCATGGCAACAATGCCCAGGGTGCTGCCCTGCAAATTACCGTACAGCGGTGCGTAGTTTATTCCGGTACTGCCATCATATACCACGGCCAGCACCGTTTGGCCAACCAGCATTTTCAGGCCGGTAGCCCTTAGGGGCGTTACACCCGGTACTTTGTCGAGCAATACCTCAGGGTTATTACTTCCACCACCCAAGCCGGGTGCGGCTTGTAAAAAGTTTTGTGCGCCATTGGTTGAAGGGCCAGCCGCCTTCCATGAAGCCGGAATTGAAGTGAATGCATGCCAACCCTCATCGCCCATTTCCCCGGTATATAAATTAATTACTTTACCGGCATTGTCTTTAAAATAACGCAGCGTTTCACGGAGCCCCGGGCGGGCAAGCTGGTCGTTAACATCTGTTTCTGAGAAATTATTCGGCTGGTTACCATTGTCAATACTTTGTTCATCAATTACTAAAAGCACCGCGGCAGTTGACGGAGCGACAGTATCATTTACTGTATTGGTAGTTGAACCGGCCTGCATGGACGCTTCTTTTTCACAAGCCGAAAAGGCAATACCCAATAAAAAGGAACCCACTATTAATTTTTTAATTTTCATAACCTGTTATTTAAAAATGAAGTAAGATTATCCAGATGTTAAATAGTAGTTGCCGCATACAGCAAAATGTAACCAGTTTTGACCCAAATGCAGCAATCAGCAGCAAAAAACCGGGTTGAAGACAGTTTGCTGTAAAAAGCAATATGGTTCAATTAACATCATGCGGATTAAACTTTTTGCCAGATGCCTCTCCCAGGAGCCAGGTATTGCTCACCTTAAGGATGTTACGCAGCGTGGGAAACAAAATCATCAGGATAAGTATATAGGTAATAACATCTCCGGCGGGTAATTTTTTTTGGATAACACCGCTGGCAACAGTAAGCATTACAATGCCTAAAATGCCGTAAAGCAGCAATGATGGCAATGCCCGTAAAAAAGATTTTTGAAAATGAAAGGTTTTAAGTGCTTCCTCAAGTTTTTTTGCCTTGAGTGTATATGACTTTGTCGGCTCTTCTGCCGGTAATGCCTCATCCAGCAATGATTTTGAGATATGGGTTAATAAAGCGGCCTGTTTTTTCCTCTTTTCCAGCATCGCTTTTTTATTCCATAGTGCAAGCTTCCTGTAAAAATAATAAAACAGTGTTAATAAAGCGATGATTTGTGCCGTAAGTAAATCGCTTAACGAAAATAGTACATAAAGTGTCATGGCTGCAAAGGCTGCATCCTTAATAAAGCCCAGTACTCCCTTTGTGAGCAATTGCTGTATGGCCCTTGCATCATTGCTGTAAACCAGCAGGGAAGATGGCTTTTTCTTATCTGCAGTATTCATTTGTGCTTCAAATAACCCGGATTTTAGCTGGTGTGCAAATTGTTCTCCTAACACGGCTGATGTATACTGGTGCAGCCACGAAATAATAAATTTTGCAAACAGCAATGAAAAGAAAAAATAAAAAAAAGTGCTGAGGTTATCGGGTAAGTTAATGCCCAGCAGTTGTAATGCCTTTGTTTTGGAAGTACCTGCGGCAAATACGATGTCAAGAAACTTACCAATACTCAGCGGTATGAGCAGTGTTAAATAACTGCTTGCAAAACCCAGCAGCAGTACCCGGGTTACAACCATTTTTTTTTGTACAATAAACGACCACCAAATTTTTCCGGTAAACATTTTTAAATTATAAGTGCCTGGTAAAAAAATAGCCGGACCTGCCTGCGGCAACCCCGGTATTTGTGTTAATCTAACAGCATAAAAAAAATACGGCTAAGCGCATTTTTATGCAATTTTTTGCAACGGCTCATCAATAATGTGCAGCATTTCTCCATTGGCTAACTGGTCAATGGTAAAAACAGGAATGTGCAGTTTTGCTTTAACCTCCTTTACCAGTAAAGGGCTGGCTGTAAATATCCCCGATAGTGCAGATGGCTGAAGCCGCATATCCTGCATGGCTCTTATACCCTGTACCGCAGCCAGGCTGTCTCCAGCAGAAAAAATGATTCCGTCCACCCCGCTCATAAATTTCTGATGTGTTAGCAAAGCCTCGGTTTCCTGCTGAAAAATGCCATCTGCTATTTCCATCACTACATAATCAAGCGAAGCCGCATTTATTTTTTTAAGAAGGGTTTCATGCAGGTTCAGCAACTCTTCAACCGGGCACATATAGGTTGATGGGAAACCCATATCACCAAAGTCTGCCACCACATCAGCCCCGTTGTCGTAATTCAAATCGCAATCTTTGGTATAAATTGTACCGGTAAGTTTAATAAAGCCAACCCTCATGCCTGATTTTTTTAAACCCCTGATAAGATTGGCCGCAGTAGTGGTTTTTCCACTGTCCATTGATGCGCCAACCGACAATATGATGCGTGTTAAGGACTGCATGGCGCCGGTGTATGACTGCATTTCAGGCGCTTTTATTTTTTTTGTGTTGAGGATGGTATTGTTTATATCAGAAGCATAGCCCACCAATGTTAACCGGGTAGGGCCTACAGCACTGAATTTGTGATGCATGCTGTGTATTACCCCTACTGTACCACCGGCACCCAGTATATGGTATTCATCCATGGGGACATCGGGAACATAACCTTCAAATTGCTCGGTAGCGTACCGGGTGCCAAATGCAGCCATAATGTAGTCTCCGGGATAAATCGTGACATTTCTCTTTTCATGCCCCTGTATGGTGGTGTGCTTGCCAATACTTTTTACTTCAAAAACAGCTATGTCGCCAACTGCAGGAGTATGTGCGGAGGCAATTTTCTCGTTGATGAAAAAATCACCGGTATTGCGGCACAAATAGGATTTTTTTATTCTCTTTTTCATGTTTAATGTGGATTTTAAATGTTATTTTTTTATGATTTGATCAAGATTTACCTGTGCAGTAATGCCAAGAGTGTTATAGTTATTAAATGGCCTTATGGTTTTATTGGTTACTGGGTTTACAATATTCATTTTACGGGTTTCGGATACTAAAAAATTAAATTCCTGCTGGCGCATATAGTACAAGCTGATGCTGAGTGTGCTGTTCACTTTTGAGTTAAGATTAAGGGTAAACCTGCTTCTGTGAAAACCATCCGGTGTTTGCCTGGCTATAAGCTGCGCATCCTTATCGTAGTAACTGACAGGGTTGCCGCCAATGTTGTAAAACAGGGAGTAGCTTACAGAAGGGGCTAAGTTAAGTAGCTCAAGCCTTTTTCTTAAGCCCAGCCTTGTGGTAACAATGATGCGGTTTCTGAAGCGGTTTTCATTTTTTGAATTGGTTTCAACCCGCAGGGAGTTTGTCCAGTTGAATTTTTCTGAAACCCTCAGCGTATGGGCAATTCTTGCGTAAATTCTTGTCCTGGTTTCTTTAGCTGATACAGGTTTAATAAACTGAACGCCCGCCTGTACATCAAACCGTTTTGGTAAATCATACGATAACTGTATGGCCGTTTGGTTAAATAAGTTTTCGTATTTATTGCTAAGGCTGTACGACCGGGTATGGTTTATTCTGGCACTCAGTTTTTTCGTAAGGTCGGCAGATACCGCAATCCCATTCCAGTTTTGCCACTTAGTTTGGGCAGTCGTAATGACAGTGCTGCTGCATAAGAGCATGATGGCAGTAAAACTAAGTTTGATTTGTTTATTCATGATAATATTTGATTTTACATTTAGTTGCTGTAGCAGGAATTACGTAACCACATCTTAATACGCTTTAACAATTTTTTTTTGAAACAGGATGGTACGATAGGCGTGTATATGGGCTGTAACTTTATTTTGTCATTTATTTCAGATGTATAGCTGCGGCAATAACGCCAGCCTTGTTTTTACTACGTAAAATATTGGTATTCGTCATACACCATTGGGGCATCTTGCTGTTGCTTTTTATTTGTGCAGGCTGGCACTATATATATGATATTTATGTACCCTGTTTTCCCCGGCTTTGCCTGTAAAAGTATTTCCCCTACCTTTGCGGCCTTAAAAGTTATAAAAATGGCAAGTACTTCAGACATCAGCCGTGGGTTGATATTGAAATTAGACGGCAGTCTCTACAGTGTGATAGAATTTGGCGAAAACAAAACTGCCAGGGCGGCAGCCAAGGTTTGGGCCAAACTGAAGGGTGTTGACAATAACCGCTCTATTGAAAAAACCTGGAACAGTGGTGACACCATATTCCCGGTAAGGGTGGAGCGTAAATCATACCAATACCTGTATAAAGACGATACAGGATACAGTTTTATGGATACAGAAACCTTTGAGCAGATTACTGTTGCAGAAACAATGGTGGATGCCCCCCAGTTTTTGAAAGACGGCCAGGAAGTGTCGGTACTCATCAATACCGAAACAGAAATGCCCATGAGTGTGGAACTGCCCGATAAAATTGTACTGCTGGTAACTTACAGCGAACCCGGTATGAAAGGTGATACTGCCACACGTACCTTAAAACCTGCCAAAGTGGAAACAGGCGCCACAGTAAACGTGCCGCTTTTTGTAAATGAAGGTGAACTGATAAGGGTAAACAGCAAGACCGGTGAATATGTAGAGCGTGTAAAAGAAGCTTAATATTTTTTGTGAGTAAAATAGAAACCCGTTGCAAGTACAGCAACGGGTTTTTATTTGAATTTTCTCTTTTTTTGTAAATCGGTTTTTACCAGTTTTTGGCCAGTTTTTGGTTTTTTTTGCCATCTTTCTGGTCTTTTTTGGCCAAAAAAGCAGTTTTTTGCAAAATAATTTCCATTGATACTCACAGTTGTTTACTACCTTAGCTGTCCATTTCCAATTAACACATAAATATTTAATATGGACTTTAAGCAAATCCAGGAATTGATAAAAATTATCAATAAGTCAAATATCGGGGAAGTTACCATCGAAGAAGACGGAAAAAAAGTGACGATCAAGCAAAAGAAAGAGCCACAACCCATTTTTGCAGGTGGGGGAATGCCGGTATCAATGGCTGCACCCGCTATGCAAGCTGCTCCTCAGCCAGTGGCTGCAGCAACTCCTCCGCCCGCCTCAAAACCTGCTGAACCCAAGGCAGATAACCTGATTACGATAAAAAGCCCGATGATTGGTACATTTTACCGCCAGGCAGGCCCCGGCAAACCCATTTTTGTGAATGTGGGTGATGAAGTGGCCCCGGGTAAAGTGGTATGCATTATTGAAGCCATGAAGCTGTTTAATGAAATAGAAAGCGACGTAAAAGGCAAAATTGTAAAAGTACTGGTGGATGATGCAAGCCCTGTAGAGTATGATCAGCCATTGTTTTTGGTGGAACCCAATTAAATATGCCAATGGGCAAACAGGCAAATATGCCAATATGGCCCAAATAGTATTTTTTGATTAACTTATATGAGAAAAGAACTGCTGGAAAATAATCCATTGATAAAGTTATCTATTGAATTTTCATTGGCGGTAATTGATTATTGCAGTTTATTGGATGAGCATAAAAAATACGTTATTTCCAGGCAACTTATCCGGGCAGCAACATCAGTCGGGGCAAATGCAATGGAAGCACAAAATCCTGAAAGCAAGGCAGACTTTGTTCATAAAATAAAGCTTGCAGCAAAAGAAGCCAGTGAAACACAATACTGGCTGATTCTTTGTGATAAAGCAGTTGGCTATCCAAAGCCGCATGGTTTGTTAGAAAAATTGGAAGTTCTTAATAAAATTATTGGCAGTATACTGGCTACAGCTAAAAAGAGTATTCCTGCCTGAAGTTATTACTATATTAATTACAATCAATAGCTGATTGTGAAGTGTCAAAAAGGTTCTGCTTGTTTGCACATTTGCACATTGGCATATTTGCACATTGAAAAAAAATTATGTTTAAAAAAATATTGATAGCCAACAGGGGAGAAATTGCATTGCGTGTAATACGCACCTGCAGGGAAATGGGTATAAAAACAGTAGCGGTTTATTCTACCGCTGATAAGGACAGCCTGCATGTGAAGTTTGCTGATGAAGCGGTTTGTATTGGCAAACCGGCTGGTGCAGACAGCTACCTGAACATACCACATATTATGGCTGCAGCTGAGATAACCAATGCAGATGCGATACATCCTGGTTATGGATTTTTGGCTGAAAACAGCAAGTTTGCTCAGATATGCGGCGATCATGGTATTAAGTTCATAGGTCCCACACCGGATATGATCAATAAGATGGGGGATAAGATCACGGCCAAGGAAACCATGATAAAAGCCGGGGTACCTGTGGTGCCGGGTGGTGAGGGGTTGCTTGAAAGTGTGGAAGAAGCAAAAACGCTTGCAAAAGAAGTGGGTTACCCGGTAATATTAAAAGCTACCGCCGGAGGTGGTGGTAAAGGCATGCGTGTGGTGTGGGAAGAGGCTGAAATGGAGCGTAACTATGATATGGCCAAAACTGAAGCCGGTGCCTCATTTAAAAATGACGGTATCTATATGGAAAAATTTGTGGAAGAACCACGCCATATAGAAATACAGGTAGCAGGCGACCAGTACGGCAATGTATGCCACCTGAGTGAAAGGGATTGCTCCATTCAAAGAAGGCACCAGAAGCTGGTGGAGGAGTCACCCTCGCCATTTATGACCGACGACCTGCGCAAGCGGATGGGGGATGCGGCTAAAAAAGCTGCCTCAGCCATAAATTATGAGAGTGTGGGAACTGTTGAGTTCCTGGTGGACAAACACCGCAATTTCTATTTCATGGAAATGAACACCCGTATACAGGTGGAACATTGCGTAACGGAGGAAGTGATCAACTTTGACCTTATCAAAGAGCAGATAAAGATTGCAGCTGGGGAGAAGATATCCGGCAATGATTATTTCCCTGTGATGCACGCCATTGAGTGCCGCATCAATGCAGAAGATCCGTATAACGATTTCAGGCCAAGCCCGGGCAAGATAACCGTTTTGCACCAGCCCGGCGGGCATGGTGTAAGGGTAGACAGTCATGTATATGCCGGTTATGTAATACCTCCTTATTACGACAGTATGATTGGTAAATTGATTACGGTGGCACAAACCCGTGAAGAAGCCATTGATACCATGTACAGGGCTTTAAGTGAGTATGTGATTGAAGGGGTGAAAACCACCATTCCCTTTCACCTGCAGCTGATGCAGCATGAAGAATTCAGGAAAGGAAACTTTACTACCAAATTCCTGGAGTCGTTTAAAATGAAATGATGTATTTATTTGTACAATACCCAGGCGGCCCTTACGGCCGCTTTTTTTATGGTTTAAAGTGATGCCTGTAATACCATTTGTTTTTAAGCCTGGGGAGCTGTTGGGTGGTGAGCACCGCAAGTATTTGCTGCCTTAACTGTTTCTTTTGTTTTTGCTCAGTCAGTTTATAGTCAACCAGCAATAGTTTTATGGCAGTCTTTTGTTCAGTACTTAGCTCAAGGTCCTGCAGCAATTCATGCCTCATCCCTGGTACGGTATCTATTGTACATTGCCCGGCCTGCAACAGTTGCGGTAGTATGATGATGTGCAGCAGCAGTAAAAATGTTTTCATAAAAAAATAATTGTTCAGGTGTGACAGTATGCAATTGTAATAGTTTAACTGATTATTATTTTTTACAGGGCCTTTGCACTGTAAAAAGTTTTGCTGTACATTTGATAAAATTACAATTCCAATGAAACAGATTACTAACCGTTTTGCGGCCATAGTGTGGCTGCTTGTATGCACAAACCTGCTGCATGCACAATTTTTACTGATTAAAAAGGATGTGCCTTTGCATGATGCTGTTGAAAAAGTGCTTTCAGCATTACCGGCACAGTTAAAAACCGTAACGGGTGCAATGATTGCAGATAATCCCCAGAGCCGGGAGTATGAAAGCAAGATATTGTTGCCTGGTGCTCTTAGCAATACTGTGGTGCAGTATGCATCTGTTGATAACAGGAAAACGATTGCAGCCTGGCACGCCACAGTTATGGAAACAGATGAGTTTGCCACTGCCAGTAAAAAATTCAAATGGCTGTACAACCAGGTTAAGCATGCTACTTACAACTGCGGGGGTAAAAGCATCCGCCTCACTGCAAAGTATGAGGCACCAAAGGAAGAGATCACTTTTACCTCCCTGGTATTTGAGCAACCCGGCGAAAAGGGTACTGAGCGGCTGCAGCTTAGCATGAATTATGAAGTTACAAACTGGGTAATCCGCATTGCAGTTTATAATGAAGACAGGGAAGTGGCTTCATTGATAAGGAATGGGCCGGCTGATGACAAATGATTGTTAAAACCATTTGCTAAAACAGCCCTGGAATAAATGATATTGGCTGAATTGCCGGCAAGGATGTGCGGGCAATTCAGCTTTTTTTTTGCCGGGATGCCATTTGATATTTCCCTGGAATGATCAATAATACCGACGATGCATTGAAAACAGACCAATAGATAAAAAGTAAAGCGCAATGCATGTCGGCATTATACCACTTATTATTGGCCTGATTTATAAATCAAAATGGTATAACTGAAACAGGTAGTTCTACCCGGTTTGCAAAACAAGCATTTATGCCTGTAAAAAAAAGGCAGCTGGTGATTAGCTTTATACTTGATGGCGATATTAAAGTGATTGTAACCTGAAATTTTTTTTATGAAATACGATACAGTGAAAGGTTATGCAAAGTACCCTGTTACTGCGGCTGACCCAAAATTCCCAAGTTTTTTGCAGGGTTTTAACAGGCGCTGGCAGGCAGGCTCCTGCGAGGCGGTATATGTGTGCTATGATGCAGCAGGCGCAGCGGCGGCGCTGGATGATGCCATTGCGCTGTACGACAGCAATGTGAGGATAAAAAGCGGAGGGCATTGCTACGAAAATTTTGTGTTTAATGACGGCACAAAAGCTATCATTGATGTGTCGGCCATGAATGGTTGCGGTTACGATGAAGCAAAGGGTTATTATCTTGACTCGGGTGGTACCAACTGGAGTGCTTTCAACAGCCTGTTCAGGGATTATGGAAAAGTATTGCCTGCCGGTTCCTGCTATTCAGTTGGGTTGGGCGGGCATATCTGCGGAGGTGGCTATGGGCTTTTATCCCGGCTGAACGGACTTACCGTTGACTGGCTTACAGGAGTGGAAGTGGTGGTGAAAGATGATGCCGGTAAGCCTGCGCAGGTACTGTATGTATCTGCTGATGCTGGCAGCAAAGATGAGCAGGATTTGTTCTGGGGACACCTGGGTGGCGGTGGTGGTAATTTTGGTGTAATTACCCGCTATTATTTTAAAGAATTGCCCGATAGTCCTGCGGGTGCTTTTATTACACAATTGAGTATCAACTGGACTAATATTACCCCGGATGTGCTGGCCAACTTGCTGAATTTTTTTACTGCCCTAGCAGATGATACGGCCAACTGGCGGCAGTTTGGCATTTTCGCCCTGCACCATAAATCACAGGGAACGGTTGTACTCACCATACAAACTGCCATTCTGCAAAATGAAGATCCGGCAAAGATAAAAGCGGAATATGTTGACCATTTGCTGGGCAGTATCGGCAATATGGTTGAATACCAGCTCACTTCCATTTCTTCAGTTACCAGCCTGGGCGGCTATATTCAGCCTGCCGCCCATACCATTCAGTATACGTTTTACGAAGCGGTGCAAACACTCAATGGCTCAGGTCCCAACCAGCGGGGGAAGTACAAATCAGCCTATATGCGAAAGGGCTTTCCCATGGAGCAGGTAAATACAATGTATAAATATCTAACCACAACAGAGGCAGTTGATATGAGCCAGTGCCTTTTGCAGGTGGATACTTATGGCGGCAGAATAAATACTATAACACCGGATGCAACGGCCATTCCCCAGCGCAGCTCAGTGTTAAAGCTGCAGTACCAGGCATACTGGACGGAGAAGGCTGATGATGCAATATACCTGAAATGGATACGTGATTTTTATACAGAAATGTATGCTGCTACCGGCGGCACCCCCAACCCGGCACTTGACCCCACTGATAATGTGGATGGCTGCTATTACAATTATCCTGACAGCGACCTTAATGCTTATGGAGGAAGGGATGCTGCCCTGCAGTTGTATTTTGGTAGTAACCTTGAAAGGCTTAAGCAGGTAAAGAAGCGCTGGGACCCCAATGATTATTTTAACAGTATGCAGTCGATACCGGTGGGGTGAAGATATTGTAAAACCCCGAGCCAGTCTTTTACTGTATTTTAAATTATATATAAACCACCGCTATCAGTTTGATAGTCAGCAGTATAGAAAATCCATTCGCTGCTGGTCAAAGACGCAGGCGGCGGCTATTACAAACTACCGAATCCGAATGCACCGTCAGGTCTTTGACTATAAGTGTTCGGAAGATTTTATCATGCAGGAAACTGGCAAATGATAGTATTAGCTGCAAATATTTTAAATACCCATCGCTTCCTATTCATAAAAGGTTTTCGAAAGACGGGCCTCGGAAAAAATTGCGTTGAGAAAATTTCCAGGGCTGGGTAAAAAATGAAATTAATGTTACCGCTGTTGGGCAATATTATTAGCTCGTAAGTCGCATTATTGCTGGGATTTATTCCACTGTTGTGACTGATTTCATTTTAGCCAGACAAGGAAATTTTTAGCTTTTTTTTCCGCAGCCCTTGATTTTTGGTGCTTTTCATCAAGGAAAAGCACAGAAAACGGCCATTAGAGCCTTCCGAATTAACTGGTCAGCCATTAACAACAATAATTTATATTGTAAATACAAATCTTCCAAACAGTTCTGGTCTTTGACCAACGGGGTGAAGATTTGGGCATTGGTTATTGCAGCAGTTTTGCAGTTGCCCTGCTCGGGCAATTTGAAGTTTCCGGTGTGCAGATGAGGTTGAACTCATCTGCTTTATCAGTCCTTTACCAGGTGGATGGTAAAAGAGATATTGTCATTTACATTACGGTACTGATGATTTCGCCTGCTTCTTTGCTAAAGGTTGCAAACAGATCTTTGTCAATATTGTCAAATTGCTTATGACTGTATTTTTTTGTAAATATGCCGTTCTGCAGTAAATGCACCTGGTCGCAAAGGGTAAGCAATGGTGAAAGTATATGCGAGGAAATAAAAATGGTTTTTTCTTTTGCTCTCAGGTTTTGTATCATCAGTTCCAGCACTTTTCCTGATTCCAGGTCCAGCCCGTTAAACGGTTCATCAAAAATGTAAATGGGTTTGTCCTGTTTAATGATGGCCAATAGTGCCAGCTTCTTTTTCATGCCCGCAGAATAGGATTCGGTTACCTGGTCTAATGGAACCTTCAAAAGATGGTTTACAGCGTTGATGTCGAACCTGTTATTGGTGGTTGGAAAAATAGATAAATATTCTTTACCGGTCAGGTTGCTGTAGAAGTAATTATTGGTTTCAAGAAAGAGGATATCCTCCAGGTTTATCTTGCTGTCATCCATCAATACTTTTCCTGCTGTGGGTTTTAAAAAAGTGGACAGCACATTGAATAAGGTGGTCTTGCCTGCACCGTTTAACCCTATTATACCGTGTGTTTGTCCTGTTTCAAATTGTACATCCTTACAATCAAGCACACAATTTTGATCAAACAGTATTCTGAGTTCCTGCAGCCTAATCATTATAATACAGTTTTAATTTTTTTATGGCTTTGCGGTAGTTGATGAAATTCATTATAAGCGGAACCGGCAATATAAAAGGCAATATACAACCCAGCGATACAAAGGCAATCAGCGTGGTGTTGAGTATATTCTTGTTTCCGGGTAAATAAGTGGCATATTTCAGTAAAATCACAAAACTGAGCAGGATCAGTTGTACAATCCAAAAGGCAATATTCAGGAGAACCAGGCCGGGATTGAAAATGCTGTTTATGATGAGCACAGGCAGCAAAAGAACAGACAAAATTACCAGGTGTGTTTTTAATTTTTTATACAGCGTCTTTCCTGCATTGCCACTGTATGCGTATAATACCTGCAGTGATTCACATTCGATGTAAAATGACATTATTGTGGTAGTAATGAGAAACAGGAAAATCAGCGGTGCAATGCGCAACCAGCATAAGGCGGCAGCAATTGCATAAAGCAGGATGAGGCTGATGTATCTTTTTCTGATTCCTGCAATCCATTCAAAAGCGTCGGCCCTCAGCAGCTTTCCAAGGTGAGGCAGCGGTGTTTTTTGTACAGTATCAACTTTTATCACTGCAATAAAGCCAAGCAGCAGTACTACAACAGGAAAATGAAACCATTGTGGTGAGAAAATTGCAGGCAATGCAAATGGCAGGCTGAATAACAGGTACTCAGCATATATGTTCTGAGCCGGATGCCGGATGTGTTTGCTTATAAAGCCAAGATCTTTTCTGTTCAGGTGAATATATAATACAGAGAGCAGTATGGCAGCAGATACAAATATTGCCGGTTGTGCTTGATGATAATAGATGCCTGCATACAGTACTGCTGTAGCAAACAGCAAAATAATCAACAGTGTATAAAAAAAGCCCAGTTTGCGGATTTCCCTGTTCAGTTGTATCAGCCTTATCTTAATGAGTACAAATTTCATGATATTTGCGCTTTTGTAAAGATAAGGTATTGAAAGGTATGCTGGCGGTGACTGCTTATTGCTTACAGGTAAAATGAATGTGCAGGGCTATAGAACCTGATTGTGGCAAACCGGGTACCGCATTAAAGGAAAATTGAAATGCCAATGCTTACCTGGTTATCTATTTTGCACCCTCTGGGTCCTGCCGGTTGGCTTTAAGCTGTTGTAGTTTATCCCGAGGAAGCACATCGGCGAAGGAAAGCAGGAAAAAAGAACAAGGCCGAAGGGGTGGCAGGATTATCGGCACTTTTTTATTTATACCATTCAAACAAGTATTTTTCTTCAAACGGCACATCAAATTTCTTCATGAAGTCCAGGTATTCCTCTTTAAAGGTTTTCTTGTGGTGATGTACTTCCTGGTTAAGGATATAGTCGTACACATTTTCTATATGTGAGTGTAAATATGAAAATGCCCCATAGCCTTCCTGCCATGCAAACTTACCCCTTACGTATTTGTGTTCATTTACAAAGTTTGAAGCATTGTTTTTAATATCCCTTACCAGGTCTGAAATGGACATTGCTGGTTTTAATCCTATAAAGGCATGAATATGGTCAGGCATGCCATTTACAATGATTGGTTTTTGGCCTTTGCCTCTTATGATTCCGGCAATGTATTGATGCAATTCATTTTTCCAGCTATTGGCGATAAGGTTTTCTCTGCCTTTTACAGCAAATACCACCTGTATATAAATTTGTGAAAATGTTCCCGGCATGATAGCAAATTTTAGCAGCAATATCTCTGTCACCCCTTCGGGGTTAAGCTATGCAATTTATGACTTTACTATAATAATATCAACCC
>JANMIG010000088.1:0-44048 GCA_031375675.1 Chitinophagales bacterium
AATTATTAGTTACAGTAGTAGATTGTATGAGGTTGCCGCCCAGCCGAACGTCTTTGCCATTAAGGATGAGGCCGTTGCTGGCGGTAGTGCTGTCATTTCTGTTGGTGATAAAAGTATTGATGGGTGCCAGCTTTCTTACAGTGCCATTTTGTACCACCATCAAACTATCCGTTGCAGCAGCGCCGTTTGTTAATCCGGTGATATTTAAAGCCGTTCCACCTGTAGCGATGGTTAATGGATTGGCATTGCTGGTAATGGTTGTCGCTTGGGTAAGATTGCCACCAAGGCGTACATCTTTACCATTAAGGATGAGGCCATTGCTGGCGGTGGTACTGTCGTTTCGGTTGGTGATAAAAGTATTGATAGGTGCCAGTTTTCTTACAGCACCATTTTGTACTACCATTAAACTGTCGGTTGCTGATGTGCCGTTTGTTAAGCCGGTAATGTTCAGTGCCGTACCGCCTGTGGCGATGGTTAATGGATTGGTATTGCTGGTAATGATCGTCGGTTGGGTAAGACTACCACCGAGGCGAACATCTTTACCGTTGAGGTTCAGACCGTTGCTGGCGGTAGTGCTGTCGTTTTTATTGATGATAAAAGTGGAGATGGGCGCCAGTCTTTTTACTACACCATTTTGAACGGAAACAAGACTGTCAGTAACTGAATTGCCATTTTGCAGGCCCTGCAGGCGCAATGGGTTTGCTGCAGCTGCCACATCAAGTTTAAAAAGAGGCGTTGTTACGCCAATGCCAACATTACCAGAATTTTTATTCCGGATATTGTTGCCTGTCAATTGCCATTTACTGCTGTCTATATACACTTTTGTACCCTTGGGATCAACTGCCGTAACCTGCCCAAACATCTTTGAGCAGGAGAACAGTATGAAAACCAGGGGGAAAAGTATTTTTTTCAATTTTTCTCTTTTTATAAATTCCCCTTAGCCCGCAGTTTTTTTTCGGGCCAAAGGGGAATCTACATCAGCTTTTATAAGGGTTATTTAACCCACTGTACCTCGATAACATCATCATCAGCTACCAGGCCACCCATGGCAATACTCAGCGTTACCACACCTGCGGTGGCAGTATAATCAGTTCCGGAAACCAGTTTCACGCCATTCCTGTATACCCAAACCCTTGAGGAATTTGGCGGCATGTTGGGAACGTTAAATATCCTGTCGCCAAGGGTTGTTGTAAATTCCTGGCTGCCGCTTTGCAGTAATGTTGTTGAAGATACCTTCTTTAATGTACCATCATCTGTAGTTACCACCACGCTGTCTGTTGCTGCATTACCGCTTTGCAGGCCGGCAATCTTCAGCACATTGGTAGCATCAGTGGTAATGGTAGTGGCTTCTGATAAAATACCACCCAGTTTAACTGTATTGCCTGTTCTGGTCAAACCATTCTCAAACGTAAGCGCATTGAACAGGGCTGCTGCCGATATAACTTTCACCTGCCCTGTTGAAGGGTCGGTTACCAGCACACTATCTGTTGCCGATGATCCCGAACTGAGGCCGGTAATGGCCAGGAAATTGGCTGCCGTTGTGGTAATTGTGGTAGGCTCTACCAGGGCACCGCCCAGTTTAACTGTTTGCCCGTCTTTGGTAAGGCCATTCAATGCAGCATTGATATAGTTGGCAAGCATACTGGCAGTGTCAGAGGCCCTTAATGTACCGGCCAGGCTGTCACGCAGCTGCTTTGGAGTAACATACAGCAGTGTACTGTCTGCAAGGGTAATTACAGCGCTTGAACTGTCAAGTACCCACTTGATGGTACCCTTGTTGTCCACAGCCTTGGTGGCAACTTTTTGTGCTCTTGCGCTGAATACGATAGCACAAAGAAACACGGTGAAGAGGATTAATTTTTGCATAATTGTTGTTTTGTTTAAGAAATATCAGATTTTAATTGATTGTTTAAAGTTTTAAGCAGTTGGTAACAGTTGTTTGTTTGAATCATTTCATTTTTTTGCTGGTTTTGTTGTTTATAGAATTTGTATGATTTTTATTTCGTCACCGGCTACAGAGGCAATTTCTGCGGCAATGGTATTGATGCCTGTAACTGTAAAATTGATCAGTATGCCATTGCGGTATAATGAAATCCTGTCGGCATCGCTGATATTGGCCGGTGTAATGAAACTGGTTTGACCGGAAACTGCTACTATCCTCGTGGTTCTTTTTACGCCCGACATCAGGTGACCTGCATTGACTGCCTTTACCCTGCCATCTGCCGCAGAAATAACCAGCAGGCTGTCGGTAGCCATATTGCCGGCCTCCACCGAATCAATCATTACCTGTCCTTTTATATGGAGTGCCGCCCCGGGGTTGGATACGCCCACACCCAGCCAGCCGTCTTTGGTAAGCCGCAGCCGCTCAATGCCATTTGTTTTAAAAACCAGGTCTTTGTTATCTGTTGTGCCAACAAAATCAATACCCGGCCTGGTATTATTATTTCCTTTCAGGCTCCAGGCATTTTCGGGTGCAGCACTGGCACTGCTATTGGACGACCTGATCCATTTTGTACCATCGCAGTAATATAAACCGGGGGTAACGTCGCCAACTGTTGCGGTATCATACACCAGCATACCTGCTACAAAGGCGGTGAGCGGATACGGACTTGTGGTGGCTCTTAATGCAAGGCGGGGCAGCAAAAAACCTTTGTCGGCAGACTCTATCTCAAAAATGGCATTGGGGTTGATAATGGTGGCGTTGTTTCCCACTTTTACCTGGGAAAAACACGTTGCGCTTAAGGTATATGCCACAACGAAAACGAAAATGATTTTTTTAGGGAAAATCAAGAGTTTCATGTTTGTTTACTGCTTCTTTTTGTAAGAAACAGCGTAGATATTGGAAATACAACCTGTAATTGAGCCTTTTAAGCTTAAAAACAGCCTGTTTCACCCCAAAACGCATTATTGGGGATATTATTATGCAGCCGGGCAAGAAATTTTGCATAACTGCATGGTGCAGGTGCAGTGAAATAAGCGTCCGGCATTGCCCGGATTATTCATATAAAAAGTTAAAATATATCAGATGGGCAGCACGGGCAGTAAAAAAAGGGAGTAAATTCATAAAAATCGGCTAATTTTACGATACAGAAAATGAAAAAGGTTCTCATTGGCATACTGGCAATTGTATACCTCGCTGTTTCTTCGGGAGTGGTGATGGAACTGCATTACTGTATGGGGAAGCTTGCCGGGGTGGAATTGTATGGTGGTAAGGATGACAGATGCGGCAGGTGCGGTATGACCGAAAAAAAAGGTGGTTGCTGCCACGATGAACTGAAAATTTACAAATTAGAGGATGCGCATAAAAATGTAACCAATGCCTTCAGTTTTGGAGAAGAAAAGGTTGCTGTCATTAGTAATTATGCTGTATCCCCCCTTTGGCCGGAACCTCTGCAGGCGGCCGCCCTGCCTGCACCTGTGCATTCTCCTCCTGATATTGGCGGCCCCTCCATCAATATTACCAACTGTGTTTTCCGGATTTAGGCTGTAGTGATTTGTACTGAATACTGCTGTAGCTTCGGCAGTAATATGCCGTTGATACGGCCAATCATTATTTACAAGTTTAAATTTTATACAATGAAATCGTTTAAAATCATAGCTGCCATATTGTTCAGCTTATTCATCAGTAATACATCATTTGCACAAAAAAGCACCGTTAAAAAAGAAACCATCAAAGTATGGGGCAACTGCGGGATGTGCAAATCAAAAATAGAAAAGGCCGCCAAAGCTGCCGGTGCCACAAAAGCCAGCTGGAACGAAGACAGTAAAGTGCTGCAGGTAACTTACAATACTGCTAAGTCTTCCAATGCAAAAATCCAGGAGGCCATTGCCAAAACCGGTTATGACACACAGGATTATACTGCCGACAATGCAGCCTATACCAAATTGCATGGCTGCTGCCAGTATGATAGAAAGGAAACACCGGCCAAACAGTAACTTTTAAATATATACAACATGAAAAAGTTATTGGTATGCTGCTGCCTTGTTCTTTCATTCAGTGTACAGGCGCAGGTTACAAAAGTGTTTTTACAGGCAAGCGGCCTTACCTGCAGTATGTGCAGCAGGGCTATTTATAAGTCGCTTACTACACTCAACTTTGTAGATAGTGTGGAAGCCAATATAAAGAATTCCACTTTTGATGTAAAAATCAAACCCGGTTTTGCGGCTGATTTTGACCAGTTAAAGCAGATGGTGGAAGATGCAGGATTTTCTGTGACTTCATTTTTGGCAGTGGTACAGTTTAACAATGTGAAGACAGCAACCGATGATCATGTGCTGGTGGATGGCCGCAACCTGCATTTTTTAAACATACGGCAGCAGGTGCTCAATGGAAGTAAAACCATCAGGGTGCTGGACAAGGGCTTTGTAAGCAGCAAAGAATTTAAGAAGAATAAGGCGTTTACAAAAATGAAATGTTACGACACAGGTACGGTGGGCGACTGCTGTACCCAAAGCGGTTTGCCGCAGGGAGCCCGCATTTATCATGTAACCATTTAATTAAACCCGTTCCGGGGCAGCTGTAACGGGCAGCCCCGGAATAAATTTTTTGTTATGAAAAAAATTTCAGCATTTCTTATTGCTGCTGCGGCAATGGTATCCCTGCATGCACAGGAGCTTTTTGTGGCAACAGAACCGGCCAGCAATATGGCTAAAAACAGCATCGGATTGAGGCTTGGGAGCAGGCTGATGAATATGGAAAATGGTGCCAACCTGCGCAACAGGCTGGAGTTGGAAACCATGTTTGGCCTGTCGAAAAACCTGATGGTACACGGCAACCTCTATGTGTCGGATGTATATACCGGCACTTACAAGGCAGAAGGTGGAAGCCTGTATGCCAAGTACCGTTTTCTTTCCCGGGATGCCATACACAGCCATTTCAGGATGGCAGCTTTTGCCAAACTGAGCGCCAGCAATAATCCTTCAGTGTATCAAACATCTTATAAATACATGGTTGACCACGGTACCGGCCCGGTGGAGCATACCGGCTATAATGGCCATATTTCGGAGGATATTGACCTGGATGGAAATAACTCCGGATGGCAGGCAGGTATTGTGGCCACACAATTAAAACACAAACTGGCCGTTTCATCTTCATTGTCATTCACCAATGCGCTGGACAATGGTAAAAACAGGTTATTGCCATCGCAGCCAAGGTATGGGTTTAACTATACGGTATCTGCGGGTTACCTGCTTTTTCCGGGAAACTATGTGAGTTACAAGCAAACCAATATCAACCTGTATGCCGAACTGCTGGGTACGGCCCTGGGAGAACAAAAAGGGAGTTATGCTGATTTTGCCCCGGCGGTGCAGTTTATTTTTAACAGTATTGCTAAGTTAGATATCGGCGCAAGGTTTTATATTTGGGGCAATGTACACCGCATGAGTAACCAGAGTTATGTACTGCGGCTGGAATATAATTTTTTAAACGCATTGAATAAAAAAACGAAAAAATGAAGAAACTGAGTTTAATTTGTATTGCTTTTATCATTACTTTCATTGCATCGGCACAGCCCCGGGTAGGGGAGCAGGCACCGGAAATTTCCCTGCCGGATGCTAAGGGAAATATTGTAAACCTGTCGTCTTTTAAAGGCAAGGTGGTACTGATTGATTTTTGGGCAAGCTGGTGCGGCCCCTGCCGGGAAAGCATACCCTCAGTGGTAAAGCTGTACAACAAATACAAGGCAAAGGGCTTTGAAGTGGTGGCAGTATCTATCGACAGCAAGCGCAGCCAGTGGGTGAAAGCTGTAAAATATTTCAAAATGAATTATACCTCACTGCTGGATCCCAAGGGCTGGGAGGCAGATGTGATTTCCACCTATAATATTGAGGGCATACCCGCCACCTACCTGCTGGATAAGGAAGGTAAGATTGTAAAAATTGATGCGGAGGGCGATGCGCTGGAAAGTGCCGTTACTGCATTGTTAAAATAGCTGGTTATAATGGGTCTTGAACAGGGTAGTGGAAACACTGCCCTATTTTTTTGCCGTGATGCGCCAGCCTTTTCCAGAAGTTACGGCGCTGCATACCACCAACAGGGTGGGGACAGGTGTGGCAAGGTTTCAAGAAGCTATGAAATGCTGTTGCACCCCTGCAGCAAGGTTTCAAGAAGCAGCGAAATGCTGCTGCACCTCTGCAGCAAGGTTTCAAGAAGCAGCGAAATGCTGCTGCACCCCTGCAACAGGCTTTCGGTGGGAAAAAAAACCGTGCTGCACCACTGCAGGAAGGTTTCGGGAAGGTTTGAAATGCTGTCGCAGGGGTGCGGCGACCCCCCTGGTGGGAAAACTGAACTTTTTCACCGGGTGGTTAATAGACCTCATCCCTACCCCTTCGCCAAAAGAGAAGGGCAACAGCGAAGACCGAAAAGAAGATTGGCCCGAAGGCTTCGCTTCAATCTTCGCAACACCCCTCTCCCATGGAGAGGGGCAGGGGGTGAGGTCAAAAAACCAGCCCGCATTCTAACCAGCTCACCCGCCAAGGCGGTAAAAACCCTGTTGTAAAAAAATTATTTGTACTTTAGTAGTGCTGCCGCCTTAACCAGTAGTTGCGATAGCCTAAATACCAATATTCGTAATGTTTTTGTGGCGATTAAAAAAAGGGTTTTTTCCTGTTTTTTGGAGCTTTAGATGCAGGCCAGAGCGTCTGTATGGAGGGGATGAAGTAGGTTTGTGGCAGGAGTTGTAATTGCGACACCGAAAATTTGTAAACAATGCAAAAAACGACATATATATTCATTAATAATCAAACAGTTACAAAATGGGCTTCCGGAATGGTATGTCCTGGAATACTAATGTTGGCTGTAACTGGAAAACCAAAAAACTTACACGTGACATTTCGCAACTTTATCGCCACACTGTTAATTTCCTGCTTCAGTCTTACAAGCTGCTCCTCAATTATGTTGGGGACTTATGGAATTAAATCTCCTCATGCTGTTAATGAGCAAAAGATATTGAGTTATGCTAAAAAATTCAATATCCCTTATGAAGATACTTACGTGCTTGACCGCTCTTATTCCTCTTACCTTCCTTCCGCCGACATTTCACTTTTTATGGAACAACACAAAAACCATAATCAGCCTTTGCAAGCGCTCTACTACGACAATGTAGGACAGCTTCAATCTTTTCACATTAATTGCTACGCTGGCGGCTTTCCTAATTTGAATTGGAACAAGAACGGTTTGTTTGACATTTTCCCACCGGAACAGCAAGCTCCTGTTGATACATTCATAGACTTGAAACAACAACTGAAATATTTTAAGCCGCTTTCAGTAACCAAGACTTTTGCAACGAGTAACTATGATTATGTAGTGATAGTCTTTTGGAACAAGTTTATGAATAGACAGAGTAAGCGATTGATACAGGTTGTGCAAGAGAATTGCAAACTAAGCAAGGATATAATGGTTAAGTTGATTTACGTCAATAATGACAACATGTTTATCAAAGAGAAAACTGATGGATAGAAACGTTGATAGACGGAGCGGCTAAAGCCAACATTTAGCTGTATAGCCGATTAGCCCAGCCAACCGAATAAATTTCGAATAAAATAAAACAAGACCTGGTCTCTGGCGCTAATCCAATGAAAGGGTATTTAGATTTGGGTTTGCAGGTCGCTGATTTTGGGTAAAGTTTTTGTCAATTTTCGGTTTGGGTAGGTTGAGTTTATCGGATTTTGTCTGGTTGTAAAGTGTGCTGTAAGTTGTATGATGGCGGTTGTAGTATTGTATAAATTGCATAAATTACAGCAACCCTCCCAGCCCCGGTTCGTGTCCCCACGAAACGGAAAGCTCAACTTTTTACAAGGCAACGAAATAAGTGAATTGCTCTCACTGCATAAATGAAGTAGCGGCATTTTCATTTTCGCCATGCCCCCCTCCGCCTGCTGTTTCGTGGGGACACGAACCAGGGCAGAGGAGTGGGGCTGGACAAACAAACTTCAGTCAAAATAATCAGCCGCAGTTTCGGGCGGAGTGTTGGGAAATTCCGCACCTGCCCAAAGCCGCCGACGTTGTATGCAAGGCAAGACGTGCAGCAAAAAACTTTAGCATAAGTTGTGTGATTGACACAGCATTTTTAACCAAACAGAAAATATGAATTTCCTTCCATTAAAATTCGCATTTATTCTAATTCAATTTTACTTCACGACTCAAGTGAAAGCGCAAGATAAATCTCAAATTGACACATACCGAGCAGACACGTTAAAGTTATCTGAAAAGTCATTCACTAAAACTGTTGCTTATCAATATCATTTTATTGTATTTTATGTAGACTATACTTCCTTTAAACAAGTTGTAGTTGACAAACTTAAAGGTTATCAGCCTTATAGAAAAAGTACTTACGAAGCAATTCTCAAAAAGCTTAATTCGGATATAAAAAAATCTGACACCGTGTATCTAACTCAAAACACTTTTGACTCTGTCGAAATAAATCCTTTTGATAGATTCTTGATACAACAAATCGAACTTAACAATTGTGTAATAAGAGATGCAAATCATAATATCCAGTCTGAAATTATTAGATTAAAAGAAACCAAGTATTATAATCCTGGCATTTGGGGCGGACGAACATATTACCTAAAAGGCGGTAAAGATTTTATTATACGGCTAACGGACATCGTCTCCTAGACAATGTCCTGCATACAACAACTAAGGCTTCGTTGGGTACGCAGTGCCAACAATGAAGCTTAGTGTTGAACTTAACCGGCAAACATTGCAAGCCAGCTGTTTTATTAAATAATTTTCATTTTCCGGTTTGGAGGTTCCTGCAAAAGTCTTCACATTATGTGTATATTTGGTTAAAGGCAGGGTTTTTAATACTTGTCCTGTAATTTCGGAAACAGTCGTTGTAAGCCATTATTCTGGCTCTCTAATTATTTTCAGACAATGACAGATAAAATTTTTAATAGAGAAGAGGATAAAAACAAAATGTCTTTCCTTGACTATGCAACTGAAGTTACAGGATGGTTGCAAATCATTCTGTCTCCTCTTTTGGCCGGACTGATCATTGCTGCAATAATTTATTTTTCAAATCCCTCAACTCCAAGAATGATTATTGCAATAACTGTGGCTCTTATTGGTTTAATTGTTGGGATAATTTTTGCGATAAGAGTTTGGAAAAAAAAGGGAACTGTACATTTTGTTTCCAGGGTAATGGCAACTCCTGAACTTGATAATTTAGATGAAGAGAAAAAGTAACAGCCTGCAAAAAAAGGGTTTTGCTCAAGTGTAGCTGGATAAATCCCAGCCCCGCTACGTGTCCAGCGAAACGTAAAACTCAACATCATATAACTCAACGAAATAAGTGAATTGCTCTCACTGCATAAATGAAGCAGCCGCATTTTTATTTTCACCATGAACTCCTTCCGCCCGCTGTTTCGTGGGGGACACGAACCAGGGCGGAGGGTTACAGTATTACAAACTACGTCCTGCAAAATTGCAATTTGGCAGTATACCAACTGTTGGTATATTTGAGTAAGAAACGAATCATTTATGGCCAGAAATACTTCAATTCTACTGGGAGAACATTTTGAAAAATTCATTGATCCAGAGGTTGCATCCGGGCGTTATACTTCAGCCAGTGAGGTGGTGCGTACTGCCTTAAGATTGCTTGAAAGTGAAGAAGAAGTAAAAAAGAATCTTGTCACTGCTTTAAAAAAAGGGGAACGATCTAAAAGAGTAGAAAACTTTGATCCCAAAAAGCATTTAACAGCTCTTCATAAAAAGCATCTGTGAAAATATTAAAAGTAATCTTCAAAGAACAGGCAATTGTTGACCTGGAAAGCTCAACTTCTTGCAAGGCAACTAAGTATGTGAATTGCTATCACTACAATAAATGAAGCAGCATCATTTTTATTTTTACCATGCACCCTTCGCTTGCTGGGGCATCCCGCCTTAGTGTGACGAAATACACATAATTGTGTATATTTGGTGAGCGGCAGGTTTTTTACAACTTATACAGTAATTGCGGGAAACTAGCGTTGGCGGTAATTTATTCACATGAAGATAATTTTCTTTTTTATTTTTATCTCACCATTCTATCTGAATGCTCAAATTTCAGGTATATATGGGGAGGTGCATCTTGAATCAATCATATTCAAAGGAGACACTCTAACATTTAACCCTCCAAAAACTATTGTCTTCAATAATACAGGAAAGACTAATATCATTTCAGTAGGTAAATTAAAATTAATAGAGTTGGCTGTTCAGTGTGAATTACTCAAAAGCAAAATTGGGCAATCTGAATATTATATGCTTGGCAAATGTTTTTATATCAAAAATCAGAAAGATTGGAAAGAGATTTCCAGATTCGATCATCATAAAGTAGATATTGAAAAAGAAGCTTTTGAAATTGGAAATGATTTTCAAGGCATCTATGCAGCTGAAAATGACCTAAATGGTTTCGGTGTAGGCTCTTGGTATGTATTTTTCAAAAAGTAAAGCTGCTGCCAACAACTAAAGTATCGCTGGGTGCACAGCGCCAATAATGAACCTGAGTATTGAATAATTTTCACCGTCCTATTTCCCCGCAGTATTAAACCTTACCGAAGCCCCAACGGATACATACCATGGAGGCGCTGCCTGGCTGATACCTGCTCCGCCGGAAAAGTCAATTTTTACATTGTTATTTGCGTACCAGGCTATGCCGGCATCCACACTGTGTTGTGGCGCCTCCAACTTATTGATAAAGCCAAATGCTTCCACATAAGCATACCAGCGGCTGCCGATGTTAAAGCCGGGAGCAAATGTGTAAATCCAGGTGGGCGTATTACTGAAGCCATCCCATTGAGCGCCAAGGTTGTAGCCAATGGCCATATTATCTGTAATGCTGTTTTGCATGGTAAATCGGAAGTTGGGAGCCACCTTATCTGCCCGCTTTGTATTGGATGCAATGGTTGGGACAGCGAAATGAAATATCAGCGAGGTTTTGGGCAGGATACCCCGCTCTTCGGCAAGGCGTATTTTTGCGCCAATCTCCACCGGTTGCAACCCGGTTTCTCTCAATTTTTTGCCACCGGGCAAAGGGTATTCCAGCGACTGTATGGTGGTGATGAGCCGCAGTTCAACATTTTTATTAAAACTGTATTTTGACAGCAGGGTGGGCAGCAGCAATTCTTTGGCATCACCGTTTCTTGCACCCTGTTTGTTAAAGCCAATTTCAAATTGCAGCCATTTAGCAGGTACTAAAAAGGCACTTTCAGTCTGGTCCGGCCGGTCAGTATCAATTTTCTCAACCTGTGCTGTAGCAACCAGTGCATACATAAGCACTGCAATTAATATTATTATTTGCTTCATTTTTGTTGTACAATTCCTTTTATCAGTGTATCTAAATTCTTTTCTGCAAAAAAAAATTTTTCGCCGCTGGTCACAGTTGTTATGTAAAAAGGCATGGCGCCGAAAGGCGATTGTAAACTTCGCAAAGTTGAATAAAGACAATAATCAAAAGATTTTGTAACTTTTGATCAACTAAATATCAGTTGCCATGTTTATTAAACTTAACAAATTTACCGATTTTACCGGACAACTTATTTACATTGATCTTGATATACACAAAAAAATCGTGGACGGTAAAAGTTGCGGGTAGTTGGGATAGCAAACGCTGTCGGCGACGATTACAAACTGCCGGATTCACAAGTCCCCGATTTCTATGACCAGCGGGGTGAAGATTTGGGCATCAGGTTATTGCAGCAGTTTTGGGGCCACCGGCCGGGGAATTTGAAATGCACCAGTTATTGCATATTATACAACAAAAATATTGTCGGTAAACTTCTGACTCACACTCGATTTTATTCCATTTACTTCAATTACAGTAATTGCGTCGTATTCCTGTTTGGATAAAACCTTTATTTTTTTATGCAGGCTGAGGCCAACATTGACAACATATTGTAAAAAGGGACTTGAATTATCTTTAACCGCCACCATTTTACAACTGCCGCCAATTTCAATTTCGGATAAGGTTCTTTTGAATTGGACTTTCAGCTCACCGTCAGTATTTGGTATAGGGTCACCATGCGGGTCAAATTCCGGGAAATTTAAAAACTTATCTAATTTCTCAATTAATTTGGGCGATTGTATATGCTCTAATTGTTCGGCTACTTCATGAACTTCATCCCAGCTAAACTCTAATTTTTCATATAGAAATGTTTCCCAAAGGCGGTGCTTTCTCACAATTTCAAGTCCAATTTTCTTTCCAGTGTCCGTCAATCTTATTTTTCCATACTTTTCATAGTCAACCAATGTCTTCTCTTTCAGTTTTTTGAGCATATCGTTAACTGTTGCAGGTTTTACAGCCAAATGCGTGGCCAATTCATTTGTTCCGGCTTCGTTTGTGCCACTCTCAAAAGTGATTTTCAACAGGGCTTTCAGATAATTTTCTTCCGTATATGACAACATAACTCAGTATAATTTGAATGACTTTGCAAAAGTAGTAAAATAATCAAAACTTTATTTGTTAGGTTAGTCTAACTAATTTATTTTTGCAAAACAAACATTTAAAGTGCTAAAATGAAGAGGATATTCAGCCTTGTGATATTTATAATTTCAACACAAACAGTCAGTGCACAAGCAGCAACAATAAGCGGAAAAGCTACCATTCAAAATAAAGCAATTGAATCAGCCAATATCATATTGCAGGGTACAAAATTTAGTGCGGTAACAGACAGCCTGGGAAACTACACCATAAAAAATGTTTCAACGGGAGCATATACGATACAAGTAAGTTATACAGGGTGTAATAAAATTGAAAAGAATATTATTATAAAAGATGGCAGCAGTTTAAAATTGGATTTTGAATTGCTGGATTTATCAAACAGTTTAAATGAAGTAGTTGTTACAGGCACACAAAAGTCTGCAAGAAGATTAGAAAGCCCGGTAAATGTAGAAGTATATTCGCCAACCTATTTTAAGAAAAATCCAACACCTAATATTTATGAAGCCCTGCAAAATGTAAATGGGGTAAGGCCACAACTGAATTGCAATGTATGCAACACGGGCGATATACACATAAATGGTTTAGAAGGCCCTTATACCATGATACTGATTGATGGTATGCCAATAGTGAGCAGCTTATCCACGGTGTACGGATTATCGGGCATACCAAACTCATTAGTTGAAAGAATTGAAATTGTAAAGGGGCCTGCATCATCATTATATGGTAGTGAAGCAGTTGGCGGATTGATAAATATTATCACAAAAAAGCCGCAAAATGCGCCCGTGTTTTCGGCAGATGTATTTACTACAAGCTGGGGTGAAATAAATACAGACCTGGGTTTTAAACTGAAAGCAGGAAAAAAAGCAAATGTACTCACAGGTATAAACTACTTCGATTTTCAAAACAGGGTTGATAAAAACAACGATGCGTTTACTGATATGACTTTGCAGGACAGAATTTCTATTTTTCAAAAATGGAATTTCGGCAGAAAAGGAAACCGGTTGTTCAGCCTGGCTGGCAGGTTTATGTACGAAGACAGGTTTGGGGGGGATCTGCAGTGGAATAAAACATTCAGAGGCGGCGACAGTGTTTATGGCGAAAGTATTTACACAAGCCGTTATGAGTTATTGGGAAATTATCAATTACCAACCAAAGAAATATTTATACTGGCTTTTTCTTTGAATAAGCACAACCAGGATAGCAGGTACGGAACAACTTCTTATATTGCTCAACAAAGTATTGGGTTTGCACAACTTACCTGGGACAAAAAAATTGGCAATAATGATTTGTTGGCAGGTGCAGCAGTTCGTTATACTTATTATGATGATAATACACCTGCTACAGCAAATGCAGATATCCTCAATCAAAAAAATCAACCCCAGAAAACATGGTTGCCGGGTGTTTTTTTACAGGATGAAATTGCCATCTCAAAAAAACAAAAATTATTGCTGGGTTTGCGGTATGATAACAACTCTGTACACGGAAATATTTTTACACCTCGCATTGCATATAAATATACCATTAATGATAAAAACATCATTCGCATAAATGCAGGTACAGGCTTTAGAGTGGTAAACTTGTTTACTGAAGACCACGCTGCACTTACAGGTGCAAGAACTGTAGAAGTAAAAAATGATTTAAAGCCCGAAAAGTCTTACAATGTTAACATCAACTATATTAAAAAGTGGTACTCAAAAAACGGGGGATTTATTGGCCTGGACGGCTCTGTTTTCTACACCTATTTTACTAACAGAATTGTTGGCGATTTTCTGACTGACCCTGATAAAATCAGTTATGATAATTTGAATGGTTACGCAGTTAGTAAAGGCATCACCTTAAATATGGATATCGCATTTGCAAACGGGTTTAAAGTTATTGCAGGGGGTACATTTATGGAAAATACACTAACACAAGATGGCGTAACAGCACAGCAGTTATTGACTGAAAAATTTACAGGTACCTGGGCAATATCGTATAATATTAAAAAAATAAATGTAGCAATTGATTATACAGGTAATGTTTACAGCCCGATGAAATTGCCCACACTCGGTGGATTAGACCCCCGTAAAACCACTTCGCCCTGGTGGAGTATTCAAAACATCCAGTTGGTTTACAGTGGTATCAAAAAAGCAGAAATATATGGGGGAGTGAAAAATATATTGAATTGGACACCATTTAAAGAAAATAATCCTTTTATAATTGCCGGCAGCAGAGATCCTTTTGATAAAAGGGTACAGTTTGATGCAAGCGGGAATGTATTGGCAACTGCAGAAAACCCTTATGCACTTACGTTTGACCCTACTTATATATATGCTCCAACACAAGGCGCAAGGGTATTTTTTGGTGTGCGAATTAATTTGAAATGAGGAAGATAAAATTGTTTGCAGTATTACTTGCAGGGTGCCTTTGGTACCCTGCAATTTCATTTGCACAAATTAAACCGGTTGAGCCTGAGCAAATTGACAGTTTACAGAAAGCGGAAAAGAGAATAGTAGTAGTTTTTATACATACCGGTTGGTGTAAGTATTGCCAGGCATTTAAAAATACTACGCTTGCAGATAAAAATGTTTCAGAGCAGCTTAACAACAAATTTTATTTCATCAGCTTTAACGCAGAAGAAAAAAGGGTCGTAAATTTTAACCGGCAAAAATTTCACTATAAACCAACAGGAAGTAATACCGGGATTCATCAATTTGCAGAGCAGCTTGCATTGGTTGAGGACACAATATCGTACCCGGCATTTTGTTTTTTAAATCCGGCATTTGAAATTATATATCAAACGACGGATTTTAAAAGTAAATCTGAATTTTTAGATTTGCTGAAAAAAATGGAATAGCGTTGCTTCAGAATAAAAGTTATTGGCTAATAACAGATAACAGCAAGCGGTTGGTTCCGGGTATATTTCTTATGCAACTAAATGCTGCTGCATACCCATACAACACCTGTGTACAATACAGACGTATAAAATCAGTGTTGGGTATTATTGCAACCTTCCTGCCCCCTTCAGTAATAATTATTTTTGTTTTATAATTCCTTTTATCAGTTTATCTAAATTCTTTTCTGCAAAAAATGTTTTGGCTCTTTCTTCGGCCGTATCCAGCAGCTGTGGCAGGCTGGGATGTTTGGCACCTACCAGCTGGTGGGCTTTTTTATACGCATCGGCTTCGTTCATCCCTGCTGCGGCTTTCAGCGCTTCAATCAGCAGGTGTATCCTCAGGCCACTGTCTTTGAGCTTACCCAGTTCGGCAATGGTCCAGCTAAGAGACATAAAGTAATTTTTTTCAAACTGCAGTATGTGTTCATTGCCAGCAGCAGCAGGCATTACATTGTATGGTGAGCCGAGTATTTCTTTTGTAAGGTATTTGGCCAGGTATTTTGCTTTGGGCTTACTGTCGTTAAGCTGGATGCTGCCGCACAACGCCTGCGGGTAAATGCTGAGCCAGCGAAGTTTGCGCCGCAATTCATGCACATCCTCTTCCATATTATCAAAGTGAAAATTGATGTCATTCACAAAGCCTGAAATTTTTGCAGACTCCTCCACATAATGTGCTTTTACAGCATTCAGGTCCGTAAGGCTGTCCAGCCAGTCGGCATCTACCAGCTTTTTATTTATTTTACTGATGCGTTTGCCGCTCAGCCAGTCTTTATCATCCAGTATAAGATTCAGTGCAGCAATCCTGCTGTTCATCTCTGCTTTAATATATTTGAGTACCGGTGCCGGTATCTTTTTATTAGCGGCAAATTCTGCTGCAAAAGCTGCATAATAGTCTATTGCCCCCAGTCCGTCTTCCAGTGTTTTAAACTGGTCTTTCAGTTTGCTGAAACGCTTCTCATTGTGTATGGTGGCGTACAGGCGGCTGAGCCCTTCCAGCATAAACATGGGGGTGCGCAGGTTGTTGCGGTACAACCACAGCGCCGGATTTTTTTGCCCGGCAGCTTTGGTAAGCAGTTCCTGTGCCTGTGTTAGAAAATAGTTGAACCTTTTTTGACCCGGTGATATCGTACTCATGTTTTGTTATGATTATTTTATTTTGAATTAGAGCTCAAACAGGCAGTAGCTGCCGCCAACCCATTCCTTGTCTTTATTGTACCGCACACCAATCATTTTACCCTTGCTGAGGCGGGATAAATTATTGGCAGCTACGGGTCTTGCTTCGCCATCTTTCCAGAAATAGAAAAGCCTTATTTCAGCTTTGGCAGGCCCGTCGGGTGTTTCAATTACATCTGCATATTTCACTTTGCGCTGCAATATCCAGTTGGCCGGGTCTTTCACGGCTTCAATGTCAGCCGGGGTTACGTCAATCACCACGCCCTGTCCGGCAAAGGAGAACAAAGGTTTCAACACATAGTTTTCCAGGTCGGCAGGTATTTGCACCAGTTCATTCAAGAACCAGGTACGTGGGATGTATGGATGGTTGATAAGGGGCAGCGTGTATTTGCTGATGCGGTAAAACCAGTTGGGGTGGGGTACCCATTCCACATCCAGGTCCTGCGTAATATCAACAATGCTGCCCAAAGCTTCTTTCTGCTGCTGCAGCTCATCAAATATAACCCTGTTGTAGATGCGCTTAATTTCAATGCGGCGGCCATCTTTGCTGTAAAAGAGTTTTTTACCTTCCTGTATCAGCTCCGTAAGGCACACAATGGGTACACCCAGGTAATCCTGTGTGCAGTAAAAATCTATCCGGGTTTTTTGGGTATGCGGTTTTATCTCCAGCAGCACCACGTTTTCGGCAGGGTGGTTGCCCACGATAATGTCTTTGAGTAATTGAATATAGCTTTCCTTATTATACCCGTTGAGGTAGGCGGAGTAGCCGGCCGGCATATCAAAATGTCTTTCTGCCACTTCGGGCAGGTAGGTTTCGTAGGCAAAAAGCGAGGGGAAACCCTGCATTTCAATCAGCTGCGGTTCCAGTTCACCCGCTTCGTTTTCGCAGATGCCGAAGTCGAAGCAGATGCAATGGGCATGGCCGGTTTCGTTGGGTACATTTTCTCCTGCCGGTATGGCCTTGCTTGTAAGCTCCATAAAGTTGGGCTGTACAATCACATCTACAATGGCTTCGCATGCAGCCAGTATTTTTTCAGTAAACTGTTTGGGTATAAAGATGGGTGTTTCTGCCACCCTGAACTCCAGTGCCCCGGGGTGGAGGCTGTCTAAGTCGGACAGGAAGGCTTTGTACTTTTCAATTGTAAAACTGCTGTTATACTTACTGCGCAGGTCTTGTTGCATATGAAACGATTGATGGATAAAAATAAGTAAAAAAGCGGATGGAGAAATGCTTTATTATGAGTTAACAGGATACGGCCTTCTTTTTAAAAGAAAAGGCAATGATAAAAGCTTGTGTGAATGAGCAGCTCTGATTGGCTGCCTTGCAGGTACTCTGACAAAAAGACTAGCTGTTGCCCTTATGGCTGCTGTAAAATCACAAGTGAAAAAACGAGTGGAATACCAGGCTCATGCCTCTGCCATAGCCATGCTGCCTGTGGCGATGTTTAAGAAATTGGGCAGTATATGTGAGTAGGTCCACATGATTTTTTCGGGGTCGTTCAGGTGTTCAATCATGCTCTGCCATTTTTCAAAACCATAGTTGTCAATTACAGTTTTCTTTTTATCCTCCGTTTGCAGGTGCATACTCATACCAATGGCATCTGCTTCGGGGTGAAACTGTGTGCCAATCATATAATCGTTAAAGCGTACCGCCATTACCGCCCTTTCAAGGGGAACATGGGGCCGTTCTTTTTCGATAGCCAGTATAGCGCCGCCCATCTGGCGTATCTTGTTATGATTGGGTTCTGTAACCTGGTAGTCCCGGCTGTCTACCGCATAAAAAGGATCATTCAGTCCTTCAAAAATCACTTCTTCCTTTCCATCCCTCAGCAGGTGTATGGGGAAAACACCAAAGGCTGTGCTTTTGCGGGGACAAACATTGCCGATATTATAGTGCCTGCAGGCAAGCTGGTAAGAGTGGCAGATAAAGAAAACGTGTTTTTTGGTGATGTTGACTTCAGATGCGTTCCATTTTTCCACTTTATGCAGCCAGCCGAAAAAGGCTTTTTCCCAATCGCTGCCGATACTTTCTAAAGGGCTGCCGGGGCCACCGCTTGAAATAAAGATATCGTAGCTCATATCGGGTACTTCCTGCTTAACCCTTACATCAAACTCATCCCAGGTAATATCCATGCTGCTGCTGTCGCTGTATTGGTTTACAATTTCCCTGATACATCGCATACCCTGGTTGGGTTTGCCATCATTCAGGTCGAGTATTGCTATGCGAATGGATTTATTATCTGTAAAGTTCATTATCACAAATTTATAACAATTTTATAACGCAAAGCAATGTGGTTATCTGCATTTCTTTTAACAGGTGTGGAAAAGGATTATACTGAGTCAACTTAAAAACCAGCAAAGACCTTCCTGGTCAGGTATCGACCGCAAGCAGCTGCCAGCTATTTATTAACCGGTTATCCACGTTTTGTTGATGTAACAGGCTGTATAACAATGACTTTGCGTACATTGTTTACCGTAATTCCCGTATATGATTAATGCCTTAAACTGCTGATTATCAATGATTATTAAATGTTATCAAAAAAAATATAAAGTAGTTTAGCGATAATTCAATCAAAGCCATATCTTCAATGCCGGTTATATCTCATCCAATATCTTACGGAGTTCCTTTTCTCAACCTTATTTTACTGATAAACTCCAGAATGCTTAAGGAGTCATTTATTCTGGTATTTTTTTTATGTAACGTATCAATGCGATTGCGATAATTTTATTTATTTAATAAACCAAGCAAGTATGAGAAAGATTTACTTTCTGCTTTTTATTGTATGCAGTATCATTTCGCTGGGGATTGCAGCCCAGCCTACGGTGTTTTACACAAATCTTACAAGTACAACGAGTCCGGCTTTGACCAACTCAAGGTTGAACCTGTCTGATTTGGGAACCTTCCGGCAGTGCCGGTTTCAAACAACGGTTGCACCTGCTCCTGCCACTCAAACCTATGCCTTTCACACGGGTACTGATGCGGTACCGAATTATAGCAACAACTGGAGGCCGTATACACCAGCGGATGCCACGGGTATTGCCTATGCACTCAATACCGTTACGGTTCCGGCCACTGTGCTCAACAGTTCCCGCTGGAATACTGGTGGTGGTGGTACGGATGGCAACCTGGCTGCACTGGCCAACACTACTTATTACACAGTGAACATACAGGAGAATGCTGCTGCAGATAACTTATCGGCCATCTGGAGTACCACTTTTAACCCGGTTACGTTTTCGGGCATTACGCAAGCCCCGCTCGCCGGAAGCGTTAACCCCGGCAATACGGTAACCGTAAATATCACTTCATCGGCTGCTTTAGGCACTGGTGAAAATGTATTTGTACGTTATTCCACCAATGGCTTCGCTACCTCATCTCTTGCACAAGCTACTTTTGTGGCCACAGCAGGCACGGCAGTGATACCCGGGCTTGCAGCCGGTACAAACGTTTCTTACTATATCTTTTCCAGCAACCGCACATTGGCACAGTTGAATGCCATTGTTGCCACAGCCGGTATTGGCCAGGCAGGATACGACATGGCTACTTTGAACCTGGTTAATAATGCAGGTGCAAATTATTCCTATTCAGTAAATGCAGGTGCAAATCCTGTTACAGTAAATGCAACTGGCGGTACACCCACTGCTGACTATGGCAGTTTACAAACCGCATTTGATGCCATCAACGCAGGCACACATACAGGTGCCATTACGGTATTGATTAATGCCAGCACAACTGAGGCAGCCCCTTCTGTTTTAAATGCAAGCGGTACAGGTGCCGCAAGTTATACTTCAATTGCGGTGAACCCGGCAGGTGGTGGTGCCAGAACTATTGCTGGTGCGATTGCAGCAGGCAGCCCGCTCATTGATTTGAATGGCGCAGATAATGTAACATTTGATGGCCTGAATACCGGTGGCAATTCACTTACGATTGAAAATACTACGGTATCGGCCACGAGCGGTACTGCTACTATCCGTTTTATCGGTGGTGCTACGGGCAATACCATTACCAATTGTTTTTTGAAAGGAGCCGGTACCATGAGTGTGGCCACCAACGGTGCTGTTGTTTTCTTTAGCACGGATGCCAATACCGCTAATGGTAACGATAACAATACCATTTCCAATTGCGATATTGGGCCTTCTGGCGCCAACTTGCCTACCAAAGCTATATTGGGCAATGGTTCTACCACCACTACGGCTATCGGCAACAGTGGCATTGTTATCAATAACAATGATATCCACGACTTTTTTGGTGCAGCCGTAACCAGTTCGGGTATTGCGATTAATGGTGGCTGTAATACATGGGCGGTTACCAATAATCGTTTTTATCAAACCGGCACCCGCACCTGGACAACCGGTGCCACGCACAGGGCAATAGATTTTAACAGCTCCACTGCAACCAGCGGTGTGCAGGGTATGACGGTAACCGGCAATATTGTAGGCTATGCTTCCAATACACAAACAGGTACCTATACCTTAACGGGCTCAACCGGTAAATTCCAGGGCATTGTATTTAGTGGCATTACTGCCGGCACTGTAAGCAATGTCAACAACAACACGGTGGCTTCGGTGAGCCTCAGCGGCGTAACTTCAAGCGGCACAAGTACCAGTAGTCCATTGATTGGTATATTGATAAGCAACGGACTTGCTACTACCAATAACAACACCATTGGCAGCCAATCTGCCACAGGTTCACTGGTATTTTCAACTACTACCACAACTGCTACTGATGTGATTGGGTTGTACAATTTCAGTGTAGATGTTACCAATGCAGCTAATAATACAATCGGTGGTATTTCCGTAACGAATGCAGGTGCTTCGGGAACATTTATTGTTTTCGGAATCAGGATCAATACCGGAACTGGTGTTGCTGCAAATCTGACATCTAATTTAGTGGGTGGAACGATTGCCAATTCCATTCAATTGAATGCAACGGGGACTTCTTCGCAGGTGATTGGCATCCTGACATCAAATGCTGCGGCAGTATTCACTTCCAACACGGTTAGAAATTTAACGACTAATATCGGAACGGGCACGACTACTGCTGCTTCTGTAATTGGTATTAGTGTAACCAATACTACACCCAATCATACTTTATCGCAGAATACGATACATACACTCACCAATACGAATACAACAGCGGCAAGCATCGTTACGGGTATCCAGTTTACAGGCAGTACGGCCAATGTGGTGGAGCGCAACTTTATCTACAATCTGCTTGCTCCAACAACCAGTACTGCTGCAGAAATTAACGGTATCCGTGTAGCAGGTGGAACAACAACCTACCGTAACAATATGATTGCCCTTGGTGCCAACCAGGCAATTGCCATTGGTACAGTAGCATCCAACGGCAGCACAGTGGGTATCAATGGTTTTAGCGGGGCTTTGGGTACGGATGCATTTATCCATAACAGTGTGTATATTGGTGGTACGGCTACCAGCGGTACAGGTAATTCTTACGCACTAAATGGTACGCAAACTAGCAATATCCGCAGTTTCAGGGATAATATTTTCGTTAATGCAAGAAGTAACAGCGGTGCAACCGGTAAAAACTATGCTGTTAAAATAAATGGTACTGTAGCTAATCCTACGGGCTTAACGATTAATAACAACATTTATTTTGCCAACGGAACCGGTGCTGTGTTTGGATTTTATAACGCACTGGATGTGGCCAATATAGCTGCCTGGAGAACGGCAGTGGGGCAGGATGCCAACAGTTATGAAAGTAACCCGCAATTCAATGACCCCACTAATGCAGTACCCGACTTGCATTTGCATCCTACCAATGCCACAGTAGCAGAGGGCAATGGAGTTGATGTAGGTGTAACCAATGATTTTGACGGACAAACAAGGGCTGGCCTTACCCCCGTGGACATAGGGGCCGATGCAGGTAATTTTGTAGGTATTGATCTGGCACCACCTGCCATCACATACACCCCATTAGGCTTTAGTTGCAATACGGCCGACCGGGCACTAAACGGCGTTACCATTACAGATGTTTCTGGTGTTCCCACATCCGGCGCATTGCAGCCCAGGATTTACTACCGTAAAAATGCGGGAACATGGTTCTCTTCACAAGGTACTTTGGCCAGTGGAACAGCTACCAATGGAACCTGGAATTTTACCATCATTGCAGCGGATATGGGCGGTTTGGTTAACGGCGATAATGTGCAGTACTATGTAATTGCACAGGACATTGCACCTACACCCAATATTACTTCTAATCCTCCGGCAGGCCTTGTAGCCACTGACGTTAATACGGTTACCACGGCACCGACTACTCCCAATAATTACAATGTGGTAGGTACCATCAGCGGGACTTACACAGTGGGTGCTGCCGGTGCATACCCCACGCTTACTGCGGCATTCAATGCATACAACACCAGTTGCCTGGGCGGGCCGGTAGTATTCAGCCTCATTGATGCAGCTTATACAACCACTTCTGATACATTAAGGGCCAATCCAACGGCCAGCAGTACCAATACATTGACTATCAGGCCTGCTGCTGCAGGAACCATTATTACGGGTAACCTGAATGGCCCGGCCATTGTGTTGCTGGATGCTGATTATATCACCATTGATGGTTCTTCTGCCGGGGCATCTGCCGGTGCCTGCGACCTGGGTGGTAATGCTGCCATCAGGGATTTGACCATCACCAATATCAATGCGGGTACTTCGGCTGGTGTACTATCTATCGCAACAGGGGTAAATGGTGCACAAAACAATACCGTTAAAAACGTGAATATCCTGGGGCAGGACCCCAACACTACGTTGATTGGTATTGCCGTAGGTGGTAATTTACTCGGCGGTACAGGGGCCGATAACGACAATGTTACCATTGATAACTGCAGTGTCAGAAGGTCAATTTTTGGTATTTACAATGGCGGTTTCAGTGCGGCCAACCGCAACACGGGCAGCAAAATAACCCGTAATGATCTGTCTGCCACTACCACTAACCGTATCAAGCGGGTAGGCATCATGACATTTAACAATGATGGTATTGAAATTTCCTATAATAATATTGGTGGTATCGAAACCACGGAAAGCGCCGATGCAGTAGGTATAGCACTTGGTAACCAGGCTATTGACCTTACAATTACCACCTCTGGAGAAGTGGTAAATGCAGTGGTGGCCAACAACAAAATAAACGGCGTAGCCAGCTTAAGCACCACAGGTTTTTCGGCTGCTGGTATAACGGTAGCAGGTGGTAATGCAGGAGCTAATACCATCCGCAACAATATGATTACGGGTGTAACGGCCCCTTCCACATCACCAGATATACCTGCTGGTATTTATGTGGTAGGCGCTGCAGGGTCAAATACCCGTTTGTACTTTAACTCAGTTGCTATGACAGGAGACAGGGGTACAGTAACAGGGCAAACACCCAGTTATGGTATTGCCATCACGGGCACTGACCCTACGGTTGATCTGCGCAATAATATCCTGTACACCAGCCAAATTGCTTCTGGTGGCGGTGCAGATGCCAGAAGTTATGCCATAGGCATGGTAAGCACTACGTTTGCCAACCTCAATTCCAATTACAATGCATTCTGGAGTACGGGTGCCAATGATGGCGGTTTCCGTACCGGTTCACTGGGCGCTGCTGCAGGTACCAGCTATGCCACCTTGGCGCTGTGGGCTGCCGCAGTAAGCGATGATGCCAATTCAGTTGAAGTGGATCCGGGTTTTGTGAATCCACTGAGCGATTTGCATATCAATCCTTCGGTTTGTACTTTCAAAGGACTGGGTACACCCATTGCCGGTATTACAGATGATTACGATTGCAACGGACGCAGCACTACCTTGCCCGATATAGGAGCAGACGAGTTTAACCCCGTAGTTACTGTCACTACTACTGCTGCAGGTTCAATAAGCCCGGGTGCTATCGCTAACGAGTCAGTGCGTTACACAGTAAACGGCGCTACAGATTATCTATATTACTGCGACCGTATTATCGCTACGCTTACTCCATCTGGAGCTTTGCCTGTTAGCGGTAATGTAACGGCGGGTGTGCGTATTGATACCGGCGCTACCAAAATGGGTACGGCCCGTTTGTACGCAGCACGTTTTTACGACATACTGCCTGTAAACAATGCAGCCACTGCCACCGGTACTGTTAAGCTGTACTTTGTACAAAACGAGTTTGACAACTATAATGCCAAGGCTTTAGACAGTAACTATTACCCACTGCCATTAACCGGCGGTGGTAATACCGACAGCCTGCGCATACTCGTTTATCACGGTGCCCCAAGTGGCGGCTTCTTCCCTGGTAATTATGCTGGTGCGGTAGAGGAATTATCAACAGCCGATGCTGGTGTATCGGTTGTGTGGAACCCGGCAGGTAATAATGGCGGCGGCTGGTGGGAAGTAAGTTTCCCGGCCAATGGTTTCAGTGGTTACTTCATATCCAGTAAACCACGTTCACCACTACCCATCAAGGTAGAATACTTCCGCGGCAGCAAACAGGGAAGTAACCATCTGCTGGACTGGAAAGTAGTACCTGTTAATACAGTAAATGGTACCATTACACTTGAGCGCAGTGCCGACAGCCGCAACTTCAGCAGTATTTACAGCATTACTGCAAGTGCTATCAGAATGCAGCAGCCATTCAGCTACAATAATGCCAGCCCCCTTAACGGTATCAACTACTACCGTCTTAAACTGGTGGATGACAATGGTTTTGTAACATACAGCAGTATCATTGCTTTAACCAATGCCACCAAAGGCTTTGAAGTAATCAATATCACTCCTAATCCTGTTACAGAAGGAAGGTTCAAACTGAATGTAACTGCTGCTGAGCAGGTGAAGATGGAGATAGTGGTTACAGACATCGCCGGAAGGGTAGTGGCTACCCAAAGCAATACATTGATTGCTGGCTTTAATGCAATAGATGTAAATGTGAATAAGCTGGCCAATGGTACTTACCAGGTAATGGGTATTACTGCCGAAGGAAGAACGAAAGTGCTGCAGTTTGTGAAACAATAAGCAGTTGACTGTTTACAGGTAACAGTTGACAGGCAGGATATTCCAACCGAACTTTTAATTTACTTATCTGATACAATACAATCCCCGTTTGCTGAGGCAGACGGGGATTTTTTGTTGCTGAATAATTTTGTCCCGATCCGTTTGTGTAAGGGTTTAATGATTCTTAATAATAGGCCTCTTGCATAAATCAACATTCAGTTATTGTTGCCTGGGTCTGACCCTGCCCTTGCCGGCAGGTAGTCCCCTTCTGGTCTGTACTGACCGGCAACAAGGAGGCTTTCCAAGTAATCAAAAATGAATGATGCAAGAAGTCTAATATTATTTGTTACCTTGGTTTACCGGTATTGTTATTTTAAGCTGTTTTTTATTATTTCACTTTAGATTTACTTGTATGAGTATTATATGGATTGAACCCAGAAACATTTTAAGACTTGGTAGTGGTAAACCCATACCCAGTGCCGATTCTGATGGGAATGTCAGTTGTAGCCAGTGGTTGCCCCCCACGGCCAAGGCAGCCGTTCTTACGGTTGAATGCGGCTATTTGATAACCCCAGCCCAGGCAAATGCAGTGGAAATACGCATTATGCCGTTTGGATACAATAAAACAAACAACGTGCTTGATATACATAAACATACGGTTCTTGCCGGTGGTGCTATTCCTGCTATTGATGTTACTGCCATCCAGGTAATAATGCCTTTTCATAATATTGCCAAATATCCCAATCCCGGTTTGCAATTTTACTATGCTTTACAAAGCACCGACCCGTCAGTATCCAACAAAATGGCAATTATAGATTTGTGGGGATATATGTAATACTGTTTATCTCACAAAAGCTCTATTTGCGCAGGCAGGTGGGGATTTCTATTGGGATAGTGATAGGTATTGGGCAAATTTTTAACAATGATGGTTTAGTAACGGCGGGCAGCAGGACAGAGTCCTGCGCCAGATGGGTTTGCGCTGATTGGCCGGTGTTTTAGTATCAACGCTACCAGCTATCATCATAAATACAGGTGGCAACAGCTGCAGTTACACCCTCAGCAAGCCCCGGAATGCCCTGCTGCCATAGTAAGATTGTGCCCCATTATGGTAAACGAATACGCTCCCATAGCGGAAATCAGCAAAAATGGCACCACCCAGTTTTCTGATAGCAGCTGGTGTCTTTATCCAGCTGGAAGTTTTTGCATCAAATTTTCCCAGTTGCTGCAGTTGCCGGTATTCTTCTTCCGTTAATAACTCAATACCCATGTCTGCTGCCATATCCACCGCATTGTTCTCCGGTTTAAATTCTTTTCTCGATTCCAGCCCTTCACGATCGTAACAAACACTTCTGCGGCCATTGGGGCTTTCTGCCGAACAATCAACAAAAATGTATTCATCCGTTTTTTTATCATACCCAACTACATCTGGTTCGCCGCCGGTACTTTCCATTTCATTGAGCGACCATATTTTTCCGGCATTGGATTCCAGTTTTAGCTGAACTCCGGGCCATTCAATACCCTTATGCCGGTTCATGTTCTTTTCAAAGCGGCTTTTTAATGTGCTCAGCAGTTCTCTGCGCTGCTCAGCTGAAAGGTCTTTTTTACTTTTTTTTGCCAAGGGTTGTTGTTTTTATCTTTTTACAAACTGTTTTAACTCATATTGTGTGATGCGGGGTGTATTTATAGCATAAGTTCCGCAAAACGGGTATAAATGTATACATAAAAATGCATTATTTTTTTTCAGGGTATTGGATAAATGAGGTACTGCTACCCGTTGCCAAAGGGCAGGTTTTGCTTTGCCGGGCCTGAATCAACAGCAACCTGCATCAGTATTGTTTTCAGCTGAGCAAAGTCCCGGCGGAAAAAACAGAAAAAATACCTTCTTTTTCCTCTTTTTTCTTATCTTACCAGCTTTCTACCATTACTAAAGCAAATTACGCATGAGGAAGATTTACCTGGCATCTGTTATGATGCTTTTATCAGCGGTTGGGGGCTATGCCCAGGTTACTACAAACAGTGGCTCCGGACTGGCAGCTACTTACCCGGATCTGGCTTCAGCCATTACGGCTTTAAACGCAGCAACCATTACCAGCCCGGTTGTGATGACACTTGCCGGCAACGAAACAGCTCCTGTTGGCGGCTACAGTATTACGGCCCAGGGCACGGCTGCCAATACCATCATTATTGAAGGTAGTACCAGTACCATTACGGCTTCGGGCGCACTGGTGGCAGGCACACTTACCGATGCCATTTTTAAACTGGTGGGGGCTGATTATGTCACCCTCCGCAATTTTACCATGCAGGAAAATGCGGCTAATACCACCACTGCTGCTGCAACCAATAATATGACGGAGTGGGGCGTGGCTTTATTGTATGCCAGCACAACAAACGGTGCCCAAAACTGTACCATTCAAAACAATACCATTACGCTTAACCGCACTTACCAGAATACTTTTGGTATTTACTGCAATTCCACCCATAGTGCTGCAGTGCCTGCAACTTCTGCCAGCGCTACTACCACCGCTGGTGGAAACAGCGGGTTGAAAGTTTATGGCAATACTATCAGTAATGTAAACAATGGTGTAGTAGTGGTAGGCCCAACGGCTGCGGCTGATTACAATACCGGTGTGGACATTGGCGGAACCGGAGGCGCAGACGCAAATACCATCAGCAACTATGGTACTACAGGCACATTTTCAAGTTATGCTAATGTATCAGGTAGCGTTTATGGTATTCTTATAAGAAACAGTACGGGGTACAATATCGCTTACAACAGCATTACCAGCTCTGCCGGCGGAGTTACCTCCGGTACACTGAGGGGTATTTATAATGTGTCAGCAACGGTGGCCCCCACAGGAACTTTTACCAATACAATCAACAACAATACCATAGCATTAACCTACGGGGTGTCATCCGGTACCCTGCAGGGCATTACTGTGGAAGCCACCAATGCCAATGCCACATCTGTACAAAACATCAGCAATAATAACTTTACCACGCTCACAGCATCCATTGCCAGCAGTGTAACCATTACCGCTATTTCTACTGTAGCGCCTCACCTTACTGTAAATATCAATGGTAATACATTTACCAATATTACCACCAATACCACGGGCAGTTTTACATTTATCAATCACAGTTATACCATGCCGGCCGGTGGTGCTCAAACCATCAGTAACAATGCCATTGTTACTGCCTTTAATAAAACCGGGGCTGGTGGTACCGTAACCTGTACCACAACGGGTACCAGTTCGCCCAATGGCACAAGCCATACCACCAGTAATAATAACTTCTCCAATATTACTGTTACAGGTGCCACAGCTATTCAGGGTACGCTGAACAATGATGGATCAGGCAGCAGTCCTTCAAAAACATTTACAGGCAATACTTACAGCAACTGGACAGGGGGTACCAGCAGTATTACCGGCATTACGTATAATTATATCGGTGGCCCCATATCTAACTTTTCCAATAATACTTTTTCTAATATAACCGGGCAAAGTACAGTGTCGGCTATTGTAATCGGCAATACTTTTGCAGGAGCCAACCCACTGAATATATCATCCAATATCATCAGCAATTTAACATCAACAGGTACCGGCGCAGCTGTTACAGGTATATCCTCCAGCAATGCCTCTACCGCAGTTAATATCAACAATAATGCTATCAGCGGTTTGGCCAGCACCGGGGCTTCTGCTGTTACAGGTATCACTGTGAGCGGTACAACAACCATTAATGTGTACAAGAACAGGATTTGTGATCTGTCAGGGGCTAATGCCGGTTCAACAGTCAATGGCATTTTGGTTTCCGGGGGAACAACCGTTACGCTTTCCAATAACCGCATAGGCGATTTAAAAACCCCTGCAGCCAATGCTGCCAACCCGCTGAATGGTATTAATATTACCGGCGGTACTACGGTGAATGCTTATTACAATACCGTTTACCTGGCTGGTGCAAGTTCCGGAGCCCTGTTTGGATCAAGTGCTTTGTCTGCTTCCACCACACCAGCGCTCACACTCAATAACAATATCTTATACAATAATTCTGGTGTTACAGGTGCGGGCCTGGCAGTTGCCTACAGGCGTTCTTCGGCAACACTAACCACTTACGGTGCAACATCCAACAATAACGATTTTAATGCTTCCACCATTTATACAGATGGTGTAACACCACTTGCCACACTGGCAGCCTATAAAGCTTTAGTAGGGCCAACCAGGGATGCCAATTCCATTGCTGTTGTTCCCTCCTTTACCAGCACGGTATGCGGTGATGCAGGTTTCCTTAAAATCAACCCTGCGGTAGCCACACAACTTGAAAGTGGTGGTGCCAATATTGCCGGTTTTGCAGATGATTTTGAGAATGATATACGCCAGGGCAATGCCGGTTACACAGGTACTGGTACAGCGCCTGATATGGGTGCTGATGAAGTGGAGGGCACACCTGCTCCTTCCTGCTTGGGTACCCCTGCTTCCTCCACCATTAATGGAGCAGCAACCGTTTGCTCGGGACTGGGTACAACTTTAACATTAAGTAACCCGTATGTTGAGCTTGGTTTCACTTACCAATGGGCTTCAACAACAACGCCCGGTGGTACTTATACCAACCTGGGTACGGGCAATGGCCAGGCAACAGGGCCATTAACAGTAAATACCTATTATGTGTGCACCATTACCTGTGCCAATGGTGGTGGTACTTTTACCACCCCTGAAAAAGCGGTACTGGTAAATGCATTACCAACTGTAGCTGTAAACCCAGCAACAGGCAGTATCTGTACACCAGGCGGGTCAGCAGTGGCACTTACTGCCAGCGGTACAGCCCTTACTTATGCCTGGAGCCCTGCGGCAGGCTTATCCGGCACAACCGGTACGGCAGTAACAGCATTACCAGCCAGCACCACTACGTACACCGTTACGGGTACTGATGGCAATGGTTGTATAAATACTGCCACGTCAGTAATAACAGTATCGCCTGCAATAATTGCTGTGGCTACTGCCACACCTGCCATAGTATGTACCGGTGCCAATTCACAATTAAATGTTACAACTAATGGATTAACCGGGTCAATAAAAATTACAGAGGTTTGTTTGAACAGGGGAGGTACCGGCGGTGGTACTTATCCTGCCTTTGCACCCGGTGCCGATATGGTGGAAATCAGTAATATTTCTGGTGCTCCTGTTGACATCAGTGGCTGGGTACTGACCGACCATGCAAGCAATACAGCGGCTTCCACCCATACTCCATTTGCATTTCCATCAGGTACAGTTATTCCGGCCAATAGTGTGGCAGTTGTTTGCCTCGGCACAGGTACTGATAATATTGCCAACCGTTATTATACTACAGGCGGCACATCCGATACCTGGCTCTCCAGCTCTTTGGTAGGTATTGTGTTAAAAAATGGAGCATCAGTAATAGATGCTGTTGGCTGCGGGTCGGGTTATGTATTTAGTGCGGGCACAGGTGTTGGTGCAGTGGACTGGAGCGGCTTTGCACCAAGCGCCAGTGGCTTGGCAGGTACAACCCGTACTGCTGCGAATGATAATAATACCGGTGCAGACTGGATTGGCTCCAGTACAGTTGCGCCACAAACAATTGGTGTTTATAACGTTGGGTATACCCCCCCTGTAACCATTGCTTCTTATGCCTGGTCGCCCTCTACATTTATAGCCGGGCAGGAAGGATTGCAAAATCCTGTGGCTACTGCTGTAACTGCAACACAGGCTTACAGCGTTCTGGTTACCACATCCGGGGGTTGCACTTCTACAGCCAATGTAACGGTTACGCCCGGATCTGACGCCACCATTATAACACAGCCATCATCTGCCACAAGATGTATTGGTAATAATGCATTTTTTAAAGTAAAGGCGGCCGGCCCGGCATTAACCTACCAGTGGACTAAAGATGGCAACCCCATTACCAATGGAGGTACTATTGGTGGTGCTACTACCGACAGCCTGTTTATCAACGGTGTGGTTGCAGGTGATGCAGGTGTTTATTCAGTAATCATCACGCCTGCCTGCGGCACTAGTGATACCAGCAGTAATGTTACACTAACGCCCACAAGTACCAAGCCAACAGTGCCGGTAACACCGGGAGGCCCGCTTAGCATATGCTCCGGTACTCCCCAAACACTAACTGCGTCCGGTACGGATGCTGCGGCACCCTCATTTACCTGGTTAAGAAACAATGTGGCTATCAGCGGTGCTGCCAGCCCCACGTATGCTGTTGATACATTGGGGTCTTTCCGGGTGAGGGTAACAGATGGCGTTACGGGTTGCTTTGATACTTCTGTGGCAGTAGTAGCAACTATTAATCCCAGGCCAGCTGCACCCACAGCCAGGTCCACAGCTGCCTGTGCCGGCTCAAATGTAAGCCTTACATCATCAGCAGGTGGAGGATATAACATGAACCCTGCCGGTACAGAAACATTTATTGATATTGATGCCAACCCCACCATTACCAGTATCGCATCCATATCGGATGATTCTGAGCATAATATCGGCATCCCTCAGTTTACATTTAATGGTATTGTTTATACCACAGCCCGGGTGGGTATGAATGGTGCGATAGCTCTTGGCTCAACAAGTGGCGAAATCACTACTGCCAATGCAGCCCTGCCCAGTACGGCCAATACAGCAGGCAATATACTGCTGATGCCCTGGTGGGATGATCTGGATATTGCAACTACCGGTCCAGCCACCACTATCAAGCTGGATACCGTGGGCAGCAAGTTCATCATCCAGTACACCAATACGGCACATAATGATTTTTTAACTGGTACCGTTAAGTTCCAGGTACAAATGGATACTGCCAATGGCCAGGTACACTTTGTGTATGATGATGTAGTATTTGGCAATGCCGCCCAAGACAATGGGGTAACTGCTACTGTGGGGGTACAATGGGCCAATATAGCCGCTGCACAGTACTCCTTTAATACGGCTTCGTTAACGGCTGGTCAATGCATCAGCTTTACGCCTGCTCCGCTGAATTATGCATGGACAGGGCCTAACGGATTTAGCTCCAGTTTGCAGAATCCGGTGCTGAGTAATGTATCTTCACTCGACTCAGGTGCTTATACGGTAACCTTCACCAACCCTGTAACAGGCTGTATCAATACTGCCAGTACAACGGTGAATGTGATTCCGGCTGATACATTTGAATGGACTGGTGCTGTAAGTACCGACTGGACCAATGCAGCCAACTGGTTCTGCGGCGGAGTGCCCACTGTAAATTCAAAAGTGATCATCAGGAACGGTATTACCAATTATCCCGTGGTTAACCTGAATGTAGAGATAAAATCCCTTACACTAAGAACAGGGGCAACAGTAACCGTAGGTACAGGTTTTGAACTGAAACTGAACGGTAACTAAATATTTTTGAACCAAATTGTAAAAGAGCCATCTGCGAAAAGCGGTGGCTCTTTTGCTTTGTATACTATCTGACCAATACATTGACAAGCTTTTTGATAAACACCGGGGAAGGGGATGCGCCTGTATGGTTGGGGCAGGCACCGTAAGGCAGTAAGCAGTCCTTCCGCAACAATAGTGAATGATGAGGATAGACTCCGGGTGAGTGACATCCAGCCATATAAGTATGCGGGAAAAGGCCGTAATTATCTCAGCTGATATATATTGGATTACTAAACTGTTATTGATATGCCAAATCCGGCTAAATTACTGCCAGATATAAAGAGAAATCACCTGCATATCAAATGTGCCGGTGAAGCACTCAATTTTTGTATATTTTTGAAACTTTATGCTGCTTATAATAAGGCTTTTACCAGCCCTTAAAGCAAAACTATAAAACAACTTAACCAACCATTATGGCAAAACTGTACTCAGTATTAGTTACTATTTTGATCTTTTTCTTTACCGGCAATGCGCAGGTATCCAATTACAGTTTTTCTCAAAGCACTACCACTTATACGCCCATTTCGGGTACAGATATAGTAGCCACCGGCTGGAATGATGGTACAGGGGCTGTAACCCTGCCTTTTGGTTTTACCTTTAATGGGGTCACTTATTTTTCCGCATCGGTCAACAGCAACGGGTACCTTACATTTGGGGCCACGCTGTCTGCAGGCAACTCGTATTCGCCCATTTCTTCTACGGCAGGATATTCGGGCGCTATTTCGGCTTTTGGCAGCAATTTGATTGCCAATGGATTTGCCATACAGGGTGCCGTATCGGGTACAGCGCCCAACCGCACCTATATCATCCAGTGGAACAATGCCCAACGCTTCAACGGGGGCGCTGTTACCGGGGATGTACTCAATTTTCAGATTCGCTTGCAGGAGGGCGGCGGGGTAGCCGCCAACCAAACCATACAGGTAGTGTACGGCAATTGTACCGCTACCAATACTACGGCCCTTTCCCATCAAGTGGGTTTGCGGGGTACCGCCAACACGGATTATAATAACCGTTTCATTTCTTTTAACTGGTCAAGCAGTGCAGCGGGTACCTCCAGCTTTGCTGCTTGTACCACCTCCAATACGCTGATGCCGGCCAATGGCCTCACCTTTACATGGACGCCGCCGGTTCCCTGTGTAACGCCTGTGGCTCAACCCACCAACCTGGTATTGGCGGCACCACACGGCTCTCAAATAAATGGTAGTTTTACCGCTGCCACAGGTTCGCCCAGCGGCCATTTGGTGGTACGCTATCCGGCAGGGGCCACACCCACCAGCCCCGTATCGGGAACCGCTTATATTGCGGGTAATACATTGGGTGCAGGTACAGTAGTATTTGCGCAACCAACCACCGTTACCGGTTTTGCACTCACTGGTCTTGTGCCACTTACCAGCTATGATTTTTATGTGTACGCTTACAATACCAATTGCATCGGTACGCCTGCCTATCTTACCACCAATCCACTTTTTGGCACCATCACCATGCCTGCACAGGCTGTTCCCAATTGCTCGGCTACTTTTTCTCCGGGCGATGGCTCCACTGGTGTGCCTGTTACACAAAATTTGCTCTGGTCTTCGGTAGGTGCTACACCATCTACAACAGGCTACCATGTTTACCTGAGTGTAAACAGTGCTTTGGTGGCAGCAGAAAACCCTTCCGTAAGGGTGGCCACTGTTACCACCAGCAGCTATACCCCCACCAATCTCAATTACAGTACCACTTACTATTGGAAAGTAGTACCCATCAATGCCCTGGGGTCGCCCACGGGTTGTTTGGTGAATAGTTTTACTACCTACGTACCCACTACGGTAACCAGCAAGCCCGGCGGCGGACTCTGGAGCAGCCCTGCCACCTGGCAAAGCGGCACGGTGCCGGTGGCGGGTGATGATGTGGTGATAACGGATGGATCCATTGTAACAGTGGACATAGCGGTAACCGGCATCCGCAACCTTACCATCGGACAGGGCAGTTCGGGCATAGTGCAATGGAACAATTCCTCCAATGCCCTTACCCTGTTTGGCAACCTGACCGTAAACCCCGGCGCAAGGTTCCTGCCCTTTACAACAGGTTCCTTATTTGGGCAAACGGTCAATATCGGCGGTAATTTTGTAAACAATGGTTATTGTAACCTGGCAGTACAAAATACATTTATCAGGATGAATGGCGGACTGCAAAACGGTGGCAGTGCCAATCAAAATATCAGCGGGGTAGGTACTTTCGTGGGAAATGCTACCCACGGCATTATAGATGGCTTAAGCTTTCACAGTACAGGCAACAGTTCCATTTCCACTTCCCGCAACCTGGTAACGGCTAATTTCGGACTTACATTGGGCAACCTCAATACCAATGGTAAATTATCCATTGATAACACAGCCCAGGTAGCCGGGCAGGCCCTGAATACGCAGGTAGCCAATGTGGTGGTAACAGGTATGGGCGCTGGTTTTGCAACAGCACCGGTTGCCTTTGGTGCCAGCGTTACTGCCTGGACGGCATCGGGTACTGCCAGTTCGGGGTTGCGTTATTATGCGGGTACCCGTGTGTACCTGTGTACGGCAGGCGGTATTTTTAATGCCACTACAGCACCCAGCCATACGGCGGGCACTACCACCAATGGCACGGCCACTTTGTTGTGGCTGGGCAGCCTGGGCACCATTGGCAATCCCTTTTCGTTGAGTACTACCACAGTGGGTACACAATATTTTTATGCCAACAACCTGTATACATGTACCATTGCGGGTGTGCCTGATGCGGCTTTTCCACCGGTGCATATATCGGGTGTGGTCATCACCGGCACGGCGGCCTTCCGCTATGCAGGCACGGCGGCAACAGTTACTGTAAACCACGATGCGGTTACGCAAACCGTACGCAGCCTCAACCTGGTAAACCCGGGGAGTGGCTATACAAATGCGCCCTTTGTTACCATCAGTGGTTCCTTTACACAAGCGGCAGGTGCAACAACCAGCGTGCTGCGGCCTATTACCGGTGCAGCCGTAAGCTCGGTAGAAAAATCGGGCGGTGCCAATCTGGATGGCGGGCTAACTATTAACAGCAATCAATCGGCCCTGTCACAATCGGGCGTAGGCAATGTGGCGGTACCCCTTGGTGGCGTTAATTATACGGTGGCACCTGTGGTTGGGTTTGGCGGCCCTACAGGCATTAACTTAGTTACAGCCGGTGGCAGCAATTATACCACAGCACCCACCATCACGGTAAGCGGCGGCACCCTGGTGAGTGGCAATGTATTGACGAGTGCAGACTTTACCATTATTGTACAACAACGCAAAGTGGTATCCGTATATTTGAACAGTGCGGCTTCGGCAATTTACTCCGTACCTCCTGCCCTGAGCTTTACAGGCGGTGGCGGCTCGGGTGCCACGCTGGCTTTTCCGGCTGGTTGCTGGCCCACGGCTACGGCCATCATTGGCAGCAACGGCCAGTTGAGCGATGTTACCGTTACCAATGCGGGCTATGGTTATGTAACAGCCCCTGCGGTAGCAGTAGGCAATACCAGCGGCACCACAGTGGGCGGTACTTTTACCACGGTGGCTTCGGCTATGTTTTGCACCATTGCCTTGTACGACCTTACCATTAATAATTTACCTCCCACCAGCGCCTCAGTAGCCAATGCTGATGATGCAGTTATCCCAGCCACCAGGAAATTAAACAGATTGAGACTGGGTATTGGTACCACTACCACCGGCAACCTTAATCTTAACAATAACCTGGAACTGTTTGGTGCATCTAATCCCCTGATAATCAATACGGGCATACTTAACTTGGGCGGCAATACCCTGCTTATTTCTTCGCCGCTGTATATTGGTGCAAGTGGTACGGCTACTGCCCATGTAACCAATGGTGCCATCACCCTCAGCTTGCCGGGCGGCTCCAATGGGGGCGTTGGTTTAAACTATCCTTTTGATGCTACTTTTTTCATCTATCCGGGTTCGGCTTCTGGTGTTACAGATGGCTCCACGGTTACCTCCCTTACCGTGAGCAGAACAGGAGCTCCCACGGGCGGGGCCATTGGTACCAGGGCATACAGGGTAGTAACAAACAGCGGTGCTGTATACGGTACATCTCCCAATATTACCCTGTACTGGAATGGCCGGGATAGCCTGGTATCGGATAATACGAGCCTGCGCATTTCGCAGGCGGCGGCCTTGTCTGGCCCATGGACGGTGAAGAGCCTTGCATCAGGGTCGGGGCCGGTGAGCGCTACGGGTAACAGAAGCACGCCCCTTACCACAGCACCCGGGCCCATCGTTCCAACTGGGGATGATTATTTTGCCTGGACCAGCACTTATACACCGCCACCGGCACTGGCTTATGCGGTAACCCGTACTATCAACAATGTGTATCAGTCCATTGCACCTGCAGCGCAGGGCGGCGATGGAACGGGTACGCTGTCCACGGCCACTGGCGATGAAACCCCGCAAATCGCCGTCAATATCAGTGCGGCAGGTTTTGTGTACCAGGGTTCGCCCGTTACTGCCATGTCCATACATCCCAATGGCTACATATCCCTCCACAATGCTTATGCTGCCTACGTATCCGACAATTCCTGGGACAATACCCTGGCTGCCATCAGCAATGGGTACACCAATGGTACCATTGGTGCCGGTAAGCGCAATGTCATCGCTCCATTTTATGATGATTTGAATAAAACAACACCCGTTATCTACTACAAAATTGCGGGCAGCAAGATAACGGTGGAATGGTTTAACACCACGGTATTTGCCTTAAGCGGACCGCAATTGTACTTTCAGGCGGTACTGGATGCCACCGACCAGAGCATCACCTTCAACTATGGCAATATGCAATTGTACAATGGTACACAAAACATCCGCTATTCTTATACCTCTGGTATCAGCGGTGGTTTTATCAATGCCATACCCAAGCCGGGCCAAATCATGCAGCAGCAATACGAAAACACCGCTTTTTTTACGCATGAGAACGGGTTAACGGCTAATTGGGGTGCCAATGGCCTGTCCATTTCGCCCACACCCCGCAGTTCTGTTAAGTTTACACCGGGTGCCTATGTACCCGTAGCGCCACCGGCCAGCCTGCCGCCAGCCAACGATGAACCTGCCGGTGCCATACTGAGGCCCGCATTGCCTGCCTTCCCCGGCAATATCGCCTGGGATACCATTACCAATACCACTAATTTATTTACCACCCGCTTTGCTACCAATACGGCCATACCGGCCATTTGCGGCGGTGCCGGTAATGCCAGGGATGTGTGGTTCAAGTTTATAGCACCCAACCCATCAGTAACCGTGCGTATTTATGGCTCAGGCGGCTTTATACCCCGTGTGTCAGTATACGATAGCCTGCTGGTGCCCCTGCCCAACTGCACAGCAGGCGCACAGGGCCTTACCGCCACTGCTACTGCAACAGGGCTTACGGTTAACAAAACCTATTTTGTAAGGGTACATCATGAAACAACAGGTACCCAGGCAACGGCAACTGCTTCGGTAAGCAATGGTGCCGTTACAGGGTTGACCATTACACCTGGCACCAATTATTCAGTACCGGCAACTGCTTACAGCTTTTACGATCCCCAAAACCAGGGGCCAAGGATCAGTTTTTCCGGTGGTGGTGGCAGTGGTGCTGCCGCAGCCTTTACAACGCCTGTGGCAACCACTTCGGTACAAACAGTCACCGGGTCTAATATTTCTTTTACGGGCGGTAGTGGTTATACATCGGCCCCTGCGGTTACCATCGAAAGCCCCGATTGGGGCATTACGGGGGAGTTTGGCATTGTGCTGTTTTCGCTGCCCGAAAATGACGAGTGCAGCGGCGCTATTGCACTCACCAACCTCAGCAATACCGATTGTGTGACTGGCCAAAACGCTGCTGTGGGCAATACCAGGGGGGCAACGGCCTCTCCTGAGGCGGCTGCATGCGATATCCCCGATGATGATTTGTGGTACAAGTTTACCGCCACGGAAGCATTGGCACTGATAAAAGTACAGGCCACCGGATCGCTCAATACCGCCTTCCAGGTATTCGACGGCGGTGCCGGCCCGGGTGCCTGCGCTTCTAAAATTCCCATGTCATGTGTTAATGCCACATTGCCCACTGGGCTGGACAGTATTACCCTGGCTACCACCATTGGCCATACTTATTTTGTAAGGGTGTATCATGCCGGTACGGGTGCAGTCATCAACGATAACTTCAGTATTTGTGTTTCATCTGCCAGGCCCGCTTGTGTTGCAGCACCTATCAGCCCTGCCAATAACGGGCAGGCATGTCCCGGCCCGGTGGTTTTCCGCTGGCCCAAAGTAAGTACAGCCAGTATGTACTATGTGTATCTCAATGCTGGCAGTGGCCCGGCTACTTCACTGGCCTTTATTGGTACAGATACTGGTTATGTACAATCAAACCTTTCACCGGGTGCTTATTCATGGCGGGTAGAATCTGTCAATACCCTGGGCGTTTCCACAGGCTGCAGCGATTTTACCTTTACCGTTAATGCCCCGTCCAATGTATTCATTACCCCTACAGGCTCCATCTCACTTTGTGCCCCGGCAGCACAAACCATTGCATTAACTGCAACCAGTGCTGCTTCGCCCGCTTATCAATGGCTTAATGGCGGTGTACCCGTTGCAGGCGCAACCAATGCAAGTATTTCGGCCAATGTAACGGGCCAGTACCGCCTGCTGGTTACAGATGGCATTACCGGCTGCAGCGATACATCGGGTATTATGGCGGTTACCATTGTGCCGGCTCCCAATATTGTTATCACGCCTGCAGCAGCCACCATTTCCTGCGATTCAGTAAAATTATCGGTACTGAACGGATACAGCAGCATCAAAATAACGGAAGTAACCCTGTTTAAATCCGGTACGGGGCAAACGGCGGTGTATCCGGCCTATGTCAGTCCGCTTGATGGCGATTTTGTAGAAATCAGCAATGTTTCGGCACAGCCGGTACCTGTGGGAGGCTACCGCTTTGATGATTACTTAACCGGCAGCAGCAGCAGTAACCATCCCTATTTTATCCCGGCTGGCACGGTGATACCGCCCAGTGGAGTATTGGTGTTGCACCTGGGCACCGGTAATGATGATGCAGGCAATCTTTATTTCAACACAGGCGGCCTCAGTGGTATTTATGTTTCCAATAGCCAGGCAGGGTTTGTAATCAGGGATTCCACAGGTAATGTGGCCGATGCTGTAGGCTTGGGCGGCAGTGCTGCGGGCAGTTATACTTTTGCTGCCGCTACTGGTGTTGCCGCTGCAGATTGGGCGGGCTTTGTGCCCAACGTATCGGGTTTTGCCGGGGCCATTCGCACCGCTGCGCTGGATACCAATACTCCAGCCGACTGGGCCATATCCAATACGCCTTCCCCGCTGCAAAGCCTTGGCACGTTTAACGGTGGCTACAGCATGTCGCCATTGCCCGCCACCTGGTCGCCTGCCACGGGCCTGTTTACCAATGCAGCCTTAACCACGCCCTATACCAGTGGCAGCTTTTCGCAGTTGTATGCCAGGCCAGGCAGCACTACCACTTATACCTTACAGGCCAATAACAGCGGCTGCCCCGGCAGTAAAACAGTTACGGTAACGGTATTAGCCCCCGGTACCCTGGAGTGGCTGGGTACGGTAAGTACCGACTGGGCAAACGCCGCTAACTGGAAATGTGGTATTGTACCCACCACTACTACCGATGTTGTTATCAACGGTGGCGCACCCAATTATCCGCTGATCACTTTAAATGTGGAAGTAAGGAGCCTTACTGTACTACCGGGTGCTGTGGTAAATATTGCGCCGGGTTTTGAAATAAAACTGAACGGTAACTGATTCTGCAACGGTAAAATAAAGCAGAGGCTGTCTTAAAAGGGCAGTCTCTTTTTTTTGGCGTTATGGGTATGGGTGGCAGGCCTTTCAAACAGTTGTTGATGATGGCCGGGCTGCATGGCCACCGGCAGTAATAGCAGCAACGGCATCAGCCCTGATGCTGTTGGTTACTTTATAATTGGCGTAAGTTTAGTAACGTTGGGCAGCAGGACAGAGTCCTGCGCCAGATGGGCAATGTACTGCCAGATGGTGAAACCCTTTGCTGCGCCGGGGTCTCATGCCTGTGCACATACCCACGCAATGAAGACCCCGTCGGGACGGGAAAGAAGGTGAAGTTCATTTAATTGTTTTGCAATTTACTGGCGCAGGGCTCCAGCCCTGATGCTGTTTGTTACTTTATAACTGGCGCAGGTTTAGTAACGTTGGGCAGCAGGACAGAGTCCTGCGCAAGATGGCAGCAACAACGGCAACAAAAGCCGTCCCTCTTTTAAAGGACGGCTTTTGAAAAAGTAGCATTTTGCAAGCCCACAGCAAATGGCAATCGCTTATTCTGCAATTACCAACTTCCGGCTTTCTGTTACAGCCCCATTAAGCAATAGGCTGTACACGTAAGTTCCTGACTGTAAAGAACGGGCACTAATGTTAATGGTTGATAAAGTGCCTTTGGTAAGGTTGGCAAATTGCATCACTTGACGACCGGCTGCGTCGGTAATGGTAATGGCGGCAGTTCCAGCTTTATCTGAAGGGATAAAGTAGCGGATGGCCGTATTGCCACCAGCAGGGTTAGGCGTGTTCTGCATCAGAAAAGCTGCGTTGGCGTTATCGGCCAGTTTTTCATTGGTTGGTTTTGCGGCAAGCACCTGCTCCATTGCGGTTACTTTTTGCAACAGTTTTTCGGTTAACTGCTGGTACTGCGCCAATTCCTGCTTTTGTGTTTCCAATTGCGCTTGCTGTTGCTGTATGGCACTGGTAAGCACCGGAATAAGGGCCGTGTAGTTAATGGCTTTAAAATCCATCATCCCTTCTAATTTACCGGCCTTGTCAAAACCTTTGGGGCCTTTAACATCGGTTACAAATTCAGGAAAAACGGTTTCCATTTCCTGCGCAATAAAACCATGCTGTTTTTCTGCTGGTAAAGCCATGCCGGGGAAATCGGCTTTTTTGTAGTTGTAACTAGCCGGGCGCAGTTGCATGATTTTGGCCAATGCATCCGTTTCACTTTTCACATTCGTTTTTAATTTGGCATCAGAGCTCGTCCATACACCGGCATTGCAAAAAGTACGGCCATTAAAGTAACCCGCCCAAAAATTGGAAGTGGTAAAGCCAGCCGCATCGCCAAAAATCGCATAGTTGGCAGCATTGTTTTCGATAGAAGCGTCCAGATAAAAACTACCTGCCACGCCTACATTTAAGGGGGAGTTGTCACCCCCTGCAATTCCCTGCACACCGTAAATACCTTGCGGAGTAGACCCGCCAGCCACAGCTTGCAAGCCAATAAGACTTGCTGAAATCCTGATACCGACACCGCCCCCTCCTTCATTACTTTCACTTCTTACATATAGTTTTCCATAATTGTTGCCGGGATCATTTGGGTCACTCGACATGAATACCTGGCCATTGGCTCTTAACTGCATTACCCTGGTGATGCCGGTTGCCGAGGCGGGGTTATTGATGTAATTAAAATTAAAATTTGTATTGGGCAGGTTGCCCCATTGCAATTCGGCATCTTTGTCGGCAGTGGTGGTGGTTACATTGCCATCACGATCTTGTAAACTGAGTGTAAGTGCCTGCCCGGCCCATTGTGCCCGGTAACCATATAAACGGGCAAGTGGCTGGCCAATGCCAATCCATTGGTCGCCCGCATTAAATGTGCCGATGGTGCCAGCCACACGATGTGCAATCAAGCCGTTTTCGGCACGCAATACTTCAAAGTTACCCAGTGGAATGGCTGTGTTAACGGTACCTTTTGAAAAAGTGTTCTGAGATTTTACGGTTATACTTACGCATAGCATTGACAGGTATAGCGGTAAGGCTATTAATTTTTTCATCATGTTAATTTTTTTAAAATTGTTTTAAATAGTTAGCCTCTTATATCCTTCAATTATAAGCGATAGCAGTATCAGTTGTATAACCCTCCCATGTTGTACAAGTACCAGCAGATAGCAAAAAACCCAACTAATGGAGCTTTATTGAATGATACAATTGGTCTAGTTTAGAAGAAACAGGCGCCTGAGATATATTTTATCAAAATAAATGCCGCCTTTTGTGCGGGCATCAAATTTAATGTTTTGTTAATATGGTAAGTTGAAGGTTTCAGCTTAGCAGGGTTGTTTACATATTACTGCATAAAAAGAGGCTGCTCATGTTTATGAAACAGCCTCTTGCCATTTTTTAACCAACACTATTATTCTGCTGGCTTTTCAGTGCCGCTATTGGCAGCGGCAGGTTTGCTGCCAACCATTACATAATCATTGTAGCGGGCCTCATCCGTATCTTCATAAAGGCTTTTGCCCACGCTGGCCAGCCGCATCATTTCGGTATAAAGGGCATTGCCTTTGTTAACCCTGTCCTGGGTTTCAATATCCCTGTTTTCAACCTGCTGCGCACTATTATCTATGGCATTGTCCAGCTCAATACAAAGATTGCTGATGGCTGTTACCTGTTCGGCAGTAAGGCCCTGCTTTTCCAGGTCGTCCATAAACCGTGTGGCCACCCTTACCACCCGCTTGCCCTGCTGGTAAAGGTCGTTATCACTTAAAATAGCCATATTTTCAAACCCGAAAATTACGTACCTGCCCTTTGTGCCATAGGCCACTTCGGCCATATTGCGTACGATGCGTATGGCTTTGCGCAGGTTTTCGGCTATGGCATCTTTCTGCTCTGTAGCCACCATCGAAATACCCAGCATTTCCTCATCGGTACTGGTATTGTCAAAATCGGTAATCAGCTGGCCGAATTTGTCCAAAACTGTAAGGTTGATGTTGCGGGTGGCAAAAGCAGCCAGGTCTCTTTTAATGCTGCTGGTTAATGCATCTGCTGATTGTTTAAGGTCTGCATCAGACATAGAGTACAGCCTTGTTGTTGCTTGTGTAGGCATGAATTAAAATTTTTGTGAACCATAAAATTAAAACTGGCTAAAAAAATAAAAAAGGCCATTAACGGTATTTTAACTTAACAGATTGTTAAAATCAATTAGGAATTAAAAATTAAAAATTAGAAATTTCGCCCGGCCCGTTGCCTTTTGCATTTGCTCTGTTGAGGTGCCATTTTCTTACAGCCTGTCATCTCCTAAAAAAACTTGTCACATTTTGGTATAAAAACAATCAAAATGAGTACAAAAACAAAAACAGCTGTTTTTACGACAAAAGTATCAGATTCTTACCCCCGTCTTGATGAACATTGTACCTATGAAATACCT
>JANMIG010000023.1:0-167879 GCA_031375675.1 Chitinophagales bacterium
GTTTTTAAAGTACTTGCAGCCCGGGAGGGCTTTTTTTATTCCTGCAAGCCTCAAAGACCTTTTTTAGCCCGAAAAATATTTTTAAACGCATTGGGCAAGCTCTTGCTGAGACTGGCTTTTATTTACTCACTGAATTGCTGATAATCTTCCACCATGGAGGCATTGCTGAAATTGGTATAAGCACTGGCATAATCCTTGGCCTCGTAAGCCTTGGAAGCCAGGTCGAAGTAGCCATTGTACAGGTCAAACAACCGTACATTCTGCTCCAGCACCATGTACACATTTTTGGGATCCATTGCCTGGTACTTCTTAAACGCATTAAAGGCCTCCATTTTACAATCAGGACAGGTTGCAAGCAAATCCTCTTTTTTGGAGCATTCGTTGTACACAAGGCCCTTATAATACCATGCTTCGGGCTTGGAAGCCAGCTTTTCATTCGCCAGCACACCGTCTACAGCTTTTTTGGCTGCTGCCCAATCCTGCTTATCTATCGCCTTTTTTACATCATCAATACTTTGAGAAAAACCAGCATTAAAACCAGCCAGTAACAGCGCTAAACATAAAAACTTCTTCATGCTTCTGATATTTTTAAAATTAAAGATATTGGTAAATTCTTTTACCAGATGAAATTCTCCCTTTTTTTTCATAAATCATGCCATAGTTTTTTTCTTTGGCACACATTACAGATATTTGACGTTGGCAAAGCCAAAAAGGTGGGCTGCGCTCCCGGCTTTAACATTTTTTTACATTGATATCACAAAACTCCATACAACAGATACAAAGCCGGATTGATATTACGGAGATTATCGGCTCCTTTATCAAACTGAAAAAGCGGGGTACCAATTACCTCGGCCTGTGCCCTTTTCACAACGAAAAAAGCCCCTCTTTTACCGTATCACCTGCCAAAGAAATCTATAAATGCTTTGGCTGCGGCCGCAGCGGCAATACCATCAGCTTTTTGATGGAGCATGAAAAGTACAGCTATGTGGAGGCCCTTCGCTGGCTGGCTGCCAAATACAATGTAGAGATTGAAGAAACTGAAACCAGCCCCGAGGTAAAACAGCTGCAGCAAACGGCCGACAGCCTCTATATTATCAACAATTTTGCCCAAAAATACTTCAGCAATGCGCTGATGGAAACCGATGAGGGCCAGGCTATTGCCCTCAGTTACTTAAAAGAAAGGGGCTTTAGGGAGGAAATCATCCGCAAATTTCAGCTGGGATATAACCCCGATGAGCGGGACAGTTTTACAAAAGCTGCCCTGGCAGCACAATACAACCTGGAATACCTGCAAAAAACCGGGCTGGTGGCTGTACGGGATGAGCGGCCCATGGACAATTACCGGGGCAGGATCATTTTCCCCATACACAACCAGAGCGGCAAAGTGCTGGGCTTTGGTGCCAGGATCATTAAAAGCAACGACAGGGCACCCAAGTACATCAATACGCCGGAAAACGAGATATACGTAAAAAGCAAGCTGCTGTACGGCTCCTACTTTGCCCGTATGGCCATTGACAAGGCGGATGAGTGCCTGCTGGTGGAAGGCTATACTGATGTGGTGGCACTGCACCAGGCAGGTATTGAAAATGTGGTGGCCAGCGGTGGTACATCGCTTACGCCCGACCAGTTGCGCCTGATAAAAAAATACACCAGCAACCTTACCATTATTTACGATGGTGACAATGCGGGTATAAAAGCCGCCCTGCGAGGGCTGGACCTGGCGCTGGAAGAGAGCCTGAACGTAAAATTAGTACTGATACCCGATAAGGAAGACCCGGACAGTTATGTAAACAAAGTAGGTGCTGCTGCTTTTATAGAATTTATCAGCAACAACAAAAAAGACTTCATCCTGTTTCAGTTAGAAATTGCGCTGCAGGATGCCGGTACCGACAGCAACAAAAAATCGGCTGTGGTTAACCGCATGGCCGAAACCATTGCCCGTATCAATAAAACGGAGGATTTTACCAAGCAGCAGGATTATATCAAACGCTGCTCAGAAATACTGAAGATTGAAGAGAGCGGGATGCATGCACTGGTGAACAAATTCATCCGTGAAAAAATTGTAAAGGAAGAGAATAAAAATAGCCGGGAGGAACAATTTACCACCAATAATGAACCCGGCCCCGGCATTGAAGACGATGCTGCCCTGCTGCTGAACAAAGATGAGATGCAGGAACGGGGCATGATACGCAGCCTGCTGGAATGGGGTATTAAGGACTGGGATGGTACACTGCGGGTGGCCGATTATATGTTTCATGAAATAGAAGAAAACCAGCTGGAAGAACTGATTGACAACAGGGAACTGATAAGGGTGCTGCAGACCTACAAAACCTGGTACGACTCGGGTATAGAGCCCACTGCTAAAAATTTCTTATACCATGAAGACCAGCCACTCAGCTCACTGGTGGTGGGATTGATGGATGATGATACTGCTGAACTGAGCCTTAACTGGAAAGATCATTTTGAAGGACATATACCCAGCAGGGAGGAACTCTATAAAAGTGATGTACTGAGTTGCCTGAACTATTTAAAACTGCGCAAAATAAAACGCCTGATGGATGAAAACCAGCGTGACCTTGAAAAGCAGCACACATCTGACGAGCAACTGATACTTTTACAAACACACCAGCACCTGAAGCAGGTGGAGATAGACTTGACGAAGCAGTTGGGTACGGTGATATTCAGGTAGGATAATTTACCGGGAAAGCCGGGTGTAAAACTGCTGCAATAACCGCTTAGTGGCAGGTTTAAAGTACGAAGGAAGAATGATGAAAGACGAATCCCGTATATTCGGGACAAATTTTGCTAAGTTCGAACTTATCAGCCTTTTTCGCCGCTGCCTGCGTCTGTGACCAGCGGCAAAGAGTAAACCACAAACTATCAGTTAGCGGGTTCATTTTTCACAAAATTTTACCAACTAAAAAGCAGCATTTTCTGTTTTTTTCACTCTGATAATCAGCAGGCAAAACCTGCCACGCCAACATACTGCTATGACAAGGTTGAAATTATTTATTTGCATTGCCCTGCTGCCCTTTGCCGCCAAAAGCCAGGATATTCACCTGCATTACGATAGAGCTTATTCCCTCAATTTCAATAAGGCCATACCCATCGGTTTTGAAGTAACCAATACAGACGGACAAAAAATTACCACAAAAGGATTTTTAAAAGGCAACGCATCATGGGGCGATTTTGATGTGCAGGCAGCGGGCTGTGTGCTTAATAAAGATATACTGTACATTGGCAGCCCGGTTGGTACAACAGGTGACCATATTATACAATTAGCCGTTACCTACAAACCCTGGAACATCTGTAAAAAAGTGCAACTACCCCTCAGGTTTGATGGTGTGGTGCTTGCGCTGTACAAGCCTCCAAAAGCCCTGGACCGTTCTGCCAGGGGCGAAAGGATCATCCGCCGCATTTTGATATTTACCAGGGAGGGCAAGCCCGGCTATGCCGGCCATAAAGGTGCTGACGGACCAAGCCTGAAAGTGCTGCTGTTTACAAGACCAACCGGCAGTGACACTTTACTGGGGGCGTCAGTTACTGTTATGAATACAGCACATACCGATACTTTCTATATCAATCCCCGCCTGGGTCAGATAAAAATTTCAGCCGACGGGGGTGACGGTGGCAATGGAGGTGATGGTGGCCCTGGCTGCGGTGTAAAAAGTAGTGCCTCCAATGGTGGCAGCGGGGGCAATGGTGGAAATGGCGGCCGCGGGGGTATAGTAGAGGTACATGCCGACAGTATTACGGCACACTGGCTCAGTTGCATTGTTCTATCGCACCAGGGTGGCGCAGGCGGTTCAGGTGGAAATGGCGGTGCTGGCGGCAAAGCTGAAAAAGGAACTGCTACGGGTTCTTACGGCAGCAGTGGTGGCAATGGGGCAAGTGGTGCAGATGGCAACAGGATTGTTCATGTACCACGAACGATTCCAGCTGCTGCAAAACTTACAAACAGACAATAGACCTCTTTCATAATTCACCTTTCCGAAAAAAACATAACAATACTGATCTACCCATGGGGATAGCCCCAAGGCTTAGATGCGTTTGCCCTGTGGAAATTTATATTTGTCTGCTTTTGTATTTCTTAATATATTCGTATGCATCTATATTTTAACACACTTATAAAAACAGCGATTATGAAACACAACTTTCTTTCTGTCTTTTTTTTACTATTATTTAGTTTACCCTCGCTGGCGCAGGAGCGGCGCCCCGAAGGTGGTGGCAACTTTGAATTCGCCGCTCACGATGAAATGAGCGACGCTCAGCGCCAGGATATCATCCGGCAATTGCAAACCTCAGAAAAAACCCTCGTTGAAAAAGGTATTTTGTCAAAGCAGGTGGTAAACCCAGCCGCTCCTGCCGCCTTTTCCACTTTGTTTCAATGGCCCATGCGCCTGAAAGCAGGTTTAACTGACCCCGGCTATTATGGCATTTCTAATTTTGTGGATCACAACCCCTCCTTTGTTGGTTTTTTGCGTGACTATAATTGCGGTACCCGCACTTACGATGTGAGCGGTTACAACCATGCCGGTACCGATTTTTTCACCTACCCATTTCCATGGAGTAAGATGGCTAATAATGAAGTAGAAGTAATTGCCGCCGCACCCGGAACTATTTTATTTAAAAGCAACGGGAATTTTGACCAGAACTGCTCCTTTTGCACCAGCGCCTGTACCTGGAATGCCGTTTACATCAGGCATACCGATGGCTCGGTTGCCTGGTATGGCCACCTGAAAAACAATACTATTACCAGCAAGGCTGTAGGAGCATCGGTAGTAGCAGGAGAATACCTCGGCGTAGTAGGCAGCAGCGGCAACTCTACCGGTCCGCACCTGCATTTTGAAGTATATACCAACAGCAGTTATACTAATTTAATTGATCCCTGGGGTGGTAGTTGCAATTCCCTTAACAGCACCAGTTGGTGGGCCACACAAAAACCTTATTACGATCCTGCCCCGCTCAAGTGTATGACACACAGCCCCGCACCGGTGCAAAGCCAGTGCCCTGGCGGCGAAGCCGTTAACGCCAAAACGGCTTTCAGACCGGGAGCCAGTTTTTTTGCGGCTGCATATTACCGCGACCAGCAAAACGGGGGACTGGCGCAATACCGCATTGTACAACCCAATGGCGTAAACTGGGTAACCTGGAACCAAACCTTTAACGCTTATTACAGTGCCAGCTGGTGGTACTGGAACTGGATATTGCCCAACCCCGCCCAATTGGGCACCTGGCGCTTTGAAGTGACTTATGCAGGCAAAACCATTTCTCAAAATTTTACGGTGAGTACTACGGCACCATTAAGAACAGAAACATTGCCTGCTGAAGAAGCAATCATTGCACTGAGTCCTAACCCCACCACAAGCCAGTTATCGGTAAGCAGCGCAGCACTTACGCCTTCCGCCACTGTTGAAATTGTAAGCGAATTGGGCCTGCCGGTATTGCGGCAAAAAGCCAATGCCGCCACCAAAGGCAATACCATATTGAATGTAAGCCAATTAACACCCGGCACTTATTATGTGCAAATAACAGTGAAGGGAGTTGTAATGGCTAAAAGTAAATTTCTGAAACAGTAGGAGCAATCCTTCGTAATTGCATTTGATAATAAGCGTCAGTCTGATAAAGGCTGACGCTCTTTTTACAGGGCAGTTAAAAAACTGCATCAACATTTGTTGTAGCACAACAGTGTAAATGGGCATACAAACTAACCGGCGGAGTCTGCCGGGCAATAAAAAACCGCTCCATTAATGAAGCGGCGTATTAAACTTGTTATCACATTACTCTTTTACCGGTACCTGCGGAGCCTTTGGCACGGGGTGCTGGCACTTTACAGGTAGTTTTTTCAGGGCTCTCTCATCAGCCGTTACATCATCCGCATCATAGCCGCAGTTGGCAATATGCGTTTTAATCTGCTCAATATCCGTCCTGTCGGTATACCATACTACGGTTGCATTCTTTTTGCGATAGTTCACATTTACTGAGCTTACACCATACTGGCGGGTTACATACAATTCTATCCGGTTCTTACACTCTTCGCATTGAGCGGCGGGAATACTGATAACTGCTTTGCCTACAGCTTTTTGCTGGGCGGTGGCCACAGCTGCAAATGCAAACAGGGATAAAAAGGTAAGTTGTATTGCTTTCATTGTATTTTTTTATAAAATTATCAATTTCCGGGCCAACCAGCGGGGTTCTGCTGCCAGTTTAACAAAGTATTTTGTAATTCGGCCGGTACAATGCCCTTTTCAATGGCCAGGCCAATGAGTGTTTCGTAATTGGTAAGGCTGCGGTAAGGTATTCCTGCTGCTTCAAATGCCTCCCTTGCGGCATCAAAACCATAGGTAAAAATAGATACCATACCCACCACCTCCACCCCTGCAGTTTTCAGCACATCACATACCTGCAGGCTGCTTTTACCGGTAGAAATCAGGTCTTCAATCACCAGTACCTTCTGCCCTGCCTCATAAAATCCTTCTATCTGGTTGCCCAGTCCATGCTCCTTGGGCTTGGGCCGCACGTATATATAAGGCAGCTTGAGCTGGTCGGCCGCCATAGCCCCCCAGGCAATGCCCGCAGTAGCCACACCTGCCAGCATTTCTGCCCCGGCAAACTCTTCAAAAATCACATTGCACATTTCACTTTTAATGAAATCACGGATGAATGGAAAAGACAAAATCCTGCGGTTATCGCAATAGATGGGGCTCTTCCACCCGCTGGCCCAGGTAAAAGGCGTTTGGGGACTTAACTTAATTGCACTAACTTGTAACAACTTTTCGGCTACCGCTTTCTCGTTTGTCATGCCGCAAAGATAAGGATATGGATGGCAGGCAGAGCGTTTTTAAAATTTTTACAACTGTATAAAAGTTGACAGGGAACAGGTGACAGGGGACAGATGAAGCAGATGACAGGGAACAGGTGACAGGGAACAGGTGACGGGGAACAGGTGACAGGGAACAGATGACAGAGAACAGGTGACAGTTAACAGGCGGCACTTAAAATATTGAACTTTGAACTAAGAAACTTTGAACTTTGTACATTGAACTTTGAACTAAGAAACTTTTAACTTAAAAACTTTCAACCAAGAACTTAGAAACATTAACTTTATACCATGTACATCAAAGTATATTTTGGCGACAAACCTGTTTTTTTGTGTAACGAGCTGGAGCATGAACTGAATGAGCTGCTGCACCATGAAGACACGGTGTTTATTGATGAAGTATCCAACCCGGCCATTAAGTCGCTGCTTCACGAAATAAAAAAGGAGAGTTTTCATGCCGGAGTGCTGTGGAATGAAGACCTGGAACAACTGCGCAAGGCATTTTTCAAACATTTTATTTTGATACAGGCTGCAGGCGGGCTGGTACTGAACGAAAAAAAAGAAGTATTGATGATTTACCGCCGCGAAAAATGGGATTTACCCAAGGGCAAGCTCGATCCCGGGGAGAGCCTTGAAACCTGTGCTGTACGTGAGGTGGAAGAAGAAACCGGCATCCGAAATATTACCCTGCAGGAAAAAATCGGCTGCACTTACCACACTTATGATGAGTTTGGCAAACACATTTTAAAAGAAACACACTGGTACAAAATGGCTGCTCCTTCCAACCAAGATTTGATACCGCAAACCGAAGAAGATATTCAGCAACTGGAATGGGGTGGCAAAAAAGATATGCAGAAATATTTGGACAATACCTATCCTTCTGTAGCGGAGATATTAAAGCAAATGTAATTTTTACTGCCCATTGCGCACTTATTTTCTGCTGAGTATACTACCATAACAGGTTTGGTATGGCCGGTTGTATAAAACACGATAACACAGATCTGAATTCCGGCCCCTTTTACCATGTATCTTTCATAAAACAGCCTTGCACTTTTACACCAAAAAAACTATTTCAATGGCTGCCTCACCAGCGTTATTACAAATGATTTATCTCCAAATGCAGCAGTATTGTAGCCGCTGATATCCGTCACTTTATATTTTCCAAATACCTTTTGCCCGGTATACAGTATGATAAAGGCAACATTGTCTTTTTGTACAACTTTGTAGTTTTCCGGGGCAATGGGTATTCTTTTCCATTTATTATTCCCTGTAAAAAACTCCATCGAAAAGCTGGCTTCCATAGTACTTACTGGAGGTTCGTGGCATATTTCAATGCCATGCTGAGAAAACTTATTGCTCCTGGCAAACTCCCATATTTTAAAGTAGCAGTAATGATTGGTGTCGTACATAATATTGCTGCTGTTATAAATTTTTAGAGTATCATCCTTATAAAAACTGCTATCCCTGTTCTTAGTAAACCACTCACCACATAAACCATTTTCGCAGGAATTGCCATTTTTATAACCGGGTTTTTGATGTATGCCCTGCTTAATCACCTCTAAAACAGCCGTTTTACCGGGACTATTAACCTGACCATACAAAAAGAAATTTGTAAGCAGCGATAATACAATTAAAAGAATACGCATAGTGAACATTAAAGGATTATTTGTTTGCCACGGCCCTTACCGTATAGCCCTCCTTCCGCAGCAGCTCAATTAATCCCTGCTTACCTACTAAGTGCCCGGCACCCACACCGGCAAATATGCTTTGCTGCTGCATGATGGTTTTTAACTGCTTTACCCAGTTGCGGTTGCGGTTGTACAGCAGTATATCGGGGTTTTCCGTCATCCCGAATTTCTCATCGCTGAACATTTTTTCAATATCATTGATGCGCTGGCTCTTGTACACAGTAAGCATCGTATCAAAATACTTTTTGTACTGCTGCATGCTGTCAACAGTTTTCAGCAGTTCCTGCGCCTGCTTTTCATAAGGTATGCTGTCGAATACCGAAGCCTGAAATGCCATTGTTTCCAGCCCCCTGATTTCCTTTTTGTCCTTTTTTGCCAGCTGCATCAACTGCTCCTCCACCCCGCTGGTAACTTTGCAGGGCATCATTTTAGGATACAGCAGTGCACCCGTCATAGATGGCTTCATCCGCTCAAACATTGCCAGCCCCATTTTAAGGCTGTCTTTAAAAAACCGTTCTATACGGGCATAGTCCGCAGGGGTGTACAAGTCTTTCAGTTTTTTGCCATTTTTCATGTTCATGAACATCAATCCCCCCAACATGGTGGAAGGATCGTCCATATCCAGTTCCATATACATCAGGTCGCTGTACTGAACGGCCTGCTTCAGCGCATTGCTGAACTGGATATCCTCCCTGCACATCAGGTGAAAAGTGCCGAAAATATAGCTGGGCTTCTTCAGTTTATTGCCGCTTACTTCCCACAGCAGGGTATTGCCATCCTTTTGTTCGGCCAGCACAGGCGGTTTTACCTGCGCCCGGCAGGAACTTACCATTACCATTGCCAGTATCAGCTTTAACATATCATTTATCATACGATTCCATTTGTACTGCAAATTAATTGCTATTTTACGTAAATGCTATAACTTGTGCAGCAAACAGCGGATTAATATTGCACTATTTAATAATCTGTACAGATAGCTATATATGTAATCCGCTTATAAATAAAACCCCTTATTATATTTGCTCAGTTTAAACCAACTACTCAGATGAAACATTTTCTCATCACTTTCTCCTCAATATTACTCACCACCCTGCTGCAGGCTCAAAAAACCAAACTGATTGCCGTTGGCAAAATTGATAAGGCAGACCTTGAAATGACGGACTGCGACTACGACAAGGGGGCCATTGCTTATAAACTGATTGACAGGGGAAACCTGTATTATGACCGTGGTGCTGATTTTTTTAAGATGGTGGTGGAGCGCCGCACCAGGATAAAGATACTAAAGGATAAGGGAATTGAATACGCCAATGTAAAGATCCCCTATTACAGCCGCAACAACGACCAGAAAATGGTAACTATCGACGCATATACTTATAACCTTGATGCCGGCGGCAACGTAGTTACCACCAAGGTTGAAAAAAGCTCTTTTTACACACAAAAGCTCTCAAAAAATGTTACCCAGGTAACTATCGCATTTCCCCAGGTAAAAGTGGGCAGCGTAATTGAATATAAATACAGGATTGACAGGGAAAATATCGGCTATATTGAAGACTGGTATTTCCAGGATGAGATACCGGTACGCTTCAGTGAATTTGAAATGAAAGTACCCCTTAATTTCAGGTTTAACGAGGATCCGTTCATTTACATGAAAGTGGATAAAAAACAGGAGGAGAACGAGGATCTGCTGTCTGGTAACGATGGGCTGTACAGGGTAAAAACATTGTATAAAACCTATACCATGCAAAACCTGCCGGGCATACACAACGAGCCCTACATGAGCTGCAAGGACGATTACCTCCAGCGCATCGGCTTTCAGCTGGCACAAATAGATTATGGTGAGGGCAATGTGAAAGACCTGCGCACAACCTGGCTGGATGTGGTAAAAAGGCTGGATGAGGACGAGGACTTTGGCCAGGAACTGCGCAAAGGGTTAAACGTTGCTGAAACCATACTGGCAGGTTCCAAACAATGCAAAGACACTTTGTGCAGGATGACATCCATTTTCAATACTGTAAGAAACAGCATGAACTGGAATGGCGATAACAGTATTTACGCCATGCAGGGCACCAATACTGCCTGGGACAAAAAGACAGGCAGCACCGGCGACATCAACATCATCCTTTACTCTTTGCTCAAAAAAGCAGGCATCACCGTTTACCCGCTGCTTACCAGTACCAGGGATCATGGTGTCATCAACCTGTTTTTCCCTTCTGAAAAACAATTTGATGCCCTGATGGTGTATGCAGAAGCAGGAGGCAAAGCATATATTTTAAATGCAGCAGACAGGTACAACCCCTTCCGCCTTGTGCCGTATAATGTGATCAATACCCGCGGGTTCCTGGTGGATGGTGAAAAATCAGAATGGATAACCATCGTAAGCCCCGACCAGAAAAGGCAAATGACCGCCATACAAGCTGATATTGATGCCAACGGGATAATGAAGGGCGAAGCTCTGATAAACAGTTACGACTATGCTAAAAATCCCCGGTACAGAAGCTGGCTGCTGAACAAAAACGATTTTAAAGACAATTATTTTGGCAAAGCCTTTACTGCCATGAAGGTTGACAGCCTTGAAATAAGCAATGCAGATAATGATGCAGAACCGATGGAGCAAAAAGTAAAATTCAGTTCTAAACTGAACAGCTCCGGCGGGTATAGTTATTTTAACATCAACCTTTTCAGCGGAATGGAATCTAACCCTTTTACAGATGATGACCGTACAACAGATGTTGACTTTGGCTATATGCAGGATTATTCCATTTACGGCAGTTTCATTATACCCGACGGATATGCTTTTGATGAACTGCCCAAAAACATGACCATGATAATGCCCGATACCAGCATTATCTTTACCAGGCACCTGCAGGCAGAAGACAACACACTCAATACCCGTGTATCCATACAATTTAAAAAAGCATCCTATTCGGCGCAGTACTACCCTGAGTTCCAGGAGTTTTACAAAAAAATGATGGCAAAACTGAACGAGCAGATTGTAATAAAAAAGAAATGACCCCGATGAAAAATAATGTCTTCCTCAGTATTTTACTGTTTCCCCTGGGCTGCCTCGCACAGGTTAACTGGCCGGCTGCTGCCATTCCTGATTCACTCAAAAAAAATGCGTCTGCGGTTTTCCGTGTGAATGAGGCTGAGCTTAAGATAGTGTCTCCTTCAAAATATCACTACAGGGAACACAAAGTAATCACACTTTTGAATGAAAATGCCGAAGACCACCTGTCGCATGTTTACCTGTACGATAAATTTTCAAAATACGACGACATTAAAATCAGTATATATAACAAGGATGGCATTTTTGTAAAAACCTTTCACAAAAAAGACTTTACCAGCCGTGCTTATGACGATGACATTTCCATTATTACTGACAGCAAGATCATGTACCTGCAAACCGCATCGCCGGGGTATCCCTGCACGGTAGAAATAAGTACTGATGAAATAGCCACCAGCTATATTGAACTGCCCGACTGGGCCCTGCTCACACCAGGTAACTCGGTGGAATCATCAAAGTATACGGTGATAGTGCCTGCGGATATCGATATCAGGCAGCGTACAAAAGGCATGAAGCTGGACCCTGTTATTACTGCGGAAGGCAATAATAAAAAGTACTACTGGGAGGCCCGTAACCTCACCGCCAAAGAGCAGGAGGAAGGCTCGCAGCGCAATTATGAAACCTTTCCCGAAATTGAGATTGGCCCCAATAAATTTGAATACGATGATTACAAGGGAGAACTCAGCAGCTGGGCAGCTTTTGGCAAATGGAATTATCCTTTTTATGAAAGTGCCAACCCATTTAATGACCAGCGCAGGGCTGAAATATCAGTATTACTGGAAGGCGCAACCACCGAAAAGGAAAAAATTGAGCGCCTGTACAATTATATGCAAAACAACCTGCGCTATGTAAGTGTGCAACTGGGCATTGGAGGGTTTAAACCATTTGGAGTGGATTTTGTTGACAAGAAAAAATACGGCGACTGCAAAGCCCTTTCCAATTACATGCGCAACCTGCTTAAAATAGCGGGCATTAAATCGTACCCCGCCCTGGTAAATGCAGGTAAAAGAAGTGAAGCGGCCGACCCGGCTTTTCCCGGCTCACCATTTAACCATGTAATACTGTGCGCCATCACCAATACCGATACTACCTGGCTGGAATGTACCAGCAATACCAACGAAGCCGGCAAGCTGGGTGATTTTACCGAAAACAGGTATGCACTGCTGCTGACAGAAGACGGCGGCAAGCTGATTGCCACCCCCAAAAGCAGGGCAGCTGAAAATACATTCGGCAGCACCACTACGGTTGTATTAAATGAAGACGGGTCAGGTAAAACCAGCACCAGCTTTATTACTACCGGCAGCTACCTGCAGGATTTTATGTATTATATCGGGGAAGGAAAAAAAGATGAGCAGAAAAAATATATTGTGCAGCGCCTGGGTTTTGTACAGCCCGATGATTTTGAAATAAATTATAATAAGAAAAGCAAATTCATCCCCACCACGTTAACAATGGTGGTTGAAAAAATTCCTGAATTCAGTGCCGGCAGCAAACATTTTTTAAGCCCCCGCATTTACAAAATATGGAGCCATGCACTGCCATCTGCCGAAAAAAGAAAAAATGATTACCTGCTGGACGTACCATTTATAAAAACAGATACCACCATTTACCAGCTGCCCGAAGGCTATGGCATTGATAACCTGCCAAAACCACGGGATGTAAAATTTGAATATGGCAGTTTTAAAACCAATTATACATTTGATGCAGCCCGCAAAGCCGTTATCTCCACTGCCAGGCTGGAGCTGAAACAGCACATCATACCCGCTGCTAAATTTATGGCGGCAAAAATGTTTTTCAACGAGGTGATAGACGAGTTTACGGAGAAGATTGTGGTGAAGCGGATATGATTATTAATTTATTGTACAAACAAATATGTCTGTCCCCTTCTATACTTATGGCACCAGCCTTAAAATGACAACTGGTATAACAGCAAGTAAAATTTGTGCCCTGTTGTTTTTTTTGCTCTCTGCATTTACCATACCGGATGCTACAGGTCAGTTGCCGTATAAACTGATTGATGGCAGGGATGGGAACTACTGTTCGTCCTGCGAAGAAACCATCAGCAATATGCCGCCCGAAGTATTGTTCGGCATACAGGTCAACAATAACGGGGATGTTTATTTTTCGATGAGCAATATAAAATGGTTTGAAAAGATATTCAGCGGCAATTCCTATGGTGTTACGGCTGACCTGGTACTCAAAGAAAGATACAATTGCAGCACAGATGCAGGAGGCGATGATGCGGACATGCTCCCAAGAGGATTTATGCTGTTCCCGGTATATAAGCCTGAATTAGCAAAAGGGATAGATGCAATCCGGGAAGGACACTTGTTTGTAAAGATTGGTCGTGTGCCAGCCAATATGCTCAATAAGGAAATGGAAGGCAACCTGGTGATAGTGAACGGAAACAATATCTGCTATTACACCAACTTTGTAAATATCGACCGCAGCGTATGGAAACTGCTGCCCATGGGGTTTTTTACTGACTCACTGCTGCGCAATGAGGAAACAGTAAGTGGCAGGCAGGCTGAGTTTTTTACTTATACCAAAAAGGTACAGGTGGAAGTGCCTTTTGGCAAAGCCAGCGCCAACCTCAACAGAAATCACCTGCTTGGGCTTTATGATTCGTTGCAGCTTTCCAGTTACCGCATCCGCAAAGTGGAAGTAAGGGCTTATTCATCTGTGGAAGGTGCTGAAAAAATTAATAATGAACTCATGAAGCGGAGGGCCGACACTATAATACAGGCACTAAAAAAATACCAGGATCCGCTTCCACGGATAAAAATCATCAAAGCCGAAAACTGGCTGGACTTTTTTAACGACATCACCGGAACATCCTTCAGCGAACTGCAGGAACTTTCCAAAACTGAAATAAAACAAAAACTGACAGACAGCAGTCTCTATAAAGCAATGGAGCCCTTACTGGCTAAACACCGCAAAGCAATACTAACCATTTACCTGGAAACAAAATCGCCTGCTGCACAGGTAAATAACGCTACCATACTTACCGTTTTTGACAAAGCCGTAAAAGAAAAAAATATCGCTCTTGCAAGGTCCATACAAAAGGAACTGGCAGAACGCATTAAAGATGCTAAATTGCCGCTGGACTATATCAACCTGATTGAAGTACCTGAAACAGCAGAGTTCTCCTCACTGCTCAACGACAGGGAAGTGTACAGGTACCTGCTGAAAGCAACCACAGAATATGAGGCATTGGAGAACTTCCTGGCGCTGGATAAGCTGGCCCCCGGCAATGGCCGTATCAACTACAATATTTGTGTGCTGCGTTTTTTTATGTGGCAATACGGGGGTGATACTGCTGCAAAAAAAATACTGCTGAAACAGATTGGCAGCTTAGCCGCAATGGGCATTCATGAATCACTTGTAAAAAGGATGCTGATCAATTACCATATACTCAAATGTGAGGAAAATATGCAGGTGTACGATTATGCTGCCAAAGATGTATCACTGGGCATCATCCGTGACATATACGGTGAATTGAACATGAACGATGAAGACATATATGCAATTGCGAAATATTATGCTTTCTATTCAAAAAAAGTATGGGCGGAAGAAATCATTACCCCACGCATTGACAAGACCGATGTGAGTGAGGACCTTATCTTTTACTATGTGAACCTGCTGTTTTATCATCCGGGCAGTTATGGGGATGATGATTTCCGCAAGGCAGCACTCAATGCCATCAACCTCAACAAAAAAAGATTTTGCGATTTCTTTTTGTCAAATGACAGAGGCGGTGCCAGTATGCAGTTGCTCGAATACGAAGAAATAAAAACGATGTATTGTGAAGCCTGCCGCTAACCCTATTCAAAGTCTGCATACAGCAAATATTTCTTCCGTATTTTTTTGAAATTACTCAGCCCGGGTTGCCAGCTTTTTTTAATATCCGCTTCGCTTTTACCTGCTTTCAGTTGTTTCATCAGGCTGTCAGTACCCGCCAGTTTATTAAAGAAAAAATCTTCCGGCTTGCCCGATTTTGCCTTCAGGAAAAAAGAGTCCTTACCCGGAAATAGTTTATAAGCATCAATCAGGTATTTCAACTGTATTTTACCGGCCGATTTTGCCAGTACCTGCTGGATACTGCCAGACAGGTTCCATCCATAACATACCTGGCCAAAGCATTTGCTGCTTTTGGCCCCGGCATTGGGATTGGGCGTAAAACTGAAAAGGTTCTTGGGCAATGACGGATGACCGAAGTACTGAAAAGGTTTGTCGGTACCCCTGCCTTCACTTAATACCGTACCCTCAAAAAAGCAGGTGGAAGGATACCAGTAAATGCTTTGCATCTCCTTTAAATTGGGCGAAGGCATCACCGGCAGTGTGTAACGGGTTTTGTGGTCGTAGTTTTTGCACTTCAGCACCATAAAGTGAAAAGGTGTATCTGCAGTTGGGTTGGTAGTGATGTTATAAGCATTCACCTTATTGGCTTCTGCCGACAGCCATTTTTCACCCAGCAGCATCATGGCGTATTCGCCCATCGTCATTCCGTACACAATGGGTACGGGTTTCATACCGATAAAGCTCTTGTACTTCATATCCAGCACAGGGCCGTCCACATAAAAGCCATTGGGGTTGGGCCTGTCCAGCACCAGCAGCGGTTTATGATTCTCCAGTGCAGCTTCCATAAAATATTCCAGCGAGGAGATAAAGGTATAAAACCGCACTCCCACATCCTGAATATCAAACACCAGTACGTCCACCCCTTCAAAATCGGCCTTTACAGGTTTTCTGTGCTCCCCGTACAGGCTCACTACAGGAACGCCCGTCTTTTTATCCACTGCATTACCCACATGTTCCCCAGCATCGGCTGTACCCCTGAAACCATGCTCAGGGCCGAATATCCTTACCACATTGATGCCCGATTTAAGCAATGTATCTACCAGGTGGGTATTGCCCACCATGGAGGTTTGATTGGCAAAAACCCCTACCCGCTTGCCTTTGAGCATGGGCAGATAGGTTCCGGTACGGTCGGCACCTGTAATTACTTTATCCTGGGCCATCACCCCGCAAACCAGCACAAGGCTAAGGAGGCAAAGAAGAAAATTCCTGTTCATAGCAATAAAGTTCAGGAAAAAAAATCAACCGCCATATACAAAAGTTCAAACGGGCTTTTGCAGGGGCAGGCGGCACAACAAAAAAGGCAGTTTTTGGCAGATAAATAATACCTTGCAGCCACGGAGGTGAAAGACTTAAAATAAGGTAAGAGGCCAAACAAAAAATACACTTTTATCTCCCGGCTTACTTACACTTAGTTTAAAATAAAAAAAATGGAACAGGCAAAAAATGGCGACTTGGTTCGTGTACATTACACCGGAAAGTTAACCAATGGAGAAAAATTTGATTCCTCAGAAGGAAGAGAACCCCTGGAATTTACAGTAGGTGCAGGGCAGATGATAAAAGGTTTTGATGCAGCGATGCCGGGCATGGCCGTTGGTGATAAAAAAACCATCAATATTCCACCGCATGAAGCATATGGTGAGCGGTCTGAAGAAGCGATGATTGAATTTCCCAAATCAAATATTCCGCCGGATATGAAACTGGAACCCGGAATGCAGTTAACACTCAGCAACCAGCAGGGTCAGCCTGTACCGGTTATTGTAGCAGAGGTTAAAGAAGAAGTGGTGATCCTTGACGCCAACCATTTTTTAGCCGGCCAGGAACTGGTGTTTGATATTGAACTGGTGAGTATTGGGTAATAAGAGTTGACAGTAAGGAGGTGACAGTTGACAGGGAGATTCATCAAAGCTTTTAGATTTTGCAGAGGGCTTAACTTGTTAACTATCATCTGTGAACTATAGTAAAAGTTGGCAGGTAGATTCATCAAAGCCTTTAGATTTTGCAGAGGGCCTAACCTGTTAACTGTTAACTTTCATCTGTGAACTATATTAAAACTTTAAACCTTCAACCGTAAAATGGTACAAATAAGTGAAGATGCGGTAGCTGAAAGATTGATGCGTTATGTACGTATTGATACACAAAGCGACCCCACCAGCAGTGACCACCCTACAACTGCAAAGCAGAAAGACCTGAGCAAACTGCTGTTTACCGAGCTTAGGGGCATGGGTTTTACTGATGTGGAAACGGATGAATATGGTTATGTATATGCCACATTGCCTTCCAATTCGGATAAATCCAATGTACCGGCTATCTGCTTTTGCTCGCATGTGGATACATCACCCGACAGCAGCGGCACCAATGTTAAGCCCATACTGCACCGCTACTATGATGGCAGCGACATTGTACTGCCCGACGATGAAACACAGGTACTGAGGGTAAGCGAATCACCCTACTTAAAAGAACATATTGGGCACGGGGTAATAACCGCCAGCGGGCTTACTTTACTGGGTGGCGATGATAAAGCTGGCATTACCGCTATTATGGAAGCTGTACAGTATTTTATGCAGTACCCCGGCGCTAAACATGGGCCAATAAAAGTGCTGTTTACCCCGGATGAAGAAGTGGGTAAGGGAACGGCCAAAGTTGACCTGGCAAAGCTGGGTGCACAGTTTGGCTATACCATGGATGGTGGCGAAGCAGGTTGCCTTGAAGATGAAACATTCAGTGCAGATGCGGCCATCATTACCATTTATGGTGTATCGGCTCATCCCGGTTATGCAAAAGGCAAATTGGTGAATGCATTAAAAGTGGCCGGTGCGGTGCTGGATGCCTTACCCAAAAATGAATTCAGTCCCGAAACAACCGAAGGCCGGGAAGGTTTTGTACACCCAACGGCTGTAAACGGCATTGCCGAAAAAGCAACACTGCAGTTTATTGTACGTGATTTTACCCAGGCAGGCCTGCAGCAGCACCACGAGCGCCTGCAGGGTATTGCGGCTGATGTGGTGGCGCAGTTCCCCGGCGTAACGATGCAGTACGATATACAGGAGCAATACCGCAATATGAAAGAAGTGCTGAACGATCACCCGCAGGTGGCTGAATATGCTGCGCTGGCCATTGAAAGAGCCGGCCTGGCGGTACGCAGGGAAAGCATACGGGGTGGTACAGATGGCAGCAGGCTGAGCTATATGGGCCTGCCCTGCCCCAATATTTTTACCGGTATGCAGAATATACACAGTAAATTAGAATGGGTGGGTACCAAAGACATGGCAAAAGCAGCTGAAACCATCGTACACCTGTGTATGATCTGGGAGGAAAAATCATAGCAGTAACAGAAACAAATTTTTCAGACCACAATTTTAACCCTTATCTTCAACCAATAAAATAAATGATTATGGAATATCTAAAAGACTACTGGTGGCTCATTGTACTCCTGCTGGCATTAACCGGCTGCTTTGTTACCATTAACCAGGGTACCATTGGCGTAATTACCATGTTCGGCAAGTTTCAGCGCATCCTTCGCCCGGGTTTGAATTTTAAGATTCCCTTTTTAGAGCAGATTTACAAAAGGGTGAGTGTTCAGAACCGCTCTGTGGAACTGGAATTTCAAGCCGTAACTGTTGACCAGGCAAATGTGTATTTTAAAAGCATGCTGCTGTACTCGGTACTTAACCACGATGAGGAAACGATCAAGAATGTGGCTTTTAAGTTTATCAGCGACAAGGACCTGATGCAGGCACTGATAAGAACCGTGGAGGGCAGTATACGTGCATTTGTATCTACCAAAAAGCAGGCAGAGGTGCTGAATGTACGCCGCGATATTGTGGAAAATGTAAAGGAGCAGGTAGACCTTCAACTGGAAAGCTGGGGCTATCATTTGCAGGATTTGCAGATCAATGACATCACTTTTGATGAAGCCATTATTACCAGTATGAGCAAGGTGGTGGCCAGTAATAACCTAAAAGCCGCAGCTGAAAACGAAGGCCAGGCATTACTGATTACCAAAACAAAGGCTGCTGAAGCTGAGGGTAATGCCATCAAAATAGCTGCTGAAGCTGAAAGGCAGGCGGCTCAATTACGTGGTCAGGGTGTGGCGCTCTTCCGTGAAGAAGTGGCCAAGGGTATGAGCCAGGCTGCTGAGCAAATGAAACAGGCCAACCTGGACACCAATGTGATCCTGTTCAGTATGTGGACGGAAGCCATCAAAAACTTTGCCGAGTATGGCAAGGGCAATGTGATCTTCTTAGACGGCAGCAGCGAAGGCATGGAAAAAACGATGCGCCAGATTATGGCGATGCAGCAAATGGGAGGCAAATAAGCAATACATTTAAAATAATAAAAAGAGGCTGTCTCAAAAGTAAAAATGGAAGGTTTGCTATTTGATATTTTCTAATGTCAATGGCGAATGACAAAAATTTTCAATATTAGCATTTTTAAAGAAGATGTTTTTGAATTTTATTGAATGAAAAAGAGGCTGCTCATGCTTTTGAGACAGCCTCTTTTTATTAAAACCTAATACCTTTTGTTAGCGGTGCAATACAATATCATCCAGTTCAGTTTCTTCACCCGGGCGGATGAGTACATTGCTGATGGTGGAATCCCTGTATCCGTTAGAAGGAATGATGATTACTTTTACAGAGTTGCTGTTGATGCCCCGTACTTTGAATTCTCCGTCATGATTATCTGTTACAGCCAGCAGGGTATCATTGCCGGCAATCACTTTTACAATGGCGGGCAATGCTGCGCCGGGTTTCACTTCGCCTTCCAGTTTACCCCCACGGCTGTTGTTAAAGGAATGGATACGGGGCCGCAGTTCAAACTGGTTATCACGCAGCCGTATTACCGATCCGTGCCCGTCGAAATCAATCCATATTCTGAAATTATTGGGATCAATCCTGTCAATATCCGGTATATCAATGATTACCTGGCGGTTGCTGCTGTGCAGTAAAAGTGGAAAGCTGTTGCCATTTTTCATTACTGAATTACGGGTGCCCAGCGTAAGCCTCAGCTTCTTTATTTCGCCACCGGGTATGTAAGCGGTAGTTAATAAGGTATCTACCCCATTGCGGAATTTAAGGATATTGTACACACCTGTGCGTATGGGTAAAGTATCCCAAAATTCGGCACCACCAGGTGCTTCTACTTTTACCTCCAGCATTTGAATATCAATGAATACTGAATCGAAAATAAGACTGGGGTCATCCGTTAAGAATACAGTGAGCTTGCTTTTCCCGGCAGGAATATCTTCGCTGCCTGATAATTCTTTTTTACAGGATACTGCCGCCAATATCAGTATCACAACTGCCAGCGCAAATGCGCCACTTTTTTTTACATTTTTCATGTCAATAGTTTTTAATGAATAATTCTTTGGCTTTTGTACTGCGAAATTAGTACCAGTTACCGCCCGCAGCAGGCAAAACTTACTGAACAGGAAAAACTAAGGGCTGAAAAGGAAGCAGGGCTGCCTGTATCATATACGGAGGGCAATATGACGGCACCGGCAACAAAAACGCAGCGTACCAGCAGCAGCACTGTTACTTTATGATAATGTTCATTGTAAAAGTATTTTGGTGAATGCGGCAGGCTGGCAGGAAATGATTGCTGGTAAAAGATTGTATGCAATTGCCAACAGCCTGTGGATAATTACTGTTTTATTATTCCGGATGGCTTTACGATATTGTATATAATTAACAAACCTGCTTTGAACGAAACAAAAGAAATATCTGCATTACTGCACCTGATTGATGATCCGGATGAGGATGTATACGGTGTGGTGAGCAATAAAATACTTTCCATTGGTAAATCCATCATACCCAATCTTGAAAATTTATGGGAGAATACTCCTGAAGAGCAGGTACAGGAGCGAATAGAACTGATCATTCACAAACTGCACTTTAACGATTTAACGGATGATTTCATCAACTGGAAAAATGGCGGGGCCGGCCTGTTAAAGGGTGCTTTACTGGTGGCCCGTTATCATTACCCTGAATTTAAAGAGCAGCAAACACTGCAGGAATTGGAAAAACTCCGCCGCAATATATGGCTGGAAATGAGCAGCTATCTCACTCCCCTTGAACAGGCCAATATCATTACCGGCATCATGTACAATTACCACAAGCAGCAGGGAGTGGAAATAAATTATACACAGCCGGATGATTTTTTAATCAACAAAGTGCTGGAAACTAAAAAAGGTAATGCAATCGGTAATGGAATAGTATACCTCGCCATTTGTGAAATGCTGGACATCCCCATCAGGGCCGTTAATATCCCCAGGCAATTCATACTGGCTTATTTTGATCCCCGGTACGAAATGCTTCACCCCGAAGGCCATTCCTCAGAAAAAATTGTTTTTTTTGTTGATCCTGTTAACGGGCAGATTTATTCGCACAAGGACCTGGAAAACTATTTTAAAAGAATAGCCGTGCCACCCACACCATCTTATTACAAACCACTCAGCAGCAAGCGGGTGATACAAATGCTGCTGGAAGAACTGGGCAAATGTTTTGATAACGATAAAAACCGTTACAAGATGGATGAACAGCTCTTTTTAGCCAATCTTACAGAAGAATGATTTACCATGTAACCACACAGGCAGCCTGGCAGCAGGCACAGCAGCAGGGCTTTTATGAAGCACCATCGCTTGCCGCAGAAGGCTTTATACACCTGAGTACAGAAGCACAGGTGGCAGGTGTGCTGGAAAGGTATTACAAGGGACAAACCAACCTGCTGTTGCTGCACATTGATGAAAGCAAACTGCTGGCAGCATTGAAATACGAACTGGCACCATCAGTAAACGAACTGTTCCCTCACGTATTTGGCGTGATAAACCTTGATGCTGTTACCAGCATACAGGAAATATAAAGGCCGCAGCGTGTTACCCTGCGGCCTTATTCAAAGCTCATCAAAAATAGTTTGCAGAAGATTTATCCTTTCTTTTTCCTTCCCTTGTAGTTATCGCTGCGGTTGGTTTTCTGATACATTTTAAATTCATAGCTGTTCATCGTTTTTGCTTCTGCCAGCCGCTTTTTGTAATTGATATTCAGTGAATCCTGTGTCCTTAAGGAAGCGTATGAATATTTCACTTTTGCTTTTTGGGTATTAAGGTACAGTTCATTGGCCGATACCACTTTTGCAGCTCCCTCAAAATCACCCCTGTCAGCCCTGTCCATGGCCTCTTCCAGCAAATCGTTCGACTTGAATATGGTTACCTGCTGCAATACATAATCATCTGTATTCTTATCCACCACCGCATAGTCAACAGTGGGTAAAAGGGTTACATCCGAATTGATGACTACATTCTTTTGATTGGTAACTGCATCATTATAAGTAAATACCGACTTAAACACCAGCGGATCAGCCTGTGGCTGTTTCAGTTTAAGCTCTACCAGTACAGACTTCAGCTCTTCAGAAAAAATATCCCTGAACGGTATGATCAGTGTATTGCCTTTTTGCTCAAACCGGTAGCCATATACTTTTACCACCGTTACATTAGCGGGCAATTCCAGCTTTACAGATGCTTCTTGTGCCACCACTTCCAGCAGGCCCTTCATTTCCTTACTAAAAATAGGCGGTATATTTTCAGGCTTGTCAATAAAGTAGTAATTACCAATGCCATATTCTGCAAGTTCTGTCAGCATCTTTTCATCAAAATCGGCACCCACACCAAAAGTGGATAAAGTTATCTTATCGGCCGTGGCCCATTTATTGGCTACAGAATCAAGGCTTTTACGGTCGCTGATACCGGCATTGGCCAGCCCGTCGGTAAGCAGCAGTACCCTGTTCACATGCTGCTGTTCAAAATACCTTTTCACTTCCTCATACCCGCTGAACATACCGCAGCTCATACAGGTACCACCAGCTACATTGATGCCTGTAATCATTCTTTTCAATTGCTCCTTATTACCTGCTTTTGTAGATGGCACCAGTACTTTTACACCCGACTCGTATACCACTACCGATACCCTGTCTTCCGGGTCCAGGTTATCCACCACAAACTGCGCTGCTCTTTTACAGTATGCCAGTTTATCGCCCATCATAGAGCCGCTTCTGTCGAGTACCAATGCAATGTTCAACGGCACCCTTTGGCTGGCGCTGGCAGTATGCCTTGCAGCTTTTGCCTCCAGGTAAAGAAAGAAAGAAGAATCCGGCTGGTTAATAAAGAAGGGACTGTTGGACCACATTTTGTACCCGATGGCACTGCCGGCAGGAATCTCCACACCGCCGGTATCATTACCATAATGGTTACCGGAAAATGGTTGCCGTTTTGCGGAAGCCGCATCACTAAAACTGAATAAGGTAAATATGGCGATAACAGCAAAAAATGCCATTGCCACAGCTGTAAATAATTTGTTTTGGCGCATACGAGTTGATTTTGTTTACCGGTTGAGATGCAATATTTCACAAATTTGCACAGCTATACAAGCCTGCGGGTGGTATTTAACAATATTTTAAGTTTAGTGCAGCAGCAAAAGGCAGTAGCCGGAAAGCGGGTGTATTGTTGCTGTAAGCCTTATGGGATGTCAACGCAAGTCGGTTAATATTCCTGATTGCAGGGGTGCATTCCAAATTGTCGCTGGTAAGTGAGGATACTCACCGGGGCAGTCAATCCGCCAGCAGCGATGTCCAATGTCTTTAAGTTAAGAAAATGCAAACCCTGAAAGGGTGGCAGGATTATAGCAAAAGTAACAAAATGAAGTCCGAAACCCCGGAGGGGTGACAGAATTTGGGCAAGCTGTGGCTTAACTTAACGGCATTGAGCGGATGTCCCACCGCCCACAACCCCAAAAAAAGTGGAACAATTTGAAATGCGTCCGATTGAGCAGTAAATATATTACCGGCCGAATTCCAATATATTTGCAGGTGTATCAACTGCCAGCTAAACAACAATAATGGAACTGACCCGGGAACAATACGACATCATCCACTCCACCGGCAACATAAAAATCAATGCAGTTGCCGGGTCGGGTAAAACCACCACTGTGATTGAGTATGCCAAAGCAAGGCCTGCAAACAGCAGGATACTCTACCTGGCCTTTAACAAATCGGTAAAGCTGGAAGCTGTTAAAAAATTTGCAGAGGCGGGCCTTACCAACGTAAAAGTTGAAACAGCACATTCCCTCGCTTACAAAAACATCGTTTACCGGCACCAATACAAAGTAAGGCCGCAGGGCTATACAACCAATGAAATAGCCGAACTCCTCAGCCTGCAGGGCAGTGGCGAAAAACATGCAGCGCATATTGTGGCCAACCATATCGGTAAATTCATTGCTTATTTTTGCAACAGCGATAAACAAAAAGTACTGGACCTGAACTACCTGGATGTGGTAACGGATAACAAGGCCCGTTCTTTTGTAAAAACCTACTATACTTATATTGAAAGCCAAACGAGGTTGCTGCTGAGCAGAATGGACAAGGGAGAAATTGACATCACTCATGATTTCTATCTCAAAAAATACCAGCTCTCCAACCCGGTACTGCATTTTGATTACATATTGTTTGATGAAGGGCAGGATGCCTCACCGGCCATGCTGGACGTGTTTTTAAAGCAGCAGGCCACCAAAGTGATTGTGGGCGATACTCACCAGCAGATATACGGCTGGCGCTTTGCGGTGAACTCCCTCGAAAAAGCTGATTTCAACACCTTTCATCTTTCCACCAGTTTCCGCTTTGGCCAGGATATTGCCAACCTGGCGATGGAAGTACTGTGGTGGAAAAATCATATCGCCGATTATCAACCTGTACCGATAACCGGGAAAGGAAATACTGCGGCCAGCAAAACCAAAGCCGTGCTTGCCCGTACCAATCTTGGGCTGCTGCTGAAAGCCATTGAATACGTTACGGAGAAAACAGAAATAAAAAGCATTTACTTTGAAGGCAATATCAATTCCTACACCTATGCAGATGAAGGAGCATCCCTGTACGATGTACTGAGCCTGTACAATGCCAGTCATCATAAAATAAAAGACGGGCTGATAAAAGCGATGAAGGACCTGGATGAGCTGGAAGACTATATTGAAAAAACGGAAGATGTGCAACTGGGTATGATGGTGGAGATTGTAAAGCAGTACGGCAACCAGATACCCGGTTTGATCAAACAGATAAAGGAAAAACACATTGATGGTGATGAGAAGGAAAAGGCGGAAATCATTTTTTCAACCGTACACCGCTGCAAGGGAATGGAGTACGATGCCATCCATTTGGTGAATGATTTTATTACAGAAAAAAAACTGGTACTCGGCACAGGCAAAAAAGAAGCCGCAGCAACGGATACAGTAAAGCTGAATGAGGAAATCAACCTGCTGTATGTAGCCATAACCAGGACAAGGAATGACCTGTACATCCCTGCTGCACTGCTGCCGGAGGGTTTTGCTGCTTCGCCGCAGATACACATTATTAAAGAACTGAGTGCCGAAGAAAAGAAAAAGGCGGATATGGCCAGCAGCCAGTTGATGAACCTGCAACAGCTCAAAAAGAAAACAGGAAGCGCTGAGAAAGCTTATACCGTTGAAGGGGTGAGGCAGCAATACAAAGGTGCTTACAATCCCTGGACGGATGAACTGGATGAAGAACTTACCATTATGTTTTGCAGGGGCAGCAGCATTACTGAAATGGCTGCCCATTTTGGCAGAACAAAGGGTAATATCCTTTCAAGAATAAAAAAGCTGGAACTGAGAGAACTCTATGGCTCATAAAGCCCTGTTACAACTATTGCAGCACCGCATGCCCAAACAGCACACTAAAAGCCTCACACCATACCAGCACATGCGTGTACACGCCGGTATTGTGAGTAGAAGCCAGGGGATAATAAAAATTGCCGCTTGCTGCCTTCAGGTTGCCGAGGTTGATATAATCTGCAACCCCTGTATTTTTTGACAGCCATACCCGCAGGGCCGGGCCGTTATCAGTACTGAAGTTCTGGAACACCAGGTATCGCTGGCCTGCAGAATCAATCACTTTTACCATACCGGTGGTGGTATGTGTATTGCTGGTAAAGCTACCCATGGATAATTTTGTACCGGTAGGCACCGGCTCCTGCAATACCGCAGCTGCACCATCTTTTTTACAGGCTGTAAATACCAGCGCACTGCCCAGCAGAAATATCAATAATAATTTCATAACAGTTTTTTTATGATGTACGTACATTTGAGGATTGCGGATTGCAATGGAAAAATGTATGAACAGGTTATGGAACAGCAATTAAAAAGAAAGATTAAATGGATGCTCATTTTTTTCATAGTGGCGCTTGTACTGAGCGGTGTTACTGCTTTCCCGGTATATACGGAGCTTAAATGGGCAAAAGACCACAACCTGATCAATACCGGCAGCATGATGGGCCAATGGCTGCAAAAAGTGTGGGAAGGGGTGGATGAAACCAATTCAAAGCACCAATTTATGTTTTATGGTTACGACTGGCTGGCATTTGCCCATATTGTAATTGCCATGGCTTTTATCGGTCCGCTGAAAGACCCTGTAAAAAATATTTGGATTGTGGAATGGGCCATGCTGGCCTGTGCAGCAATAATGCCATTGGCGTTTATTTGCGGCATCATCCGGGATATACCCTGGTTTCATATACTAATTGATTGCAGCTTTGGTGTGCTGGGGTTGATACCCTTGTACATCACCCGCAGGTGGATACAGCAGCTGTCTGCACTGGAAGCATTGTAAAGAAAGTTAGCATTATTCAACTCAAATATCACTGGCAGTATAAATCCGCTGCTGATTTCGTTTATGGCCGGTGAAGACACCACAACTGTTCAGAATACTCTAAATTACAATTTATATTTTTCCTGACTGGTTAAGTCGAAAGTTCTTGCTGGTCGTTTTCTGTGCTTTTCCTTGATGAAAAGCACCAAAAATCAAGGGCTGCGGAAAAAAAAGCTAAAAATTTTCCTGTCTGGCTAAAATGAAATTAGCTCAAACAGCGGAATTTGGCCGTGCAAAAGTGCGACTTACCAGCTAAGAATATCGCCAGACAGTTGTAACATCAATTTCATTTTTACACCAGCCAGAAAATTTTCTTAACGCAATTTTTTCCGAGGCCCATACTTCGAAGACATCTTCTGAATAGGAATTGATGGGTCTATGTTGTTTATGTAAGTTGTTCTTATTTAATTGTTTAATATCTGGTAAGATCTTCCGAACAGCGATGGTGAATGCACAGGTCATGGCTGCCAACTAAAGTGCTATCAGCCTAATCAGTTGCATTTGATACTGCTGATGATTTTGAGGGCAGTTTCTTTATACACATCGGTACGACCGCCCTCGCCGGTGTACGTAGCCAGTACCAGCCTGCCTTTGTTAATGGCAATCCGCTGCACAAAGGCTATGGGCATACCTCCGTCCTTAGTGTTGCCACTGTAAGAAACCTCCCTGGCATCCCCACCCAGCCATTTGATTGTTTTGGAATAGTTGAGTACAAAATTATCTACCGCAGTGGGTATCTTGCTCTCCACCGCATCCGCAATATCCTGCATCTTTACTCCTTGGCCGCCATTGGGCAGTTCCCTTACAATCACGTTGATGTTTTCCTTAAACTGGTCTTCATCATTTTCAAGCGGGGCTGTAACCACAAATACCGCTTTCTCATTGGTTGTTTTCAATACCCAGCTGCCGGGATATTTAACCGTAATATTATTCGCTGCATCTGTATGCAGCAGCCATTCCTCTGCTGCAGGCTTTGCCGCTGCTGAAACGGGCTTTTGAGCGGTTTGTGTAAAACCTGAATGTATTGTGCTGAGTGCAATAACTGAAAATATAATCTTATACATTACTGTTGATTGAGGCCTAAAGATATGTTTTTGCTCCCGAACCTGCTATACCCTGTTGCGGGTATCAGGCAAACCGGCGAATACAATCTGTCACTGTTTATTAAATGCCGCTCCTGCAGAATGGTCAACTCCGGTATGCTATATATTCACCGCTTCAAGTGTTTCCCTTGCCCCCTGCGCCCTGTCATCTGTAAACTGCCATCTTCCCTCCCCTCATCAACTTGTCAACCTTTTAACTTTGTCCTATCTTTAACCACCAAAAACAACAAAATGACCGAAACAGCATCAAAACCCATCGAAACTATAAAGGTGTTAGATAACCTTACGCTGGTAAAAGTACCCGGCGGCAAATTTATCATAGGCGATAAGAAGGATAAAAACCCTGAAATTACATTGCAACCATTTTATATGAGCCAGTACCCGGCAACACAGGCTTTGTGGCAACATATTATGGGCAAAAACCCTTCAAATTTCAAAGGCAGCAACAGACCGGTGGAGCAGGTAAGCTGGGTTGATATTTGTAAAAAAGGTGGTTTCTTAGATATACTGAACGGACAAAAAAATATAAAAGAACTGCTGAAAAAGAAGGACTATGCAGACATGCAATTTCAATTACCTTCGGAAGCACAATGGGAGTATGCAGCCCGAGGCGGCCCCCACTGGCAGGATTTATTTGAATTTTCGGGCAGTAATGCTATTGATGAAGTGGCCTGGTATAGAATAAACAGCCATGATGAAACCAAGCCAGTGGGCCTGAAAGCGCCCAACCAACTGGGCCTGTACGATATGAGCGGCAATGTGTGGGAATGGTGCGCTGACGATTGGACAGGCGATTACAAAAGGATACCCAAAGATGGCAATCCATATATAAGCACATCAACACGAGTCGCTGACCGGGTGTTGCGTGGCGGCAGCTATTTTTTCAATAAGCAGGGCTGCCGCTCAGCCTGCCGAGAAGGCATAGGGCCGGGTTTCCGTGACAGCCATTTTGGCTTTCGCTTAGTGTTGTGTCCTCAGTTTAGTGGCACCGGTCAGTACCCCGCTTAGCGGGGCAAGCTGTGATCAAGCCTGAGCGTGGTCCCTCTGAGCGGAATAAAGCAGTAAAGTAATCAAAATAAAAGGCTCCCAGTTTTCAAAGATGATAAAACCACCAGCAATGGAACAAATACCGGCACTGATACAGAAATTGCAAACAATGCTTACCGGCATCAACCCTGATTTTAAATTAGAGGAAGTTTCCTCCCCCCAACACTGGGCAAAGCCGCTCAGCTATTCGATAAACGATAAAGGTGATATTATATCCCTTAACCTGAAAGGAGTCGGACTTCCGAGACTTTCCTTTACCAAAGAATGGCAGCATATACAACGCTTAGACATTAGCCACAATCAATTTACCACCCTGATATTTGATACTGATTTACCAGCACTGGAATTGCTGGAAATAAGTTATAACAAGGTACCGCTGGAAAAACTGGAATTTAATGCGACATTTGGAGCGTTGAAGTATTTGTATGTGTACAATGCAGGGTTGCAAAACATACAATTTACAAAAGGCATACCCAGCCTGTTGGTACAAACTAATATAAACATTAACCTGAAAGATAATAAAGATTTACCACCCTTCCTGTCAGCTATATTCCTGGAGAAGGATTCCGCAGAAATAAGCCGCAGGCTAATCAATTATTTTAAAGAATACAGCACAGAAGTGGAAAGGGTGAAGCTGATTTTGTTGGGCAATACTAATGCAGGCAAAACCACCCTGCATGATATATTGAATCCCAAAAATACCAAAGCAGGCCCCAGCACCCATGGCATCAACCTGTTTACCTACCAGCCAAAAGGTACTACTATACAGGTACAGGGCTTCGACTTTGGCGGCCAGGATTATTACCACAGCACGCATTTCCCCTTTTTCAGCAGTAAGGCATTGTACCTGCTGGTATGGGGCCGGGGGCAGGCAAATGCAGTTGGCATTACAGAAAGGGGCGGACGGAACGAAGCCATTTACCCCCTCAGCTACTGGCTGGGCAGTGTGGATTATTTCCGTAATGGCGCTGCTGCCGTAAAAAAGAGTTTGCCCGCTGGTGCGGAGCTTACTAAAGATGAGGCTGCACCCCCAGAAACTGCTGCCACAACTGAAAAAGCAGTGGAACAACCACAAAAAAAACTACTGCACCTGCTGCAGAATATGGAGGCAGGCACTGCTGCACCGCAACCGCTCGACCACCAGCAAATCTGCAAAAGTTTTCCCTTTACCGGTGAGCAGGCAGCTTTTACTTTTAACGATGAGGAAAGCCACCCGGGTATCATCCAATGGGTGGACAAACACATCAAAGATTTCAGCAGCAAAGAACCGGCGCTGGCGAAGGATATGGAAGTGGCAGCATTACTTGCAACGAAAGAAAGCGTGATACTACCCATGAGCGAACTGGCGGCCACCCCGGCAGTGAAGGGCTATGATGCCCCTGCCCTGAGCGACCTGGTAAAACGCCTGCACGATACCCTGTATTGCTATTACCTGAATGAGGCCGACCTGCGGGCAGAAGGTGTTGGTGTGCTGGAAGAAGCAGAAAAAGCTGCCCTCAAAGAAAAGATAATCATAAAGCTTGATCTGTTTACCGGCTGGATATATACCATACTGCATCCCGGGCTGGTGGACAACGGTTACTTTACTAAGGAGGAGGCAAAGCAACTGCTATCAGCCAAAGCTGATAAGGAAGCCGTGAAGCAGCTTGATTTTATTCTGACTTTTATGCTGTACCACAAAATCATCTTTAAAGTAAAAGAGGAAGCCCGGTATATTGCCCCCAACTACCTGCCTCAGCAACCGGATAAAGTAGCTTCGCTGTTTATCAGCGCATTTGACCAGGCATTGGTAAAATACAGTTTTGAAGGGTTTTACCATACCAGCATCATTACCGAAATACTGGCGAAATTCTTTAACAATATACCGGGGGAAGAAAAAGACGGGCGATGGCATTACCTGCTGTGGAAAAACAAAGTACTGCTGTACGACGGGCCATTGGCTGGGCAGGAAACAGGTAGTACCGGGGTCGCCTCGCAAAAAATGCTCTATATCAATTTTGACATGGAAGAAACAGAGCGTATTGAAAATGGCCAAAAATTAATACAGCAGATACCCACCATCCGCCTGCAACGCTTTGCCAAAAACCATGTGAGCGACAACTTTTTAAAACAGGTAATGGAGTTTATTGAAGGCTTGGTCGCAATTTACAAATCAGAAAAATGGTTGTTAACACCACAATTTAATTATATTCCTTTTTATTGCCTTCAGCAAAAAAACGAACAGGACGGGCAGCAGAGCAACATAATATTTTACGAAGGAAAAGTATACCACAAAGGCGATTTCAATATATTCATGGATGAAAAATACAGATATCCCATGAAGAAAATATTCATCTCCTACTCAAAAGAGGACCTGCCTATGGTAAACCAGTTTTTAAAACACTTAGGTCAATTGCAAAATAGTGGGCTGGTAAAAAAATGGTATTGCACCGAGTTGATTACTGGAAGCGAATGGGATGCCGCCATACAGGCACATTTTGATGCGGCAGATATTGTGTGCTTTATGGTGAGCAGCAATTTTATGGCCACCAACTATATTTACGAGTACGAACTGAAAAAGGCATTTGAGCGCCGGGCAACAGAAGAAAAAAGCAAACACCTGCTACCAGTAAAGATAGTACCTATCATACTGGATTATTGTTCCTGGGTAGGTGCCGGGCAATACAACCTGGCTAAATATACCGCCCTTCCCTATATTGCCAAGCCCATCGCTGATTTTACTGACAAGAATATAGGTTGGTATGTAGTTGTGAATTGTATCAAAATACTTTGTGAAAATTCTGAAATGGATCCTTTTGGTGATGATTGTTATAAAAGTGTTGTTCTTGAAAACCCTGCTAAAGTAAGCAAGTCTCTATTTCAGTTTTTTGAACAAAATACAATAACGTGGTTTCAAAATGCACTTAATAATTCTAAACAGCGTACTCAGTTAATCGAATTAGAAAATAGTAACGATTTGAACTTTGCTCCAAAAGAGACAAGAAAAGGAAATGCAGATTTAGTTTCTGTGAAAAAAGCACATGAAAAAACTATTTTTTTTTCGTACGCCTGGAATGATGATAGTAATCCTGAAAGAGAGAAAATTGTTGATTCGCTTTATGACAGTCTCGTTACAGAAGGATACAATATAGTAAGAGACAAAAAGAATATCGAATATGGCGACTCTATCAATTCTTTTATGGACTTAATAGGAGAAGGACAACACATATTTGTTTTTTTGAGTGACAAATATATCCGATCCTCCTACTGTATGTATGAGCTATACAAGGCTTACTTACATTGTACTTTCAGTAATGAAAAACTACGGCAAAGAATATACCCAATAAGATTGGAAGATTTTAATCTGATAGACAAAAGGGATTTTCTTAGAGATTGGGCTAACAAAAAAGCTAATTTAAAAGATATTATTGATGAGTTTGGATTAGAAAATACTAAAAGTATTGTTGATGAATTTTTTAAAGTGGCTGAGATATTTTCAAAAATCGACTTATTATTAAGTTTTTTAAATGATATTCACGCAACTACAATTGATATTCTCTCTGCTGATAATTTTGAAATGATAAAAAATAACATAAAAAAAAGGATGCAAGAGTAAAGTTATTAAATCTGCTACCCTCTATCCGGCGCAGGAATCCTTTCCTGCTGCCCAAAGTTACTCAGCCTCCCTGGCGCAGGAATCCTTTCCTGCTGCCCAATGTTACTCAGCTTCGCCGCTGTGTCTGCCCAAATACAGTTCCAGCCAAAAAAAAATTACCGGCGGGACACGGCGGGTTTGACTACTGCTGTGTCCCGCAGGGCAGTGCTTTAATAATTGAAATCCTTTTAGGGCAAACACAGCAGCAAAAAGGACTTTGGCCAAATGAAATTTTGCAGGGCACAGCAAAATTTGGATGTAAATCTGTTCTTGCTGAATTATTTTCTCACCGGATTTTGTTTTAATTTTGAAAAAACTGCACAATGTCTGTACTAAAAAACTGCTCCTTTTTACTATTGTTGTTATTTTTCTTTTCATACAATCCCTGTGCCCAGCCAATTATCAGCTCTTTCAGCCCGGCATCCGGCACTACAGGCTCCCCGGTAACCATTACCGGTTCAGGATTCAGTACCATTCCTGCAAACAATATTGTATATTTTGGAGGAGTAAGGGCTCAGGTTATAACCAGTACTGCCGGATCACTGGTTGCTGCCGTTCCCAATGGAGCAGCATATCAGCCTTTGAGCGTAACAGTTAATAACCTTACAGCTTACTCAAAGCTGCCGTTTGTGGTAACTTTTAACACTACCAATACCGATTTTACCAGCACTACTTTTACAAACAGGTACAATTTGGCAATAACCAATGGCGGCAGCCAGGGTTGTGCGCTGGCTGATGTAAATACAGATGGCAGAATAGACATTACCACTTCGTTTAATAATAACTTAGGAGTTGCACAAAACAACAGTTCGTTGTCAACCATCAGTTTTGGCCCAAAAATTGATTTTCCGGCAGGCAATTTTCCTTATGCCAATGCCACTGCCGACTTTGATGGTGATGGGTTGTTAGATATTGCTGCTGCAAAAGCCAGCGCCAGCAGCTTTGAATTTGTGTACGGAGATCTGTCGGTATTTCGCAATACCACTTCAGGTAATGCAGTTTCATTTGCAGCAAGGCTGGATCTCTTTGCTAATGATCCTCAAAGATCCTGGTACTGGATTGCAGTTAATGATTTTGACCTGGATGGCAAGCCAGATATTGTGATTACCAATAACTCAACCCCCGGCAGAATTGCCATTTTCAGAAATACCAGCACACCCGGCTTTATCAGTTTTGCTGCACCGGTAAAATATACTACTGGCAGCTCTCCAAGGGTGGTTACCGCAGGTGATATTGACAATGATGGCAAACCAGAGATTCTTACTGCAAACCAGGGAGATAACAGCATTTCAATATTACGGAACCAATGCACCCCCGGTACTATACAATTTGCAACACCGCTCAGTATTGCAACACGCAGCGGCAGCTTGTTTCCCGAGGATGTATCCCTGGCCGACCTCAACCTTGATGGCAAAGCAGATATTATTGTAACGGATCATTTTTATCCCAACCCGGGTACGGTTTCTGTTTTTAAAAACAACAGCACCACCGGCAGCATTTCACTGGGGGCAAGGATTGATTATAGTACACCGGCCGATCCATGGAGTATTACCTGTAATGATTTTAACGGTGATGGCAAGCCGGACCTTGCGGTGAGCAACTATTTTTCCAACTCCATTACAATGTACAAGAATACAGGCGCTGCCGGTGGAGAAAAATCTTTAACGGAGCAGGTAACCTATACCGGCTTTTCAGGACCAAGGGATATCTTATCCGGCGATATAAACGGGGATACCAAACCAGATATAGTGGTGCGGAATTACTCCGGAAATTCTTTTACCATTCTTACCAACGACCTCGTACTGATACCCATTCCATTAACGCTGCTGGATTTCAGGGGGAAATGGATTCAAAACGGATATCAGCTCAGCTGGACAACAACAAATGAACGCCATACCTCGCATTTTATCATTGAACATGCTGTAAACGGTATTCATTTCAGTTCAATAGGCCAGGTTCCTGCTGCAGCACAGGGTAATGCTGAGCGGCAATACAGTTTTGTGCATTTGACTGCCGATGCCAATTTTTACAGGTTAAAAATGGTGGATGCCGATGGAAAATATACTTTCTCTCCTGTTATCAATGCCAATGCCATCAAACGCAGCGGTGTGTTAATAAACCCCAACCCGGTAAAAGATATTGTAAACATACAATTACCCGGCAGGGGAAAGACCGAAATAAAAATAACAGATGCAGCAGGCAGGACTGTTCACAGTGCCGGGTGTGCAGGTGTTAACAGCACTTCGATTAATGTATCTTTTTTACGACCCGGCAGCTATGTGATTACCTGTTTAGTGAGTGGGGCTGTTGTTAGCAACGCAATGATGATAAAAGAATAAGTACTACTGCCATAATCTGTATCGTCGCCAACCAAAAGTCCCCTGCACCGGTTCTTGTCCCGGCAAAACAGATTGGTTTATTACTGAATGGATCCTCCGTATTCGAATCTTCCGGTGCAGGAATTCTATCCCTCAGCCTGCATCAGACGGCCCAACCTGCGGAAGGGCACTGCTTGCCCCGCCAACGGGGTACAGACGCGGCGCTGTCTCTTCCCTCCGGCACAGGAATCTCTTCTTGCTGCCTGCTGCTACTCAACCGGTACAACAAGGATAAATCACCCTGCATCTGCAGTAACCAAATTTTGAAATAAACAGCTACACCTGATAGATATAATAATAGTAATTACTGCAACAGTCAGCTGCACTTATTAAAAGCAAAACATAGCCTATGCCGAACCCACTACACAGGCAGAGGATACGTTGCAAACCCCTCTATAAAACCGGTTACCTGTTTGTTGAAAGCATTACCCTGCTCAAAAAGGAATTCATGTTCGATAGGAATAACGCAAATGGGCAGGTCGGCAATTTCTTTTTCGAATTTCTGCAGACGTACTGCATCTTTTTCGGTGGTGAGCATCATTTTATTGTCGGCCGCCATGCCGGCAAAATGCTTTTTGATGTCTTCCAGGTCGCTGATGGAAAAAATATGGTGGTCGGCATAGCGCAGCATTTCGTAGGTATGCACATGCTTTACCAGGAAATCTTTGATGGGCCGGGGATTGGCAATGCCGCATATCAGCAGTATTTCTGTGTCTGCCGTAAAGTTCACCGGCTCTTTACTAAACAGGTGATAAGGCTGCACATAGCTGATCTTTGTAAAATAAACGGCCTGGTTATCTGCCGGTCTGATTTCTTTTATCAATGCGGCACGCTCCTCTTCTGTGAGTGTGCCGGGGCATTTGGTTACCACAATCACATCAGCCCTTTTGCTGCTGCTGCGTACATCCCTCAGGTCGCCTGCGGGCATCATAAAATCCCGGGTGTATAAATTCCTGTACTCGGTAAGCAGTATGTTCAGCCCCGCCGTTACCTGCCTGTGCTGAAAGGCATCATCCAGGATGATGACCTGTGTTTGCGGCCTGCTGTGCAGCAGCTGTGGTATGGCCACCAGCCGCTCTTCTCCCACCGCTACTGATACATCCGGGTACTTCTGGTGAAACTGCATGGGTTCGTCCCCAATTTCCAGTGCCGTAGTGGCTTCATCGGCAATGGCAAAGCCCCTGGTTTTACGTTTGTATCCCCTGCTCAATGTGGCCACCTGGTATTGTGGTTTCAGCAAGCGTATCAGGTATTCCACCATCGGTGTTTTGCCCGTACCCCCCACAGCCAGGTTGCCCACACAAATAATGGGAAAGTTGAACCCGGTTGATTTGAGGATATTTTTATTGAACAGGTAATTGCGTACCCATACAGCAGCGCCATACAGCAGCGAAAAAGGAAACAATAAATAACGAAAACTTCTGAGCATAGTCAATCATTATTGTTTGTTAAAACCTGTATATATCACCTGGTGTGATGCAATAGTCCAGCCGCACATCATATCGGTTGGCATCCGTAATCTTATCCACGGGGTCAAAATAACTGAACCCCACTTTCACCACATCATCCCTGCACTCTTTAAAAAATTTATCATAATGTCCCTTGCCATAGCCAACCCTGTATCCTCTTTTATCAAATGCCAGCAATGGCACCAGCACCATATCAATCTCTTCCGGAAAAAGCTCCATTCCCTCCACCGGTTCATCAATGCCGTACCTGTTTTTTGCAAAAACAGTTTCATCATTTACCGCCACGGCATGCATCGTTTCACCACCGGGGTCAATAACCGGGTAAAAAAGCAGCTGACCCGGATTTTTAAAGTAGCAATAATCAGTTACCAGCTGTGTGTTAAACTCATTCCTGCTTTCAAGAGGAGCAAAAGTCATTATCAGCGATGGAATCTCTATGTCCATCTGCTGAAAACGGATCAGCATCAGGTCATCCATCCGGTTCTTGTCCGCAGCGGAAAGCGACCTTCTTTTTTCACTGTATATGCTCCTTAATTCCGTTTTAATCATTGTGCCGGTTCTGTTATTCCTTGTTGATGAATATGGAAAAAATAGTGGTGCCGTAGTTGCGCTCAGTTTTATAGAACGGAAATTTTTTGTAATCGTTGCGGGGCGTATGCTCCAGCACAAACCATCCCCCGGGTTTCAGCAAGCCCCTTTCAGCAATTTTTACCGGCAAATCGTCGATGGTGGCCAGTGCATAAGGCGGGCCTGCAAAAATAAAATCGTATTGATCGGTACAGGTTTCAATGTATTTAAACACGTCGCCCCTGAGTACTTTGCAATTTTCCAGTTTCAGTTCCCCGGCAGTTTTTTTAATAAATTCGTACATCACGGGGTCTTTTTCCACAATGGTAAGATCGGGTACCCCCCTGCTGGCCAGCTCGTAGCTGATGCAGCCGGTACCGCCAAACAGATCCAGGGTTGTAAGCTCCTCAAAATCAAGATTGTTTTGCAGGATATTGAACAGGCCTTCCCTCGCAATATCGGTGGTGGGCCTTGTATGCGGCATATTACCCGGCGGGTGTATCCTGCGCCCACCATGTATACCGCTTATTATACGCATAGCATCATGGCAAAAAGGTGACTGAAAAAATGGTGCGGCACAGCTGCCACTTCATTGCTGTATTGTAATCCTTCCGGCAGGGCGGCAAATTCCGGTTGCTGGAAATATTTGTACAATTCGGCATACAGGGCCGATTTATTGTCAATCATGCCGTGCAGTACAAGTGCAGTATCTGCAACTTCAGCACCAAAACTACGGCAGGTATTCAGCAAATGCCAGGCTGCTGTTTCGGGTGTATCGTAGGCAAATTGCTGTATCACCTGCAGCTTCCCACCCTTTCGCAGCAGCACCGTAAGGCTGCTGGTATAAAAAATGGCATGCAGCCTGTTACCTTCTTCAGCAAATGCATCTGCCAAAAGGGAGTACTGGTGTGTAAACCCTGCTACCGGAAAAGCTGCATTCACCACCGCATTTACAGCTGCCGGTATACGGTACATATTGTGCAGGTGCTGCCGGTACACAAAGTCGGTTTTTAGTACTGTTTCCTGCGCATCACCAAATACACCATCCAGCATCAAGTTGTTATTGACTTCATTGTAAATTTCATGCGGTGTAAGTATGGCCTCGTTAAAGGCATATACAAAGTCTGTTTTTTTATATGTGTGCCGTAGTAAGGGCGCATCAGCAAAAATCTGCTTCAGCTGCGCTGCTATGTCAGCCGGACTTTTGCCGGGAGTAAAATGATAGACCACACAAGCAGTAATGGTATTGGTATCTGTATCGGCACAAATTAGCGAAAGCCCCTGCGGGCCTGCCTCTGCCAGTAAATGCTGCTGTGAGGTGCTGCTATTTTCAGTATGTATATTAAATGAAGGCTCCACTATTTTGGTTTATGGAGGCAAAATAAGATATTTTTGCCGATTGTATGGATGCAGCAGTAAATAGCAATGATTTAAAAGTAGGTACCGGCTACAGCCAGATACTGAAGATTGCCCTGCCTGTAAGCATTGCATTGATAGTGCCGCAGCTCAATTTTATCACCAACAATATTTTTATAGGCCAGCTGGGTGTGAAGGAATTGGGCAATGCCGGTATAACCGGTGTGTTTTACCTGATACTGTCGGTAATAGGTATGGGTTTCAACAATGGATTGCAATCCCTTATTTCGAGAAGCGCCGGCAGCGGGGATACAAAGTCCATCAGCGTATTTTTTTCGCAGGGCTTGCGCATGGTGGCACAGTTTGCCCTTGGAGCCATCATTTTCACCTGGTTTTTGGCGCCCCTGTGCCTAAAGCCGTTTATTGCTGCTGATAACATTACACCCATCACTGATTTTTTAAAGATAAGGGTGATGGGACTTCCTTTTCTTTTTTCATTCCAGCTTTGCAATGCCTTCCTGGTGGGTACGCTCAACAGCCGCTACCTCATGATTGGTACCATCATTGAGGCCGGGCTGAATATCCTGCTGGATTACCTGCTCATCTTTGGTCACCTTGGCCTGCCGGCGATGGGTTTTAACGGCGCTGCACTTGCTTCAGCCATAGCGGAGCTGCTTGGACTGGCAGCGGTACTGGTGGTTATTTACAGGCTTAAACTGAAACAGCGCTTCGAACTGTTCCGGAGCTTTCGCTTTCAAAAACCACTGAGCCGCCAATTGCTGAAGGTATCCATCCCGCTGGTGGTGCAGTACTTTATCAGCTTAGTTACCTGGTTGATCTTTTTTTTAATGATTGACAGCTATGGGGATGTGGACAAAGCCATCAGCAATGTAATGCGCAATGTATTTGGCTTTACCGGCATATTTGCCTGGGCCTTTGCCAGCACCAGCAATACCATGGTGGCCAACCTTATTGGCCAGGGCCTGCAGCACAAAGTAATACCTACCATTAACCGCATTGCCCTGATGAGTGCCTGTGCCACGGTAAGCATGGCCCTGCTGCTCAACCTGTTTCCGCAAACCTTCTTCAGCATGTTTGGGGAAGACCAGGTATTTATTGAAAGAGCTATACCGGTAATGCGAATGGTTACTTTTGCAATGCTGTGCATGAGCCTCTCCACCACCTGGCTCAACGGCCTTACCGGTACCGGCAAAACCAATATCAACCTGCTGACGGAAGTTGTGGGTATCTCCCTTTACATTATCTATACCACTATTACCATGAAAGTGTACCATGTTTCGCTGGCCATGGCCTGGAGCAATGAGCTGGTATACTGGAGCAGTATGCTCATCATCGCTTTTTTATATATGCGCAGCGGAAAGTGGAAGAAAACGGGGTGATGGATTGATACCGCTAAGGCGGCACAAGTTGTGCTGATTTGCTGATGTGCTGATCCACGCCTTGGGCGGGACAAGTTGTGCTGATACCGCTAAGGCGGTACAAGTTGTGCTGATAGGATGATGCCGTTTAAGCGGCACAAGTTGTGCTGATGGGGTGATGCGTACCGCTTGTAAAGCAGAAAGAAGATTGCATTTTTTAAAGTGTATATTTATTGCTCATCAACAAGAGCAATAATGGCACAAGATAACTGGCATAAAAAACATATTGAATCCTCCACATTCGGGCAGCGGCTGTCGGATAAGATTGCAGGAGGTATGGGCTCGTGGAAATTCATCATCTGGCAAAGTGTAATCGTACTGCTATGGATGATACTGAATATCATTGCTTTCATGCAGCACTGGGATCCCTATCCTTTTATTTTGCTGAATCTTATTTTTTCTACACAGGCGGCCTATGCTGCTCCCATAATTATGATGAGCCAGAACCGGCAAAGCCAGCGGGACAGGATACAGGCAGACAATGATTACAATACCAATGTAGAGGCAAAAAAAGAAATTGAAGCCTTGCAAATTCAGCTGAACAAACTGGAAACTGAAAAATTAGACAAAATCATCCTCATGCTGGAAGAAGCAAAGGCAGTGAAATGATGTAGTGATATAATGATTGCACAAACTGAAGCAGCCTCACTGCCACAGGCTGTAGAAGAGGCCGCTGCGTTCAGTATTTTGGGGGGCATACCCGGTCAACCAGTACAATGAACTATTCCGGTTATGACGCTCATCAACTTCAACCCAGATTTTGCAGTTGGCTGAAAAATCTGGGTTCAACTGATCACTTTTCATACACCAGGTATTCCCATGGCTGCATTTCAAAAAATTTCTCTGCTGTAAAATCATTTACTGCACCGCCAAACAGGTTTTTAAAGCTGCCGGTTAAATGGGTATCTTTTACTTCAAAGCGTAATTTTTGTTTACTCATATTGAGCAGCACCAGCAATTCTTTGCCACCATTTTTACGCAGGTAAGCAAGAATGTTTTTGGGCGCATCCGTGGTAAGCATAAAGGTGGTTACCTCCTCATCGCCTGCCCGCAATGCCGGGTTGTTCTTTTTGAGCTGCAGCAATGTTCTGTAAAAATCGGCCAGGGCATAGGTACCGTTCCAGCCTATCGGGTCTTTTTCAAAAAATTTCAATCCCTTTTTATTAGGCAGTTCCTGCCCGCTGTACACCAATGGCACCCCGTTCCAGGTAGCGCTGAACACTGCCAGTGCTTTGGCCATATCGCCATACTTATCATATTCAGTACCGTTCCAGCTGTTTTCATCATGATTGGTGGTAAACCACAAATTCATTGAATGGTGCACCGTGGTATCGTAGCGCCGCAGCAATGTATCCAGCGAAGCCAGCGGCACTTCTCCAAGATAAAACTTCCTTGTTGTATGCATCCATTGCCAACTGTAACTGCAATCAAAAACGGGTTTGTATGCCTTGTGCTCCAGTTCATCAAACTCACCCAGCCAAAAGAGCGGTTTTACAGCGTCTACCTGCGGGCGTGCCTCCTGCCAAAAATCTGCTTCCACCCAACTGGCCAAATCGCAGCGGTAGCCGTCGATATCACACTCTTTTACCCAGTACTGCATGGCTTCAATCATGGCTTTGCGCAGGGCAGGGTTTTTATAATCCAGCTCGATAATGTCATCCATGCCACTGGCAATTTTAAAATCATTGGTACTGCTGTCTTTCAAATAATAATCCGGGTGCTCAGTTGTCCAGCGGTGATCCCATCCGGTATGATTGGCCACCCAGTCGATGATGACTTTAAAACCCATTGAATGCGCAGTTTTCACCATTGCCTTAAAATCATCCAGGGTTCCAAACTCGGGATTTATAGCGGTATAATCACTGCAGGCATAAGGACTGCCCATGCTGCCTTTTTTATTTTTTTGTGCAATGGGCGTAATGGGCATAAACCACAGTGTTTCCACACCCATTTCTTTCAGCCGGGGCAGTTCTTTGGCAAAAGCATTAAAAGTGCCTTCGGCAGTGTATTGCCGTACATTTACTTCATACACATTGGTTGACTTTACCCAGTCGAGCGGCTTGAATCCGGTACTCATATTTGTTTTTTGCGATTGATCGGTTTTAGTTGATGATTCCACATTACTGCTGTTATCGCAGGCTGCAAGGCCCGCAAGCAGGCAGATTGCAGATAGACTTTTAAGCATAGTATAAATTTGAGGAAAGATATTGAAAAAACGGCTTATTACAAGCTGCTGGGCGCATTTCAAATTTGCAGAGCGGGTTTGCTGCAAAAACCTAATTGGCAAATTTTCACCCAATTAGTTAAAGACCTTAACTGCTAAGGAAATTTCTATTGCAGTTGAAGTTTCCGGTTTTATACCAGAACTGAAAACTTTGTAAGCTCTTGATGGTTGCTTTGTTCTTTTCCTTGATGAAAAGAACCAAAAATCAAGGGCTTCGGAAAAAAAAGCTAAAAATTTCCCTGTCTGGCTAAAATGAAATCAGTCACAACAGTAGAATAAATTCCAGCAATAGTGCGACTTACCAGCTAATAATATTGCCCAACAGCGGTAACATTAATTTCATTTTTTACCCAGCCATGAAAATTTTCTTAACGCAATTTTTTCCGAGGCCCATTCTTCGAAAGCCCTTTCTGAATAGGCATCAAGGGTATTTTAAATATATGCCGCACACCGCTATTCGATTCTTTAGAGGTTGGCATGTTACTATATATCAATCACTTGGCCGTAGATTATATATAATTCCCTGAGCAGCGGGGCTGCAAAACAGTTGCAATAACCCAAATACGAAGGATGAATGATGAACCGAAGGTGCAGCCCGCAGCGGCTGTATTACGAATCCCGTATATTCGGGACAAGTTTTGCGAATTTGAAACGCATCAATCTTTTTCGCCGCCGCCTGCGCCTTTGACCAGCGGCGAATGGATTTTCTATACTGCTGACTATCAAGCTGATAGTAGTGGGTTATATATAATTCGCAGAGCGGGGGCGGTCGCAAAAGGCATTATATGTTTTCTGACAATTGCCCTATTTCATCAGCATCATCCAACCCGAGCTTTTTCTTGAGCCGGAAGCGGATATTGCGTATTGCCTCAGCACTTACTCCCAGCACCGCCATCATTTCCCTCTGTGTAAACTGCAGTTTGGTAAATACAAAGTAACGCATTTCGGCAGGAGTAAGGCCGGGATAAGCATTCTTAAGCCGCTGAAGATAACCCGGGCAGGCTTTGCTGAATAACTGTATAAAGCTGTTCCACTCTTCCTCCGTATGTATGGTGGCCAGTTTTAATTGTTCCAATGAAGCCAGTTGCGCATCTGTTACTGAACTATTCTGCTCCCTGATTTTATTTATTTCAAGATCCAGTTGTTGAAGCAGTTCGTTTTTCTGGCGCATATGCTGTACATAATCATCAATCTGCACCTGTGCAATATGCAGGGCTTCTTCTGCCCTGATTTTTTCTTTTTCCAGGTGTTCCTGCCGCAGCCTGCTGCGCAGGTTTTGCCGCTTTATCAGCAATATACCTATTACAGTCAGCAGCAATATGCCTGTAAGCAGGGTGTACAAAATCCATTTACCCCTGTTGATCTCTTCCTTTGCGGCATTATATTCCTGCTCCTTCTTTTTAACAGCTATCATGGCCTCTGCCTGTATCTTCTTTTTACTATCCCGTTCCGCATTCATTATCACCTCGTAATACCGTGCAGAGTCTGAGTACCGAAAGGCCATGGGCGCATTGCCCGTTTGCCGGTAGTATTTGCCCAGGAGGGTGTAATAATTGAATACATTGGGGGTTTTACGCCGCATGTCATTAGCCAGCCGGGCCTCGTTCAGCAGGGGCAGCACCATACCCGGCCTGGCAGTTTGTAAATAAATATCTGCCAGGTCGCAGCAAAAAGCCGCCAGGTTATCCCAAATCTTCATCTGGCGGCAAAAGGCTATCCCTTTTTCATAGTACGGTATGGCCGCAGCATAGTTGCCTTGCTTGTAATCAATGGCGGCCAGGTAGCCTAGTGCCACACCCTGCCAAACAGAATCGTTTTTGTTAGGGGGCATAGCAGCCTGGTAACACAATTGCTGCCAGTACCGGGCCGAATCCGGCATATTCAGCTTCATATAAAGGGCGCCAATAAGGTTGGGACAGGTTTTGGCCATCCAGTCGGGGTCGGGGCTGTACAGGTAACCGCAAGACTGGGCCAGCTTACTTATTTCCAGTGCTTTTTCGTAATCGTGGTGGTTATACAATTCCAGTGCTATGCTGTACAAATAATAACATTGATCAAAATACCGGCCTTCCGGGTCTTTTTTCAACTCATTAAAGCAATACAGGTAATTCTCAATGGCTTTATCATACACGCCAAAATCCCGGCATTTTTCAGCTTTGGCATGATACAGGGTTGCTATCCAAAAAACATCCCCTTTTTTTTGAGCTGCTTCCAGCCGTTCATCCAGCAGGCCGGTAAATTCGGCCAACGGGCGCTTTTGAGCTTTTAACCCGGCCATTTGCTTAAAATGCTGCAGGTAAAAGCGGTCATCAGCTGTACCCCGGGTTGTAACAAACTGCTCAAACAATGCAGCTTCCCGGTTACCAAGCGTTTGGGAGTGTGAAAAGTATATTTGCAAAAAATGATACCGGCCCACCCCGCTGAGCTGCAGCAAACTGTCGTAGGAACCTGCTGCATTTGCCAGTGCTGTTAACAGCAGGAGCGTTATGATTAAAAAAAAGTTCTTTATATGCTGCCAGCTTTTAAGCAATGGAATGATTTTATTTTCCGGGTTTCTGCAAAACAGTACATTTTCCCGGCAGCAAATATATTGCCCCTGCGTTATTATACATTACATCTGCCTGGTACTTTAAAAATAATCTGCAAAAAAGGAATATGACAACTTATCCATAACCAACTGATTATCAGCATCCTTTTATTCACTAACAAAATCTAACAAATTTCTAACAGCCTGTTTAGACTAAAAAACTGTTTATGGCTTTATTTTTAAATCAACACATTTTGTGAATTGTACGCTGCTCCGATTTCAATATCACTTTAATATAAATTCAATATCATGCATACATTTTACTCAGTTTCAATGAAACTTATTTTGCTGCTTGCCATTAGTTTTACCAGTCAGTATTCTTTTTCTCAGCCGGGTACCCATTTAGCTTTTGACGGGGTAAATGACCAGGTAACAGGCACTAACAACTCATTACCCACCGGCAATGCCCCGAGGACGGTAGAAGTATGGATCAAATCATCGCAAACGGCTGGCAGCCAAACCTTTTTTATTTACGGTACCGCCAGTATCAGCAATCAATTTGGACTGATTGCGGCCAACGGCAGTTTGTATATCGTTGGTTTCAATAACGATTACAATACCGGTGTACCCATTTGCAATGGCCAATGGCACCATGTAGCTGCCAGTTTTGACGGTACCACCCTGAGAGCTTATGTTGATGGCATACTTGCAGGCAATCCGGTTCCGAAAAATTACAATACTCTTACCGGTTCCTACAAAATGGGAATGGGGCTTGTGAGCAATAGTTACGAACCCTTAAATGGCTTGGTGGATGAGGTAAGGGTGTGGAATACTGCTTTGCCTGCTGATGTGATTGCACAGCGTAAAAATTGTGAGCTGAATACCAGTGAGCCCGGCCTGGTGGCTTATTATCAATTTAACCAGGGTACCGGGGGTGGAGCCAATACCGGGTTGACCACTTTAACTGGATCTGCCGCAACGCCCGGCAATGGCACATTGAACAATTTTGCTCTATCGGGCACTACTTCCAACTGGCTATCGGGTTCTGCGGTAACCACGGGCTTTATTGTGCCCCCCGCCCCAACTGCCAATCCAGCTCAATCTTTTCCCGGCCCTGCCACCATCGCCGATTTAGCAGTTACCGGCAGCAATATTCAATGGTACGCTACCCCTGCTGGTGGTACTCCACTCACAACAAGCACACCGGCGCTGCATGGCAGTACTTATTATGCCGCTTCCTTAAATGCCAATGGCTGCGAAAGCATCAGGGTTCCGGTAACGGTAACCATCCCCATCACTGTTAATGCTGTGAGCAACCAAACAGTTTGTACGGAGGTTGTTACCAGCCCAGTTAATTTTTCCGGTTCCCGTACCGGCATATTGTACAGCTGGGCCAACAACAATACCTCCACAGGCCTGGCAGCCAGCGGCTATGGTAATATTGCCGGTTTTACAGCAAGCAACACGGGCAGCACACCAGTGGTGTCTTCCGTTACGGTAACGCCATCTTTTGGCGGAGTAATGGCCTATGTACCCAATCTTGGTTCGGATGATGTGTCGGTGATCAATACAACTTCTAAAACAGTGGTGGCTACCATACCGGTGGGTGATGGCCCCATTGCCGTGGCTGCAAACCCTTCCGGCAGCATGGTGTATATAGCGAACCAGCTTGCAGGTACGGTATCCGTTATCAATACTAATAATAATATAGTAGTGGCCACCATTACCGTGGGGGCACAACCTACGGGCATGGCTTTTTCGCCCGATGGCAACAAGCTGTATGTTTGTAATGTGGCCAGTGCCAGCGTATCTGTTATCAGCACTGCAACCAATACGGTTACGGCCACTATCAATACAATCATTAACCCTTACTTTATCGCCATCAGCCCGGATGGTGGCACTGCTTATGTTACGCCCTATGGCCCCGGAAATGTATATGTAATCAGTACTGTCAGCAATAGTGTGGTGGACAATTTTCCCGTGGGGGCCAACCCTACCGGCCTGGTGATATCGCCGGATGGCAGCACCCTGTACGTGGCCAACTATAACTCCAATGATGTATATGTGGTTAATACCATCGACAACAGCATCTTAACTACCATCCCCGTGGGCGCTAACCCAATTGGTATGGCATTGAATACCGACGGCAGCCGTTTGTATGTGAGCAATTATGCTGACAACAATGTTTCCGTTATCACTACGGCTACTTACTCGGTGGATGCGACCATTGCAACAGGTGCCGGGCCCAATGGAGTATCGGTTAGCCCCGATGACAGCCGGGTGTATGTGGGCTGCATCTGGACCGGTTCGGTTTCCATCATCAATACCGCTACCAATACCGTTGTGGGAACTACCACAGTAGGTACTTACCCTTATTCGCTCGGCAATTTTGTCATCAGCAACCCGGTTACCACGGGTACAACCAGGGTGTTTACCATCACGGTCAATCCTTTTGCGCTTGCTACCGCCAATATCAGCCAAACTTTACCGGTGAGCGGCACCACCGTTTTCAGCAATGGCTGCAGCGACTATATCGCCACTGTTACGGCCACCGGTGCCAGCCCCATCAATGGTAATACCACCGCAAGGGTGTGGATTGATGCAACACAGGGTTACCAATATGTAAAACGCCATTACGAAATGACCCCTGCCACCAATGCTGCCAGTGCAACCGGCAGGATTACACTTTATTTTACCCAGCAGGAGTTCAACCAGTTTAATGCGCTCAGCCCTTCCAAATTACCCACCGGCCCGCTGGATGCATTGGGCAAAGCCAATCTGCTGATTGAAAAACGCAGTGGCACCAGTAATGATGGCAGCGGATTGCCCGGCTCTTATACCGGCAGTGTGGTTACCATTGACCCGGCTGATGCTGATATTGTATGGAATGCTGCAGCCAGCAGGTGGGAAGTAAGTTTTGCCGTAGCCGGGTTCAGCGGCTTTTTTGTAAAAACAATCAGTGCGTTGCTGCCGGTAAACTGGTTAGGGGTTAACGGTATCCTCAATGCACAAAAGCAGGCCCTGATAAGCTGGCAGGTACAGGAAACAGATGTGGCAAATTATACCATTGAAAAGAGCAGTGATGGCCGCAACTTTGCAGCTGCAGGCCATATGAACAGCAGGGGCAATGGCTTAAACGATTATCAATTTACTGACCCCGCCCCCCTGCAGGGCCTGGCTTATTACCGGCTGAAGCAGACTGACAACAATGGCAGGTACAGCTATTCTGCTGTAATCAAACTTAACAGCCAGCAGGGCGCAGGCACCAGCATTTACCCTAACCCGGCGGGCAATAATATAGTGATAAATGTGAGCTTTGAACTGTTGCATACAATTGCATTGCTGAGGAATATAAACGGACAATTGCTCCAAAGCATCCGCCTCAACAGCCAGGGCAATGCTGTAAACATCAGCACATTGCCTGCCGGTGTGTATATGCTGTACTTTGCCAATGGCAAAACAGACAAGATTATCAAAGAGTAAGTCTAATCAGGAACCAAATATAAAAGCCGCCCCGGAAACAGGGCGGGGGGTGCTTTGCCGCTAACAGCAGCATGCATTTACGGATACAAAGTCGTTTAGTTAAGGATATTTCAAGAAATAGAGTACCCAATTCCAGTTCCCTCTCCTTTGGAGAGGGGTTGGGGTGAGGTCTTAGTAATGCTTAACTAAACACCATGCATTTGCGGATATACCGGGATGGAGCAAAACATTGTACCTTTACAGTTGTTATACTACAATGAAACAGTTTACTATTCCCGTTACATACCGCAGTCCGCTGATAAGCGCATTAAAAAACCGGCGCAAAGAGCAGGATAAGCTCAAAAAGGATTTCAGCCCCACGCTGCTCGACTTTGGCCCGCTGCACATATACCTGGCAAGGCATTTTGGCTTTTGCTATGGCGTGGAAAATGCGATTGAAATTGCTTTTACCACCGTGGCCGAAAACCCCGGAAAACGCATATTTCTGCTCAGCGAAATGATACACAACCCGCAGGTGAATGCAGATTTGCAGCAGATGGGGGTGCAATTTTTACAGGATACCTACGGCAAAGAATTGATTCCTTTTGATACCCTTACCAAAGACGATGTAGTAATCATCCCGGCTTTTGGCACCACACTGGACATTGAAGCCAGGCTGCAGGCTTTGGGCATTGCTACTGAAAAATACAATACCACCTGCCCCTTTGTGGAAAAGGTTTGGAACCGCAGCGGGCAAATAGCCAAAAAGGATTATACCATCGTAATTCATGGCAAGCCCACGCATGAAGAAACAAGGGCCACATTTTCGCATGCTGCCAGCAATGCCCCATCGGTAGTGATAAGTGATATGAAAGAGGCGGTTGAACTGGGTAAATACATTACAGGTGAAAAATCTGCCGAAGCATTTTATACTGAATTCAGCGGCCGGTTTTCGGAAGGATTTGATGTGGCAAAGCATCTGCAGCGCTTTGGTGTGGTAAACCAAACCACCATGCTGGCCAGCGATACACAGGCCATTGCCGATTATTTAAAACAGGTGGTTGTTACCCACAACGGCGGCGACGAAAGCCGCTTTGCCGACACCCGTGACACCCTGTGCTATGCTACCAACGACAACCAGGGCGCTGTATATGGCATGTTGCAAACACCTGCCCACCTGGCCATTGTGGTAGGTGGCTACAACAGCAGCAACACCTCTCACCTGGTGGAGCTTTGTGAAGAAAAGCTGCCAACTTATTTCATCAACTCAGCGGATAAAATCATATCGCCGGAAGAAATAGCACATTATGATTTTCACAACAAAAGAGAAAAGATTACGCATAACTTTTTACCTGCTGCCGAACCGGTAAAGATTTTAATTACCAGCGGAGCCAGTTGCCCGGATGCTGTGGTGGAAGCGGTGATAGCAAAACTGGCGGGGTATTTTGGGGTGGAGCATATGGTGAATGAGGAATTGGGGATTAGGTAATGGGTAATGGGGATTGGGTATTTGAACAGAATGTATCAATGTAACACCTCGTTTACCTTATCCTTTGATATTAGAAAATCCATCCGAAAACAGTGATAATTCCCACTGCCAGTGATACCAGTATAAAAACAAACAAAAGCAGGCAGCCGGTTACGGGTAAATTGCGCTGTATCCAGTTGCCCTTTTTTCTTTCCCGATTTTCCTCCGGGGGTATGATGGCAGAAAGTTCAATTTCTTGCGGAAGCAATCCATCGGCACCGGAATTAATTTTATCATCAATATCCAGTGGTATAATTTTTGGCCCATCGTGCCTGTAATCCTGCCGGGCAGCTTCAAGGAGTGCTATTGCCATTTCAACCAATCCCTCCTTATTGGCTTTCAGTTTATAACCGTATTCATCGCTGCCATCAACCAGTTCATACAGTCCGGCAAATGGCACATGAACCTGCTCTTCGGATTTTAATGCAGCAATGACCTGCTCCAGATTATCATTGTTCACGGTATTAATTATCCTTCCACCAAAAATGTACCCAAATCAATCACTTCTCCCCTGCCCATTTTAAATTGCTCCATGGCTTCCAGGTCAATTTCTTCCATTACCTTACTTTGGAAAATCTGCACATCGTTTTTTACCACCACAAAATAAAAATCGGGCCTGTCTTCTATACCCCCCAGGTCGTCAAAAGCATCGTGGGTAAAGGCGATGTGCGCAACACCATTGGCATCCAGCCCGCTTTCGCCGATATAATCGTCGTCAAAAACGTCTTTATCGAACAAACGTACTTTATAAGCATCACCGGTCAACGGAGCATCACCCCCTTTTGCAATAATGCGGATACGCACTTCTATTCTGGGTTGTGAGCTTAATGAAAAATCGGACATGATATATGAGTTATGAGTTATGAGTTATGGGTTATGAGTTATGAGTTATGGGTTATGAGTAGTTAGTTGCACTTTTATCTATCACCTTCATTGCTGACGAACTTTAAATCTAAGCTTGAACTTTTCACTTTCAACTTCTTAACCTTGAACTTTTCAACTTTGAACTTCTTAAACTATCCACTATCAACTATCCACTTTCAACTATCAACTAAAAACTATCAACTAAAAATCAATCGTCTAATTTCAGCACTGCCAAAAACGCTTCCTGCGGTACTTCTACGTTACCAATCTGGCGCATGCGTTTCTTACCCTCTTTTTGCTTCTCCAGCAGCTTGCGTTTACGGCTTATATCACCTCCATAGCACTTGGCTGTTACATCCTTGCGCATGGCGCTGATGTTTTCCCTTGCTATAACCTTGGCCCCGATGGCTGCCTGTATCGCAATCTGGAACTGCTGGCGGGTAAGCAGCTCTTTTAATTTTTCGCAGAGTTTGCGGCCAAATTCCTGCGCTCTTCCCCTGTGAATCAGCGCACTCAGTGCATCCACTTTTTCGCCATTCAGCAGTATGTCCATCCTCACAATATCACTCTCCCTGTAGCCAATCGGGTGATAGTCGAAAGAAGCATAGCCCCTGGTCTGGCTTTTCAGCTTATCATAAAAATCAAATACGATCTCTGTAAGCGGCATTTCAAAATTAAGCTCCACGCGGGTGGTGGTCAAATAGCTCTGGCTGGTAAGCATGCCCCGCTTGCCGATGCACAGCGTCATGATATTACCGATATACTCCGGCTTGGTGATGATCTGTGCTTTGATAAAGGGTTCTTCAATACGGTCGGTACGGCTGGGGTCGGGCAGTTCTGCCGGGTTATTTACCTGTATTTTTTCGTCCTTGGTGGTGTAAGCGATAAAGCTCACGTTGGGTACGGTGGTGATCACCGTTTGGTTGTATTCCCTTTCTAAACGCTCCTGGATGATTTCCATATGCAGCAGGCCCAAAAAGCCGCAGCGGAAACCAAAACCCAGTGCCTGCGATGTTTCCAGCTCAAAAGTAAGGGAGGCATCATTCAGTTGCAGCTTCTCCATGCAATCCCGCAGTTCTTCAAACTGGTCGGTTTCCACCGGAAAAATGCCGGCAAACACCATGGGCTTCACTTCCTCAAACCCTTTGATATATTCCTGGGTGGGATTTACCACCGTAGTAAGCGTATCACCCACTTTTACTTCCTTGGCATTCTTAATACCAGTAATGATATAGCCCACATCGCCACAGCCCACTTCTTTTTGCGGCGACATTTTCAGCTTTAATATGCCCACTTCATCCGCATCATATTCCTGGTCGGTACTGTAAAATTTTACCTTATCGCCTTTTTTAAGTATTCCGTTTTTAATACGGAAATACACGATAATTCCCCTGAAACTGTTGAACACACTGTCGAAAATAAGTGCCTGCAGGGGAGCATCCGGGTTGCCCGTGGGTGCTGGTATGCGTTCCACAATGGCTTCCAGTATCGCCTCCACGCCAATACCGCTTTTGCCGCTGGCCAGCAAAATCTCCTCCTCTTTGCAGCCCAGCAGTTCCACAATCTGGTCTTTTACCTCAGGTATCATGGCCCCATCCATATCAATTTTGTTGATAACGGGGATGATTTGCAGGTCGTTTTCTATCGCCAAATACAGGTTGCTGATGGTTTGTGCCTGTATGCCCTGGGTAGCGTCTACCAGCAGCAGGGCACCCTCACAGGCGGCCAGTGCACGGCTCACTTCATAGCTAAAGTCAACGTGGCCGGGGGTATCAATCAGGTTAAGTATGTATTCCTGTCCTCCCTGCTTGTAATTGATTTGTATGGCGTGGCTCTTGATGGTGATGCCTTTTTCCCTCTCCAGGTCCATATCATCCAGTACCTGTGCCTGCATATCCCTTTCGCTGATGGTATTGGTAACCTGCAGCAGGCGGTCGGCCAGTGTACTCTTTCCGTGGTCAATATGTGCAATAATGCAGAAATTCCTAATATTCTTCATGTACCTCTTTAAAATTGCTGCAAAAGTAACGGTTATTTGGCAATAAGTGGGCAGGAGACAGGGTACAGTTCACAGGCGGTGCGTGGTCAGGTTCAAAGTTTAAGGTGAAACCTTATAAAGTATGCCTGTAAACCTTACCTCTGATTGTGGTTAAACAAAATGAAAAGCAGATTTACTGTTACCGGTTTTGTAACCATAACCGGGCTAAACGGAAAAGCTGTATCAGCATTTTGTCAGAAGAAGAAAGCCCGTAATTAGCTTTGTGGTAAAGGGAATATAATAATACCGACGCTACTTATTAATTAGTCTAATCTAATTGTGCTTACTCAAAGCAGGTCGGCATTATATTTACAATACTGACCGTAAGCGTCAGTACCAGAAAAAATTGGACGGAATAGTAATTGTAAATGGTACATCATACAGCCTGCCGCAATTAAAAGCTGGTAATATATACTGCAATACATTGATAATGGAAATATACAATCCAATGTCATTTAATTAAGAAAAATGCAAACCCTGAAAGGGTGGCAGGATTATAGCAAAAGAAACAAAATGAAGGCCGAAACCCGCCTTGGGCGGGTGACAGAGTTTGAACAAGCCATGGCTTACCTTAACGACATTGAATACACAATCCGTTAAAATGATGAAAAATAAGCCCGGATTTTTTCTGATTACCGGTCAGCTCTATTGGATGCTCTTGTTATTCCAATTACAACTTATTCCAATTACAAATCATCGGGCGGATGAACTTACCGGTAAGGACGTGAGCTTATAAAACAGTAACTAAAACCTGAACAAACACACTTGCCCCCTGCAATGCAATAGCTGGGCACCCTGATTGACAAATAATCCCCCTTTGGGTAGCGGAGTTAAACGTAAACACTTGTATTACATAGTTTTGCTATATTGCATTACAAATAATCCTTTTATCAGCGTTTACACACATTAACAAAGGGTATCCGCATAACAGGATTTTCACTAATAATCAGCTTAGTGGTATCAAAAAATTCATCCAATATCAAATTTCGGGGTAAGTACAAAGCTATGCAGTGGTGAAAGTACTTCACATAAAAATCAACATCAGCTTGCGGCTTTTGGCCAACACTCAAAAAACAGGTTCGCCTGGTGGTATGTGTATCGCAATGGCATAATCAGAAAAGTTATTAAAATAGAAGCAAGCTAAATTTATTGTTATGAAATGTTCGTTTTTGATTTCATTCATGTTTGTGGTACTGGGTTTTACTGCCAATGCACAAACCCCCTCATTTGATCCAAATACCTGGTACAACCTGAGCCCGCTGTTTCAGCCGGCAAAATCCCTGGATGTAGTCAACGATGGCAAAAACTTTAACCAGGTTTGGCTGGACAAAACCCAGGCTGTAAGCGGCCAGTTTTGGAAAATAACTCCCTTACCCGGTCAGCAGGGATATTTTCGCCTTACCCCTCAATTTCAGCCGGCCAAATCCTTAGATGTACTCAACGACGGCAAAAACTTTAACCAGGCCTGGTTGGACAAATCACAGGATGTAAGCGGCCAATATTGGAAAATCACAACCATAGAAGGGCAACCCGGCTCCTTCCGGCTATCGCCCATGTTTCAACCCGCAAAATCTTTGGATGTGGTTAACGATGGCAAAAACTTCAACCAGGTTTGGCTGGATAATAGCCAGAATGTAAGCGGACAGTATTGGGTGATTACCCCCAAAAGCATTCCGGCACCAACCCCAAAACCAATACCCCCGGCACCAGCAGCACCCCCCATTTTTGACCAGAATAGCTGGTACAACCTGAGTCCGCTGTTTCAGCCCGCAAAATCCCTGGATGTTATCAACGATGGCAAAAACTTTAACCAGGTTTGGCTGGACAAAACCCAGGCAGCAAGTGGCCAGTTTTGGAAAATAACCCCTTTACCCGGGCAGCCGGGATATTTTCGCCTTACCCCTCAATTTCAGCCCGCAAAATCATTAGATGTACTCAACGATGGAAAAAACTATAACCAGGCCTGGCTGGACAAATCACAGGATATAAGCGGCCAATATTGGAAAATAACATCCATAGAAGGGCAACCCGCCACCTTCCGGCTATCTCCAATGTTTCAACCGGCAAAGTCTTTGGATGTGGTAAACGATGGCAAAAACTTTAACCAGGTTTGGCTGGACAATAGCCAGAATGTAAGCGGGCAGTATTGGGTGATTACGCCCAAAAGCGTTCCGGCGCCAACGCCCAAACCAATAATCCCCGCACCAGCAGCCCCCCCCGTTTTCGACCAGAATAGCTGGTACAACCTTAGCCCCATGTTTCAGCCCGCAAAATCCCTGGATGTTATCAACGATGGTAAAAACTTTAACCAGGTTTGGCTGGACAAAACCCAGGCTGCAAGCGGCCAGTTTTGGAAAATAGCTCCTGTACCCGGTCAGCCCGGCTTTTTCCGCCTTACACCCCAATATCAGCCATCAAAATCGATGGATGTAATCAACGATGGCAAAAACTATAACCAGGTTTGGCTGGACAAAACCTCCCTTGCAAACGGACAACTTTGGAAGATTACGCCCATACAGGGGCAGCCGGGATATTTCCGGTTATCTCCCCAATACCAACCGGCAAAATCATTAGATGTGATCAACGATGGAAAAAACTTTAACCAGGTTTGGCTGGACAATACACAAAATATAAGCGGACAGTACTGGAAAATTTCGCCCAGGGCTAATATTGTATCTCCACCCGCTAATCCCATCTTTTACCATCCTGCCTCCGGCAAATTCAGCCTGTATATTGACGGCACTTTGCGCCCACTTGCTGACAAGAGCATTTTAACAGCCATATACGGTAACAGTGCCGAAGGGTTGGCTAAAACAAATTACACTGATTATTTTAAACCTCCGTACCCATACGGGCCCTTTATTACTAACAGTGGATTGTACATTGATGAATCAACCAGCAAAATATATTTGCTCGACAATAAGGTTTACCGGCATATCGTAAACGAAGAAGCGATGGTGTATTACCAGTTTAACAGGAACAGTGTGAGGAATGTGTTCAAACCTGATAAGCCGCAGGGTACCCCGATCCGTAAACCATAATTCAGTAAACATAGCTGCAAGGTTATTTTGTTCAGCAAAACCGGGTTCCGGAATTATGCTTTTATCAATAACGATGTACTGAAAGCCGGTAGAAACTATTACCCGGTGTTTACAAAACAGCAGGCGGGTAAACTTGCCGGAATGTACGGTCAGATAATACTGGTGTTATAGATAAAAATCTGTACTCCGGCCATCTGTCTTTTAACAGGGAGTAGTATACTCAAAACTCAGGTGTAAGCCCATTTGCACCAAATATGCGCATAATTCTGCCAAAATTGAGTTTTAACATCCCATCCGGGCTTTTTGCTTTAATTTGCCGCAAAATTGTTAGCTATGCAAAAAATAGGATTGTTTATATCGACGGTATTGTTAAGCACCAGCCTGCTAGCCCAGGATGTAGAATACAAAAAAGGCACCATACTGGTGGATGGTAACGAATACGCTAAGGTGGAGGTAAAAAAACAAAACATGGGGCTTACCAAATCCTTTGAGGTATTTAATATGGCCGGGCAAAAAATCATCATTGCCGTGGTAGCCACTGAATTTGAATCGGATAAAAACGACAACTCATACCTCTTTTACCGGCTCACTTTCTTAACAGCCGGCCAGGTGGGCATTTTCAAAATCCCATCGCTCAGCCAGGAAAAAGGTTTTGCCAAACTGATTGGCAACAGTGGCATTTTGGTAAAAGATACTGTTAATGGCAATCGCCTGATGGAGTTTATCGCCAGCAAAAGCGCTTCCCCTTCCATAGCAGTTAATTATACACCCGTACCCCGCAACAGGGCCTGGCCGGTATCGCTTACCAAGGATAAAAATGTGGAGCAGGATAGTAAAATTATCGGCAACTTTAAGCCCGTTGGCTCCCGCAATAATATGGATTTTTACGAGTTTGCCCTGCCCTCCGGCGTTATCATTGCCAAAGTATCATTTACCGGTGGCAACAATGCCCAGAACATGGAGTTGTTTACCGCTAAGGATAATCAGAAGCGGGTGGTACCCATGCCGCTGAATGAAAAAATTATTGTTGCAGATGCCAGTATAGACATCAACCAGTTTATGCTGAAACGCATTGCCAAATGGCTGGTGGATAACCAGTATTTGTAATTAAAGGCTGTTTGTTACACTTTTTGGGTAATACCATAAATCCGGTTAGCAGGGCCGGTTTATGAAAGAGGGCTGCTATCTATTAATGCTGCTGCAGTTGCCGGTTAATGTTAATGATTGCTATACAACACCAATCATTTCTCTTTTATAGTAATAATCCGCTAAACCCACCCCATCTTTCTTAAAAAAAAGGATTTTCTGATAAAAAAACAGGATTTTTCCTGTTTTTTAGCAATGGCAACTTGCTTATATTTAACCTATCATACAAATACTAAAACCTTAACACATGCGGCAACACTTATTCAACACATTGAAGGCTGGCTCTGGCACTCCTGTATTAGCACTTAACAATTACCTGAATGATTATGATTTGGTGGTTACACAATAATCCCGCCGTGAGGCTGGACTGCTGTGTAACAAGCAGTACATAATAGAAAAAAGCGACTCACGCCGCTTTAAATGTTTGCACAACGGAATAATCCTTATTGTGATTTGCTTTCAAGATATAAAAGTATAAAATAAAAACATATGAACAAAACTATTTTAGGATTAGACTTGGGTACAAATAGTATTGGGTGGGCAATAATTGAAATTGACGAAAAAAGGAATCCGATTAGTATTAAAGCAATAGGAAGTCGTATTATACCTTTAGACTCTGATTCAAGAGACCAATTTTCAAAAGGTCAGGCGATTTCAAAAAATAAAGATAGAACTGTTGCTAGAACCCAACGCAAAGGCTATGATAGAAAACAATTAAGGAAAAAAGAACTGAAAACCCTATTAAATGAATTTAATATTTTCCCAACAGAGGAATTGATGAATATTTCGAGGTTAGAATTATGGAAATTAAGGAATGATGCTGTAAATGAAAAAATCACTCCAGAGCAATTAGGTAGAATTTTATATATGCTTAATCAAAAAAGAGGCTACAAATCTGCAAGGAGTGAAGAAAATGCGGATAAAAAAGATACAGATTATGTAGCTGCTGTTAAAGGCAGATACACTCAACTTAAAGAAAGCAACCAAACAATTGGCCAGTATTTTTATAATGGTTTACTAAATGCAAATACAAACAATCAATATTTTAAAGTAAAAGAAAACGTTTACCCAAGAGAGGCATACATTGAAGAATTTGATAGAATAATTACTATTCAAAAAGATAAACATAGCTTTTTAACCAAAGAAGTAATTGATAGATTAAAAAATGAAATTATTTTTTATCAACGAAAATTAAAATCGCAAAAAGGATTGGTAAATATTTGCGAGTTTGAAGGATTTGAAATAAAATATATTGAAAAAGAAACAAGCATTGAAAAAACAACCTTTACTGGGCCTAAAGTTGCACCAAAAACATCTCCGCTTTACCAACTATGTAAAATATGGGAGAGTGTAAACAACATTACGCTTAAGACTAAAAACTCATTAGGGAGTAAATACAAGTGGAGTGATTATTACCCAACTCTAGAACAAAAAGAAAAAATTGCAGAACATTTAAATACTAACAGTAAACTAACTTTTGATGAATTATTAAACATCTTAAACTTAAAAAAAGAAGATGTGTATGCTAACAAACAAATAAAAAACGGCTTGCAGGGTAATATTACATTTAATGAGATTAGAAAGATAATTGGCAAATCAGACTTACTAAAATTTAACACTGAAATTATTGCAACCAATAAAGCAGCATACTTGATTGATAAAAAAACAGGAGAAATAATTGAAGAAAAAGACGGATTTGTGATTGACGCCAAAATAGAAAAAGAACCATTATATCAATTATGGCACACGATATATTCTATAAAGGATTTGGGTGAATGTAAAAATGCATTAATAAAAAGATTTAATATTATTGATGCAGACGCAGAAAAATTATCTAAACTGGATTTTAATAAACAATCATTTGGAAACAAAAGCAATAAAGCCATGCGTAAAATATTGCCTTACTTAATGCAAGGCAACGATTACTCACAAGCATGTAGTTTTGCAGGTTACAATCATAGCAATAGTTTAACTAAAGATGAAAATGAAAAAAGAATTTTAAAAGATAAATTAGAACTTATACCAAAAAATGGGCTGAGACAACCAGTAGTTGAAAAAATATTAAACCAAATGATAAATGTAGTAAATGCCATTGTGGAAACGTATGGTAAGCCTACAGAAGTGAGGGTAGAATTGGCAAGAGAATTAAAACAAAGCAAAGATGAAAGAGAAGATACCGACAAATACAACAGAGACAGCAAAAGGCTAAACGAGGAAGTAGAAAAAAGATTAAAAGTTCTGGGGGTATCTGGCACTAAAAAAAATGTGCAAAAATATAAATATGTTTTTCAAACAAGGGGTGAAATTGATGGTAAAGGCAGGCTACAAACTTATAAGCTAGAAAATGCAAAAGTAACTAACCAATGTATATATTGTGGCGAAAGTTTCAATTTAAGTGAAGCACTTACAGGTGATAATTTCGATGTTGACCATATTATACCCAAAGCATTATTATTTGATGATTCGCAAACTAATAAGGTGTTAGTGCATCGTAGTTGTAACAAAAACAAAACTAATACCACCGCTTACGATTATTTAGCAAGCAAAGGCGAAGACGCTTTAAATGAATATTTACAAAGAGTAGATAGCTGGTATAAAAATGGTATTATTGGATATAACAAAATGCAGCGTTTAAAAACATCATACATAGAATACACAGAACGTAAAAAAGAAAAAAAAGAAACCGAAGCAGATAAAAAATTATGGGAAAACTTTATTGATAGGCAACTAAGAGAAACATCTTATATATCAAGAAAAGCAATAGAAATATTAAAACAAATATGCACATATGTTCATCCCACAGAAGGTTCTGTAACTGCAATATTAAGAAAATTATGGGGCTGGGATGATGTGTTAATGAATTTACAACTACCAAAATATAAAGAAGTTGGGCAAACAGAAATTAGAGAATGGACTAGTGAACATGGCAAAAACAAACATCAAAAAGAAGTAGTAAGTAATTGGACAAAACGTGATGACCATCGCCATCATGCTATTGATGCGTTGGTAATAGCATGTACCAAACAAGGTTTTATTCAGCGGATAAACACATTAAATAGTGCCGATACCAAAGACGAAATGAATAAAGACATTGAAGCTGCAACAATAGAACATAAAGAAAAAACTAATCTTTTAGAAACTTATTTAAAATCTCAAAAACCAAAAACATTTACCACAAAATTGATTGAGCAAGTTGCCAGTAATATTTTGGTTTCCTTTAAGGCTGGTAAAAAAGTAGCTACTAAAGGAGTTAGGAAAATAAAGATAAATGGCAAAAAAGAAGTAGTACAAAAAGTAATAGTTCCAAGAGGAGCATTGCACGAACAATTTGTATATGGCAAAATAAAAGTAGTTGAAAAAGATAAAAACATAAAATATCTATTTGAAAATACTTCAACTATTGTAAATAAAACATTTCAAGTATTAGTAGTAAATAAATTAAGAGAGTTTGAAAATGATATAAAAAAGGCTACTGCATCATTAAAGAAAAATCCTATTTATTTAGATCAAGAGAAAAAGATGACGTTAGAAAAAGCAGATTGTTTTATAGATGAAACTGTTTTAAAATATCCATTACAGAACATAACAAGTAAAGATGTTCCTTTTATAGTAGATGAAAAAATAAAACAAATAGTAAAAGAAAGATTAGAACAGTATAATGGCAAAGAAAAAGAAGCATTTAAAACTACGCTATGGTTCAATGAAGCAAAACAAATTCCAGTTAAAACAGTTCGGTTATTTACAAAACTAACCGCAGTACAAAGCATTAAAAGAGATAGAAATGGGAAAGAAATAGGATTTGCATTAACTAAAAACAACCACCACATAGCTATTTATAAAGATGATGAAAACAATTATAGCCAACATGCTTGTACTTTTTGGCATGCTTTAGAACGAAAGAAAAATAATTTACCAATAATAATGCAAAGCACATCTGATGTTTGGAATACTATTGGTGTAAATGAGTTACCACAATCATTTTTAGAAAAACTCCCTGCAGATAATTTACAACTGCAATATAGTTTACAGCAAAATGAAATGTATGTATTAGGCATGAGTAAAGAAGATTTTGATATTGCAATTAAGTTAAATGATAAAAAAAGTATTAGTAAATTTCTATACTTAGTTTGGAGTATTGGAGATAATCAATACTGGTTTCGCCATCATTTAGAGACTAAAAATTCAGACCTTAAAAAAACTGAAGGAGCAAAGGAAAGTAAACGATATTATTTATTTAAAAGTGTAGGTGCTTTTTTAAATTCAAAGCCTCAAAAAGTAAGGATTAATTCAATAGGAGAAATAACTAAAATTGGAGAATAAAATTTCACTAGTGTTATAGATAAAATCATTTAGAAATTGTAGCGACGCTGTCGCCACAATTGATTTTTCCATTTCCAAAAATTGAAAACGAATAATGATAAAACGCACTCTTTACTTTGGTAATCCTGCTTATTTAAAAACAAAAAATGAGCAGTTGGTATTTGAAAGCCCCGATACCGGGGAGCAAAAGGAAATACCCATTGAAGACATTGGGGTGCTGATAACCGACCACCAGCAGATTACCCTAAGCCATGCCCTGCTGAGCAAGCTGCTGGCCAATAATGTGGCCTTTATCAGTTGCGATGATAGCCACCACCCCACCGGCCTCCTGCTGAACTTAGACGGGCATACTCTGCAGAGCGCCAAATTTGCTGCCCAGGTAGAAGCTACCCTGCCGCTTAAAAAACAATTGTGGCAGCAAACTGTGGCCACCAAAATTACCAACCAGGCCGCCCTTCTGGGCAGCCAGCAGGTGGCCGTAAAAAACATGCTCAACTGGGCGGCAGAAGTAAAAAGCGGCGATGCAGATAACCAGGAAGCCACCGCAGCAGCCTATTACTGGAAGCATATCTTCCCCGATTTTCTGCAGTTTAAAAGGGAGCGTTATGGCCCGCCACCCAATAACTTGCTCAATTATGGTTATGCAATATTAAGGGCCATTGTGGCCCGCAGCCTGGTGGCCAGCGGCTTGCTGCCCACGCTGGGTATTTTTCATAAAAACCAGTACAATGCCTACTGCCTGGCGGATGATATTATGGAGCCCTACCGCCCTTTTGTAGACAGGATTGTAGTAAACATCATCCGGCTCAACGGCAAGTTCCTGGAGCTTGGCCCCACTATGAAGAAGGAACTGCTGAATTTACCGGCCATAGACGTAAAGATAAAGGGCGAAAAAAGCCCGCTGATGGTGGCTGTGCAAAAAACCACGGCCAGCCTTGCCAAATGCTTTGAGGGCAAACTGCGCAAGATTGACTACCCCGAATTTGCTGCCCTGCCATGAGCAGCCATTACAATAACCGCTTAAATGCATACCGTATCATGTGGGTATTGGTATTGTTTGACCTGCCAACCGAGACAAAAAAGGAGCGGAAAGCCTATACGGAGTTTCGTAAAAAGCTGCTGCACGATGGTTTCCAGATGTTTCAGTTCAGTATTTACATGCGCCACTGCCCCAGCCGGGAGAATGCAGATGTACACATAAAAAGGGTAAAAAAAATACTGCCCGAAAAGGGCCATGTGGGTATTTTTCAGTTTACCGACAAGCAATTTGGCATGATTGAACTTTTTTATGGCAAAAAAGAGCAAAGCCCCAGCCAGCCCGTACAACAGCTAGAAATGTTCTGATCAGGATACAAAAAATGGGTTTAAGGGCCGTTTTTTCATCCTGAAAAAGCCCTTAAACCCAATACAGTAGCGGTTTTTAGCAAAATATGTTGTAAAAGAACTAAGCTACTTAAAATTTGAAAGCAAATCACAACTGTTAACTGGGTTGCTGAAACATAAATATGGTTGTAAAAGAACTAAGCTACTTAAAATTTGAAAGCAAATCACAACGACGAGGCAAACAAGGCACTAAATGACCAAGTTGTAAAAGAACTAAGCTACTTAAAATTTGAAAGCAAATCACAACGCTTTACCGAAGACTGGGTAAATTACGTACGTTGTAAAAGAACTAAGCTACTTAAAATTTGAAAGCAAATCACAACGGTTAAGCCGTTGCACCCATTGATCCAGGTGTTGTAAAAGAACTAAGCTACTTAAAATTTGAAAGCAAATCACAACTAAACCTGCGCAGGGTGTGCAACAATATGCGTTGTAAAAGAACTAAGCTACTTAAAATTTGAAAGCAAATCACAACCCTGATGATACAGATATTAACTGATCGCCCGTTGTAAAAGAACTAAGCTACTTAAAATTTGAAAGCAAATCACAACGTGGCCCAGCACTGCCAGTTGACGGCTAAGGTTGTAAAAGAACTAAGCTACTTAAAATTTGAAAGCAAATCCTAAGCCCCTCTACCCTTTCTTCCCGGTAACAGCCGCCAGTAAATCCTTGTTTTGCTCCTTTAAGTATTCAACCTGCTTTTGCAGTTCTGTAATAAGCATTTTAAGCCCCTCATCCGGGGTTACGGTCTGGTGCTCAATAACGCCTACTGAATTATCATGAAATTCATTTTGGTTAATTATCCTGGCCAGGTCAAGGTCAATAATTTTCACCAGCGGCACTTCCAGTACATCGCCAATCCTTATCAGTTCAGGCAGCGAAAAATCGCTTTCGCCGTTTTCTTTACGGCTGTAAGTGCTTTGGCTGATACCCATTTGCTGGGCAATATAATCTGCGGTAAGGTTTTTACTTTCCCGGATGGTTTTGATATTATGGATAATTTTTTCTTTTAACATGGCTTAAAGTTAATAATTAATGCGCCCAACGGCTTATTCATCCGTTACCAGTTTTAGTTGTTTTGGTAAAAATAAGGAATTTGGTGTTTCAAAACTATACTATATGAACAGCAAACAACAGGCTGCCAAAATAAGGCAGTTAGAAAAGGATTTGGCCGAGCAGGATGCAGTAAACGCCAAAGCCGTAAAATTAATAGAAGAACTGCGTATAAAACTGGATGAACAAAGCAGGTTTACAGCAGCACAGCAGGAAAATATCGCCCTGCTAAAGCGGCTGCTGGCATTGCAGGCCGCAGTATTTACAGGCGCATTTGGCTATATGCAAAACTTACAGCAGCGGATGCAGGCCACCATAAAGGATACTGAAATTTCACCCGCCGGGGCATCTTAGTTCAATTTGTTTTGCACATTTGCCTATTTGCCTATTATCAAACCAGCACAACCTGTCCCGCCAACGGAGTGGATCATCCCATTAGCATAACTTGTGCCGCCAAAGCGGCATCATCCCATTAGCACATTAGCACATCAGCACATTAGCACATCAGCAAATTTGCCCATTTGCCCATTTGCCCATTTGCCCATCTGCCCAACCTGTCCCGCCAACGGCGTGGATCAGCACAACTTGTGCCGCCATAGCGGTATCATCCCATCAGCATATCAGCATATCAGCACATTAGCACATCAGCACAACCTGTCCCGCCAACGGCAAAAATCTGCTTCACTGCTTATAATAAATTCTTTTTCATCCTGCGCAAAACCAATTTTTCCGGGTAAAAGAAGTTGTGGCGTTTGTTTTCTTCATCCAGATTATGCCGAACTTCCCAAAACAGTTTTTTCTTTTTCAAAGTCAGCTTCACCCTGCTTAGCCAGCTAAAATTGGCATCTTTATAAGTCAATACCACAGCGTCAACGTAGTCAAGATAAGTTCCTGACATAGTCTTATTTCTTGCTGTATATTTATCAGGTGCATAATTTCTTAAATCAGCTATTAACAAGGAATCTTTGAGTTTGTAATATACCCAAACTAAAACTGCATCGAAGTTAAAGTCAGCCTGGGGGTGCATGAGTTTCATAGGTACTTTAGCTATCCGTATTACCAATGTGTCTTTAGCTTTGTTGCCGTAATACCATGTGCCAACTATCTGTTCTGTTTTTTTGTTGATGAGTGCAGAATCAAACAAGCCGTTGCTTTGTGCCTTACATAAAAAGACAGGCAGTATAAAAATAAAAAGTATCACCCACCTGCTCATAGCAAATTCTTTTTCATCCTGCGCAAAATTAATTTTTCGGGATAGAAGAAATTATTCTTTTTACTATCCTTATTATCATTATACTTTATCCTCCAAACTATTTTCCGTTTATTTTTTGGTGTGATTTTCACCTGGCATATTTCATTGAGGTTTTTATCAAAGTACGATAACACTACTGCTTTCATATAATCGAGATAAGTACCTGTAAAAGCCCAGTTTTTAGTATTGTATTTGTCAGGCTCATACTTAAAAAGTCCCGATTCTTTTACTGTATCAGCTTTTTTATAATACACCCATACAATTGTCGTATGCTGGGTGAAATCTGTTCCGGGATGCAGTACCTGCATTGGTATCTTATCGATCTTTACAATAAACGTGTCTGATTTTTTATTGCCATAATACCAGAGGCCCTTGACTTCATCAATTTTCTTACTCACTATTGCAGAGTCATAAAGCTCAAATAATGGCTTCTCCTGTGCCTTACAAAAGCAGGTTGGGAGTAAGATGACAAACAATATTATCCACCTGCTCATAATAAATTCTTTTTCATCCTGCGCAAAACCAACTTTTCGGGATAGAAGAAATTGTAGTTTTTTTTACTGACTTTCGCATACATAGAATTATAATCAATATCCCAGTTCAACTCCCCATCACATAACCCAACCAGATTAATGATACATATATGATTTAGCTTCTTATCAGTGTAAAAAAGGGCAATTTGCCCATTGTCATCATTATAACCTCCTGTCGCACTGCGTTGTGACAAATTAAAATTTCCCGAAATGCAAGTTTCAATATCGTTTATTAATACTTTACCGTCTTTTTTGTAGTATATCCAGGCTGCCAGCATGTCGCAATTTAACTTCACAGAGGGGGTTATTTTTTTTGCGGGGACTTTTACCAGATATATAATAAGACTGTCAGAACCTCCCTTAGAATAAACCCACATACCAGCAACCTTACTGATTTTTGCACTAACCAATGCTGAATCACAAATTTGCTTTTCCTGTGAATAAGCTACAAAACATAGTAAGCTATATAGTATGACCAGAAAGAGTCTTTTATTTTTCATGTTATTTAATTACAAGGTGTGGCAACAACAGCATTATCAATTAGGGAGAGTTTTTCCCAATTAACAAAATTACCAGAATCGCCTTTTAATAAAGTTAGTCCAAAATGATAAATTTGAAGGAAAGTAAGTAAATTCTTTTCATTCATTTCAGGAGTATTAGTTTTTGAGATATGTGCAAATAAAGTAAATAAAGCACTAAAGGTCTGCGAGCCACTTCCCGGAGTGGTAAATTCAGATACTGCCGCTTGAAAATTAGCAACATCTGTAATCTTCAGCATATAGGTTGTGCCACTGGCAGTAGTTAACGCATAAGAAAATCCCTCAACATAAGCAATTTTACCCCCATCGTACAATTTAAACATATCATGTATATCTTCATCAGAAAAAATTGACAAGCCTCCTGCCGGATGAGAATGCATAACGGCACCAAGATAAGTATAGGGCGGTACCACAATATCTACATGCAGGTTATTGGCCGTACCTGTAATTATGCTGCTTTGGTATAAGCTGCCCGTAGCACTTCTTTCACAATAAAAAGCCTTTTCCACAGTATCGGCACTGGCCGCAGCTTTCAGTATGTTCATATTGCTGTTAAATACCGGGCTTTGCGCCGTAAGGTTGGCGGTGGGGCATGGGTCGGTGGCAGGTTCTGGTGGCGGGCCGCTGCTGTTGCCGCCGCCCCCACTGCTGCCCCAGTTGGCCGGGTCGCCATTGTCGGGCTCCAGGTATTCGTCAGATGACCCCTGTGTGCAAAACAATATATTATCTGTATGGATGGTTACAATAGCGCCATACACCCCGTTAATTTCGGCAAACTGCACCGTGGTATAGGTAAAGCTGAAGTTGTAGCAGGATAGGGTGCGCCCGCCTGCGCCTGCTTTTTGCCTGATGCCGTTTTCAAACACTGCATTGTCCATTTTATAGCTTTTGGCATCATCAGTAAACCATACTTCATCCACTTTGCCATTTAACTGGTAGTATATGATATTGTCGTAGCCATTTACCAGTTCATCGTTGCGGCTTTGTACGGCACGGCTGGCCACAGTGTAGCGGGCTTCAATCTGCCCATTTTGCTGTCGGAACACAATGGCCGTTTTGGCCCCGTTGATATAGCGGCTTTGCCTGCCTTTGATGGTGTAGATATAGGGCACGCTGGTATAGCTGTACCCGTCTTTCTGGTAAGTGTAGGCCATTTGCCAGTTTAAATGGCCGCTAACCGGGCTGCCATTGGCATTTACGCTTACCTGCTCCTTCATGGTGCCGGCCGGTTGCTGCTGCAGCCAGTTGCGGTAAATATTCACCCTGTCGTCCTCTCCGTAACTGAGGTCTTTCTGGCAGCCGCTAATAAGCAATGCCATAAAAACAATGATGGCGGTAATTTTTGCTGATGGGTTGTTCATTGTTACAATGTTTTGTGTTTAGTGATGAAAGGTATTTAAAGTGTATCCGCTTGTTTTATTAGTTGATTTAAAATTGCAACAGCCAGCCGGTGTTTCTGAATGCAAAGTACAAACTGTTACACATCCAAAAAACAGGAAAAACCCTGTTTTTTAATCCGCCAGAATGCTTTATATTATTGTATTCCCATAATGAGAATGAATGCAGCAATGGGCGCTGTTTGATGACCGGTGAACGTTCCACACCAACAACATCACCCTGTCAGCGCAAACAGTTCCGCACCAAAAAAATCAGCACAACTTGTGCCGCCTTAGCGGTATCATCCCATCATCCCATCATCCCATCAGCACATCATCAAATTAGCACATCAGCAAATTAGCACATCTGCCCATTTGCCCATTGCTCCTCCCTGTCATCCTGTCAACCCCAAATACCCAATATGGCGGGGCTTTGCCCTCCACTGCGAGCAAAGCCTCGCAGCCCAATACCACAGCGCATTATCTAAAAAAACACAGCCACGTAAAGCACAATTACATCGCTGCAACGCACAGTTACATCGCTGCAACGCACAGTTACAATCAAATAATCAACCCGTGCAACATCATAACGCACAATTACAATGCAGTTATGGCAAAATGCAGTGCCATAATCAACAGCTACAATGCCGCAATGGCCAGATGCAGGCAAGTAATATACAATTACAAAAGCAGAAAGAACAAATGAAGCAAAGGAATAAACAGTTACACTGCCGTAATGGCAAAATGCAGCAGCATAAACGATGCTCGCAGTCAAATAAACGATGCTTGCAGCACCGGGAACAATGCTCTCAGTATCGGGAACATTAATAACACTAAACAAATAACCACTGGCAGCAGCATGATAAATACTGGCAGTCAAATAATAGGCACAAAACATTGGAGTTAATAATACTCACAGTCAGGCAAACGGCACAAGCATCGGACTTAACAATGCTCACAGTCAAATAATTACAACAAGTATTACCCGAAAGAACACTAACAGTAAATAAAAACGGGAGCATTAAATCAAACTACTATCTGCTAACCACTGCCCTGGTGGTACCTGCAGGCGCAGGCAGGTCTTTGACCAACGGAATGAGGAAACAGATTATTTCAACTGTTTTGCGGCCGCTCCGCTCGGGAATTATATATAACCCAAAGCCAGGTCATTGATATACAGCAACATTCCAACTTCTAAAGAATCGAATAGCAGTGTGTGGCATATATATAAAATACCCTCGATTCCTGACTGCCCTGGTGAGTGTCCTCACTCACCAGCAACAATCTGGAATGCACCCTGCCTTTGCCCTGCCTGCACAGGCAGGTAAACTTCAGGCAGGCGCAGGCAGCGGCGGAAAAGATGGATGAGTTTCAAATTCGCAAAACTTGTCCCGAATAGACGGGATTCGCAATACAACCGCTGCGGGCTGCACATTCGTTATTCATCATTCATCCGACTGCCCTGGTGAGTGTCCTCACTCACCAGCAACAATCTGGAATGCACCCTGCCTTTGCCCTGCCAGCTCAGGCAGGTAAACTTCAGGCAGGCGCAGGCAGCGGCTAAAAAGATGGATGAGTTTCAAATTCGCAAAACTTGTCCCGAATAGACGGGATTCAACATTCAACATTCAACATTCGTATTTTGAGTATTGAAACTGTTTAGCAGCCGCCCCGCTCCACTAATTTGAAATGCCCCCTTACCACATTTTGGCGATACCGGTTAGCCGTAAAAGTGCTATCTTTTGGCGGTGAAAAAAAAGGCACAAGGCATAGGTATTGTATTGGCCGCCATCTTTGCATGGGCTGCTGCCGGGTACACGCAGCCGGTTTCCAATACCATCAGTTTTGATAACCTTTCTGTAAAAAACGGGCTGAGCAGCAACCTGGTACAATGCCTGCTGCAGGATAGCCGGGGCTTTATATGGGCAGGCACAGCCAATGGCCTTAACCGCTACGACGGGATTGTTTTTAAAAAATACATGCCAGACCCCGCCAATGCCAATTCGGTTGCCGGCAATCATATCAATAATCTTTGTGAAGATAACAACGGCAATATCTGGATAGGTACCCGCAACGGACTCAGCCGCTTTAATATGGCTGCGGAAACATTTACCAATTTTATGCCCGGCAGCAACTGCTATGTATTTACCGGCAAAGGGGGCAGTACCTGGGTAAGCAACAACAACCGCCTCTCATACTATAACCCTGCACAAAACAGCTTTACCCACTACCCTGTTGACCTGGGGCAGCAGCAGGGTATTACCCGCAATTACAATATCCGTGCTGCATATGAAGACCGGCAGAAACGGCTCTGGCTGCCCACTTCCTTTGGTGTAAAATTATTCAACCCCGCATCCGGTACATTCACTTCCTACCATTTTCCTGAGCAGCAGCGTGCATTGCCGCAAAATGCCGTCATCTCTGTTAAGGAAGCTGCTGATGGCACCATATATGCCTGTACCTGGGGAGCAGGGCTGCTGCGCTTCAGCGAAAAAAACAACCGTTTTGAAACCATATCCATCGCAGGCCTGCAGCCCGGCATTAATACAGCTTTTTTAAACATTGTACACGACCTGCTTACAGACGGTCAATATGCCTGGCTGGCTACCGAACAGGGATTGATAAAGACCCGCATGGAAAACCTGCAGCAGCAAAATATAATTAAAGACTATCAACTGTATACTCACAACCCGGCTGATAATAAAAGCCTGGGGGGCAATAACCTGCTGTGCCTGTTAAAAGACAGGGCCGGTTGTATCTGGATTGCAACGCAGGGCATCAGCCGCAGCGACCCGGCAAGGCAGCAATTTGCCACGCTTTCCAATATAAGCCACAAGGGTAAGCTGCTGGGGCCTACTGCCTTTGCAGCTGATATCGGCGCAAAACCCGGCAGTTACCTGTTTGGCTCTTACAATCTCTATGGCATTGAAAATAACAGCAGCCAGCTTACATGCTTTGATACAGAACCATATATACACAACCCGGTTTTTGGCAGTGTGATATGGGATATTGCAGCAGATAAAAACGGGTACTGGCTGGCAAGTACCAATGGACTTGTACAGCTTGACAGGAATAAAAAAGTAATAAAAAAATATGCCATACAACCGCCGGGCAGCAATACCAATGGCACAGAAAGATTGTGGAAAGTATTTGCAGACAGCGATGGCCTGGTGTGGGCCGCCACTGTAAGGCATGGCATCTGCCTGCTAAATCCCCACACTGGTGCTGTCTCTTATTTTTTCAGCAGGCAGGGTGAGCCCAACAGCCTTTTTAATGCATACAGTACTGCCTTTTTTGAAGACGGGCAGCACAATATCTGGTTTGGTGGCAACCAGGTGCTTTATCAATACCAGCGCAGCAGTAATTCATTTGTGGTGTATCCTGTACAATACGGCACAGTACAATTGAATCAGCCAAGGCCTTTTTTGCAGGATGCCGGTGGAAATATCTGGCTGTTGGCAGATGCAGGTATTTTTAAATTTAACCCCGCCACTAAAAATTTACAGCCTGTGCTTACCGGCAACCCCGAGATAAACAACGGGCAATGCGTTACTGCTGATATGCAGGGCAATATTTGGACAGGAACCAATGCGGGGCTGTTTCACTATGATACAGCACTCAAAAAGCTTAAAAAATACACCACCGAAAACGGATTGGAAAGTAACGAGAACATCAGCAGCATAGCCGCAATGCCCGATGGTAGCATACTGCTGGGCGGCAATGGATACATTACCCGTTTTAATCCAATGCAGCTAAAAAGCAATACTTACCTGCCACCGGTGGTAATCACCAAAATAGAGGTAAACGGAAAAGATACCACTACCCCTGCAGGTACCTTTATACTGCCTTATCAATCCTCCATTGGTTTTGAATTTGCAGCACTTAACTTTTCCAATGCGGAAAAAAACCAGTACCAGTATATGCTCAAGGGTATTAACAAAGACTGGATTGCTGCGGGCAACCAGCGATCTGTTGTATATGGCGAACTTTCGCCCGGCCGGTACGAATTTATGGTAAAGGGCAGCAACAATGATGGTGTATGGAACAACAGCCCGGCTGTATTTCGTTTTTACATTCCGGCACCATGGTACCGCACCTGGTGGTTTACAGCCCTCGCAATCATTACACTTGCAGCACTGCTGTACCTTGCTTACCGCTACCGGCTCAGGCAATTGCTGCAGATGGAGCGCCTGCGCACCCGTATTGCCACCGACCTGCATGATGATATTGGCGCTACGCTCAGCAGCATCTCCATGTACAGCGATGCGGTAAAAAAACAACTGAAGGGAGAAAAACCCCAGATAGAAAACATACTGAACAAGATGGGAGAAAGCAGCAGGGAGATGGTGACAGGCATGAGTGATATTGTATGGGCAATTAACCCGGGTAATGACGAAGGCGATAAACTGATAAAACGCATGGAAAATTATGCTGCCGATATTTGCGCCATCAGGAATATCAGCCTCCATTTTTCGGCAGATGAAAGGCTTACGCATACCATACTGCCACTGGAACACCGCAAAAACATATACCTGGTATTTAAAGAATCAGTAAACAATGCGGTGAAATATGCAGAGGCAAACAACATTCATGTACAACTGCACTGCAACGGCAAAAAAATCACCCTGCTGGTAAAGGATGACGGAAAAGGCTTTGATGCTGCATTGGTTCGTCCTGGTAACGGGCTTAAAAACCTGCACCTGCGGGCTGCAGAAATAAAAGGGACACTTACAGTGGAAGCCATCCCGGGTAAAGGTGTAACGGTACAACTCAACTGCCATATATGATGCTGATTGCTGCTGCATACAAAAACCAACACTCACCCGAATTGGCGATTACCATACTGAACTTTACAACTATTTTTGACAAAGCAAATAACAAAGATGAAAATAGCCATATTTGAAGATAATAAAAAGTTCAGGGAGAGCCTGGAATTTGTAATTGTTACCAGTGGTGACATGGAGCTCTGCGGCTCTTTTGAAGATACCAGCCGGCTTAAACAGCGCATTGAAGCTTTGCAGCCGGATGTGGTGCTGATGGACATCAACATTCCCGTAACAAATGGCATTGATGCTGTAAAGGAAATAAAAACAGCCTTTCCGCAGGTGCAGGTGTGTATGCAAACGGTGTTTGATACGGATGATAAAGTTTTTGCCTCGCTTTGCGCAGGAGCTTCAGGTTATATTTTAAAAAACACCCCGCCCGAGAAAATATTACAGGCCATCAGGGAAGTGGCAGGCGGAGGTGCTTTTTTTACCCCCTCGGTAGCCAGGAAAGTACTGCTTAATTTTCAGCAGCAGCCCGAAAAGCCGGATTTTATTCAATTGTCAGAAAAGGAAAAAGAAGTACTGAAACACCTGGTAGACGGCCTGAGTTATAAAATGATTGCCGGAAAAATCAACCTGAGCTTTCATACCATACATACCCATATCCGCAACATTTATGAAAAACTGCATGTAAACAGCAAGGGCGAAGCCATCAACAAAGCCATCAGGAACAAACTGGTATAACCATACAGCAGCACTAAAGATATATAAGCGTTTGCCCTGCAGCACGCTATTGTAAAAGCTGCCCGTAAAAATTCATAAAAGCGCTTAAATAAAAAATACCCGGCCAACAATCGGGCCGGGTATTTCAAGTTTGGCTTTTCATCAGCGCCAGGGGGCTTTCTGGTAATAACTTACATACTCTGTACCATCAATTACAATACAGGGGTCGCCATTTTTATTGTTACGTTTTTGAAAGGGATACTGTGTTACGCCACGGGTTTGCGAATTGGCAATCAGCACATTTCCCTTTACACTCCAGGTACCTTTATCATATCCGCCACCACTGGTACCAGCATTAATGGTTTCGTTGCCATACTGGTCGTTACCATTTACACTGCGGCTGCTTTCGCTGTAGTACTCGTAAGTACCATTGGCATTTAAGATAAAATATTCGCTTTGCGAAGAGGAGCCGCTGCTGTTGTATCCGCCACCGCTGGTACTCATCATGCTCCATTTACCCACCATGCTCTGGTCAATACTACCCCTGCCGCCACTGCTGCCGGTGTTGCTGCCACTGTATCCGCCGGTTCCGCCACTGCCGGCACGCTGGTAATACGTAGTAACACCATTGTTGGTAACGGTAAAATTATTACCGTTTAGCTTGTAGGTAAACACCACATTACCCGCCGGGGCTTTTACGGTAATCGTTGATGCATCATAGGTATACGTGAGGTCGTAGCCTTCCAGCGTCATGCGGCCACCTTCCATCATGGTAAGATGCTCGTTGTTGGTTGAAACCCAGGCCCCCAGGAAGCCCGGCTTACGGCCATTGCCCTGGCTGGCAGCGGCAGGTGCTTCGCTGTTGCCTTTTTTCTTCAGCATCATTGTATTGCCATTGTACGAAAGCATCAGGTGCCCCTGGCTTATTTCGTACTGGTAGGTAACACTTACACCGGCTTGTGCATTGCTGCAGTAGAGCGTATTACCGGTTACCGTATACTCCATTGATTTATCATTGTACTGCATTTTGCCACCCGGCTTAAAGGTAAACTGCATACCCTGCCCCAGCCAGGTACCCAGCAGGTCTTTACCGCCATTGCTGTTTTGCACCGGGGTATTGTCAACAGGCTGCCCGCCACCATTGCGTGTAAAAACTGCCGGTTTGGATATATCACCGCCGGAAAGTGTTAAACTGTTCTGGTTCAGCTGGTAATTGTATTGTGTATTGCCGGCACCGGTTTTAATCACCAGTTTTTTTCCGCTGGTGGTCCACGAAATCGTTTCGCCATCCAGTTCGCCCTGTCCGCCATCATACAGCAACAAGGTTACCGTATTGCCGCCAGATGTGCTGTACACCCAGGTGCCGGCCAGGTCGGCCCCACCTGCAGCCGTTTGCATTTTTTGCCCCAGCTGGGCATTTACCAGGTGCATGCCGCATACCAGCAGCAGCAACATACTAAGCTGTTTCATATATTTTTTCATCAAAGAAACAGCTTCTCTAAAAAAGGCGGTATCGCCAATTCGGGGTATGCTGCATTTTTTTAACAGTCAAAAGGTATGCTAACGCTTTGACAGACCGGCATTGCTCTGTAAAAAAAATAAAAGCGCCTGTGGATCTGAGTATATTCTTTTCAGGAATTGACCGGACTAATGAATATATATAATTGGTATTATGTCTCATCGGTATGATTGATACCGGCTGATTAAAAAACAAAAAGGCTGCCCGGTTGAGCAGCCTTTTATATTTTACCGTTTCCGGTTATTATTCTTTTACAAACCGTATTGTTTTGGTACCACCGTCTGTGGTGTAGGCAGTTATCTGGTAAGAACCCGCTGCCAGGTTACCAAGATTCATTTGTACCTGGTTGCTGCCTGCCACCATTTCCTGGCTTTGCAGCAGCAATTGCCTTCCAGCCATATCGGTAACCATCACCTGCAGTTTACCTTTTTGTGCGCTGGTAATATTCAATACCGCATCGCCGTTTTTGGGAACCGGGTTGGGTATTATACCAATGATATCAAAGCCGCTGTTTTTATTGAGCAGGGCTATGATGGTGCTGTATGTTACCTTACCATCAGCATCTGCCATTTTAAGGCGGTAATAGTTAAGACCATTTAAAGGATTGGCATCCATATAGTCGAATGGTTGCAGGCAACGTACCGCTTCTGCAGTAATGGTGTACAATCCGGTAAAGCTTCTGCCATCTGCACTGCGTTCAAGCGTCATGGTGGCCCTTGGCGTGTTGGTACAGTTTACTTTCCAGTTAAGGTTATGGCTGGTGCCGTTTTTATATCCCCTGAAGTACTCAACAATAACGGGCAATGTACCGCCACCACAATAGTTGGCTACAAAGTTCAGGTTCAGTGCTGTTCCTGCACATACTTCTGAGCCGCCAACACTAATAGCACCGGCAAAATTGGCAGATGAAGCGCCAACCAGGTTAAAGACGCTACCCGACGGCTTGATGGTACCAATTGGATCTGATCCACCGGCACAACCAACACAGGAAACCAGTTTTACACCGTATGATGCACCGGAACCGGCACAACCCAGGTTGCCACCTGCCAGGTTAAGCGTTACTGTAACGTTACCCGAGTTGCAATTAACTGCTGCTGCCGGTGGCGTATTTACAGCAGGAGGAGCAAATACACTAAAGTCAAATGCATCACTGGCACAACCAAATGTTCCCGCATTGTTATCTGATACCCTTACATTATGACAGCCCGGCGCTACTGAAGGAATTGTGGCACTGAAGTTGGCACCATCCACACTGTAGAAAGCCGTATTGGGTACACCTGTAGCGGCTACTGTAAATGTAGTTGTGCCGCAGGCATTGGCCTTGATTACACCTGTAATAACTGGCTTGGTGGGAATGGTGATTACAATGTCGGCCGATGAGGTTTGGTTACCACAACGGTCTCTTACCGCAATGCGATAAGTGCCGCTGGTGGTGATAGTAAATGTACTGCTACTGCCAAAAGCACCAAATGTGGTACAGCCCGCACCCGAACATAGTGCATAGGTATAGGAACCGCCATTACCGCCGCCGCCATAGGCGCTCAGGATAGCCGATCCGGCACAATCCAGAGCACTGGTGGTGCTGATGGTGGGGGTAGTCAGCAAGTCGCTTACTACCACATTGGCCGAGTTGGTTACCGTACCACAGGCATCAGTAACCCTTACAATATAGGTACCGGCTGGTAATCCGGAAAAAATGCTATCCACTTGCGGACCTGCTACCACAACACTGGTTACCTGGTTTACCAATGTATAAGTTATCGGTAATGAACCGCCAACCGATCCACCTCTGATAACCCCATTGCTGCCGCCGGTACAAGTTCCGCTCACCGTGCCGGTAGCCGTGGCTGGTGTAACCGTATTGCTTACAGTGGCAGCCACTGTACCAATAGCACCACAACGGTCGATGATGCGGACAGTATAGGTAGCTGCGGCAAGGTTTGCAAATACGGGGCTTCCCTGTACGGCCCTTACCAGCGTAACGTTGGCAGCATCATACAAGGCATAAGTAAATGTACCGCCTGCCAGGGTAGCACCCGCTCCGGAGGTTACCGTAATAACGCCACTGGAAGGTGATGTACAAGAAGGCGCAATCACTACGCTGGCCGTTGGCACCACTGCAGCGGGGAACAGCAAGGCTGTTGCGGAAGTAACGGTATTGCCACAAGCATCTGTAGTACGCACCAGGTAACCGGTGGCATTGGCTGGCACGTTGGTAAAAGTGGTATAAGTGAAGGGCCCTGCAACAACCGCTGAAGTAACCGCATCTATCAGCGTATAACGTAGAGGGGGCAGGCCACCGGTCGACTGAGCGGTAACTTTTATAACCCCGGTATTGGCGGAGGCACATGAAGCCGAAGTGGCTGATATGGTGGCAGCTAATAATGCCGTAGGGTTATTAATGGTTCCCGTAGTGGTGCTGGTATTACCACAGGCATCGGTAACCCGTATGGTATGGCTGGGTGAGCCCGCTACCGGCGTAATGTTCGAGAACACATTACTGCTTTGCGGACCGGCAATTAATGTGGTATTGGTGGCATCGTACAACGCATACGTATAAGGTCCGCCGCCACTGCCCGTTGGTATGGGGCCACCCGTTGTAAAGTTTTGCGGGTTGGTTACGATAAGTTGCCCGATATATCCGGTACCGCCGTCACACCTTGCGATAGAACCGCCGGCCGCTGGCGTAAAGGCACCGGCCGCCGCAATGGTAGTGGCAATAGTGCCCGTTTGCCCGCACTGGTCGGTAATTTGTACCGTATAAGCGCCGGCAGGCAGGCCGGTAAATATGGGTGAAACCTGGTTGGGACGGGTAACCGGAGATGGGGCAATCAACGCATATTGATAAGTACCGCCACCTTGGTTGGCTGTGGTTGGTACACAAGTAATGGTACCCGAAGCGGTGGCACAACTGGAGGTATTGGTTGCCGTAAGTGTTGGTGCTGTGGCTGCGGCAAGGGTCAACGGCGTAGCACTGTTATCCACCTGCGTGCCGCAAGAGTCGGTGATGCGGATAGTATAGTTCCCCGGAGGCAAACCGTTGAAGATACGGCTGTATTGGGGGGCCCTCGTAACCGGAGAAGGGGCAATCAATTCGTAACGATAAGCACCCAGACCGGTTGTAGGCTGTGCCACTGTAATTTGCCCTGCACTGGGCACAGCACAGGAGGGAACAGCTACCGAACCCGTTGGAAAGGCAAGTGCCACCGGTGCGGCAATGGTGGTAGAGCCCGTTACAGGCACACCACAACCATCCGTCATGCGAACAGTATAGCCGCCTTGGTTAAGGCCCGTAAAAATGCTATTGGGCGTATTGGCAATATTGCTGCCCTGCGATGGCCTGATGGCCGCCCCTGGGCTCACTAATTCAAATGCAAAGGGGCCGATGGCACTTGCACCCGGCGTAACCGTAAGGGTACCGCTGGCGGGCGTGCTGCAACTGGCCGCAGTGGCCGTGGTAAAAGTGGGCGCTGCCGCCGCAGGTACTGTAATGGTGGTAATGGCACTGGTGCCGCACACGTCCGTTAACCTTACCGTATAAGTGGCAGGGGGCAGGTTGGCAAACAGGTTATCGTTTTGCGCAGGCCTGATTACGGGAGAAGGCGCTATCAGCTCATATGTATAAGGTGAACCGCCGCCTGCAACCGTACCATTTTGTACTTCAATGGTACCGGTGCTGCCATTGGGGCAGGAGGTTGTTGTAAAAGATGTGCCAAAGTTGGGGACCACAGCCGCACCCACCGTAACCGTAGCCGTACCTATACTACCGCAATTATCCCGTACAGCCACGGTATAAGTGCCGGGGTAAAGGTTTTCAAACACGGAAGAATTCTGTAAATTCCGTAATACAGGCGATGGATTAACCAATGCATACTGAAAGGTACCCGGTGCACCATTAGCCGATAAACCGGTTGCCGCGGTAGCAGTTACCGTTATGGTACCGGTAGGCGTACCGGCGCAGGATGGGCTGGCTACCGCATTGACTGTAGGCGCAGTACTTACGTTTACCGTGAAAGTGGCCCGGCGCTCCTTGCCACAGGCATCTACAGCTTCAACCGTATAAAGACCCGGTAATAAATTGGTAAAGGTTGTGTAGTAGGTAGCTGTAATAGGATCTCTTTGCACAGCAGGCAATGCACCCGTGGTTACCGGCGAACTGGTTACCAGTGCCATGGTATATGGTGGCACACTACCATTAGCAAAAATGGTGGCAGTGCCCGAAGGCGTACCGTTGCAGGCCGCCTGGGTATTTTGGATGCCCAAACCGATGGTGGAATTGGTAGCTACCTGGGCAACCGTAATAACCGTGCTGGTGGCAGATTTACCGCAGGCATCGGTTGCTTTTACAAAATACCCGCCAGGTTGCAACCCCGTAAATGTGGGGGAAGCCTGTGATGCCCTGATATTGGGCGAAGGCGATACCAGCTCGTAGGTATAAGGCGGTGTTCCGCCAGTAACACCCGGCGTGGTAGCGCCGGTAGTAGTTACGGTAATGGTACCGTTATTGACGTTGGAACAAGAAGGAGTAGCCAATATGCTGGCCGCAGTTAATACAGGCGGTGTATTGTTAAAAATCACTTGTTTGCGGATATCGCTTTTGCAGCCATTGTTATCGGTTACCGTTAAGGTTACAAAATACGTACCGGGGGTTGCGTATGTCTTGCTGGGGTTGGCAAGCGTGGAAGTTGATCCATCACCAAAGTTCCAGTTATAAGAAGCAATACCGCTCGTAGCCGAAGAGCTATTGGTAAAACTATAAGCCCCGCTGCAACCGCTGGTAGTGGTAATGGTAAAATCGGGGCGGTTGTCAAAAATACCGGGGGTTGAGTTGAGCGCCGGAAATTCGGTGTTACCCGTAAACTGTACGCTGAACAATAAAGGGGTTGTATTGGAAAACTGGTCCACAATCAAGGCATACCAGGTATTGAGGGTAACGTCTATACCGGGATTGAACTGGCTGGCCGTAAAAGGCGGGGTGGCCATACCCGTAGCACCCGGGATACCAAATACCGTGGAGCTGCCCGCAAAATTACAACTGAGCTGGGTTTTGTTGTTGCAATTGGCTACGCCGGGTGCGCCGGGCAGTTGGTACAGGCTCCAGTCCACATCCACTGCCGTGGGCAAACCTGAGGGCGTAAATGGCCTGATAACAAAGTTGAGCTTGCCGCTGGCCTTGGCCTGAAAAATCACCCATACGCTGTTGTGTTCAATACCACCGCAGGCCAGCTGTTCCAGTTTGCTGCCCACACCGCTGGGGTTAAACGATTGCGTATTACCGCAAACAACGATGCCATTCGAGCAATCGGCTTGTGCCACAGTGCGGTTGGCAATAAAAAGAATTGCAAGTAATACCAAGTATACTTTTCTCATTGATTTTGGTTTAAGTTGGTTTTATATAAAATCTGAGATTACACAGCCAGTTACCTGGCTACACAATCAATTTACATTAAGGGAAGGAGTACCCCCGGCTGGAGGATATACGCAACAGCTATCCGTATAATAAATACTTCAGGCATTTCGCATATTTTAACATTCCATTAACGGTATAAAATTACAAAAAAATTAATATCATCCAAAAAAATGAGGCATTATGTATTTTTTGATGGTTTTTGTTAAACAATATGAGCAACTGCTGTGCTTAGGGCTGAGGTAGAGTTGAAGATAAAATGCTTTTGCCTGAACAGCTATACGGGGTAATTGGAATGCACCAAATATCAGGTACAGTTACTAACCTACACCAAATGAAGTAACAACAGGCATCAGGGCTGGAGCCCTGCGCCAGAAAAATATACAATTGAGCAACCAACCCCACCCCGGGATTTCCCAACACAAAGATGGCTTGCCGCAGCTTACCCAAAATCATCATTTCCTACCGAAGGCCCCAAGTAAGTTACGGCAACTGTTTTTTTGTAAAAAATTACAGCATAATAACAATTTATTCCAGTTAAATGAAATAAAAATGCCGGATGCTGGCAACTGATACGGGATGGTTGTGGTGCATAACTGAACTGTACAGCAGTTTTCCTGCGGGAATAAGAGCCAGGTAAGCAAACAATACAGCAGTGGTTAAAATGAAATGGTTTATTGCATACAACAAAGTCAAAAATTGATGTCAACTGTAATAAGGGGTTTCGGCCGGGTGCATTTCAAATTGCCGCACTTCATTTTGGTTGTGGGCGGTGGGGACACCGCCCACGGCAGAGAGCCAGGTAAACAAACAATACTACAGTGGTTAAAATGAAATGGCTTATTGCATACAACAAGGTCAATAATTGATGTCACCTGTAATAAAGGGTTTCGGCCTTATATCCTATTTCCCTTTCAGTATCCCCATCACTTCATGCTGGCGGCGGCGGGATATTTCCACTTTGGAATCGTCCGTCATGGTTAGCATGCCATCACTCATATAATTTACAATGTGCTGCTTATTTACCAGGTGCGATTTGTGGGTGCGGATAAACCCATGATCGGTGAGAATTTCTTCATAATCCCTGAGGGTACGTGAGGCAAGCATGTTCTTTTTATTGGAAAAGAAAATTTTGGTATAGTTGCTTTCCGCTTCCAGCCGGATGATTTCGTGTGTATGAAAAAAATGTGTACCCCCTGTGGTGTTGATGGCCAGCTTGAAATCTTTTTTGCTTGGGCTGGTGATATTGTGTACCAGGTTGTGGTAAAGCATGCTCCTGCTTTTCTGCACCACTTCTTTAATCATAAATTTATCAACAGCAAGCCTCAGTTCATCTGCATCAATAGGTTTCATCAAATAATCCAGCGCACTAAAGCGGATGGCTTCAATGGCATACCTGTCGTGAGCGGTTGTAAAAATGATGTTACAATTTACCGGCTGTATCTGTTTCAGCAAATCAAATCCCGAAAGCAAGGGCATCTGGATATCCAGGAAAAGCAATTGGGGTTGAAATGTTTTAATCAGCTGCAGGCCTTCCAGCGGATTGCTGGTATACCGCAGGGACGATATTTCCGGCACATACCGCTCCAGCATTAACCGCAAAGTATTAATGGCTGAGGGCTCGTCGTCTATGATCAATGCCGTTATCAATATCCAAAAATACGGATTGTACCTTAATTATTACGGGGGGTGCATAAATGGCTGTTCCGGATGGCCATACCCTTCAGAACTGGCTGCTTTTCATGAGTAACCCGGCAATCAGTCGCCTGTATACATCTTTAGCACTACCTGCGTACCGGCTACAATGCCATCCTGCATGATATCGCTTACATCGGCCCGGAATTCCTGCCTGTACTGCTGCTGCAGCATTCCCAACCTGTCGTACACCAGCGACAGACCTTTCGACTGGTATTTTTCCTGCCCGGGCCTAACCTCTTTTAACAATGCAGAGGCAGCTCTGCCAATACCGTTGTCTTTTATGGTACACACCAAAAAGTCATCTTCCGTCATGGCAAAATCAATGGAGAGTATTTTATCGCCCATTTTGGCCATCAGCCCGTGCCAGATAGCATTTTCAATAAAGGGCTGGATGATCATGGTGGGAATGCGTGTTTCAGCGGTTTCGATATCGCTGCCTGTATTGAGCTGGTAAGTAAAAGTATGACCAAAACGCAGTTCTTCCAGTTGCAGGTAAAGGGTAAGTATTTCTATCTCCTTTTCGAGTGTAATAAACTGCTGGGTACTGTTGTTGAGTATTTCCCGCTGCAGTTTGGAAAACCGGGAAAGATACCGGTTGGCTTCTTCCACATTACCCTGCAGGATGAATTGCTGTATACTGTTGAGCGCATTGAAAATAAAATGCGGGTTCATCTGTGCCCTCAGTGTGGTGAGCTGTGATGTAGCCAGGTCTTTTTGCAGTTTCAGCACCTCTATCTCTTTTTCCCTTGTCAGCTGTTCGGCCTTTATCTTATCAATTTTATCAGCACACAACGAAGCAATGGTGATCAGTATCTGCAGGTGACGATCGGTGTAAAAACCCTTCTGCGGATGCTCACTGTCTATCACTCCTGTTACTTTTTCATTGATGGTAATGGGCACCGCAATTTCTGAAAGGCGGATGTCATCATCAATCAGGTAGCGGTAATCCTTAGCTGTATCAGCTACTATCTCGGCCTTGCCGCTTTTGGCCACAGCTCCCACTATACCCCTGCCTACCGGTATCTCAATCGGGTTCACTATCTGGTTTTCAGTATTTGTTTTATGCCCCCAGGCAGCTTTCTGCACCAGCACATTCCTTTTTTCATCTACAAGATAAATCACACAATCCTCAAAACCCAGCCGGGCTATACAATTACGTGCCACATCCCACAGCAGTTCATCTATGCTGTTCTTCTGGTTGATGGAAGATGCAAAATAACTGACCACCTGCTCTATTTCCAGCTGGTACTGGTAATTATCGGCCTTTAGTTTCTGCAACTCCGTTTTTTGCGCCTCTCTTTCAGCAATATTTTTTTCCCTCAGTTTCAATAAGCGGTACAATACCAGCCCCAATACAATAACAAGCGCTGTTATAAACCAATACTGCTTCCAAAATGGTTTGCGGATAACAAAATCATACTGTGTTGTGCTGATGGTTTTTCCATTGGCACCATCCACCATTTTTGCATAAAAAGTGTATTTGCCGGGATTCAGGTCGGCAAAACCGGCCGTATTGGTATGGGCAGGGTCGCTCCAGGTATTGCCGCCGGCTCCGTCCAGCATCCAGGTATACAGCATATTGTTTTCGTTGATGTATGTGGGTGTTGAAAACCAGAAGGATATTGTATTCTGATTGTGCTCAAACCTGTATCCATCAGGCAGCATTGTATTGTTACTGATACCTTTGGCCCTGATGGCAGTAATCAACAATGCGGCTTGTGGCTTTGTATCCATTTCCAGCTGGGCAAGGGCAAGGTTAAGTATCCCGTCATCAGTAGCCATCCACAGCTTGCCATCTTCTGACAGTTTTACCTGGTTGATTTTTGATGAGAAATTGAATTTTTTATGCACCGCTGTTGAAACGGCATATTTACCAGGCACATCTATCATATCCAGCCCGTCTGCTGTACCGGCCAGCAATTTGCCATCGGGCAACAGGCAGAGAGACTGTACATAATCACTCGAAAGGCCCGACTGTGCATCAAAATGTTTCAGCAGCTGTAAACTGTCTTTTAACTGCAGCTGGTATAAGCCGCTGAACCGGGTACCATACCAGGCAGTGTTGCCGTTGCCCCTTATCAATATTCTTGAATGATCCTGGTGGTAGCTGGTTTTCCATTGAGCCAGTTTGCGGGCCGTAATGGCATTGCCCTGGTAATTGAGCTGGTAACATACAATACCGTTATCGTAACGTCCCACCCACAATATATCTTTTTCATCCACCATGATGCTGCGCACATCGGGTTCGCTGATGATGAGGGAGGGTTTGTTGCCCGCCACCTGCCATATACCCGATATGCCACCCGCCAGGATGCCGCCGTGGTTATCGGCCGCAAGTATATTAATGCGGGCCGGGAACTGGATGGAACTGGTATAGGGCCTGCCTGAAAAAGCAGTATTGACAACTGATATGCTGTTTTTATTAAGCATCCATATTTTATCCCCGGCAATAATGGTTTTAAAAGGATAGGTTTCATTTTCTACAGGCAGGGCAAAGTTGGTAATCATCTTGCTCCTGTCGTCAATCACCGAAAATCCAAGATTATTGGGCGTAACCAGGTAACGGTTTTTGTACAGCACAGCATCGTAGCAGATATTTGACTGCAAACCAAACCTGTCGTTGTAAATATTGAGCCTGTTTACACTCAGCTTATCTATTCCCATGTTGGTGCCTATCCAGAGATTGCCTTCCCTGTCAACAAATGCAGTACGCACATGCAGGCTGCTGAGGCCATTGCGTGTATTGATGATCTCTGCTGATTTATCGGGGAGCATTTTCACAAGCCCCTTGCCAACTGTGGCAAAATAAATATTCCCTTCCCTGTCGCCGGTAATATCATTTATTTCGCTGCTCGATAAAAACTGTAATGCAGGCGGCACTGCAGATAACTGCAACCTGTTGGCAGCAATATCTGCTGCGCCAAGATACAACACACCCTTATCTTTTGTGGCAATCCATATATTGCCCTGTGCATCTTTGTAAAACTGTGTTACGGTAAGCCTCGGACTGATGGCAGTTGTTTGCAGTGATTTTTTATTTACCAGCTCCATGCTGCCACCCAGCCGGCCAATCAGCCACAGGTTTTCATTACAACTGATCACTTTTGATATGAACCTGATGGTATCCCTGGTAAGCAGGTTGATTTTTTTAAACCTGCCATGCTCAAATACGTGCAGGCCATCATCGGCACATACCAAAAAACGGCCCTCATCATACAGCATGCTGTAAATGTACTGGGGTGCATTGGTGCGGTGCTTATCAAGCTGCTGACCCTGCAAATGATAAAAAAAAGGGATAGCCGAAGCAATCACATAGATGGAATCATCAGGGTTGCCCACTATCTGGTTGATAATCCCGATTTTTTTGCCGTTTACCTCATCCAGGCTTTTAAATGCATTGCCATAATAAATGCTGATACCGCTGTTAGTACCAAAATACATGATGCCCTTCTTATCCTGGTAAATAGAACGGACCGTATTATTTACCAGCCCGTTTTTGATATTGATGTAATCAAAATTATATTGCTGGGCAAAACTAACTGCAGGCATAATACACCATAGCAGCAGCATACTGCGCCATGCACTTCTTTTAAAAGGAGTGGAGCTGTTGGTTAATGTATGTGCATGTTGCAACGCCGTTTGGTTTAATTGGGTATCAAGTTAAGCAAAATTAATTAGCTGATGTGCTAATGAGCTGATGAGCTGATTACTATAAGCCCAAACTGCTTTGTATTAAAGTCATTAGCACATTATCCAATTATCAAATCAGCACATTAGTTCCCGATGGCCATACAGTTCCAGGTAATGGTATAGTTAACCGGGTTGGGGCTGGTATTGAGCAGCCTTGCCTTGCAGGTGGTAACTCCACTGGTAGTGCTGCAGCCATACAACTGCAACTGCACCCGGTACAGTTCGCCGCTGGTGCCGCCGGTTACATCTATATCGCCCACAAACACACGTGGCACGCCGGTAAAGCCTCCATTGAAAATAATACTGCCCTCGGCCGATAAGCCAAAGCCGGGCAGGACAGCCCCAAAAGTGGCGGTGGTAAAGGTATAGATGCGCAGGTTGGTACCGCTGTTGGCATTGTAGGCTACCCCCTTGCCATTGTTTACCGTAAGGGTGCCATCTACTACAGCATTGCCATTAACAGTTTGAGTGCCATTTACTACAGCATTATCGTTGACGGTGAAAAGGCCGTTGGTTGTTAATGCACCCTGAATACGGGAAGGAAGCGCACTGCCTACATCCAGCATATAAGTTGAATTGGGTACGGTGCCCACCCCCAGCCCGTAAAACATATAGTTATAGCCCCATAGGTTTTCAAAAGCATAGTCTGGCGTGGAGGAGCCAATACCCACATTGCCACTCAGGTAAGTATTACCGCTTACATGCAGGGTTTGCAGGGGGTTAATAGTACCTATACCAACCTGACCGGTACTGTCAATAGTCATCCGGCGGGTATTGTTGGTAAAGAAGCCCATGCCGTTACGGCCTGAAGATCCGGTGAGGAAGCTGCGTACAATGCCTACTTTTTTATCACTGCCAAAATACAGGGAACTGCGGTCGAGAAAACCCTGGTTGCTGTTGGCCTGGTCCACCATGATGCTGCTGTCAACTGCCAGGCGTACGGCAGGCGTAGAAGTGCCAATACCTACATTGCCAATATTGTTACTATAAATATCATCGCCATTCACATTCCACTCCCCTGCCCCGTTGCCGTTTACATTCGTCCATGCGGTACCATTGTAAAACCAAAACCCGTTCAGGTTGGTATCGTACACCATGAGGCCCGTTGCAGGAGCCGCAATGGCCGTGCGCTGCGCCGTGGACAATCGTGGGATGAGCAGGCCCTTGGTGCTGCTCGTCATATCCAGCATGGCAGATGCATGGGGGTTCGCATTGGTATTGTTGATGGCCACACCATTGCCATCATCCGTCATAATACCATTGCTCAAGCCCCAGGGTCCGTTAAAACGGGGTACTTTATTGGGTGAACCCGTTACGATGCCACTGTGGGTTAGGTTGTTCCATAAAGCGCCATTGTAATACTGAAAGCTGGCGGCTGTGGTATTGTAGAGCAACAGGCCGGGAGGCGGGCCGGCAATGGCATCCCTTTCGCCCTGTGTCATGCGGGGTATCAGTACGCCCTTGGCATTACTGCTTATGTCCAGCATGGCCCTGAGATCGGCTGCGGCACCGGTATTGTTGATGGCCACGTTTTGGGCTTTGAGGCCAATGCAGGATAAAACCACTACCAGTGAGAGTAATATTTTCATACTATTTTATTTAATGTGCGTAATCAATAACATAAGTAAGCAGAAAGCATAAAGCTGCCTAATTTGGTTATTAAACGGTAAGGGGAAGTTATTGTACGGAGGGTTAATTAGCTGATTAGCTAATTGGCTAATCAGCTAATTGTTCTTTTATCGCTTAAGAATAGCGGCTTCCAATTTTTCGAGCCGGGCTTTTAGTTCGGCCTGTTCTTTTTTCAATGCCGCATTTTCCAGCTCCAATTGAAGGATTTTTTGTGTACGCTTTTCCAATGCCTGTATAGCAATCAGGTTTACGCCATCAAAGTCGGCTGTGTTAATGGTGGTATCGTTGCCAATGGTGCCGTACTTGTCTTTTCCAAAAGCGGCGTAAAAATCCTGGGCCATAGGGCCATAGTGGCGGAATGTTTGGGGATTTTGCTTTTTGTAGTTCCAAGTGGTGAGGTTCAGTAATGCTATCTTTTGCAAAAAATCTTCGCCGTTTACCGCTTCAAAATTTTCTTTTAACCTGCTGTCGCTGGTAGTACTCCAGGCATTGCTGCCGGCAGATAACACACAACTGGTAGTAAGGTCGCTGCTGGTGTAAAAGCGGTAACCGCCCTCGAATCTTGCCCTGAAACTGTTGAAGCCCGCCGAATTCATGATGGTTGAAGTGGAATAGTCGCCAATTACCAATGAGCCTACCTGACCATTGGCAGATACATAGCTGCCAATAGCGGTGGACCTGTCGCCGCTGGCAGTAGTGAAATAGCCCATGGCGGTAGATTCATTCCCGCTGGCGATAGTGTTTTCTCCCATAGCAGTGGAGTTTCTGCCGCTGGCTATTGTATTATCGCCCATTGCGGTGGAAGAGGTACCGCTGGCCGTTGTAATGAAGCCCATGGCTGTAGCATAGTTGCCACTGGCCGTAGCATCGTAACCCATTGTGGTAGCATAATTGCCACTGGCCGTAGTACGAAATCCCGTGGCCAGAGACATGAGGCCACTGGCCAGGGTACTATCGCCCATGGCGGTAGAAGCAAACCCGATGGCATCGGTATAACGGCCCATAGCGGTGGAAGTGTTGCCGCTGGCCACAGTGCGAAATCCGGTGGCCAAAGACATGATGCCGTTGGCAAGGCTACTGTCGCCCATGGCGGTAGAGGCATATCCTGTGGCATCGGTATACCGGCCCGTAGCGGTGGAATAATCGGCACTGGCGGTGACATTGCCTCCCAATGCCGTGGAAGCGGTGCCGCTGGCCGTAGAAACATTTCCCGCAGCAATGGAATAATCGGCGGTGGCATTCGTGAACCTTCCCAATGCGGTAGCGGCATATCCGAACGACTGTGTATTGTTACCCAATGCGGTGGAAAAATCACCCGTTGCCTCGTTCAAACCGCCCAATGCGACGGACGAAGATCCCGTGGCTTCATTATCCAGCCCAAAGGCAACCGAATTGCTGCCGGTTGCCGTATTATTTGAACCCATTGCCGAAGAATAGGGCCCAATTGCAGCAGTACTTGAATTGCCGGCCCTGAACGCCCCGTTTTTGGCATCAAAAAATAGACTTTTACCTGCATAGCCATTTGCGTTTTGTATGATTGCGCTATTGTCGTACAACCGTTTGAACAGTAAGGAAAAGCCGCTGCCGGTGTTTGCATCTGCATTGCTTTTAAAGGTACAATACAACCTGTTGGTGTTGAACACCCACCTGCCCAAAGTAGTATTGCCATTTCCCAACGCCAGTAAAACAACAGCGCTTCCAGCAGTCTCCCGGATGATGAGCGAATCGCCCGTGCCTAGCTGTAACGACTCAACAATTAGTTCAATACCAGTTGATTGAGATGCGATGTTTAAATTGGCATAGCCCAAAAGATTGGGCAGGTAGTTGCCCAATGCCCCTCCGGGATCGTAAATACGCCCGGTAGAATCAGAAGACAAAAAAGTAACATTGCTGCTGTTTATTATTGTTTTTTCCTGTGCCGCCGTGGGTGCAGTGTTGGTAGCTGTGGTAGGTACGTTCACCAAAAAGTTACCATTTACCTGTAGTTTATTGAGGGGTTCACTGATGCCGATGCCCACATTGCCGGCATTGCTGTTAAATATATTCGTGTTGCTGACATTCCAGTTGCCGGTTCCGCCACCCTGGTTTAATTCTGTCCATGCCGTACCGTTGTGGTACCAAAAGCTATTGGTATTGTTGTCAAATACCAGTAACCCTTTGGCCGGTGATGCGATGCCCAGCCGCTCGGTGGTAAACATACGTGGCACCAGCATACCTCTGCTGGTACTGGTAATGTCCAATGCAGCGCTGGCATGGGGTGCAGTGGTGCCAATGCCTACGTTTTGAGCTGTTGTTATCTGATATACAATAACTGTTAATGCCAAAAGGATAATCCTCTTCATAGCAGGTAATTTTAAATAAACCCAAAGTTAACAAACCAAAATGGTACAGCCAATAGCGAAAAAGGGTGAGTTGGCGACCCGATAGCCACCGGGCGGTAAGTGGCGGCCATTTACAGCCGCCATTTACATACCCTGACAGTTAACATTAAATCTGCTACTGCTTCATGAATTTCCTGTTTATTGTAACGCCTTCGGTTTGCACCTGCAACGTGTATAAACCCTTTGCCCAATGGCTTACCGGTATGGTCATACCATTCCATTGGCCGGTATATACTTGCCGGCCTGCTGCATCAACTATCCCTATTGCCGTGCCGGTTTTTATACCGTTCAACTGCAGTTGGCTTGTAACCGGGTTGGGCGCAATCACTATATCGGGCCCGCCCGATAAGCGAATGCGTATAACCGGTGAGTACTTGTATTGTGCGTCTCTGTCCGCCTGCTTTAAGCGGTAATAAACCATATCAGCCGCTATGCCCGCATCTGTATAATTGTACTGCTGCTGCACAGTGCTGTTGCCGGCTGCCGCTACTCTGCCTGTTGCTGTATAACCAATGCCATCCCAACTGCGTTCCACTATAAAATGGCTGCTGTTTTGTTCGTTGCTGGTTATCCATTTCAGCAATACATCTCTGCCTGCCAGTGTGCCCGAAAAACTTAAAAGGCTAACCGGCAGTGTGATGCCTTTAAGAAATTCGCTTGCTGCTGTTACACTCCAGGGGTTTTGCTTAGAGCGGATGAAAAGGGTATGTGTGCCCTGGGGCAAAGCACTGATGTCGGCACTGAATAGAAAATTGTTTAAATCAGGTGCGGCTGTAAAACTTACCGGGGTGCCGTTACCAAAACCGGGATCCGTATCAAAAAAATACTCCATTACCGTTACATTACCCGGCGCTATAGGGGCAGACGGATAAATGTACACGGCGTTGTTAAACTGTGTGCTGCTGGTTAAACTCCACTTGCCATTGGCATCAATGCTGCGGATAAACAGCAGTTTGTTTCCGGGCACCCCTAATCCAGTAAGGTCAATACTCACTAACAGGTTATTTACATTTACAGCAGGTGTTAGCGGTATTGCTGCAGCAAGCCCAAAGCCCGGGTCGGCATCAATAAAATATTCAGCCGAAGTTATATTTACTGCTGCCAGAGCACTGTTATACAGCGGTTGCAAATTTTCAAAGGTAGAAGTGGCCGTAATACTCCAGTTACCATTGACATCTTTGCTGCGTAGCATTAATTGGTGTACACCGGGTGCAATACCGGTTAAATTAATGGATGCTACCAATGCCGGTATATTTGTAGCCGCCGTAACAGGTATTGGGGTGGCTGCACCAAAGCCCGGGTCGGTATCAATAAAATATTCGGCTGCGGTAATGTTTGCTAAAGCCGGAGGAGCTGGCGGATAATTAAACTGTGCCTGTGCCACACATCCATACAGCAACCCTAAAATGATCATAAATTTTTTCATAAAATTATTATCAAAATGATAAATGCAGTTGCTGTTGATTAGTTATTGCTTCGGGTGCTGATGGTTACATTCATACTGGTGGCAATTGGTGGTACCGATGCTGGTACTGTTAACCCATATATTGTTGGCACAGCTGGTATGCCCGATTTTTTGTAAGGGTCAGTGGCACCATATACGCCTAAGTCGGGATTGTTTACAGGTGCAATGGTTTCACCAGTGGCAATGGCGGGGTTGGTATTGGGTCCGCCAACACGCAGTTCAAACCTTGCATCGCCGGGTGTGGTGCTGGTAGCATTAAAGACATCACCTGCAAAAACATCACCTAATAAGGTGGCAGTACCCCTCATTTGTACATCAGTTATATTTTGATTTCCATTGCCCGCAGGCAGGCCGCCGGTAACAGCAGCGCCCCGGTTGTTGAGGTTGTTTTTTATAACATTGTTACTTCCGCCTAATACAGCAGTACCGCCATTGAATATGATTATGTTATTGGTAAAATAAAAATTGTTTAAAATAATATTTGGGATGCTTCCTCCCCAGGTGTTATTACGAAATAAGCCCCTGCATTGGTTGGAAAGATTTAGGTTGTTACCAGCATTCCCTGTGACACTACTAAAAATATTGTTCTCAAAAGTAATGGTAGCATCTCCCGCAGCTGTAAAGGCAGTATTTTGAGTGCTACCGCTAATAAAATTTTTGGTAAATACAATACCGTTTTTTATAACATTAAAGGTGGAAAAGGTTATGTTTCCTATACGGCAACGGGTTACGGTGATATTTCCTACATTGGTAAGTTGTACTCCACCTGCTGTAATCCCTGATAAAATACTATTTTCAGAGCCGGTAACAAAAACAATACCCGCCACTTCGCTATTGTTGCTGTTTGCCTGTAAGCCTGCATTATTGGCCAGTAAATAGCCATTGCCAACAATAACCACCTGTTTATTTACCGTAAGTCCGTTATAAACCGTTACGCTGGGTTCTATGTGAATGGTATCGCCATTAGCTGCTTCGGGGTTGGCGCCAGTATTGGTGCCATCAAATAGTGTTGTGGCCTGTGCCACATCGGGGTCTTTTGTAGGGTCGTTGTTTACCCGCCATATTTTGGCGTTTACTGTAATTGTTATTAATAAAAAAGCAGGTAAAAGAATTTTCTTTTTCATAAAAAATAAATTGAGATTGTTTTAATTTCAATCCAAAATTCAAAAGAAAACAGGTGGCAAACAATAGCGAATTAGGGGGGGATGGCGAAGCGATTACACAATCTTTTCACGCAATGCAAGGGAAACGGCTTCGGTACCCGAGTGTACGTGCAGCTTGGCGTATATATTGGTAACATGTGCTTTTACCGTATCAAAAGCCACGGATAGTGCGGCGGCAATCATTTTATAACTTTTGCCTTCCACCAGCAGTTGCAGCACTTTTTTTTCCTGTACCGTAAGGCTGTAGTCTTTGGCTGGTGACGCAGGCTGCAGGTTTTTCTTGAACAATTCCAGCACCCTGCGGGCAATACCGGGCGTCATGGGCGATCCGCCGGCATGTACGTCCCTTATGGCTTCGAGGTATCCATCCGGTGTGGTGCTTTTTAAAATATAACCCGATGCTCCAGCACAGATGGCTTCGAAAATATAATTGTCATCAAAAAAAACAGTCTGTATCAGGATATTGATGGAGGGAAAATGCGCTTTGACGCTTTTGGTGGCTTCTATGCCGTTCATGCCGGGCATTTCAATATCCATCAGCACAATATCGCAGGTAGCGGCTTCCAGGTCGGTAAGCAGGTCGCTACAATCGGGGTATGCACCCGTACATACAAATCCATCGGCCGAGTTAAGCAGCAGCTCAAAGGTTTCCCGCAAGTGTTTATTGTCCTCAAAAATGGCAACCCGTATCATAGATATTATTTTTACAAAACTGGCAGAAAAGAAAATACTGTAAAATAGCGAATTAGGGTGAGACCGCTATTTATGCGGTGCCGTAACCGGCATGGTCAATATGACGGTTGTACCCGTTCCTGCTTCCGACGTTACCTGGATGGTTCCATGCAGTTCTTTTGCCCTGTGCTGCATATTATCAAGGCCATTGCCTTTTTTTATCAAATGACTGTTGAAGCCTTTCCCAAAATCTTTTACCCTTAATATCAATACCTTATGCTGTAGAGCCATTGTAACTTCCAGTTTTACAGTGTCAGCATACTTGGCGGCATTGTTCACAGCCTCTTTAAAAATGAGGTAGATATTTTTCCGCTGTTCCATGCTCAATTTTAACTTTTCCAGGCTGTCCAGCTCTAAAACCACTTCTATGTTTTTGCTGCTGCCTATTTCGTAAGCAAACCGTTCCATGCGTTGCTGCAGACTACCAGCTTCTGTTTCTCCGGGCTTGATCATCCATACGATATCGCCCATTTTATCCATGGTTTCTTTGGCGTTGCTGCTCATTCTTGCCAATATCTCCTGATTTGCAGCATTTCCACTGGCAGCCATTTGGCTCAGCATGTGTATGCTGCTGAGCGAACTGCCCACTTCATCGTGCAGGTCGGCGGCTATCTGGTTGCGCAGTTCTAATTGCTTCATCTTTTGCCGCAACTTAAAACGGTTAAACAAAAGTACTCCGGAAAGGAGCAATAAGCCCAGCAATAACACGGCACCATACTGAAATATTTTTTGTTTTTGAAGTTGTGCCTGGGTAATCTGCTGGTCTTTTTTCAAAACTGTAATCTCCTTTTCTTTTTTTTCGATGTTGTAGAGCTCCTCCATTTTCTTAATCTGTAATAGCAAATCATTATTCTCAATTCTGTCTATAGCCTGGTGATATTTATTATTATACTCAAGGGCTTTATCAAATTCTTTATTGGCCACATAAAAATCAACCATATTTTTAAATCCGGAGGCCTGCCTGTTGAGGTCACCCCTTTCCTCTAAAAATCCGATATTTGACTTTAGTTTGTTTTCAGCAGCTGCTGCAACACTCACATTATTTTGCAGGGCTATCAATTCTGTTTCAACACTGGCAAGGGAAGAACTGTCCTTCAGTTGCTTTGCCAGCAGCTTGCTTTGGTTGAAATAATCCAGGGCTTGTTTAAAATCTTTTTTTTCCTTATACACTTTTGCAATGTTCATATAGTTGCCCAACTCATCCGGCAGGCTTTTTACTTCCCTCGCAATATTTAAACTGGTACTAAAATGGATTATAGCTTTGTCCAGGTCACCAAGGCCCTTGTAAATATCGCCGAGGTTGCTTTGTGCACTCCCCAGTCCTTTCCGGTCGTTTAAAGTTGTTTTTATTTTGATGGATTTGTTGGCGTAGGCGAGGGCCTGATTGTATTGCTTAAGCTGTGTAAAAGAATTACTTAAACTTTGATAGCAAAACGACATGCCTCTGTCATTTCCAATTTCCTCAAAGAGCCGTAAGGATTTAAGGTGTTGCTCCGTTGCTTTCTGATAATTTCCAAAGGCTAAATAAGTGTTTCCCAGGTTCAACATCTGTCCGGCGGTGGATTGCCGGTCTTTCATCCGTGCAAACAGCGCTATCGCTTTTTTGAAAAACGGAATAGCATTTTGATAAGCACCTGTTCTTTTATAATAAAGTGCCGCCACCGTATAATAGTTAGACCCCACATCATCTTTTTCAGCTTCACCAGCCTCCTCATACAGGTTTTTTACCTGACCAATATAATATTCTGCACTGTCTGGCTTACCGGTATCATGCAACAGATACACCAGTTGGGAGTAGGAGCTGCTTAACCTTTTATAATTGCCTGTTCTTACTCCAATGGCAATGGCGGCATTAAGGTAAAATCTTGATTTAACAAGGTCTTTACGGGAATACTCAAATGCTAATGAATTGTAAGCCCTGGCCACTTCTCCTTCATCTTTATATTCGGCAATTACTTTTAACAGGCTATCTTCTGTACTTTTTTGCGCCTTAACCATGCATGACCAAAACATAACCAGGAATATGAAACACCCATTTTTTATCATACAATAAATATCGGTTAAATAATATTTAAAATGGTTATAATGGTGCCACTCGCCGAAGCTGTTATCTCTGCCATTACATTTAATTCCCCGGCTCTTTTCTGCATATTATCCAGTCCATTACCTTTTTTGACGAGTGTGCCGTTTCATTTCCTGATATTTTGCAATAATGGATTACGTTAACCGCACCGGCTGCTGCCTTTTGCAGTAAATTGATAAGGGAATCCACCTGCTTGTTTTGTGCTACCGCTGTTAGATGAATTGCGCTAACAAATAAGCTCAAAAAAAAAGACACTTTAAACATATATCGCTCTGTAAATTATTGATGCATCACTAAAATTGCGGATGATTTTGTTTACATCAGCCAATTTACAAAAAAACTGGTTACAGCCAAGGAATTAAAGCAATTAGCAAATTAATAAGGCGTTGTCGTACAAACCCCTATCCCGGCATTAAAATAAGCACCTTGGGTAATGGTAAGCCCCGGGCCGAAAGTGATACCGGTGGAAGATTGCAGCCTGGTGGATGAGGTGGATGAAAAAGTAAGGTTGGCACTGGTAGTAATGGCACCACCCACCAGGCGGGCATACACTTTATTCGTACCAAATGTTTGATTACTCATAAACAGGCCCACCCCGGTATTACAGGGGCTGCAGGCCGCACTGGTTAAATCATCGCCACCCTCCCAATAGTTTTTGGGTTGCCCGCAAATAACGGGTATGCGGTGGTCCGCATCACTCATAAAGCCACCGGCAGTACTAATCTGTACATTGGCCGGATTGTTGGGATGCCTTACTTCAAAATGAAGGTGAGGACCGCTTGCCTGCCCTATTTCGCACTCATAGCCCAATAACTGTCCTACGTTCACAAATTCGCCCACCACCAGCCCTGCACTAACGGTGCTGCTGTTGCGCCGCATGTGGCTGTATTTGGTCCACTCGCCATTAGCATGTTCTAACCATAAATAATTGTTATAATCGCTGCAATTCTGGGTACATTCCGGGCCATGCACATCATAGCTGTCCTGTATCCTGCGCACATAGCCTGCCGCTGCCGCCACAATGGGGTAATTGGTAGTGCAACTGCTGCCATTGCCCGAACCACTCATATCGTACCGCCCTGCCGGCGAATGGGTAAAATGGTCGTTGCTAATGTGAACATCGGTACCGGCGGCATAAGGCACCCGGTAAATGTTGCGGCTCATTTCAAACTGAGGCTGCGCTGCAGCAACTATGCTGCACAATAAAAATACAAGCTGTATGATAATATTCTTTTCCATAATTATTTTAATTACATCCTGAAATAGAAGCATTGGCCAATCCCCCACTACCGGGGGCAAAGGTTGTACCCGGCGTAAAAATAACGGCTGAGCCTGCGGCAAAATAAGCTTTGGAACTGCCGCTGTGCGTAATGGCCGTGTTGTTTAAACTGGTTACCGTAGTCCGGGCCCCATACACCCTTACCACATTGGTGCTGGCACTGGTTGTACCCAAAAGCAGTACATCTTCAGCAACACGGGAATATAAAGGCCCCGAATTATCGTTGATGGCTGCATGCATCCGGGTGCGCTGGTTGGGTGTGAGGGCCGAAGATGTGAGTGAAATACACTCCCATGGCATATAGCTCATGATATTGATGGTGCTGGGATTGTACTGCAGCCCATCACAGGAATTGGCGTAATTGCGGCTGTATACACAATTGTTGTTTACGTAACTATCGGATGCATTGCCCGTATAACGGTAATCGGCCTGGGTATCACAGCAGAGGTCGCCACCAATATTGCAGTTGTAGCAGGAGTTACTCACGTTACGGGTAACAGTTTCCTGTAAATCGTTGTAACGGCCAAAAGTGTGGTACAGCCCCAGGCAATGCCCCATTTCATGCCCAAAGATAGAGTGTACATCGCTGCTGGTAACCGCCCAGCGTGCCACGCTCAAAAAATTATTGGGTATGCCATAAGAATTGCCGCTGCTGCCGGTGTTGTTCAGGTAGTTATAATGTATAAAAATCGTCATGGCACCATCCACATCGTAATTGTTGTTGCGGATATAATTTTCATACGTACCATCACCCAGCAGTGCATCGCTGTTAAAATTGTTGAGATAGGTATCATTAACATAATCCAGCCCCACCAACTGAAAGCAGATACTGTGCCCGTTGTACTGCCCGTTCATTTCATTGAAATTTTGTATGGCTGTAGCTGCATCACAACCGGGCAGCGTACCATTATCCTGCCGCACAATGCGGATGAACACCCTCACCACATAAGGAGAGGAGAAGGCAATACCATCCGGCTGCTGCTGCCTTTCGGCCAGCCGTTTTGCCAAAAAGGCTTCTGCATTCTTCATGTAATAACCACTGTCGTGCACTTCAGTTTGGCACACAGGGTGGCGGGGATGGGTATCTTGTGCCATCACCTTTTGGCTACCCATGAGCAATAACAACATGTATAAAATGATTTGTTTCATATTTATTTATTTACAGTCTCCCGGACTAAAGTCCGGGACAATGTAGAATGCAAAGTCCGAGGCAATGGAACATTCAAAGTCCGGGACAATGGAGCATTCAAAGTCCGGGGCAATGGAACATTCAAAGTCCGGGGCAATGGAACATTCAAAGTCCGGGGCAATGGAACATTCAAAGTCCGGGGCAATGGAACATTCAAAGTCCGGGACAATGGAACATTCAAAGTCCGGGGCAATGGAGAATGCAAAGTCAGGGGCAATGCAGCATCCAAAGTCCGGGGCAATGGAACATTCAAAGTCCGGGGCAATGGAACATTCAAAGTCCGGGGCAATGGAGCATTCAAAGTCCGGGGCAATGGAGCATGCAAAGCACTGGGCAATGGAGCCTGCTAAGTCCGGGGCAATGGAGCGTCCAAAGTCCGGGCAATGAGAAGTAATTCCACTCTAAAAATATGAGTGCCTAAATCATCATTATTTATCACTCATAACCCATCACTCACAACTCATAACTCATAACCCATAACTCATAACTCATCACTCACAACTCATCACTCACAACCCATCACTCATCACTCATCACTCATAACCCATAACCCATAACCCATCACTCATAACCCATAACCCATAACTCACTGCTTCTTCTCCAGCGCACTCACTTTCTTTTCCAGTTCCAGCACATACAATGTCAGTTCCTCGATTTTCTCCATCATACGGCGCTGCATATCGCCCACGTCCATGCCGCTCTTTTCAATGTCTTTAGCAGCAGGTATGTTGGGCAGGTGCTTATTATCATTGATGTATTGACGCAATTTATCAAAAGAGGGAAGTTTGTATTTACTGTCGAAAACGTAGTCGGGCCATGCGCCGGTAAGTTGTACACGCAGCTCTGTACATATTGCTTTACCGGCAACAGATAACAAATAACCAGTTGGCACAGCAGTACTGCCAACCTGCACAGGGCCGCCATTGTTTTGCAAAAACAAGGTTGAAACTGCCCCATTGTTACGGGCAATGATTTCGTTGTTGTCTATCACAATATTGCCACCTGTTTCGCTGCCCAGCATCATAAAGCCATTAGTGGTAAGGCTTGCATCGTCGCCACTGGCAACGTGCAGGCGTGACAGCGGTGTTGTGGTTGCTATACCCACATTACCATCCGGAGCCACAGCAAAGCGGTCGCCACCATTTACCCTCACAATTACTTTACCAGTATTGTTACTTGCATAAGTGGCCAGTTTTAAATCGTTGGCATCTAAATAAACAGTGCCAGTTGCTGCACTACCCTGGTAAAAGCTTATCTGCGGGTTGCTGGTACCAAGCCGGATGAGTTCATTAATACCGCTGATGTGCAGCTTTGTAGCCGGCACAGAAGTACCAATACCTACACTGTCAAAAGTATATACAACCTGGTCCACAACGTTGGTATTCCTTGTCCATGAGCGGCTGTCTACCACATCACGCCATCCATTTTCAGCTCTCACCCTGAAGCGCTGGTAAGTGGTATCATACATCAGGGTGCCATTTTTGGCGTTGATCATATTACTGATGGAAGAAGTTGAGCTGCGTGGAATGAGCAGGCCCTTGTTAAAACTTTTAAGGTCAAGTATGGCATTGGCATCAGCCGTGCTGCCATCTGTATTAATGGCTACCTGTGCATGGCTGCCTGCTGCGGCCAGTAATGCAATTGCTAATAAATATAATTTCATGACTCATGATTTTTAATACTGCATAATTACAGTTGCATAAGCCTGTTTACAATTTTGATTATTGAAAGGCAGAAAAGAATTAGCTGGCGGTTGATGTGGGTTAAAAGCAGCCAGTGTACACTACTGCTTTCAATGCAATTTTATGGAGAAGCAGAAAAGCTTTTTGTCTGGCATTTCAATAAACTTATTGCCATCAGTATACCCAACGGGCAGTTGTTTCGCTTATGTATTTTTAATGGATTTAAAATAAACCGGGCAGCTGTATGGCTGCCCGGAAATTTTGTTTTGAAAATTATTTTTCATTTGCAATCAGGATTTCGATTACATACATTACCAAAATCAACAGACCTTTTACATTACCCGGCTTTCAATGCTTACGTCCTCCTGCTTACACTAAAGCCCAAAATGAACCCCGGCACCTGCTGCCAGCCATTTATAATTCAGCGGATGGTTTATTAAGCTGGTATAGTTTACCCCCAGCGAAAGCCTGGTTTTACCTCCCACTTGTATGTCTGCCCCGGCACCACCATCAAAACCTGCATATTTATTACCACCCTTAAAGAAGAAGAGCCCGGGCCCCGCTTCTGCAAACAGGTTTACTTTACTGCTTACCGGGAAATATTTTTTGGCCTGCAGGCATGCAAACGGAACATTGAGGTTGCTTTTAAAACTGTACAAACCACCTGTGAGCTGCATGGATAAATTATTGGGGAGGCGGTATTCAATATCAAGCTTGCCATATACTCCTGTTTTAAACGGCCCCGACATATTGCCAAGCGGTATGGCAGTACCAGCATGAATACTCAGGCTGTACCTGGACTCTGATGGTGATGGTAAGATACCGTCAAACCAGGGTTTGTCGTACAATCCAAGTTTTAAACGTGGCCTGCCTCTGCCTGTTGATACAATCTGGATTTCGTAGGTGCCATTGCCGAGGTCTTTCACTTTCCGGATGGTACCATCGGGTGATGATACCTGTAATACATCAGCATAATCGGGGCCCAAAAAATTACCATATTTATCCTTGGGTGTAAAGGCCCATGTCCACAGCACCCCTTTACCATCTCTTGCCTTTGTTATTTTCACCGCAGAAGCATTGAGGCTGAAATCTGCAAAACGGAGTACCACGGCACGCTGTTCAATCCTTTCAAACGGCCCGGTATTGGGATGATTGCCTTTGATAATGAATGTAACAGTGTAGGTACCCGGCACGGTGGTAGCGGCAAAGTCCCCGCGGAAAAAATGATCATCTGCCGGGTTGAGTGTGGCAGCGTTAACAGCAGGCCTGAGGCTGTTTACAAAAAGCTGGTTCTGGCTGAGCAGCGTAAACTTTTGCGCCCCGATGGTAAGGTTAGGCTCCAGCGCTATTCCATTATTGGACGGCATCTTTGCCTTACTCAGCAGGGTACCCAGGCCCTGCAAAGGATGATTGATGGTGGCAGTAACTGTTACATTATCAGTAATCAAATTGCCATCCACCAGCACCTGTGCGCTCATGTTCAGCGGCACTCCCGTTTTGTGCGGACCCTTACCCAGCGATACATTATATTTAATGCTTGATTCATCGGCAATGGCTGCAATTTCATAATTGACAGCTCTTTTACCGGTACGCATTTTTACCTGCCAGGGGCCGTCATACTGCGCTCCCTGGAACAAAGCCAGTCTTTCAAAGGGAAAGGAGAATATGCGGTAAAAAGCGCCATTGGTTACAGTGGCCCATTGTGTAACATCCGTATTGCCTTTATACACAGCAATAGCCATTTCATCGCCCCGCTGGTAACTTATTTTAAAAATTACTTTTTTAGGTGTTCGGTTAATGGAGAAACTTTCAGTGGTAATGTTTGCTGCAATGCCTGTTGCAAAATTATCAGCAGTTCCCTTACGGTAATCAACCAATTGCGGACTGTAGTTTCTTAACACATCCACCAGTTCTTCCACAAAAAACCTGCGCAGTTCCTCGTCGGGCGCCGTGGTAATCTTGGTAAGGCCGTTGGTGCCGCTGGCAATATCAGCCAACTGGCTTTGAAAAGCACTGGTAGCACCCACCCCGATGGTATTCACTTTAATACCCAGGGCCGGGTTAAGCGTGGTGGCCGGTGTGGCGGCTGTTATATTGGAGTTGGTGGTAAACACTCCGTTTTCTATGGTGAGCCCGGGATATCTTACACCCGGATTGACGTTCTGCATACCATCTGTAAAAAGGATGATATTGCGTGGCCGGGTAACCGTGGTAAGCTGATTGATGGCCGATTGCAGCCCCCCGCCCAGGGCGGTTAAGTTATTCGCCGCTTGTGCCCTTACATCAGCAATGATGGCATCGGTTTTGGTAATCACAGGCAGCAGCATTGTCCCCCCCTCTTCATACTGGTTCACATTGGTGCGAAAATATACCGCCCCTATCCTGTCGTTGCCCACAGCAAGCCCCTTCCACAACTGCATAAAAATTTCCACGGCATCTTTCAGCACTTCCACCTTGGGTGCGCAGGTGGGGCAGGATGGGCTGAGCATACTGCCCGAGTAATCCAGCACCAATGCCACATCCACAGGCCCTCTTTCGGCAAAACTGTGCGTCCATGCACCGCGGCCCATGGTACCTGCCACCAGTATGCTGTCTTTTTTATTGTATTCAAGATCGTAAACACCCACATTGGGGAAATTGGTGCCCAGCCTTGCCCATACATTAAAAGCCGGACCCGGTGCAATAAATACACCCAGGTCGGTACCAACGGCCAGAATATCATTGGTAGAAGTGGGAATATAGGCGATGGAGCGGAATGTACCAGGGGTAATTGTGCCAAGATTTCCGGTGATATTGGTCCAGGCACCACCCGTTGTGGTAGTTTCAAATACATTTGTGCCATCTATTACATAAGCCGACGCGGCATCATCAGGGTCAATGGTAATTCCCTGCACCGTACCGCCGGTATAGGCTGCCGATGTGGTAAACGCAGCCGGGGCCGCAGCAGTTCTTATCCTTACTGAATTGCCAACACCGGCATATATGATATTGGCATTACCCGCAGCACCGTAAGCTATAGCATCACGGCCAAAAGCATTTACTGTAAAAGCACCGATACTGGTAACCGTGGAACCCTGGTCGGCCGACTCAAACAAGGCACCATTGGTGGCAATCAGCATACGGGTACCGGTTTGACTGTTTAATTTTACAGGACCCACAAAATCAAAAGAATTGGTAATTTTCAACCCCGTAGCAGTATTGATTAATGCCGGGAAAGTTTGGCTTTGCAGTACATTACCAGGCGAATACACCTGTTTTCTGAAGTTTTGCATGTTCTGTGCGCTTGAGAACCTGGCTGATGTGGCAGCGCTGCTGATATCATCCACCGCCACATCACCACCATCGCCTGTGCTTATGCTGCTCCACCTGCTGTTGGTAGGAAATTCCTGCTGTGGAATACCGTTATCCTGTGCACCCGAAATGATGATATTGGCATTGCCATCCCAGGCTATACTATGTACTTCTGTAACATTCATATTGCCAACGAGGGCAAACCAGTTGCCTGTGGCATTGGCTGGTGAGGTTTGCTTATAAATGCCGCCATCATCCCCCTCAATCATATCGCCGTTGGCATCAAAATCCATGTCCCGTGAATCGGCATGCGGGGCACTGTTGCCGGCAGTACCCGAGTGGGTAATGCGTGTAAACTGGCTGCCTGCGGCCAATGAAGCATCAATGCGAAAAAGCCTGCCCGAAAAATCATTGGCGCCACTTGAGTTTGGGAAAAAAGGCGCTACCGGATTAGGCTCTGTGGCCCAGGGCTGCCGGTCGCCACCTATATATACTACATTACTGTTGGCCGGGTCGGCAGCCAGCGACAAATGTGTATTACCCTGCCCGCCCACATGAATGCCAAAAACAGTACCCGTTTCGGTTGTAAAGGGTACATCCATGGCCGTCCAGCCTGCACCACCCACCGACCTGAATATGGCACTGAGCCTGCCGCCGGTTACAATAGCAGCATATACATTGTTACTGTTGCCCACAGCCATTTCCAGGTTACCCGCCCCCGCCAATGCGGCATCCACAGCAGCATTGCTTACCTTGGTCCATGTTTGGCCCGTAGTGGTTGATTTATAAATACCCGAAGTACCGGCATTGGTATATAATATCGTATTATCAGACGGGTCACCCACCAGGTCGAAACTGCCACCAGCAGGCAGCCCGCTGACACCATCGCCTGATAATTGCGTCCATACACCACCGGTATTGGTAGTGCGCCATATGCCGCCGTTGGTGCTGGCCACAACTATGGTGGCGCCCCTTGCAGCAATACCTGTTATATTGCGGTTGGCAAAAGTGCCGCCAGCATCAATATTCGTCCAGGGCGCATTGCCGGTGTTGGTTCTGTAAATACCTCTTGCACCGGAGCCAATGCTACTAAACGAACTGGAGCGGCCATTGCCTGCCACCAGCGTAAGGTGTGTTGCATCTATGGGGTCAAACTCCAATGCACCGATAGACTGGCTGCTGAACTCAGCCGAAATAAAATTCCAGGCGGGGCGGGCAGCCAGTGCGTTACCAGTGCGCCATATACCTCCGTTTACAGCACCTGCGTATAATATGTTTGCATCAGTGGGGTGCGGGGTTACGCAATTGATGGCTCCCACAATTTCCCCGTCGGTAATATTTTCTACCTGGCCGTTTTTACTTGGACCGGGACCCTGCTGTATCCATTGTGCCTGCAGTGCAGTTGTAATTAAAACAAGTGCCGGAAGCATACATAGTTTTGGTATAACCAACCCGCTGGTTACCCGTTTTTTTTGTTCGCCTGGCTCAATGGTTGCAGGCTTACGAAGTGTTGCAAATATTTTCATGATTGTTAAGGTTAAATTATTGAGTTGTAAATAAAGCCCGCATGCTGCCGCAATTATTGGTACAAAGCAGCGTAAACGGGTTTCCTTTTTTTATCCAGGTATTATTGTTCCATTCCCGGCGGAACAGGGCCCCTGTTAACATTATCCAGTATTTCTTTTTTCCACAGCATATTGCCGTTTTGTAAATCAACAGCAACTATCACCAGTGGTTCTTCCGTCATATTGCCATTAATCAGCCTGGCATAAGGCCCTTTTTCGTATATAATGGTATTGCCGCTTACATAAAATGGTGCATAAGACCGGTAGTCGGTCAACTCACTCAGCTTTCTGCCCGTTGCAGCTTCAAATACCTCCCAGCGGTAACGCTCAAATACATCGTCGCTGGCAATACTTGTACCCGTCATCGTATGCAGCCTGTCGGCAGAAAAAAATTGCCCCTTTTCATTATTGATGTTGTTAACCATTACAGGACTCTGCTGGTTAAGTCCGGGTGGCAGTTCAATGTTCTTCATCACCCTCAGCTTCCCGGCGGTTTTTTCTAACCTGAATGCGCCTGAATCAACAGTTGGCCGGTTATTTTCCTGCTGCTGGCTTTGTTCATCGTAAATACCACGTACAGGATAGTAGGTATATTGCCAGGAGAGGTAAGTATTATTCTGTACAAACCGCGGAGAAATGGTGAATACACTGTTGGCATTGTTTGCATTGCCGGTGTTAACACTATCAGGCAGGGCAGTTGTGTAGTCAAGCAGTTTGCTTCCCCTGCTGCTGAGGCTCAGCTCCACAATGCCTATCTTATTGCCCCTGGTGGTATTTTTGTCAAGGCACAATAGTTTTGTATTGAAAACGGCCAATGGCATGGCTTCTGTATTGCTCGTCCATGATGGCTGCCCCGCTGCAATACTGATAGCCTGTACCCTCCACTGCGGGGTGGCAATGTACAGCTCGTTCCTGTTTTTATTGATGATTACACCCTCCCTTAATTGAACAAAACCCTGCTGGTTGTTTTGAGCTTCCAGGCGCTCCCCGTAGCCGGATACAACCAGCATCAGTGTCAATAAACGAAATGCCTTAAATCCTGGAAATGCATTTTTTAGTTTCATGTTATTCCGTATTTCTGGTTAAATAATTATTGTAAAAAACAGCCAGCAATAAATGATGCCACAGGGTGCCTTCTTATACCTTAAAAGGGTTTTAGAAACACCCGGCTGCCATTTATCCAGCACCCACTGCTGCAAAGCCTGCCCCTGCATTACTCTATACTCATATATCCTGCACTTGCCTGATTGTTACCCTGCTGAATGAAAATAAATGCAGGGAATTGCCACAGCCCATCCCTAAACGATTACCACTGTTTTATTTTTTATACTGCTTAATAAAATAACAGTACCTTGTTTGTGCAACCCGTATAAAGATCTTTTTAAACCAGTATACTTTTTTTAATTGAACCCCGGCTCCCCTTAGTATCCCCACCGTTCTTCGCTGCTGTTCGTATATCTGGCCACAGGCTCCTACGGGCGACCAGGCACAAGCAAAACACAATCAACACCAGTTCTCTTTAGTGCTCAATTCGCCGTTGGTCAAAGACCAGAGGGAGCGAAATATTTCCCCGATAACGCTGCAGCTGCTTCGTTAAAAAAACTTATTTTGCAGCAAAAAAATGGAACTGGCATCATTCCCTTTTCAAACAATCAACTGGGATACAATCCCCAAAGAGCCGCACAATGGCGAAACCGGCATGGCTTACTGGCAGGTTTTTATGATGAACAATATACGGATTCGTATGGTAGAATATTCGGCGGGCTACAAGGCTGATCACTGGTGCAGCAAGGGCCATATTATTTATTGTATAGAAGGGGAAATGGACACCTTTTTAGCCGATGGCAGAACTTTTACACTCAGCAAGGGGATGACTTACCATGTAGGTGATGATTGCGAAGCACACCAGTCGCTCTCAAAACAAGGCTGCAGGCTGTTTATTGTTGATTGAAGTTGTTTTGCTTTTCACCTGTTTAACCGGTTTCTTTACCGGTGGCTTTACCAGGTTATAGCCAATAGCAATTCTGAAATTGCGTGTTTGCGTGGCAGAAAAACTTTCGAGATTGAAATTGGTACCGTAAGTAAAGTTCCTGTTTTGCTGCTGCCTGAAGGGGTCAATGATATTAACACTTACCGTGAGCCTTTTCTGTAAAAATTTGCGCTGCACGCCAAGGTTCATACTGAGCGTATTGCGTACACTTCCCTGTGGATTGGCAAAGCGGTTGAAAGTGAAATTTGCATTGCTGCCCAGCAGTTCAGTAAACTGGTAATTGCCATTCACTGAAGAATAAAATGAACCCCCGTTACGGAAACGGTTCACTACCCTGTCGTAATTACTGTATACATTGTAAGTATATCCAAAGCTGATATTCACTTTTGACTTTTTACTGAGGGTAAGTCCTCCCCATGTACTGGCTTCGTATTCCCTGCGGCCGCTGATGTTCTGCCAGGTAATAGTGGTTTTGCCATCTGGCTGTAATGTACGTATGGAGCTGTAAATGTCCTGCAGGGCATTGTACCCTATTGATCCGTTGATGAACCAGGCCTTGTTCCATTTGCCCAGTATCAAATCAAAATTATCTGCATAATAAGGCAGCAGGTAAGGATTGCCAAACCGGGTATTGTATGGATCAGCATAATCAATACTGGGATTCAGTTCATTCAACCCGGGCCGTTGTATGGTACGCTTATAACTTACCGTCAAACTCACTTCATCGGGCCACTTTTTATACAGTGTGCCAAAAGGAAGCCAGGCCGTGTAGCTGTTGGCAAAATCATTGCTGTTGCCCTTTAGTTCAAAATCAGTATTGGTATACTCTGCCTGCACACCCGCATTTACATAAAAATCTTTGGCAAAATTATACCTTGCAGCAATCCTGGTTGCCGCAACAGTCTGGTGAAATAAAAAATCGTTGCTCAGCAGGTTGTTCAGTAAAAGTACATTTTCAGGCTTTTTCATAAACAGTGTGTTCAGCGTATTGTGACTATTATACCGGCTGATATTGAATCCGGTATTCAGTACAGCTTTATTGTTCTTCGATGGTTTATCGTAATTCACCCGCAGGCTTATGGTATGGTTCCGCACCCTTGTACGCTGCTGCTGTGTACTGTCAATACCGCTAAAACTCAAATCGGGATTTAAAAACTGCTGGTAAAAGTCCCGCTCATTTTCATTGGCATTCAGATTGATACCGCTGATGATTTTTAACACTTCGCCGGGCATGGCAAACTTACGTGTCCAGGTGAAATTGGCGCCGGGGCTGATGCTGCTGGCATCGCTGGCAATAAACCGGTTACTGAGCCGGTAAGGCTGGTTATTATTATTAATAGATGCATAAGCAGTATTGCTGTTGTTATCTGCCACATTACTGTTGGCCAGCAGGGTAAGGTTAAAGCTGCTTTTTTTACTTGCTTCATAATCAACACTCAGGCGTGCATTGGGCCGGTTGTTGAAATTGTTACTCTGCCCGTTGGTATTGAAATAGTTCACAGAATCGGTGTAAATATTCTGCCGGATACTGTAACTGTTGCCATTGAAACTGCTGTATCCATAACCGGCTGTTGCATTGATATTCCATTTATTTTTGCGATAGCCAAAATTAGCACTGACAGAAGCTTCTCCCCTTGTACCATAACTGAGATTCAGCCTTGCGGTTTTACCCACCTTGCCTTTTTTAGTAACAATATTGATAACGCCGCCCCTCTCACTGGCATACTGAGGTGGCGGTGTAGTCATCACTTCAATTTTTTCAATACTGCTGCCCGGCATGCTTTCCAGCAGATCCTGCAGTTGCCGGGCGGTCATTTCCACCGGCTTATCATCAATCAGTATTTTTGTTTCCTTTCCCCGCAGCAGCACTTTCCCATCATTATCCACATTTACCAGTGGGGCCTGTTTCAGCAACTCAGTTGCAGTTGCGCCGGCACTCAGGGCCGATTCGCCGGTATTAAAAGTAATTTTTCCGTCCTTGCTTTCAATCAGTGGTTTTTCAGCATAAATTACCACTTCCTCCATTTGTGTATTTTTCCTGTTAAGCTTTACTTCATTCAGGTTAAAATCAAAACGGTCGGCCCGCAGGTAAATACTGTCAATCGTAAGTTTATTGTAACCCGATAACTCAACCTGCAGCCGGTAATATCCAAAAGACAAATTCTCAAACAGGAAACTGCCATCCTTAGCGCTCACCATTGATACCACAGGCAATGTATCACCAAGCTTCCTCAAAGAAACAGTGGCCAATGCCAGCGGCTTGCTGTTCACAATATCCATCAGCTCACCCGTGATTACTCCCCGGTCACCAGCAATTTTAACTGTTGCCTGGGCAATACCATACAACGATACCTGAACAAATATGGCAATAAGGAGCAGTTGCTTCATTGCATCAAAAATAAAGATAAAACACCAGTAAGGATTGCCGTTTAAAAAATATACGCCGTGGGTACACAGCACAGCAAGGGCTGGTAAGAAGCCTATTCACTGAACCCAAACAAGGTTGCCGTAAATACCCCCCTTTCCCTTTTTTTGAAGGCCACATCCCAGTTACCATTGTAGCGCAGTAATGAGGGTACTAAATATTTGCCAAAATGCGTCATCTCCACTTCCATGCTTACTTTAAAATCATACACACCGGCACTGTAGCTGAGCGAATAATTACGTGCCACCACTTCATAGGTTGAATCATTGAACCAGGTGGTCATTTCATCAATTACAACCCCGCTCTCACTACCTTCTTTCACCTTTATTTTAAAAATATAGCAGCTTGTTTTATTGTACAGGTCCATATCAATGCTCATGTCGTACCTGTCAGCCATATCATCTTCAAAAATGGCCGTTTTATTGCTTACAAAAGGAATTCCGTTTATTCTTTTTCCCGGATTAAAAAACAATTTCTTCAGTTGCTCCTTCTGTTTTTCCAGGCCAGTTTTGCCTGCCGTGCTGAACTCTCTCCCCTTCACAATATTATCTTCCCCGCATACGGAATCTTTGGTAAAGAAAAGTGAGGCATACATATTGGCTGTGTGATAATTAAAGTTATGGTTGTCATCATACATATCCCCGGTTACCTGTTCTTCCAGCACCTGCATTTTACGGCACCCGTTGCTGCGGGTTTGTTTTGTTTTGCTGTATAAACTGGCTTTGATGCTGCCATCTTTTTTCAGCATGCGTATATCATTAATGGCCGAAAACTGCAGTACACGCAGGTTACGGAAGGCTTTGTAAAAACTGGTATCCTCCTTTACCCTGCTGATGAATGCAGGTACATTCAGCTTATTGTTCACCACTACTTCACTGAGGGTAATCATTTTTTGCCCCACATTCACAACGGTGTCGCCGGACGCTTGCTGCGCATTTACCAGCGGGGCCAACAGCATACAAAAAAATGCAGGCATGATTGTTTTAACCATGCCTGCAAGTTATTGAAAAAGCTTGTAGCTGCCCACTTTGGTTACAAAGCTGCTACGGTACGCTTAATCCTGACTGGTACTTTCTTTGGCGGCCGTTTTTTTAGTATTGGTAGCATTTACTGCCTTATTTTTATCATTACCCTTTGCCGCTGGTATGGGTTCATCTACCGATGTTGCACCAACTACCACAGTTTTAACAGCATCCTTACTTGCCGCAGGTATTGATCCATCCAGCGATGAGGCTGCAACACCACTATAGGAAACCCTTTTGCTTTCGGGCTGTCCGTGTACCGCAGGGTCAACATACTTTCCTTTAAGCGCATCCGCTTTTTCTTCAACTGCAACAAAAGGATGTTGCTTCATATGGGCATCGTTGCGTACGCCCTTTACTTCCCAACTCACTTTTGTATTGGGCTGGTTGGTGGCAATTTCAAACTGGTTGTTTTTTATTTCTTTGCTGATTACGGCCTGTGCAAAAGGGCCAATTACGGTTAACTGATACCGGAAATCTTTATTGATGGCTTCAAAGTAGTCGGGCAGCCTTACAATGGCTTTACCACTTGCATCCGTGATAACATTACCACTGTAAGCATTGAGTACTTCATTGCTTTCTATGGCTGCATGTACCAACATTTTATTGGCAGGATCAAGGGGATGGTCCATGGTAAATGCCTTAACGCCAAGTACGGTAAAATCGCCATTGACCCATACTTTGCCGGTACCATTGGCAATACGCATCCTTTCACTACTGCCAAATTCAAAAAATTGCAAATCATCGGAGGCTTGGTTGTTACGGATAAGCCATTGATTAGCACCTGCCCTGGCAAAACGCAATGATGCATCGCCATTTTGTGCATCAATATCCACCAAGGAATTACTGCTACTGGAGCGGCTGCGGATACCGTTTCCACCACCATGCAATATATCTAATTTGTAAACAGGGCTTGATGTTTCGCCAATACCTACATTACCTGTTGCATCCTGGATAACAAACCGGCTGCCGCCACCACCCAACTCAAAAATTTCAAGATAATTATCGCTGGGGCGGTTACGGAAATTCCATTGATTTACGCCGGCATTGAGAAACCGCAAAGAGGCATCGCCACTTGCTGCATCAATGTCAATAACAGAGAAACTTGTACTTGACCGGTTGCGGATACCGGTACTACCATTATGCAATATATCCAATTTATAAGCCGGTAATGTTGTTTCACCAATACCTACATTACCTGTTGCATCCTGGATCACCATACGGCTGCCACCGCCTCCCAGTTCAAAAAATTCGAGATAATTGTCACCAGGCCGGTTGCGGATATTCCACATATTTACACCGGCATTATAAAACCGCAAGGCAGCATCACCGCTTGCAGCATTTATATCTATTGTTGAAAAACTTGCTGTTGAACTTACCCTTAAACCGGTAGCTCCACCATGTACAATATCCAAACGGGAAACGGGTGCTACTGTACCCAGCCCAACATTTGTACCATTATCATAAAAAAGAGAATTGCCCAATGCTGTGCCGCTGGGTGTCCACAGGGGTATATAATTAACTGTGCCGCCACCCGCAATGTTACCGGTACCGGCAGGTTGCCAACTGGCAAAACCTGTAGAATCACTGGTAAGTACTTTGTTGATACCAGCATTGGTGGGTATCATAAGACCTGTAGCCTGTACCGTTCCGTTTACTGATAGCTTTTGAGGTGGGGTGGGATTACTGCTGCCAATACCGATATTGCCGGTGGTAGAATTGATGAGCAACCTTACACTATCTCCGCTGCTTACATCGGTGATAGCAAGGTTGCCATTTCCAAACGGAGAAGCTGTACCTCCCAGCAGCATGCTGTACTCCTTATTAGTACCGGCATTATTGAACCTCAGGCGCAGGTTACCCGGGCTGGTGCTGCGCAGCCGCATCCCGTCATTATCCTGTGCCGTACCAAGGTCCAGCTTATATTGTGGCGTCACATTGCCCACACCCAGGTAGGTACCATCATCCACCAATTGTGAATTACCAAGGGTAAAGCCATTGGGCGTCCATTTGGTAATATAATTGAAGGAGCCGCTGCCCGATATCAGGTTCAAAGCATTGGCAGGCTGCCAGCTTGCTGCGCCATTGGCATCACTGGCCATTATTTTATTGGCTCCCGGATTATGCGTAAGGCGCATACCCGTCATTTGTACCATACCATTAACAGTAAGCGCCTCCGCAGGATTGATGCTTCCGCCGCCAATAGCAATATTACCGGTATTTCCGTTTATCAGAAAACGGACAGAGTCGAGCCTGCTTACATCCGTAATCACAAAATTACCATTGCCAAATAAGGAGGACGGGCCGCCTGTAAGAAAGCTGTATTCTTTATTGGCCGTTGTATTATTGAACCTGAGCCTCAGGTTGCCGGGATTGATGCCCCTGAGCCGCAGACCATCATTATCAACTGCCGTTTGCACATCAAGCCGGTACAGTGGTGCCGGGTTACTGATGCCCACATTGGAATCGGTGGCTGCTGCTGGTGAAGCCGGCAACTGGGCTGATGCAGCGATACAACTGGTTACCAGCACGAAAATAAAGGGTAATACTTTTTTCATATTTTGTTTTTACGGTAAAAAATACATTTAAAAATCCTTTTACTAAAGGAGTGGTATGCGCAGGATATAGGGATTTATAGTATCAAAACCGGAGACAGTTTACCTGGGTGTGAACAGCAACTGTTTTCGTATTCAGGCAATTTAGTGATTTCCCCGGATTTCGACAATGGCGTTTTATATTTGGTGATTACCAGGAGTGATTCAGCACTGTCAGTAATATATCTGTAATTCCCAAAGCTATTTTAAAGGCAACTTTGACACGTACGGATATTTGGAAAAAAGTGTGGATTATTTTACAAAAACCATGCGGTAATCCACTTTTACCTTGCCCTTTGTGATATCGTCCAGTTTGCCTTTCAGCAGTTTCTTCTTTAAAGGCTTGATGTAGTCAATAAATAATTTTCCCTCAATGTGGTCGTATTCATGCAGGATGATGCGTGCAGTAAGGCCGGTAAAAGTTTTTGTATGCGGCTGCAATTGCTCATCCAGAAAATCGAGTGTAACTGTTGCCTGGCGGTTTACGTCTTCCCGTATTTTGGGTATACTCAGGCAGCCTTCGTTGTAGGCCCATTCATCGCCGGATAATGACGTGATATGTGCGTTGATAAACACCCCTTTATACCCGGGTTCATCAGGATACTCTTCTTTCTCATCTTCATCCTGGCCGGCAAATATCTGTTCGCTATCCACTACAAATAAACGTATTGCCCTGTTGATCTGCGGTGCCGCCAGCCCCACCCCATTGCTGTTGTACATGGTTTCCCACATGTCTGCAAGCAGTTTGTCCAGGCCCTCATAACCAGGGGGAATATCATCACACACTTTTCTTAAAATGGGCGAACCATAAGCAACAATCGGAAGAATCATTTATACAACTTATTTTTAATATCACTACAATTTACAGGAAGGCAAAATTACCCATTCCCTGCTTACTATCCAATTACAAGCTAATGAAAATGCTGTAAATATTCCTGCAGCATGATGGTGGCAGCTATTTCGTCCACCATTTTCTTATTACGCCGGTCTTTTTTCTTCAATCCCATTTCCAGCATGGCAGCTTTCGCCATTTTGGAAGTGTTTCGTTCATCCACCATTTTTAAAGGCATCAGCGGAAATTCCTTTTGCAATTGCTCCACCGCTTTTTTAACCAGGGGCGTTGCATGGGTATCTGTTTCATCCCAGTTTTTGGGTTCACCCATCAGCACCAGTTCCACGGTTTCCCTGGCAAAATAATCCTTGAGAAAGGGAATGAAATTTTTGGTATCAATAGTGGTAAGGCCCGTGGCAATAATCTGCAGCGGGTCGGTAACGGCAATACCGGTGCGTTTTAATCCATAATCTATACAAAGTATTCTTGCCATTGCAGCAAAGGTAAGGCTTAGGCAGGTATGCCCGCCTTGAGGAAGACATCCAGTATGACGAAAACAGCAAATATTACAGAAGCTACGCCATTAGTGGTAAAAAACGCCATATTTACCCTGCTCAGGTCATTGGGTTTCACCAGCAGGTGCTGGTACACCAGCAGGCAGGCGAACAGTACAACGCCTGCCCAATAGAACCAGCCAAAATGAAACATAAGCCCGGCAGTAACAAGGCAAGCAGCACTCAGCCCGTGCAGCAGTTCAGAAACACGCAATGCCCTTTTTGTACCCAATAAGGCTGGAATTGAATGCAGTTTGTTTTCCTTATCAAATGCTTCATCCTGCAGCGCATAAATAATATCAAAACCACTTACCCAAAACAATACCGTAAAGGAAAAAAGCAGGGGCAGCAGATGAAATACCCCAGTAACAGCAAGGTATGCCCCAATGGGTGCCAGCGCTAAACCTGTACCCAGCACTAAATGGCAAAGTGCAGTAAAGCGTTTGGTATAACTGTAAAACAACACCACAAAAAGCGCCACTGGTGACAAATAAAAACAAATGCGGTTGATGAAGAAGGTACAGGCAACAAACAGTATGCAGGAAAAAATTACAAACCATAATGCGCTGTTGCTTTTAATCATCCCGGCAGGAATTTCCCTGATGGCGGTGCGGGGGTTTTTAGCATCGAAGCTGCTGTCTAAATACCTGTTAAAAGCCATGGCAGCGCTGCGGGCAAAAATCATGCAGCCGATGATGAGCATGAATTTAACCGGATCAAAAACAACACCCTGCCACGCAGGGAGTGTAAAATGAGGTTGTCCTGGATTTAACCCTTTATCATTTCCCCAGCCTATGGTATTATTTAAATTCCATTGGGATTTGCCTTTAAACGTTCCCAGGAAAAAACCAATCAGAGCAAAGGGCATTGCAAAAATGGTGTGCGAAAATTTGATGAGGCTCAGATAGTTTTTTACTGTCGTCAAAACGGCTTTATTTTAGATAAATAGCTGTTATTTGTGCTGTGTAATGCTAGTGCGGATGATTTCCCAAAGTACCACCCCGGCAGCGGTGGCAATATTCAGCGAATGCTTCATGCCCAACTGGGGTATTTCTATACAGCCATCGCACAGTGCAATGCTGTCCGCTTCCACCCCGGTTACTTCATTCCCAAAAACCACGGCAATCTTTTCGCCATCAGCGGCCGTGAAATTTTCGAGTGAAATACTGTTCTCTACCTGCTCCACAGCATACACTTTATATCCCCTGCGTTTCAATGCTTCAATTGCCAGCTGTGCATTGCTGAAATATAAAAAGTCAACCGTATCTTCTGCTCCCAGTGCCGTTTTTTTTATTTCCTTGTGAGGAGGCACGGGCGTATACCCCGTGAGGTAAATGGCTTCAATCAAAAAAGCATCGGCTGTACGAAACAGGCTGCCCACATTGTAGGCGCTGCGGATATTTTCCAGCACTGCCACCAGGGGAATTTTTTCAGAACGCTTGAATTCTGCCACTGTTTTCCTGTTCAGTTCTTCCATCGAAAGCTTACGCATACCTCAATAGTTCCGGTTTATATCATTTCACTCTCCAGCAAAGGGTTCTTTACTGCATTTTTCTTTTCAGAAAAGTCAATGGCCGCCTTAATAAAATGTACAAACACGGGATGCGGATTTTCCACCGTACTTTTTAATTCAGGATGGTATTGTACGCCAATGAAGAACGGATGATCGGGAAGCTCCACAATCTCCACCAAGCCGGTTCCGGGGTTTTTCCCGCTTGGCACCATACCTGCTTTTTCAAAATCATCAATATACTTATTGTTGAACTCCCAGCGGTGCCTGTGCCTTTCACTTATATGGGCGGAACCGTAAATATTGAACGCTTTTGTTCCTTCTTTGATTTCGCAGGGATATGCACCCAGCCTCATTGTGCCGCCTTTGGCCGTTACTTCTTTCTGCTCATCCATCAGGTCAATCACCGGGTGCTGTGTATTTTTTTCCATTTCGGTGGAATGTGCGTCTGGCCAGCTAAGTACATTACGGGCAAATTCAATTACTGCCATCTGCATTCCAAGACATATTCCAAAAAAAGGCAGCTTGTTTTCACGGGCATATTTTACAGCCGCAATCTTGCCCTCCACCCCACGCATACCAAACCCCGGGGCTACCAGCAATCCATCCAGTTTGCTCAGTTTTTCTGCTACATTTTCATCTGTAATGGTTTCGCTGTGTACATCCAGCACCTGTACCTTGCACTCATTCATGGCGCCTGCATGCACAAATGCTTCCAGTATTGATTTATAGGCATCCTGTAATTCAATGTATTTACCAATCAGCCCTATCGTCACTTTTGATTTGGGGTATTTCAGCTTATCCAGGAAAATTCTCCACTTTGTAAGTTCCGGCGCTGAATAGCCATTTATCCGCAGTTTTTTAAGTACAATTACATCCAGCCCTTCCTGCAGCATTTTCAAAGGTACCTCGTAAATAGTGCTGGCATCCATCGCCTCTATTACTGCATCCGTTTTTACATTGCAAAAAAGCGCTATTTTCTTTTTAAGGTCATTGTTCAACGGCTCTTCGGTGCGGCACACAATCACATCAGGATGCACACCCTCACTGGCCAGCAATTTTACACTGTGCTGGGTGGGCTTTGTTTTCAGCTCTTTGGCAGCCCGCAGGTAAGGTATCAGGGTAAGGTGCACCACCATGCAGTCTTCTTCGGGCATTTCCCACTGCAGCTGGCGCACTGCCTCTACAAACGGGAGGCTCTCAATATCACCCACCGTACCACCTATCTCAGTAATTACAATATCATACTTTCCTTCCTTGCCCAGCAGCAGCATCCTGCGCTTTATCTCATCGGTAATATGCGGTATCACCTGCACGGTTTTACCCAGGTAAGCACCTTCCCTTTCCTTGTTGATAACCGTTTGGTAAATGCGACCGGTAGTTACATTACTTGCCTGCGATGTAGGCGTATTCAAAAAACGCTCATAATGCCCAAGATCCAGGTCAGTTTCTGCACCATCATCAGTTACATAGCACTCGCCATGCTCATAGGGATTGAGTGTGCCCGGATCAACATTGATATACGGGTCAAATTTCTGAATGGTCACCTTAAGGCCCCTGCTCTGCAGCAGTTTGGCCAGCGAAGCCGCAATAATTCCCTTACCCAGCGATGAAGTAACACCACCTGTTACAAAAATGTACTTTGCCATTATTTATTTCTTAATTAGATAATTTCTGTTCCTTAAACCTTTTGGCTGAACCTTTTCTGCTCCTTATTTCCCCAATACACAAAATACGCTGCCATTGAATGACATCGCATTTTTCAGCTTTTTAACTATTGACCAATGGAAAATCTGGTTGTAAAATATCCGGGAGGTCATGCAAAGATATACCTATTTTACCGGGCTATGAAAATTTTAGGTAACTGTGTGGAAAAATGTTTGGTTTCAGCTTAAATACAGGTTTGCAGTTGGCTGAAAATACCGGGAGCCAAAAGCCACTCAAAGCTATTTCCCGGTTTTACAGCAGGTATTAAGGGAATACATAAAATATAAAGGCACAAAAAAACCTCCCGGATAAATTGGGAGGTTTTTTTTAATGAGGCTTAAAATTACTGTTCCTGAACCAGAAAGGTAATTGGCTGCTTGCGGTAGGCATTTACGTTGCGTCCGTTTTGCAGAGCCGCTTTCCAGGCTGGTCCTTTTTTGATGATTTTTAACGCTTCAGCTTCCATACCGTAACCATGGTCAGTGAGTGCTTTCACATCACTGATGTTGCCATCTTTACTTACGATAAACTGTATTATAACCTGGTAAGTGCCTTCTGGCGCACCATTGTCAACCGGGGTATTGGCATTCAGGTTCTTTTCCAGGTACCTTCTCCATGCACCATCGCCACCGGGAAACTCTGCTTCATTTTCTACCTTTGTAAATACTTTGTCTTCATCCTCATCTTTTTTAACTGGCGTTTCCATCACTTGCGTCCCCTTTGGTTCAAGCGGGGCAGCTATCACGTCATCCTTCTTATCTGTTACCACAGTTTTATCGCTGATTGCTGCATCGTCCTTGATTTCTTCAATTTGTTCATCAGGCTTTACATCCTCATCTGGCACCACCCTCGGGGGCGTAAACCTTACCTGGTTAATTTCGGGCGGAGGTGCCTGCCTGATTGGCGGGGGCGGCACTACAGGCGGTGGCAGTTCTTTTTTAATTTCTGCCAGCCGTGTGTCCAGCACATCCAGCCTGTTTTGAGCTGACCTGGTGAATGCGCTGGCAAAGGCCGATCCCAGAAAGATGAACAGGCCAATCCCCGCTGTTATCAGCAAAGCCCTGGCAAGCCGCCTGTTATAAGTTTTGCGGAGATCATAAGCTCCGTACTGTTTATTCCTGCCATCAAAGATGATGTCCAGCACATCGGAATGTAAAATTTTTGATATGTCCATTGTAATTAATTTTATAATTAGATTCAGAATTGAACCAACTCCATAAAATTATTTTCGCAGGCAGTAAAACATGCAAAGGATTTCATCAAAACTAACATAAATGAATAAACGCTATCACTTCAAACAATCACAGCTGGCTGAAACAGCTTATTGCATGGCTTACTGCATATCAGCTGTGAGGCACGGAGCATTGGCATCCTGCTAGCAGTCAGCAACTGCGGTAATACACCATGGTGGCGGATTACAGCAGTCAGCAGCCTTGATGAACCTGCCGGGTATCATTGCTGCCAAAAAATAATTTTTTTTATGCCCAGGAAACTACCGGCACTGACTACCTGCAAAAAAATATACCGCACAAAAAAACCTCCCGTAAAAAGGGAGGCTTTTATAATACGTCTTTAAAAATAAGATTACTGTTCCTGAACCACGAATGTAATGGGCTGCTTACGGTATGCGTTTACGTTACGTCCGTTCTGCAGGGCCGCTTTCCAGGCTGGTCCTTTTTTGATGATTTTTATCGCTTCAGCTTCCATGCCATAACCATGGTCAGTGAGTGCTTTCACATCACTGATGCTGCCATCCTTACTTACGATAAACTGAACGATTACCTGGTAAGTACCTTCTGGCGCACCATTGTCAACCGGGGTATTGGCATTCAGGTTCTTTTCCAGGTACCTTCTCCAGGCGCCATCGCCACCGGGAAATTCTGCTTCATTCTCCACCTTGGTAAAGATCTTATCTTCATCTTCTTCCTTTTTAGGCGGAGCTTCCACAACCTGTGTACCTTTTTCTTCAACCGGGGCAGCCACTACAGCATCTTTGATATCACTTTCCACTGTTTTGGTGCTGATTACCTGGTCGTCCTTAATCTCCTCGATTTTTTCATCAGGTTTAACTTCCTCATCCTTTACAATTTTAGGAGGAGTAAACTTCACCTGGTTGATTTCGGGTGGAGGCGGAGCCTTGGGCGGGGGTGGAGGCGGCACTACGGGTGGTGGTGGTGCGTCTTTTTTAATTTCTGCCAACTGCGTATCAAGCACATCCAGCTTATCTTTAGCCGACTTGGTAAATACACTGGCAAAAACCGTCCCCAGAAATATCAGCAAGGCAAGGCCGGCTGTAATCAGCAGGGCCTTGGTTAGCCGCTTATTGTACGTTTTGCGGAGATCGTAAGCACCATACTGTTTGTTTTTACCATCAAAGATGATATCCAGTATATCGGCACTTAAAATTTTTGATATGTCCATTTTAAAAGGATTTGTTAATTAGATTCACAATTGAAACAATTCCATAAAATTATTTTATGCCGTTTGCTTCTTCTGTCTTTTTTATCAGCATTGCTTCGGTATCTGTGATGTCCACTTCGGCATAGTGCCCGGGCGGAACAGCACAAATCGTCATCTCGTCTAAAATGTCAATGGCATTTTTAAACTTGGCTTCTTTGTCTGCCTTGATAATGTACATCAGGTCTCCGATGGGCGTTGCTTTCTTTTTTTCAGTTATCAGGTTCCTCATTTCCCTGTAATTACTGCTTTTAAACTGCTCACTGATGGTTTCTGCCACCAATTCGCCGTAATAGTAGTACACCTGGTCACCTTTGCCCAGCAGGATTGTCATAGCACCTGAATTTTTCACCTTCAACTGGTTATCCGGGTCATCCTTTGGCTCATTCATATTCATTGCCGTTGGTTTACTCATGGTAGTGGTAAACACAAAGAAGGTAATGAGCAGGAAACCCAAATCCACCATCGGGGTAAGGTCTACCCTTGTGGATAACTTTTTGGGCTTTTTGACGCCGGGGCCGCCTTTGTGGCCGCCACCCGACGAGGTATCCATTTCTGCCATAAAAAACTATTTAAGTTCGTTAATTAATTTCGTACACCCTATTTGGGCTTGTTCTTGTTCTCTAAATACAATTCTGAGCCAACAGGAACAGTTTCTGAATTGGTCACAATCCTGAATTTAAACATATTGTTCTTCTTCAAAGCATACTTTATGTTTTTAAAATCAGGATATTTTGCATCCTGGTCGCCCTTAAGCAATACCATTTCTTCAAACTGGCTGCGTGGTGTATTGGCATAAGCCACATTTACACTTCTCAACCAGTCAACCAATTCATTGTTTGTGCTGTCGCCTGCGGGTATACCGGGCATTTTGTCTCCCGGGATGGCCTGCTCCAGCGCAAGCATTCCTTTTATCTGGTTCAATGGCATACCAATAACGCTCATTTTAGACAGTTTTTTTACTTCCCCATCAGAAAGACCCAGCCCCCTGGTTGTATTCAGGTCCTGAATCACTTCCAGTTTTTTGGTATCTTCTCCCAGCATCAGGTACACTTTACCTTCCTTGTTGAGTGTAATCAGGATGGACTTTTCGGGAGCTGCTTTAGAAGATACCGAAGCGGGGGCAGTTACGCTTACTGCTTCCGGTGGCTTTTGCTTGGTAGCCAATATAAAGAATGACAGCAGCAGAAATGCCACATCGCACATGGCCGTCATGTCTATATTGGTACTCTTCCTTGGAATTTTCGCTCTTCCCATAATTATTTTATTTACTTATATGATTCATTACTTTGTAAAATCCATACAACCCGGCACTTATTTGTACAGGGATGCAAAACTTTGTGTAAGGGTAAAGCCGCTTTCGTCAATACCGTAAGTAATGCCGTCAATTTTAGTAGTAAACATATTGTAGAAAATGATTGCAAATGCTGAAGTACCGATACCAAGGGCCGTATTATACAGGGCCTCGGAGATACCTACAGACAGTTTGCTGGCAGCATCGCCACCACCTTCTCCTTCACCAAGGGCAGAGAAAGAGCGGATCATACCCAATACTGTACCCAGCAGACCCAGCAGGGTTGCTACTGATGCAATGGTTGAAAGGAATACGAGATTTTTTTCCAGCATAGGCAGTTCAAGCGCAGTAGCTTCTTCCACTTCCTTCTGGATGGCCATTACTTTCTGGTCAGTTGCAAGTTCAGTGTTGTTGATCATTTCCTTGTAGCGGTGCAAACCTGCTTTCATTACATTACCTACAGAGCCTTTTTGCTTGTCGCACTCAGCCAGTGCTGCGTCCACATTCTTGTTGGCCAGGTGATACTGTATCTTGCGGATAAAATTGGCGTTACTGCCTGTACCTGTAGCTTTTGAGATAGTAAGGAAACGCTCAATAACAAACGTGAGCATGGTCAGGAATGATCCGATAAGAATAGGTACGATGATACCTCCGAGGTACATTTTGTTCAACGCATTTTTAGGTCCATCATAAGTAGGCCAAAACCCGCCGCCGGAGATAATTTTGCTGAACCCGCTGGGGTTGCCTAATATGAACCTCCAGATAAGATATCCCGCAATTACACAAATGATCGGAGCCAGCAGGGAAATAATGTTGCTGGATTTTTTTACCTGTACCGAGGTTGAGGGCTTTACAGTTGCAGTTGGTTTTGTTTCTGCCATAACATTCAAGTTTTTAGTGAGTGAAAATGTTTGATTTTAAAAAATTATAACTTTTGATTGCACAATGCTACTGAAAAATATATTTCAACAATCAAAACTTATTAACAAATATTTTTAACGGAACGCACAAGTTAATAAATTTAGTGAAACCAGCAAGATTCTGCCGTTATTTTTTCTCTTCTCTCTGCCTGATGCGTTAAACAAAGTTTTTCCATAAACAGCCGTAAAAAAACAGCTGCTGTTTATTTTGCCACTCATCCCAAAAAAGCGTTAATTTATGCCCTAATTGATAATTTCGTTTTCATTACCATTTTTTTAATTAAAAGTTAACAAAAGCTTAAGTATGAATTTTTATGTAAAAAAACTGTCGGTTTCGGCCATTTTTGCGGGCATTTCTGTGCTTTCAATGGCTCAAACTAAACCGGCTACCCCTCCAGTACCGGGCATGCCGGCTACACCGCCTGCAGCAGCCAGCACCCCCAAACCAGGCCCCAAACCCTACAAAGATGTAATAACCGATAAGGCGGTTACAAGAAAAGGGCTGTTCACTGTACATAAGATAGAGGACAAATATTTTTTTGAGATTCCGGATAAAATGATAGGAAGGGATATCCTTTTTGTAAACAGGGTATCAAAATCGTCTATCCAAACAGCCAAGGGCTTCTACGGATATGCCGGCGACCAGATAGGCCAGGGTGTCATCCGCCTTGAAAAAGGCCCTGGTCAGAAGATTTTTCTTAAATCAGTGTCGTTTGATGTGAGAAGCGACAGTTCGCAGGATATGTTCCGCTCTGTTGCCAACTCCAATATTCAGCCAATTGCCATGGCTTTTGAAGTAAAGGCTATGGTACCCGACAGCCTTGGTGGCGGCAGTGTAATTGAAATAACTGACAATATCAATGGTGACAATGAAATATTCGGCTTTGGTGCCGGTTCAAAGTCTTCTTTCCAGGTTGGTTCATTGCAGGCTGACAAGTCATATATCAGTTCTGTAAAGCCTTACCCGGTTAATATTGAAATAAAAACAGTTAAAACCTTTGGCAAAAGCAGCGGCGCTTCTGTTCCGGGCTTTCCGCCCCCGCCACCCAGCCAGGCTACCGTTACTTTAGAGCTGAACAGCTCCCTGTACCTGCTGCCCGAAAAAGTGATGAAGCCCCGCTACAGCGACCCCCGTGTGGGCTATTTCAGCAGGGGATATACTGATTTTGATGCCAACCCGCAGGGTGTAAAGGATATCAGCATGATCACCCGCTGGAGGCTGGAACCCAAGCCTGAGGACATGGAAAAATACAAGCGTGGTGAACTGGTAGAGCCCACCAAGCAGATTGTATACTATATTGACCCGGCTACCCCTAAAAAATGGGTGCCTTACCTTATTGCTGGTGTTAACGACTGGAGTGTGGCCTTTGAAAAAGCCGGTTTCAAAAATGCAATTGTGGGTAAAGTAGCCCCAACAAAGGCAGAAGACAGTACCTGGAGCATTGAGGATGCCCGTTATTCTGCCATTGTTTACAAACCATCAGACATTGAAAACGCATACGGCCCCAATGTTCATGATCCACGCAGTGGCGAAATCATTGAAACGCATATCGGCTGGTTTCACAATGTGATGCACCTGCTGCGCAACTGGTACCTTATACAAACAGCCGCAGTGGATCCACGCAGCCGTAAAATGGAATTTGATGATGAACTGATGGGACAACTGATACGCTTTGTATCTTCTCATGAAGTAGGGCATACACTGGGTTTGCCGCACAATTTTGGCAGCAGCAGCAGTACCCCGGTTGAAAATCTCAGGAATAAGGCATGGGTGGAAGCCAATGGCCACACTCCAAGCATCATGGACTATGCCCGCTTTAATTACGTGGCACAGCCAGAAGATAATATTTCTCCTGCGGGCTTGTATACACGTATCGGCGAATACGACAAATGGGCCATTGAGTGGGGATACAAATATTTGCCGGAGGCCAAAACTGCCGCCGATGAAACACCCACACTGGACAAGTGGATTGCTGCAAAAGCAAGTGACAAACGCTACTGGTTTGGCCGCCAGGGACAACCCGACGATCCCCGCTGCCAGAGTGAGGATATAGGTGACAATGCCATGAAGGCTTCCACCTATGGTATTAAAAACCTCCAGCGTATTTTGCCCAACCTGCCGGTATGGACGAAAACCCCCAATGAAGCTTTTGAAAACCTGGAAGAATTATACGGTGAAGTGGTTGGCCAGTTCAGGCGCTATATCGGGCATGTTTGTTACAATTTTGGAGGTGTGTTTGAAACGCCTAAAAAAGCTGACCAGAGTGGACCAGTGTATGAATATGTATCAAAAGCTACCCAGAAAGAAGCGATGGATTTTATCAAAACACAGGTATTTAATACCCCTACATGGTTAATTAACAAGGATGTAAGGGAAAAAACCAGTCTTGTACCGGCAGTAACAATACTGCAGGTGCAGGAAACAGCCCTGGGCAGGATGCTGAGCACTTATGTGATGGGCAAAATGCTGAATGCAGAAGCTGCCAATGGCAACCTGGCTTATACTGTTACTGACCTGCTTGGCGACCTGAAGCAGCATATATTTACTGAGCTTACCACCAAAAAGCCGGTAGATATATACAGGCGTAACCTGCAGAAAGCTTATATTGAAAGGCTGGGTGTTTTAATCAATCCTCCGGCACCACAGGGTGGCTTTACAATAACTTTCGGCGGCGCTGGCACACCGGCAGTTGACAGTAAAAAATCCGATCTGCTGTCGATTTTAAAGGGGCATGCCCGTGAACTGAAGCAACTCGCTGATGCGGGTGCAATTACCCCGGATAAAATGACCAAGTATCACCTGCAGGATATCAGCGACAGGCTGAATAAAATGCTGAATCCTAAATAAAAAGGTTCAACCTGATTGTACTATTGCCCCCAAGCCCCGGCTTGGGGGCTTTTTTGTGCTTTTAGTAAAGGCAATGATTACTGCAACATGAACCTGGCAAGGGCTGATTAGCGGCAGCAGCTTTTTAATCCACATTTTCCATGAAGGGTATGATAGTTGTATTACCCTGTTCAAATTGTAAAACTTTTTATTCATGAAACAGTATTGTATAATAGCGTTGCTCTGTGCAATTCCTTTTGCAGGAATGTCGCAGCGATTATCTGCTACCATTTTTGCAGGCACCAGTAATTACCAGGGCGACCTTCAACCACGCCGGTTCACTTTTGATCAATCACATTTTGCTGCGGGGGCAGGAGTATTGTATGAGCTTACTGAAAAGCTGTATGCAAGGGCCGGTTTTACTTTTGGCAGGTTATCTGGTGATGATAAAAAGAACAATCTTAACAGCACCCGCAACCTTAATTTCACCTCTTCAGTGCTGGATATTCACCTTGGTGCTGAATACCATTTGTTCAGCCTGTATGAAAGAAGCGTAACGCCTTATGTATTTGCAGGTATCAGTTATTTCCATTTTAACCCAAAAGCCATTGACAGCAGTGGAAATAAGATTGCGCTGCAGCCACTCAGTACCGAAGGCCAGGGGTTTTACCTGGGCAGGAAAATGTACCATTTAAACCAGCTTGCCATACCTTTTGGGGGTGGTTTAAAAATGGCAATCAATGATAAGATAAGGATAGGCCTGGAGCTTGGTTTAAGAAAGACCTTTACCGATTATATCGATGATGTGAGCACCACTTATGCAGACAGGGACCTGCTGCTGGCCAACAGGGGTCAGCTGGCAGTTGACCTTGCCTTCAGGGGAGATGAATTGAAGACGGGGCTCACCTACCCTGCCGGTGGCTCCCAAAGGGGTGGTTCCAAATTTAAAGACTGGTATTATTTTACAGGTATTCAGATGAGTTACCTGCTTGGTACGGGTAATGCGGGCAGGGGCGGGGGAAACAGTAAAACCGGCTGCCCGGTTAAGGTGTACTAACACTGGGGGCTGCCATATTACCGGGTTAAAACGAAAAAAGCCCCGGAAAAACCGGGGCTCACTGATACCAATCAATTTTTTATTTTACTGCCACCAGTCTTTTACCGGCAGAGAGCATTTCTAATGTTTTAGCCGCACGCTTGGTTTTGGTTTCGCCTTTTTTTGCCTCAGTAATCCATTTCACGTATTCTCTTTTGTGGCTGAAAGGCAGCGACTCATAATAGGCAGCAGCCTGCTTATTCTGATTAAGGGCGGTTTCAAGTTCGTAGGGTATTTCAACTGCACGGTTACCGATATTTACGGCCCTTACGGTTACTACTTCCATTTCACCATCTTCATCTTCGCTGGTAGTGAGCAGTTCTCCCTCATGTTTTCTGAACTGTACTGCATTCCATACATGATCCAGGGTTACATTATCGCTGCTTTTATACCCATGCTGGCATACAAAATCCCAATTACATTCCTTACAAAGATCGCTGGCTATTTTTGAAGTGATTTTTGGATAAGCGATCCAGAGTTTGGCTTCGGGGTGCATAGCCGGGATCACTTCCCTTAAAATGTCTCTTACCTGCTTTTGGCTGATAGCAAATACAACGGCGAAATCAATACGCCTTGCCCTGAGCAGCGGAGTTACATTTTTAGCAAAGGAATATTTAATAAATTGTTTCTCGATTGAAGAGGGTAAACCTTGTATTAAAAGATTTTTCTCATCCTTTAATTGCAACTTCTCCGGCAATGATTGTATAAACGACATACGCAGGCAAATGTTAAAGGGTTATTAAAAAGAATGCAAAAGTAACGATTTTTTTTTCACACTGCATAATTTAATTGTGTTTTTGCAACACCCAAACCTTTATCAGGCAAGCATTTTAGCGTTTTTTCAATAAAAAAACGTGTCAAATTGCAATAAAAAAAATATGACTTAAGGATGCAAAAAACCCCTTTCCTGCCGGGAAAGGGGTGCTTATTTTGCTTACAGGCAGCGCTTTACCTGTTGCCTGGCCCTACGGGCTTATAATACTTTAATGCCTCTTCCATATGTGCTTCGAGTTTGGCTATACGGTTTTCATCGCTGGGGTGTGTAGCCAGAAATTCCGGTGGCTTTTGTCCGCCTGCCTGGCTCATCCGCTTCCAGAAAGGCACAGCTTCCCTGGGATTGTACCCGGCCATAGCGCAAAAATTGAGTCCCAACTTATCGGCTTCATACTCCTGCTTGCGGCTGTTGGGCAGTAAAACACCCACCTGTGCTGCTGGTGCAAATACATTATTAAAGATACCGTTGGCTTTTTGGTTGCCGGATGTGAAAATATTACCTGCCACTTCAAGCCCCTGTGCAAAGGCTACCTGGCTGATGCGTTCGTTACCGTGATGCGCTACTGCATGTGTTATTTCATGCCCCATTACTACTGCCAGCGCAGCTTCATTCTGGGTTACTTCCAGCAAGCCCGTATATACCACCACTTTACCACCCGGCATGCACCAGGCATTCACCTGCTTGTCGTTTACAAGGTTAAAGTCCCACTCATAGCCTTCCAGTTCCTTTGCGAGGCCCTTATCGGTATAATAGGCGGTAATAGCCCTGGCAATGCGGGTGCCCACCCGCTTTACCATTTCGGCATCCTTATTGGTATTTTCACTTAATACCCTGCTTTGAGAGAGAAAACTCCGGTACTCGGTAAGTGCCTGCTCCCTGAGTGTTGATTCGGGAAATAATTTTAACTGATTACGGCCTGTAAGTGCGTTTTTTGAACACGCCGCCAGCGACAGCAGCACTATAAGGGCAAAACATATTCTTTTCATCTTTATTTATTTAAAAACTGTTCGGGTTATGCTAAACAATTGACGTACCAAATTTGCTGTAAATATATACTTACAGGTAAAGAGATGGAAATAAAAAGGAAAAGGTTGTTAAAGAAAAAATAAAGTTTGTACTGCACTGTACTCCTTATTCGCCCCGGCTGCGCCTTGCCTTGCGCCTGTCACGGAACTTTAATATAGGTACCCTGCTTTCGCCGCCACGCAAAAGGCGGATGATGTTCTTCTGGTGTGTAAGCAGTACAAGTGCAGCCACTGCTACGGCAAACAGGCGGTATACCAGTTCATTTTCATTCCATATCCACAATACACATATGGGCAAGGCTATTGATGCAAGAATAGAGCTGAGGGATACGTAACGGGTAAGGTACAATACCAGCAGAAATACCCCCACACAGCAGATGGCTACCACAGGCTGTATGGCGATGATCATTCCAAAAAGTGTAGCCACACCCTTACCACCTTTAAACTGGGCAAAAATGGGGAAAATATGACCCACTACCGCCGAAAGCCCAAGGCCTACCATAAGATTGGTAGCCTGTGTTTCGTTGTGCAGGTAAAAGGGGAAAAAATTGTATAATCCTACCGCAGCCATTCCTTTCAGGATATCCATAACCATTACCACTTTGCCATATTGCTTACCCAGTACCCTGAAAGTATTGGTGGCACCCATATTCCCGCTTCCGTAATCACGGATATCCACTCCAAAAAACTTTTTACTGATGATAAGTGCTGTAGGAATTGAACCAATCAGGTATGCCGCAATAATGAGAAATACTTCTGTCATGCTTGTTTCCTTCGTTGAGTTGAAAGGCAAAAATACGACAAAAGCGGTAATAATGAATTTTGAATTACCTGCAAAAGTGTTAATGTTGAAAACATAAGTATTAATGTTAATTTAACACTGCTGCAATACAGCGCCAGCTGCCCCTGTCGAAAATTCCGGTTATCTGGAAATTTTCCTTTATGAGCAGGGGCTCCAAAGCTTGCACATCTTCCTCCAAAAAACCGCTGAGCAATACTGCGGCCCCGGGTTTACAGGCTTTGGCTATGGCAGGCAGGCTGGCAGTTATTACGTGCAGGTTGATATTAGCCAGTATCATGTCAAAACTCATCCCCGGAGGCAGTATTTCGGCTTTTTCAACCTTTATGTGCACACATCCGTTAACAAGTACATTTTCCAGGGAGTTATTAACACTCCAGTCGTCGTTATCTATAGCCAGTATATCAGCTGCACCCATTTTTTCGGCCAATATGGCCAGCACCCCTGTGCCGGTGCCAAAATCCAGCACCGATTTTCCGGCAAAATCAATTGTTGACATTTGCTCCACCATCATCCAGGTAGTGGCATGGTGCCCGGTGCCAAAGCTCATTTTGGGGGTAATGATGATTTCATGCTGCACACCAGGTACCGGCTGGTGAAATCCTGCCCTGATGGAGGCAAAATCGTTAACCCTTACCGGCTCAAAACCACTCTCCCATTGAGCATTCCAGTTCTGCTGCGCTATCGGGAGCAGTGTATAAGTCAATTGATGTGCTTCCAGCAGCTCTTTCAATGCTGGCTCATCAAACAGGGTTTCCGGAATGAATGCTTTCAACCCGTCGGCTGCTTCTTCAAATCCCTCATAATCCATTGTGGCCAGCATTGCCAGCAATATTTCTGCCTTTTCATCTACTGCATCAGCAATGGTAACCTGTATATAATTTGCCATAAACGTTTAATTGGGATGCAAATAAACCACTAAAAAGGCATATTCACTAAACATTAACGTTCTGCAACAGGCAGGAAAATTAAAATCTATGCATTAAAGTTAATTTTGTAAAAATGAATGTCCATGAAATTATTATCCCTTCTTTTACTGAGTTTGTTTACAGCAAACACTGCAGAGTGGAAAACAGATTTTGAAAAGGCAACGAAACAGGCTTCAGCAGAGCACAAACTGGTGCTGCTGAATTTTTCGGGGAGCGATTGGTGTATTCCCTGTATCCGCATGCACAAGGAAATATTCGGAGCCGAAGTATTTACTGCTTATGCTAAAGATAATTTAGTACTGGTAAATGCTGATTTTCCCCGGCTTAAAAAAAATAAACTGGCTAAAGAGCTGAAGACGCAAAATGAATTACTGGCTGCACGGTACAATAAGGAAGGAAGATTTCCTTTTACGGTTTTACTGGATGTGCATGGAAAAGTGCTGAAGGAATGGGATGGGCTGCCGGATATTGCACCTGATGCATTTGTTACGGGGATAAAAACAGTTGCCAATGCAGCAAACTGACACTTCTGTTGAGCTTTCCATCTTTAAAAGAGTACTCAAGCTGATGGGTAACCGCTTCGAAATAAGTGTAGTTGCTGCATATGAGCTGCATGCCAATGACAGCATTGACGCAGCGGTGGAAGAAATAAAGCGGATAGAAAGACTCCTTACTACTTACAACGAAAGCAGCGAAACCTGCCGTATCAACAGGAATGCCGGCATTGAACCTGTAAAAGTGGATCCGGAGGTTTTTAATATTATCGAACGGTCCATCAGAATTTCCAGGCTCACACAGGGAGCTTTTGACATCAGCTATGGATCTATTGACAAGCGGTTATGGAATTTTGATAAAACAATGACATCATTGCCGGATGAAGCAATTGCAAAGCAGATGGTGCGGCTGATCAATTACAGAAACATTGAGCTGGATGCAGCCGCCGGCACCGTTTTTTTAAAGGAGAAAGGGATGCGCATTGGTTTTGGCGGCATCGGCAAAGGGTATGCTGCCGAAAGGGCAAGGTATGTTTTAAGAAAAAAAGGGATTGAAAGTGGTATTGTAAATGCCGCAGGCGATCTTACTACATGGGGTTACCAGCCTGGCGGGGAGCCATGGACTATTGGCATTGCCAACCCGGATGCAGCAACGCACCCTTTTTCGTATCTCAACATCAGTAATATGGCAGTAGCCACCAGCGGCAATTACGAAAAATTTGTTTTGATAGGAGGTAAAAAATACTCCCACACCATCAACCCCAAAACGGGTTATCCTGTTACCGGCATTAAGAGTGTTACGATAATAAGTCCCAATGCTGAAATAGCGGATGCAATGGCTACCCCGGTTACAGTAATGGGTATAAAAGCCGGGCTTGACCTGATAAACCAGGTTAAAGACATGGCCTGCATCATCATTGACGACGACAACAAACTATATGTTTCAAAAAATATAAAAATAACAAAATGAAAAAAATGTTTTTTTATGCAGGGGGTGCAATAACCATAGTGCTTGCCTCATGTACAACAGTAAAGCCCTACCAGAAAATGTACCTGAATGATGCAGAAATGGAACTGCGGGGCCGACGGGTGGAGAAAACAGAAACCAGCTTTCACCTTTACCGGGAGGGTGCTTCAGGTGCCAATGGTGGAAAAGCCGGAGGTGGCTGCGGTTGCAATTAATCTCATCACCACTTTTTCTAAGAAAACATGAAAAAAATTTCATTAGCCGTTCTGGGCATGTATATTGGCATCCTGGGCTCATTTTCACAAACAGGAAAAACAGACTCTGCAAACTATAAAAGCAGGAAACTGAAACTGGAGGAAGTCAATATCGTTTCAAGTTACTATCACCAGGAAGGGGAGCACGCTGCTGCCACAGGTGGTATTGGCTCAGAAAAGTTGACTGATATTGCCAATACCATTGAACTGAAACTGTATCATTATGATAAAAAATACCGCAAACGCACACTTTCGCTGGAAGCGGGTATTGATTACTACACTTCAGCTTCTTCCGATAAAATAGACCCTAAAACAATATCATCTGCTTCGGCTAGTGATATCAGGATATACCCTTCGGTTAATTACAGTATTGAGAATGAGCAAAAAGGAACAACATGGGGGTTGAATGCTTCTTTTTCAAAGGAGTTTGACTATGTATCCAGGGGGGCAGGTATCAGCTTCAGCAAATTATCCAAAGATAAAAACAGGGAACTTACACTCAAAGCCAATGCTTACCTGGACAGGGTATCGCTGATACTGCCTGTTGAACTAAGGCCGGCAGGCAGCCCCCGGGGTGACGACAACAACTATGCTACCACTGCCCGTAATTCATACGATGCTTCCGTAACCTTGTCGCAAGTGATGACACAAAAGTTTCAGTTGTCCTTAATGGCTGAACTTGCTTTTCAGAAAGGCTTCCTGAGTATGCCGTTTAACAGGGTGTATTTCTCCAATAACACTACTGGTACTGAGGCACTTCCCGGCAGCAGGCTGAAAGTACCTATTGGCCTGAGGGCCAACTACTTTTTGGGTGACAGGGTGATTCTGCGCTCTTACTACCGTTATTACCAGGACGATTGGGGGATAAAGGCACACACCATTAGCCTGGAAACAACCGTAAAGCTGAATCCATTTGTATCGTTGAGCCCTTTTTACAGGTATTATACCCAAACGGCTATTGATTATTTTGCCCCCTACAAAACAAATGCAGCTGCAAGCCAGTATCATAGCAGCGATTATGACCTCAGCGCATTTCACAGCGGTTTTATGGGCATGGGGGTACGTTTAGCTCCCGAAAAAGGCGTGTTTGGAATGAAAAAGTTTTCTATGCTCGAACTCAGGTACGGTCATTACAACCGAAGCAATGCACTGCAATCGGATGTTGTTACCTTGAATATCAAATTAAAATAAGGCTTACATACTATTATACAGCCGGCATCCGTGATGCCGGCTGTGCTGTTTGCAGCAGGTTCAATTAATGCCGGAATTATACATTGCATATATTGTTTATTTATTTATCTTAGCACATATATTCTTCGGTGTATTTTAAATTGTTGCTGACGATGAGACATTACGGGGCAGTCCGCCAGGGACACCCCACCGATCAACACTAAAAAATTACAACAATTTAAAATACACCCTGCTTAATTTAAGCTTACGCAGCTTTAAATACTTTATACAGCAGCCCTAACAAGCCTTTTGTTTTCTCTCTGCGATAATGCATGCAAACTTATATGACAATCAACACTACCAATGAGTAACAAACCGATAAGCTATTGTATTGTAAACGCCGATGCTAAAAAGGCTGATCACATTTCCGGGTACATCAACCCAAAAAGAGGTTTTATCTGCACAGGAATATTTTTAAATAGTGAAGAAACAATGCTGCATGTGCCACGGATTTCACCGTCCGTTGTATTGATTGATACAGTATTGCCCGGCAAAACCGGGATAGATTGTGTGAGCGCATTGAGGCCCTTTTGCATCAACACTCAATTTATGATGTATACTGCCAGTGATGATGAGACAACTGTACTGGAAGCATTTAGAGCAGGCGCAACTGCCTACATACTGCAGTCTGTGCCATTATCAGACCTGGTGGTCTATATGAGGGAACTTTACAATGGAGGCTCCCCTATCAGCAGCCGCATTGCAAGAAAACTGGTACAGTGGCTGCAGCGGCCCGGGATTAACAACCAGGAAAAATACAATATCACAAAACGGGAAAAAGAAATACTGCTGCTGCTCGATAAAGGGGGAAGTTACAAATCTATTGCCGAGTCGCTTTTCATCAGCAGCAAAACTGTAAGAAAACATATTTATAACATTTATGAAAAGCTGCAGGCAAGCAGCAAAATAGAAGCCATAAACAGATTTTTTAACAGGGGTTGATAAATACTGCATTTTCAGTATTTTTTATATCACCGGACTCTGCGACCTTTATGCTGCAATTGTATGAAAAGAATCTATACCTCGCCGCTTTTTTACGGTATACATAATTATACAAGCAAACCTGCCTTCAACGGCGTGGCAGGGTTATATTACCGGCCATCAGCCAAGTCTGTTGCGGCACTCCCCTTTAAAAAGCTAAACCTGGCAGCATTTCTTTTATTTATTCTTCACAACAAAAACACAAAACATCATGAAAAGAAAATTAACCAGAATGGCGGTGGTATTCCTCTCCGCATTATTCTTTGCCTGTGCAGGCTATGCACAACAGGCAGTAAAAGCAGTTGATCTTGTAAAAAAAGCCATTGCAGAAAACAAGGTATTTGCAGGGGTAAACACGGGTAAGGCCGGATTGCCCGCCACACTTGGCAAAGCGGTGCTGCAGCAGGTAAACGGTTACAATGCTTTTGAATGGACAGCTGAGCATCTGTCTACTCTTGGCAGCAATGGTACAGTTGAACTCACACTTCCGCTGAAAGGCAATGCCACGGTAACTTTACAACTGGTAGAAACCAAAATCTTTACACCTGATTACCTGCTGGTAACTTCCGATGGTAAAAAAATGGCCAATCCCGGGGGCAGATATTACCAGGGCATCGTTAAGGGAGATGAAAGCAGCCTGGCTGCGATCAGCTTTTTTGATGATGAAGTAGGCGGCTTTTTTACTTTGGGCGGCAGCAACTATGTTGTGGGTAAATTGAAGGGAACAGAGTCTAAAGGTATGAATATCGTATACCAGGAAAGTGATCTTGTGGCAAAAAACAATTTTTCCTGCCTTACACCTGATACGGGTATTCCTGCACCTGTGAGCAGCGGGGCAGCCCCGGATTTGTTAACCAACCGCTGTGTAAGGCTGTATTTTGAAACCGAAGTGGATTTTTTTACGGCTTTCGGGAACAACACCACATCAGTAAGCAATTATGTAACCAACCTGTTTAACCAGGTGAGAACACTGTACAATAACGATGGAATAAGTGTAGCACTTTCACAGGTATTTGTGTGGACTACTACTGACCCTTATACGGCTGCAGATGTGCCGGGTACTTTGGCCCAGTTCCAGGCTACCCGTACTTCCTTTAACGGGGACCTTGGCCAGTTACTTACTACCCGTGGTATTGGTGGCGGACAGGCGGCAGGTTTTTCAGGTATTTGCAATCCTACCATCAGCCAGCGCCTCTGTGTTTCGGGCAATCTTACCACTTTTGTTCCAAATGTCCCCACATTCAGTTGGGAAGTATATGTTACCAGTCATGAATTTGGCCACCTTTTTGGCTCAAGGCATACCCATGCCTGTGTATGGAATGGCAACAATACGGCCATTGATGGTTGCTCTGGCTTTGTAGAAGGCTCCTGCGCACTGCCGCCATCACCAGCCGGAGGGGGAACCATTATGAGTTATTGCCACTTCAATGTAGGTGTAAATTTCAGCCTGGGCTTTGGCCCCCAGCCTGCCCAGCTTATCCGCAATAATGTGGAAGCGGGCGCCTGCCTTGGCAGTTGCGTAACCAGTTGTGCAGATCCAACAGGGCTTGCTGCAAGCAGCATTACCTCCTCCTCAGCCACTTTAAGCTGGACGGGAATTTCAGGTGCATCCAACTATACGGTTGAGTACAAAGCAGCCAGTTCGGGCACCTGGATAGTAGCAGGCACAGTAACTGCAACCAGCTTCAGCTTAACAGGACTGGCCGCTTCCACAGTGTACGACTGGAGGGTAAAAGCCAATTGCAGTACAGGGTACGGCCAGTCACAATTCACTACTGCGGCTCCGGCAGCTTGTGGCACACCTGTTAACCTCTCCAGCTTTGGCGATTGCTACTATGCCGATTTGTTTTGGGATCCGGTACCAGGAGCTTCTACGTACAGAGTAGAATATAAAAGAACTACCTCCACTACGTGGCTGCTTGCCGAAGCTGCTACTCCCTATAACAGTTCATATATTTCTACAAATGTTGGTGGTCTTTACAACTGGCGGGTGCAGGCTACCTGCCCTGGCGGTACCGGCGACTGGGCAGCAGCTACGGTAAGAATTTTAGCAGGAAGGGCTTGCGATTTTAACCCACTGCGCTCTGGTGCTAAAACCAGTATTGGTAAAAGCAGTAATGGCAAACTGAAAGTAACGCCACAACCGGCAAATAATGAACTGACAGTAAGCTACCAGTCTGATGACAACAGTCCCGTAAATATTGTTCTCATTAATCAATTGGGCAGTTTGGTTATGAGAAATAACACAGTAATAAACAAGGGGGCAAATACCATTCGCCTGAATGTGAGTAATATACCAGCAGGCACTTATGTATTAAGACTGACCATGAAAGGTAAAACAGAAACGGCCAGGTTAGTAATAGAGTAACAGACAAAATAATGCTTTAAAAGATACGGGGTGGCATTTTGCCATCCCGTTTTTCTGTTTACCCGCCCTGTGCAATCTCATTTTATGGATTGACCTGCTGCTGTTACCTTTGTGGCATGAACAGAGCCAGATTAATACAACAGGTACAGCAAAAAAAATCCTATCTCTGCGTTGGCCTGGATACTGATATTACCAAAATCCCCAAACACCTGCAGCAGCAGCCTGATGCAGTGTTTGAATTTAATAAAGCCATTATTGATGCCACCAAGGACTTGTGTGTAAGCTACAAGATCAATACAGCATTTTATGAAGCCATGGGTGTAAAAGGCTGGGAGGCGATGGAGCGTACCGTGAATTATATACCCAAAGAAAATTTTAAGATAGCGGATGCCAAGCGTGGCGATATCGGCAATACATCAACCCAATATGCCCGTGCCTTTTTTGAAGTACTGGGTTTTGATGCCATCACCATTGCCCCGTACATGGGCGAAGACAGCATCCGGCCCTTTTTGGAATATGCTGATAAATGGGCCATTGTACTGGGACTGACGAGCAACAAAGGGGCCGCTGATTTTGAATTGTTAAAAATCAGGGATTATCAGCAGCCGGGCGATAAAGAATCATACCTGTACGAAAAAGTGATTAATACAGTGAGCAGATGGGGCAACCCCGGCAACCTGATGTTTGTAGCAGGGGCCACACAGGCTGCCGAACTGGCCAATATCCGTAAAATTATACCTGATAATTTTTTACTGGTACCGGGCGTGGGTTTTCAGGGTGGCAGCCTGATGGAAGTGAGCCATCATGGAATGAATAAGGATTGCGGCCTTTTGGTAAATGCCAGCCGGGCCATCATTTATGCAGGAGAAAGCGAAAACTTTGCCACAGAGGCAAGGGCCATTGCACAGCAATACCAGCAGGAAATGGAGGGATATTTAATACAGTGATATTAAAAATGGGGGCAGAGAATATTGCCCTTTTCGGCATAATAACCCTTTTTGAGGATACTTAATTCAGATGCACCACGGCTGCCATTGAATCTATTGAGAGAAGACATGGTAACATCGTAAGTGAAGGTGAACCGTACATTGTTCAGCTCAACTCCAATCATTGGTACAATGGCATCGCCAAGGCGGTAATAAGCGCCAAACAGCAATTGCTTTTCCCCTGCTTCGGAAAGATTATAATTGGCATTCAAACCAAAAATCAATTCTGAAGCCCTGGCCTGGTTGGTATAAAACACATTCGGGTTGATGATGACCCGGTCGTTCATTTTGAGTATGGCATTGATAAACCCGATATGCCGCATGGGTATACGTCCGTTGTTACTGGTTTCATTAAAAAAAGTTTCCTTAGGCCTGTTCACATGATGTGTGGAATAGCCAGCATTGATGTACACATTCTCTGATGGGAAATAGGCGTAATTAAGGCCGACCTGCACATCAAGATAACTCACATTGGTAGCATTAAGTACCACCGAAGTGGGCAATGTATTGTCGAAAAACTTGCCATCAAACTGGTCGGGGAATTTGAGCCTGCTTACATCTATCCTTTTATTGGCCCAGCCTGCATTAAATCCTGCACTCAGCAGACTGCTGTTGCCAAGCATCTGGTGATAAGCCAGTGAACCGTACACTTTTGTGGAGCGTAAACTGCCGCTGCCTGCCACATCACTCAGTATTACGGCCCCCAATCCAAGCCACCCGTTTTCTAACCTGTCCCTGAATACCTGTGCATCAGCAAAAAGGCTCATGGTTTTGTATGGCTGCGCCATTACACTGCTCCACTGGTTGCGGTAATTGCCACCAATACGGTAATCGGCATCTGGTATAAATCCCGTGTTGGCAGGGTTGGTGGTGAGGGGTGAATTGAAGAACTGCGAAAAATGAAGGTCCTGCGCAGTTGTAGTTACACTGCATATGGCAAAAAATGCCGTAAGAACCGCTATGTTTTTTGTATACTTCATTCTCTATTTTAAAAGCGATATATCGCCTGTTTTCCTGAATTTTTTCCCATCGGTGAATAGTACATCCAGCGTATAAGTATATACGTCCATTGGCTGTAATACACCCTTGTAGGTACCATCCCATCCCTGTTTGCGGTCGGCTGTTTTAAACACCAGCTCGCCCCAGCGGTTGTAAATCCTCCAATCTATTGTGCCTATACCAAAGCCCTGCACTTTCACAATTCCGTTGGCCCCAAACCTGCCGGGTGTAAAAGCATTGGGTACATCCAGCAATGGTATGATAAGAGCAGGCACATTTAAACAGATGGAATCAACACATCCTGCAATACTGTTGGCATACAGGCAGGTATTGAATAAGCCGGTACTGTTAAACTGGTGCAGCGGGTTCACTTCTGTGGAGGTTTCCTGGTCACCAAATTTCCACAGGTAGCTTATCGCTCCCGTAGAGGTATTGGTAAACTGGGTGGGCTTATTTTCCTGTGCCGGGTTGGGGCTGAAATTAAAGCCAGCCACCGGAACGGGATACACCGTTATAGTGAATTGTGTTGAATCAATCCTGTTGCAGGTATTTGTATCAATTGCTATTAATTTAATGATATAAGTACCTACGTTGGTGTACAGGTGTGATGGGTCCGGGTCAGTTGATGTGGTACCATCACCAAAGTCCCATAAAAAGTCGGTACCAGCCAGCGAGGTATTGGTAAATACTGCATTATGCGGTACACAACCCTTGTCCGGCGTTGTAAACTGTGCCTTTACTGTAGGGCTGATGCGGATCACCCTTTCTATCGAGTCCGGTGAATTACAGAAAGTGGTATCAGACACTATCAGCCTCACCCTGTAAGTACCGGGAGATTGATAGGTATGCTGTTTGGGCGGGTTAAGGCCCGCAGTGTCCCGTGGGGAGCCATCACCATAATCCCAGATAAATGATTTTGCGCCAAAGCCACTGCTGCTTGCAAAAGAGGTATTGGTAAACTGGTAACTGAGATTGGTACAGGGGGGCAGTTTATTGGGCGTAAAGCTGAGAAATGCTCTATTGTTACCAGCCTTGATGGTGGTATAAGCCGTATCTACAATATTGCAGGTAGAAGAGTCGATGGCCACCAGCATTACCCTGTAATTGCCCGGCGAATTGTACACATGGGATATAATGGAAGATCCTGTAAGCGTTACCTTGGGTGAACCATCGCCAAAATCCCAGATAAAGGTTTTGCCTTTTTGCAGTGTATCTGTAAAATCAACGGTGAGCGGTGTACAGCCGACTGTATCATATTTTACCCCATTGATACTTGCCTGTGCGCCTGCACCCACGCCTGCAAAATTCATTTCAATTTTTACACAGGCCTCATTGCAGCCTCCCTGCCCGGGTGTGCCATTATTGGTGGCATAGGCTCCTGAAGTGGTAGGAAATCGTGTTCCCCCACCGCAGTTGGCACACATGGCCTGGTAAATAATCCCGTTGGCATCAAAGCGGCTGGTGCCACCATCCACGTGGTCATGAAAGTTACCATTCAGCTGCCCGAAAAATGCCCCCATCAGCAGGCTGGCAGCATCTTTTTTCATTACCATAAAATAAAAGTCATTTCCATCGCCGCCATGGCCTGAAAAGTTGATGGTGGTATCCATACCCAAAGTTCCTGCTGAAGGAAACTGCCTTATCCTGTTGGGTTCGCCACCCCAGCCGGAAACATACACATTTTCGCACCTGTCAACCAAAAAAGCTACCGGAGAAATATTGGGAATGGCAGATACTGTGCCATAGGTAGTGGAATATACAAAGCCGGATAAATCAGGTCTTATTTTGCTGATAAACTGCCTGCTGCCCACACGGCTGTAAGCTGCATTTATTATTGGCCATGCTCCCAGGGATGTACCCATGATGTATGGAAAGCCCAGTTTATCAAACTGGATGCCATATACCAAATCATCTCCCGTAGTGCCTGCGTAAGTAGTTTTAATAATGCCACTGCCATCATTGGCAACATTGGTTATAAATCCATCCACGCCCCCCTGGTTGGTACCAAACAATGCTCCCGTTTTATCACCGGGCAGATTGGCACTGGTGGTGGCACCGGCCACATACACCGAACCGGTAATGGGATTCCTGGCCAGTACAAAACAGGCATCATCACCACTGCCGCCAAAGTAACTGCTGAACAATACTGACGACAGCGTTGGTGTGAATTTTACCAGCACACCATCCTGCCTGCCGCCACCAAAAGCTGACTGAAAAACACCCGGCGTTACAGGGAAATTATTAGACTGTGTACAGGATGCCAGAAAAATATTTCCTGCAGCATCCTGAATTACTTCACTTCTTGCATCATCGCCATAGTTACGCCTCAGCGCATCCACGCCTTCCGGAGCCACGTACTTACCCCTTATGTTGATGCCATCTTCATTGATGCCTCCCATCTTCACCGATCCTATAATACCCGTTCCTGCTGCGTTGAATTTTGTAACGATGATATCATAGCCACCACCCTGTCCAATCTGCGGAACTGTTCTGGGGAAATTAGGGGATGATGACCTGCCTGCTACTGTGAGGTTACCCTGTGCATCGCAAATCATACTGTGCGGCTGCTCATTGCTGCTGCCGCCAAGGTAGGTTGCGTATAACCTGGTACTGCCATCTGGCGACAATTTCATAATGGTGATATCATACGGCAACCCAATCTGGTCTTCATTGATACCACCGCCAAATGTTTGCTGGTATGCACCCGGGGATACCGGGAAAGAACCTGTACTGCCAAGGGCTATACCACCGGCAAAAAAGCTTCCATCAGGACCGGGGGTGGCAGTATATCCCCAGTTATCCTGTGAACTGCCCGTGAGTGATGAAAAGATCAGTGTGGGGTCAATCACCAGTGTTGAATTGGGTGTACGCCCCTCTACATTAAACGATACTTTATTGTTCTTTACAACATAACTGCATTTCAACTCCTGGCGCCGTCCGTTTACTACCTCGTAAGTATAGGGGTACAACTCCCTTACATCACCAACAGAAGTGCTGATAACGAGTTCCTTATTTTTTACCTTGATTTTATCTGCGCCGTCATATATCATGGAAATTTTCTCTTCACTGGCGCCCGGCTTTACAATGATATCATATTTCAGCTTACCGCCTGCATCGCTGTAGTAGCGCACATCCACGCCGGGATACATATCCTGGTAAGTGATGGCCTGGTAAATTTTACACTCAGCCGCCCATTTTGACTGGTCACTTCCAATAAAATAGTTATTGTAACCGGGCTGCAGTTTATCAGGAACTGCTTTTACTTTTTGACTGGCACCATCAAATTTAACCTTGTATGCATGAGAACGCAGTAAAAACTGCGGGCCATTTGCACTAACCGGTTGTTCATTAGGTGCTTTAGCTGCACCATGCGGATGCATGTATTCGATAAGGGCAGAAAGATCATCTGCATTGTGCATCAGAACAGTAAAGCCCTGCGGCTCAATAAAAAAACCACCATTCTGATAATCGCCTTTAAAATCTACCCGGCTATCCCACTGACCCTTGTTTTGTATAAACTGCATTTGGGCAACGGCATCAGGTACAAAAAACATTCCTATGCAGATAAAAGGAAGGGTAAATAATATTTTCTTAAATTCTTTCAACTGCTTTTTTTTACAATATACTAAATATAAACGATTTTACCTGCCAGTTTGTTTGTCACATGAATGTCAATATCTGTAAACCTGTCTCCTGACACTTAAAACTACGAGATTTTGCTCCAGGCTGTTTTACCCCTTTGCTGATCCAGGTAATTTTTTAGCGGCAAATTCTCTGCCATTTTTATATCCGGGTCATTATCCAGCAATTGGCCGGCACTGTCCCTTGCTGCTTCCAGTATTGCCTTATCATTGACTATGCTGGCCAGCTTAAAGTTTAATAAACCACTCTGTCTTGTGCCCTCTATGTCGCCCGGGCCACGTATTTCAAGATCTTTCTCTGCAATTTTAAACCCATCATTGGTGGCAGTCATTATCTTTAAACGTTCCCTTGCATCATTGCTTATTTTGTACCCTGTTAATAAAATGCAAAAACTTTTTTCACTGCCCCTTCCTACCCTGCCACGCAGCTGGTGCAGCTGCGATAAACCGAATTTTTCAGCACTTTCAATGACCATTACACTGGCATTGGGTACGTTTACCCCCACTTCTATTACCGTAGTGCTCACCATTATCTGGGTATCACCCTTTACAAAGCGCTGCATGTTGGTTTCTTTTTGCACTGCATCCTGCCTGCCATGCACCATACTCACCCAGTATTTGGGTTCCGGAAAGAAAGATTTCACCTCCTCATATCCTTTCATCAGGTTTTCATAGTCCATTTTGGCCGATTCTTCTATCAAAGGGTAAATGATGTATGCCTGCCTGCCCAACGCCACCTGCTCTTTGATAAAATCCATCACCTGCGGCCGCTTGTTCTCAAAACGATGGATCGTATGGATGGGTTGCCTGCCCGGAGGCAGTTCGTCCATAACACTGTAATCCAGGTCGCCATAGGCTGTAAGGGCCAATGTACGTGGTATAGGCGTTGCAGTCATTACCAGTACATGAGGTGGTATGTCATTCTTTTTCCACAATTTTGCCCGCTGCGCCACCCCGAATTTGTGCTGCTCGTCCACCACTGCAAAGCCAAGATTTTTGTACACCACTTTATCCTCAATAATAGCATGTGTGCCGATTAAAATATTCAAAGAACCATCAGCGCAGCTTTTGGCAATTTCCCTGCGCTCTTTAGCTACAGATGAGCCGGTGAGCAATTTTACATAAACCGGCATATCTTTTAATAATGCAGTAATGCTGTTGTAATGCTGCTGAGCCAGTATTTCGGTGGGGGCCATCAAGCAACTCTGAAAACCGTTATCTGCAGCCAGCAGCATACTCAGCAGTGCAACAATCGTTTTTCCACTGCCAACATCCCCCTGCAAGAGGCGGTTCATCTGCCTTGCGCTGCCTGTATCTGTGCGTATTTCTTTCAGTACCCTTTTTTGTGCATTGGTAAGCTCAAAGGGCAAATATTGACTGTAAAAAGTATTGAACAGGCTGCCCACCCTGGCAAATACCTGCCCTTTAGAAAACCGGTGCCTGCTGCTTTTGATAAGGCTGAGCCGCAACTGTGCCATAAAAAGCTCTTCAAACTTTAACCGGCGCAATGCCTGTGTGTATTCCTCTGCTGTGGCAGGAAAATGAATTTGCCTGAGCGCTTCAAACCGGCTTACAAATTTGTACAAATGCAGGATACTGGCAGGCAGGTTTTCCGGCAGGTCCTGCTCCCTTAACTGGCTCAGCAGTTGCTGTGTTAGTTTGGCAATGGCCCTGCCATTGAGCCCACGCACCTTCAGTTTTTCCGTGGAGGGATATACAGGTTCCAGAAAAGCCTTGCCTCCTGCTTTTTCGGGGATATAGGGCTCTATTTCGGGATGAGATACCTGCGGCCTGCCCATAAAAAAACCCAGTTTGCCAAAAACCAGGTAAGCATGCCCCTCCTGCAGGGTTTTTTGCACCCAGTTAATGCCCTGGAACCAAACCAGTTCCATCACCCCGGTATCGTCGTGCAGATTTGCGGCCAGGCGTTTAGCCCTGCCTGTCCCCACCAGTTCTATGTTTTTGATGATACCGGCTACCTGCACATAATCGCTGCCGGCATCCAGTTGTGCAATTTTACTTACCTGCGTTTTATCGATATGGCGAAAGGGGTAGTGCTCCAGCATGTCCTTAAAAGTAAATATCTGCAGCTCTTTTTTGAGCATATCACCCTTAACGGGGCCAACACCCTTGAGGTACTCGATGGGACTTTGCAATATGGACAATGATGCGCTGATGGTTTTTTAGGCAAATATATCTGAATGGAATGAAGAATGATGTATTATCAACAGGGGGAGCATTCCAAATTGTCGCTGTCGGGTGAGGACTGACCAGGGCAGTCTGCCGTGAGCGGTGTCCCCACCGCCCACAACCAAAATGAAGTGCGACAATTTGAAATGCACCCTCAACAGGGCGGCCACTGAACCTTGAAGAATGAGCCAATCAGCATGACGGATGCGGGATGATGATAGCACAGATCGCTGCATTGCCAACCGTTATCTGCCCCCGCTGACCAGCTTACAAGTGATAAATAACGCAACGACTTCCCATCTCAATTCTTTACTGCAATAATTGATAAGTAAAACTTCCGCATGCATCCTGCCCTCCCCTTGCGGCAACAGAAAAAATGTTATTCACAAAAAGGGAGATTTATTTTATTTTACAATAAAATGACGTAATATTACTTTAATAACACTTAATTATTTAACCAAAACAAAGAAAAAAAATAAACACGCTTTGTTTTAAACATCTTTTCCTGGTCATTTCAATACGGTACTGCATAAAAGGGATAATGAAGTCAATCTCTGGTGATTGATACAATCAGATAAACAGCCCATTTTCCGTTATTCAGCACTGTATATTTTTATTCACTTAAAAACCACTTTATTACATTTTAACTTTACTTATTCCCCTTGTAAGGCAATCAGCCAGCTGGAAATCTCTCTCTCTTATTTGACGCTACTTATTTATTAACAAAAAAAAACAGCTATGTTTAAAAAATTCAGACACACAAAAAAAGGTATTGTGGCAACAATGCTTGTTTGCATTGCTGCTGTTGTAACCATGACATCGTCCCGCGACAATGGTAATGGCAACGGCTCCTCAGGTAACGATCCCAATGATCTTAATCAGCATCCGCCTGTTGCTGAAAACGTATTTGCCCAGCTAAAGAGCAATGATGCCGGGGCCAACGTATTACTGGAAATAAAATTCAAACCAGAAGAAAGGTTAAGAGCAAAACCCCTGCTTCAAATGATTGGCGCAGACGGCGCAAGTATTACCACCGTACGGGATGATGGAAGGGAAGGTGATGCAAAAGCCGGTGATTTTGTATTTACTTCATTTATCACCGAAGATATCAATGAATTTGTGGCCACGATGGAAGATTTGAACAAGCAACTGGATGCCAGCAGGAATAACCTGGCTGTTTTTGACGGTCGCTCGGGCAGCAATGTAACAAGAACCACTCCTTTTTTCAACAGTGCCCTCTTTCTTGAAGGGCAGAAAGTTGAAATCAGTAAGGATATCTTCAGCCTGCCTTCCAGCAACCCCGACCCCAATGTAAAACCGGTTGGCGTAAAGGTAGACCGTAAGGAGTATTGTAAAGGTGAGGCTGCCAGGAGTACCGGCGTTCATTTCGCACCGGTATCGCCAGCTGCTATCAGCCGTGGCTATGGCCCGCCTCCGCCGCCTGCACCAATATGCTATACCATCAAAAAAGAATATTCCCTGTTCATCACCGACCTTGCTGTGGTGGAAGACCCGGCCAGAACATTTAACCCCTGCACCGGTGCTGGTAACCCTAATGGCGCCTGGACTTTTAAAACGATGATGGACGGACTGGCCAACTTTGGCTCAACCAGTATAACTACACAAACATTAACCTTTTACTGGATTGACAACTGGATACAGGACCTTACCATCAACGGCGAAGTGGTGAAAAACCGGGCACAAAAAACAATTGACATGATTGTAGGCCCATGGATAGACAGGGCAAGTGGTGGTGCCATTCCTGCCAATACCGTTACTATATGGAACTGGAAAGATCTCTGGTTCAGCATCTCCGAAGACAGGCTGATGGCCTTCTCTCCCTTTAAGTTAACTGCTATAGTAAACCGGGGAGATTTAAGAGGCAATGGCGGCTATAACGGGGGCACAGGAAGAAAAGTAAACCAGGGTGAAACCCGCTTTATTTTTTCTGCCATCAACATTTTAAAAGGGCCTGAATGCGGTAAGCCTATCGGCGATAAATGCTTTGAGGGTTTCAATGTTATTTTTGAATATGAAAACGTGAAATTCGACTGCAATTTTGCCATGCAATGGGTGGAGCTGAGCAAACCGGGGCTGGTGCTGGGTAGTGCCACTTATAATGAAATGCTTGAAAAAATCACCAGAACGGTTACGGATGCCAATGCAGTGCCTTCCAAACCTAATGGCAGTGCCATCAGCCAGGTACGTACCAATGAAATTGCATTGACGAATACCGTAGACCAGGTATTTGACGACAGGTCGCCCAGGTGGCAGTTCAGGGAATTCAGGATTGTGAACTCACCCGGCTTGCTGGATGAGGTAGTGCTGAACAACCAGCCTGCAGGAAAATACAATGGCGCAGATGGTGGTACACCTGCCGACGTGGCTGTAATGGCCGATTGGGTAAATAATTTCAGCCTGGGTGGTACAGCCCCTGTTCCCCTGGTGCATCTATTCCAGGATTTTAAAGCAGGTAAAATCAACTACCCCAGCGTATCACAATTTTCAGCTCCCGGATACTGGGATGGCGATGCAACCAGCCCCATCATCAATCCCAATACAAGGCATAACTTTTCTTTAAACACCTGCGACGGTTGCCACAGTGCTGAAACTAAAACCATCTTTACACATGCCAATACGGTGGGGCTTGGTACACAAATGCGCTATGTGGGCATTCTGGATTATGTAACTGACGGGGTGGATACAAAAACACAGATTTCTCCTTTCTTAACCGGAAGGACCTACAATTTTGCAGGTAATAATTTTAATGATGATGATCCTGCTGACAATCCTACTGACAATACGCTTACAGGGTTTTTCAGGGTATTGGATCCATCAGGTACAGGGCAGCTTCGTGGCTTTAACGACCTTGAAAGAAGGGCGCAGGACCTGGCGAATTTTGTACTGGCCAACCGCTGCTGCAAACCCAGGCTCACACATCTTATCAAGTTTGCTGCCACAGCTTTCTTCCAGCCAGTAAACATGTCGCATTAATCACCTTAAAATAAATATAGTATGAAACAATATAAAAAAATAATGCTGATACCGGTACTTATTGCGGTTGCCGGTACCGCTGCCATGGCACAAAAAGCAAGTGGGGTAAACATTGCCGCCCCGGCAGACAAACCTGCTGTTGCCGTTTTTCATTATGTGGCTGAAAAGCAGCGGCATTATACCGTAAGCAACTGTGTTCCCGGCAGTGATGTGGAGTTGTATACCAACCCCGGCGGCGGCAGCGTGGCAGCGAGTGCCATTGCCGATGAAAAAGGAGAAGCGCATTTTTTAGTAGATGCAGCTACCCCCGTGGCTTTTGCCATTAACCACAACAGGATCAATGCAAATGGCATTGCCGGATCGGGTAAAGTAATGCCGGTAAATGAACCAGTGCTGGAAATTGATGAACTGGATGCTGTAAAAATTGGAGACGCAGTCCAGCTTAGCTGGAAGGCAGGTGTGCTGATAAGCGATAAATGGGCTTTTGTAATACAGAAAAGTGAGGACAACAGCCATTTTACCGATATTGCCACAGTAGATGCCCGCAGTGTAAAAAACCTGCAGGGTTATGCGTGGACGGATAAAAATGCCGATGCAGGTAATGTATTGTTTTACCGTGTGGAAGCCCGCAGTACCGATGGTAACAGGGTGGCCTCCTCACCTGCTGCCGTAAAGCTAAGCGGCAAGGCGGTATTTACAGTGCAACCAACCCTGTTTGACAATACCGTACAGGTAACAGTACCGGCGGATAAGCTGCCTGCTACTTATACTGTAACTGACATTACTGGCAGAATAAGGCTGACCAGCGGGGTATTGAATGCAGTGGGGCAAAAAGTAACGCTCAGCAATCTTTCTGCGGGTACTTATGCAATGGCTGTTACCAACAAGGATGGCAAGCGCTCAGTGCAAATGATTATGAAACAATAAAGTGACCGGTGTTAACCCCTGAGGATTTTAGTAAGGAGGCTGCCCTGCGGGGTGGCCTTTTTTATTAAGGTTGTTTATTCAACACTAAGCTTTATTGCTGGCGCTGCGCATCAACGAAGCTTCGGTTGTTACAGGCAGTGCTGCTGTTCGTCCGGGGCACAACTGAAGTTCGCACAAACTTAGTTCAAAGCGATTTACATTGAATGCTTCACGGAAGTAAGTCCGCACTAAACCTTTTAGTGTCGTGTGCGCTGGCATTGAGCGTTGTAAAAAATAAAATGTCTTTGCAAAGAGGTAAGCTGTCGGAGTGATGTCCTTCATTAAATCCTGAGCAAAAAGTTTTCTTTTTTCATACCTCCACGTTCATATTGAAATGCAGTCATTACTGCTTTTTCCAGAAGCTGTTTGAGGGTATTGAAATCAGGGGGCTTGGTTATGTATATGTTTGCCCCATTGAGGAAGGTTTCTTCCATGTCCTTTTGATTGTTGGAAGTAGAATAAATAGCTACGGAAATATTTTTTAGTTTTTTATTGCTTCGTATTTCTTTTAAACATTGTAACCCGTCTTTAAGGGGCATGTTGAGATCAAGGAAAAGAAGGTGGGGTAAAGGGTCATCTTTTTCATTAAGGAATTGCATTAATTCCATTCCGTTGTTGAAGGTTTCAACAATCGTTTTAATTTTTAATTCTGAAAATATTTCTATGAAAAGAAGGCGGTCGGCCTCATCATCATCAGCAAGCAGTATAAATAGCGGGTTGTTCTCCATTTTTATGCAGGTATGTAAATATTAAATGTTGTTCCAATATTCAGTTTGCTTGTTGCGAAAATAATACCATTATGGTTTTCTACTATTTTTTTTACAATGGCAAGTCCAATGCCTGTGCCTGCATACTCATCTTTGGCATGTAGTTTCTGGAATACTTCAAATATTTTTTCAGCAAATTCTTTTTCAAAACCAATGCCGTTGTCAGAAATACTAATGTGGCAGTATTCTTTATGTGGTGTAAGGTTTACTGTATTTATTTTGCTGTATGTAATATTTACGCTGCTGATTTTTATATGTGGTGGTATTTTCGGATTTGAAAATTTGAGTGCGTTGCTAATGAGATTGTCCATCAACTGACGAAACTGGAAGGGAATAATTTTTACATCGCAAATTTCTTTTACTTCTATAACTGCATTCTTTTCAGCAATAGTATCCTTAAATTCTTTTTTAACTTCTTCAATAATAATATTGAGGTCAGTGGTTTCAAAATTTCTATCAGCCATGCTTAAACGGGAGAAGGTAAGTAAATCCTGAATGAGTGTTTGCATCCGCTGGGCTGCATTCTGCATGAGGTGGAAATATTTTTTTCCGCTATCGGATAAGTTTTTATTTTCTTTTTCCAATATTCTCCCTGCCATGGTACGGATTTTTCGCAGGGGTTCTTGCAAATCGTGACTGGAAATATAGGTGAATGCTTCCAATTCTTTATTCATTTTTTTAAGCTCTTCGTTGGCTTGTTTCAATTCAGAAGTTCTGCCATCTACTGCTTTTTCTAATATTTCTTTTTGTTTTCTCTGCTTTTCGATTTCGGTTTTGGAACCTATCCAGAGTATTATGTTGCCTTGCTCATCTTTTAAAGGTACGGCTAAGGTCAGGTGCCATAAATATTTTCCGTCTTTGCGAAGGAACCTGCTTTCCGACTGATATCTCTCTCCTGTTTTAATGGATTTCTTCCATTTCATTTCGTCCTGTTCCCAGTCATCCCGATGAATCATCTGTTTCCAATTATCACCAGTTAATTCTTCAGAAGACATTCCCGTATAGTCGAGCAAGGTTTGATTAAAGTAAATTTTGTTGCCTTCCGCATCCGCAGTCCATACTTTTTGCGGCAATAACTCGGCTAATTGTTTGAATTTCTTTTCACTTTCTTCAATCTTCCTTTTTGCAATTACCTGCCTGGTTACTTCGTAAGCAATGATGGTAACACCCGAAATGGTTTCGTCTGTTTCCAGATAGGGTTGGTAAACAAAATTGAAATAGACATCTTCCAGTTTTCCATTGCGTAAAACCGGGGCAAGAAGTTCCTCTCCGGAAAAGGTAGTGCCGGCGGTGTACACATTATGCAGCAAACCGGGAAATTTGGAATCTTTGAGCTCAGGCAAAACTTCAAATAGAGGCTTTCTTTCCAAGCTATTTCCTTTACCCCACATTTCTTTTATTGCATCGTTGGCAAGGGTTATCACCATGTTTTTTCCTTTTAGTACAGCAAAAGCGAATTGCGATTTCATGAGCATCATGTTATATCGCTTTTCGCTGTCTTCAATTTTATTTCGGGCAGTTGCTTGCTCAGTAATATCTCTAATGGCAAGCAGAATCAATTCTTCATGATTCATTTTCTGAATAATGCGTCTTGCATTCAGCAACATTGTTTTTTCGCCGATTACAGGGAAATTATGTATGATTTCAAAATCGTGGAAATGAGAGTTTTTGGGAAGCAGGTCTTCTAATAGTTCCCGCAAACGTGGAATATTCCATTGTTTGTTTCCCAGGTCATATAATAGTAAACCTTCTGTCTCTTCTTCTTTTACGTTAAATATTTTATAAAATGTTTTGTTGGCCGATTTTACACGAAGATTTTTATCTAACACAATCATGGGTTCGTGTATGGTTGCAAAAACCGCTTCGGAGTAGCCGTATGCTTCATTAAGCAGGTCATTACGGGTTTGCAGTTCCTCATTGGTGGTTATAAGCTCTTCGTTGGCAGATTCTATTTCTTCTTTTGAAGTTTCCAATTCTTCATTCAAGGTTTGCAATTCTTCATTGCTTGAAACTACTTCTTCATTTGCACTTTGCAATTCTTCGGTAAATGCTTCATGCTCCTGGGCAATAGCCAATGCATCGGCCTGGGCTGCAGCCAATTCGAGTTCCAATTTTTTAATCCGGCGGTCTTTTGCCAGCGAGCCTCCCTTGCCGGCAGAAGCGGAATTAAAAGAAATGCCTTCGATTTGTTCCTGTTCTGAAAAAAGTATTAAGATAAGGGGTTCATCCAATTCTATTTGAAGTGGAACAATTTCGATGCCTACAATTTTTACTTTCTCATTTATTTTCAATTCAATTCCGCCTTTGCGTATGCGGTTTTTAGTTTTACTGATTTTTGATATGGCGTTTCTCAATTCAAAAGCAATTTCGGGCCTTGCCATTTTTAAAATATTAAACGTGGCTTTGCCTTTTGGGTGCGTAAGAAATAAATCAGTATTGCCCCGAAACTGAACGATTTCCATTTGATAATTTATAACCACACTGGCTGGCATAAATTCGGTTATAAGCAAGGTATCAATGGCGTTGTCTAGTCCGTTGTGGTTCAAAGCAATGGTTTTTTTTGTTTTGCTTTTGGGCAATCCAGGATTGCCATTTTCGATATTAATTTGTGGCGCATAGCGTGGTAACAAAGCAGGCAGTGTGCGGCTGCCTGAAGTTATTTTGCGGGAAAATATTTTGTACTTTTTATTATAACTGGTAAATAGATTGGCTGAATGACTGATGTTTTCCGATTTGCCCAGCATCAAAAATCCATCTTCATTCAAGGCATAATGAAACGTATTGACTGCCTTTTTTTGTGCAGGATTGTCGAAATATATAAAGAGGTTGCAGCAGCTGATAAAATCAAGGCGGGAAAAAGGGGGATCGAGTAAGATATTATGTGGGGCAAATACGCACATATCCCGTACAGCCTTATTTACACGAAAACCACCATCCGCTTTGGTAAAGAACCTCTGGATGCGTTTAGGCGAAACAGCTTCAAAGTCTTGTTTCGGGTATAGACCAATTCTTGCCTTTCTGATCGCATGTTCACTAAGGTCCGTAGCAAAAATCTGAATGGGTATCCCTGGTGTTTTGCTTTCCTGAATTTCGAGCAACATCATTGCAATGGAATACGATTCTTCACCTGAAGAACAAGCAGGAACCCATATTCGCAACGACTCTCCTGGCTTTTTTCTCTTGAGCAGCTTTGGAAAAAGGCTTTCTTTTAAATAGTTGTGCGTATCTGTATCACGGAAAAAACTGGTTACATTAATCAATAAATCCTGGTACAGAATATCTATTTCTTCTTTTTTTTGCGAAAGCAGTTTTGCGTATTCTTTGAGAAGGGTAATTTTGCATAACAACATCCTGCGAATAATCCGGCGCTTAATGGTGTTCATTTTATAGGCGCTGAAATCCACACCTGTAGCTTTGTGCAATTGGTTTAGAATGGTTTTTAAATCAGGATCGCTGTTTTCAATTAAATCTTCTTCTCCGTTTTTTACGCCAATGGTTTTTATCAGAGGATGTTTACTTAGCCTGTCTAATTCGAGCGCCATTTCTTTTGGCGATAAAATAAAATCAACCGCACCAGCCGCAATAGCTGAGTGTGGCATACTTGTAAATTTTGCCGTATCGTCCTGTGCAAAAGTTAAGCCCCCTTCGTGCTTAATGGCTTTCATGCCCATTGTTCCATCGCTTGCGCTTCCGCTAAGAACAATTCCGATAACCCGTTCTTTTTGAGCCCCGGCAAGTGTAGAGAAAAGAATATCTATCGTAATTGCTGCGCCGCTTTCCGAACGGGGAATCAGTTTTATATGCCCATCCGTTACTTCAATTCCTTTGTTGTAGGGGATTACAAAAACATTATTGGGTTGTATTTTGTCCATGTCATCAATCTCCTGAACCATCATTTTTGTTTTTTTTGACAAAATTTCAGTTAACAGGCTTTTATGATCCGGGCTCAGGTGCTGAACATAAATAAACGCCATGCCTGTATCGGCTGGCAGATATTTTAAAAACTCCATCATAGCCTCCAATCCACCCGCTGATGCGCCAATGGCAACCACCGGAAAAGAATTTTCTTTTGCTTCTTTTTTATGAAGAGTTTTTTTGGGAGTTGAAGTTGTTTTCATTTTTTATCAGGGATAATGATAGAATCGCCTGTAATCACAAATTTTTCTCTAAGTGGAAGTGGATTGTTTTCCTGTGTTATTAGTACCAGCGCCTCATAAATTACTTTTTTCAGTTGCGAAAAATCAGCAGGCTTGCAGATGTAATAGTGCGCTGCATTTCTGAAAACATTTTTAACCGATTCTTCATCCGAAGCAGTTGACAATATAACAACAGGCAGATCCTGGAGATCGGTGCTGCGTTTTATTTGTCCTAAAGATGCTAAACCGGTTTTGCGTGGCATGTTAAGGTCAAGGAAAAGAACATCTGGAAACTTGTTTCCTTTTTTGGTAAGCGCTTCAATCAGCTCTTCACCATTATGAACGATGGTAAGAATGGCGGACACGGGCAATTCTTCCAGTGCTTCTTTGAAAAAAAGGCAATCGGTGTTGTCGTCATCAGCAAGAAGTATATTGATATTTTTAGTAATCATTCTGTTAAGTTAATAATTTAAGAACATTGCAACTGCTAATTTACTAAATAATTTTCATCAGAGGGCCCTGGTTGGTTAAAATAAAATTTTCGGGGGGAATTGGGACAGATTCGGGAGTAAGATTGCGTGCGACTTACGTGCCTGGCTTTACACGCTTTCAATTTTGCAATAGCAAAAGCCAAATGGTTTTGGCAAAAAATCCGGAGTCATGTTGTTTTGAGTTCGTAATAACGGTCAATCGAGAGAAGCGTAAGCATTGCCAATAACGACAGTTTCCCCATGGGCGGGACAAGCTGTGAAAAAAACTGCCGCTCACCAAATATACACATTATGTGAATAGGCCCTCAAAAACTGTGTCGCTGAACAACGAATAGCCACTCTTCAGCCAAAAGAAGATCAAGTACCGGCCTGTTTTGAGACCGGGAACTTTTTATTTCATTCAAAAATTTTCCGGCTGGCGGGGCTTCCCGGCTATACACCTAAATGTTATAAACAGTTAATCATAATACATTTTAAAAGTCATGAATTGAGATGTCCCAACTATTTCGGCTGACATAAAATAATACTTTTCGCCTTTCTGAATAATTTGATATTTATACTTATCGCCCGGCTTGCTGAATTGCTTTCTTAAATAATTGTCACTTTCAATAAATTCTATTTCAAATTCGCAATCATTTACCCAATAGAACTTAAGTTTGGAATATGTGCCGTCGTTGAAATGGTCTGTCCAAACATTTTTGTCAATAGTCAACTTTACAGTATCGCCATCAGATGATAAATAATAATAGTTTTTGTATTTTAAAAAATTGAGGCAAGCATCGTGTTTAAGTTCTGTACCAGGTTTTACAGCAACTCTTTTCCAGTCGCCTTTTTGAGTACTTAGCCTGTCAATTAATTCACCGTACTCTTTACATTGTCTTTGAAACCTGATATCTATTTGCCTTAATTCATCCATTTTGGATGAGTCATTTAAATAGTTCAGGTAAATGAAAAGATGCTTTCCCATCACCGCTTTAATTTTAAGAGTGTCACTGAGTGATGAACTCTCCTTTAAAGTTTCACACATTTGAGTTATTAGTGAATCTCTGTCCAGCGTTGGCTGACCAAAAGATCTGAAACTTACCACTATAATAAGGAAGAAGATTTTTATTTTCATAAATACAAATAAAATTACCGCTAACGATAGCTTACCGCATGTACGGCACAAGTTGTAAAAAAACCTACCGCTCACCAAATATACACATTATATGAATAGCCATATTTCTCCACCCCGGTTTTTGCCATTACGAAACAGCAGCTTACCGGTAATATACTTCACAGTTGGGCAATGCTTTCCTGATCCTGTTTATTTCAAATGAATCCAGGTGATTACCAACAAGTCCGATAAACTTAAGATTTACCAGGTTGCCGATACTGTCGGGAAGTTTGCTCAACCCGCAGCCATATAATAAAAGATGATGTAAATTTTCCAGCGCAGTAAGATTGTCAATACTGGTCATATAGCTATCCGACAAATCGAGGTATTTGAGCTTTTGTAGTTTTGAAATTTCAGCGGGGAATTTGCCAAACAAACCGAGTGTAAGCCCCAAGGTATCTAAGGCTGTAAGATTTCCGATTGCTGCCGGAATCTCCTTAATCATCCAGCATTGTATTCCGTCTTCCGGCTTATTATCATCATGTAGCCCCATGTCGCAATCCTTTCCGGAAATCCAAAGCTTTTTCAGTTGCTTCATTTGAAAAACACTGTCCGGAATATGATTGCTCTTTAATACATCTGTACTTGAAATGTAAACAGTATCGGGGTACACTTTCCTGGCCGGCAGATTATGCTTCTTACCCGTTACACAGGCGGCTGCACTGCAGATAAGCAGGTATGCTATGAATGTAAAAGCCCTCATACTGCAAATACTATTATACATTTTATGAAAAATCCAGCCAACCCAAGGCCATACAATGCAAACCCGCCAGGTCAGCGCCAGTACCCGTGTGAGCGGTATTGGGTAAACTCATCTTGCCTTCAGCATTTTCAGCTGCTCCTGGTACCAGGGTTCCGTTACAGAAATAGATTTATCAATAAAATCCCTGATGGGTTTGGGCAAACTATCAATTGTACCATTAACACAGTATTCAATTTCACATAAAGAAGTATTGTTGCCAAATGCAATTTTTGCCCTGCAGTTGGGCTTCAATGTATCACAGCCAGGGGCAGCAGCATTGCAGTATTGCATTAACCCGCCGGGCATTCCACTCATCAAACTGTCAAAAGCATTGTTGTTTGACAGGCCCAAAAAGAAATTCCTGTCTTTGGAATCAAAAGCACTACTCCCCTTTCTGTTGATGGTGCCATCATTTGCAAGCAAAATCGAAAGGCAATTCTTATTGAAAATATCCACCACAATTGTTACACCATCGTATTGTTGAGTGAGCTGCTTACTACCCTTATCACTGCTTACTTCTTTCGATTTATTTTCAGAACAGGAATCAAGCAAACTAATTGAGAATACAAGTAAAAGACTGATGGGTAATCCGGAACCTAAAAAATACTTTATCATACTGGTCAAGATGGGGTTTATTGCTATTTTACCGTAACACCTGCTTTCTTTAACAAGCTGGTGTTAAAAATACAAAGGTATTAGCAAACACCCAATTTTATCAGTGATGTGTTTATTTTAAATAATGCACATACTGCTCCCTGGTAAATTTTTTTTCGCTGCTTTGTGTAATCCGTTCCGTTTGCTCATCCTGCATGCAAACGATGTTATGAGAAAATATATTTTATCCACCACCCTTGGTTTACTGTTATTACTTACTGCACAAGCACAGATGCCGCAGCTTTCGGTTGATGGCAAAACCAATAATGGCGTGCAGTTACAGGCTTTACAAATTGATATTAAAGTATGCGGTACTGTGGCCCGTACTACCTGGCAAATGACGTTTAAAAATACTACTTCCCGTATACTGGAGGGCACACTGAACTTTCCGCTTAAAAACGGGTTGAGCGTAAGCCGCTATGCATTGGACATCAATGGAAAAATGCGGGAAGCCGTACCGGTAGACAGGGGAAAGGGCACTGAAGTATTTGAAGCCATTGAGCGCAGAAGGGTTGACCCGGGGCTTTTAGAAAAAGTGGATGGCAATACCTTCCGCACCAGGATTTACCCCATTAACCCCAACAGCAGCAGAACCGTATTGATTGGCTATGAAGAAGAGCTGCCCATCAACAGCAGCGGGGCATTACACTATTTACTGCCCCTTAATTTAAAAGATACAGTTGCCAGTTTTTCGCTGAACCTCTCCGTAATACAATCTACCACACAGCCCGTTTTTGATTCGTCTCTCAATGAAAACTTAACGTTCAGCAACAGCAGCAACCAGTACACCGCATCCGTACAAAAAACCAATTATGTACCGGGCTATTCCCTCTCCTTCAGCATACCTAAACCTTTGGATGCCGCAGAAGTAATGCTCCAGGAATATGAAAACAAGTATTACTATCTCATCAATACCAGGCTGGAAAAACAGGAGCGGTCCAAAAACTTACCGGGTACTGTATGCCTGCTGTGGGATGCTTCGCTCAGCGGCACCAGCCGCAATACAAAAAAAGAAATGGAACTGCTGCATGCTTACTTTAAAAAACTGAACAATGCTACTGTAAACTGTATCATCTTCAGCAATACCATCAAAAGCAGTCAAACATTTTCTATACGAAACGGCAACTGGGATGCGTTGCAAACTGTGCTTGAAAAAGTGCAGTACGATGGCGCTACCAACACTGGTAACCTGAATTTAAAAACCATTACTGCCGATGAGTTTATCCTGGTGAGTGACGGACACCAAACGATTGGCAACAAAGAAATACAATTAAGTAAAAAACCTGTGTACTGCATCAACAGTGCTGCTTCGGCCGACTACAGCAACCTGAAATACATTATCGGCAAAACCGGCGGTGTGCTGATTGACCTGCAAACGGAAACGGTGGCCGCAGCGCTGCAACAACTCACCACTGAAGCATTCCGCTTCCTGGGGATCAAAGCCAATGATTATATCAAAGAAAATTATCCATCCATGCCCGCGGCAGTAAACAACAGTTTCAGCATCAGCGGTATTGCAGAAGATGGCATTGAAGAAATTACTTTGCAATTTGGCTACGGCAACACAGTAACTTATGAAAAAACGGTTGACATCAATACCGAAACACAGCTCTGCGAAAATTTTGACATCACCAAAGTATTTGCACAGAAAAAGATAGCAGAACTGGACATCCGCTACAACGATAACCAGCGGGTAATAGAGCAGCTTGGCCGCCAGTTTGGCATAGTTACCCGTAACACATCGCTGATTGTGCTGGAAACGATGACCGATTATATCCAGTACGGCATTGAACCACCAGCAGAGCTGCGGCCCGAATATGACAGGATAATGAAACAGCGTGGTGGCGATGTGATTACCCGGAAAGAGGATGATCTCCAAAGTTCTTTAGGCATGATGGCTGTTTTAAAGAACTGGTACAATCCCGGACAATTAAAAAAAGAAGCAGTAATAAAAGCAAAACCATCACCGGCAACTGTAAACAGCCAGTCACTCACCTCTAAAGCTTCAGGCAAAACAATGTTAATTACCGGAAAGGTACTGGATGACAAAGGCGACCCGGTTCCCTTTGCCAGTGTATTGGTAAAGGGCGGCCGCACTGGTGTAAATACTGATTTAAATGGCAACTACAGTATCAGGGCCAGGAAGGGGGATGTATTGAAATATGCCGGAGCAGGTTTCCGGCAGCGGGAATACAAGATAGGAGATAATGCTGTGCTGAACGCTGTGATGGACAGGGTGTCAACAGAATTGCAGGAAGTGGTGGTTACGTCAGCTTTTAATACAAGAAGAAGAGTAAAGTATGTTTCGTCAAATATACAAACAGTAAGTGCCAATCAGTTAGATGCTGAAAGGGTGCCAGCTCCGGTGCCAAATGTAAATAGTGCTCTGCAGGGGAAAGTAGCAGGTGTACAGGTAAGCAGCCAGGCAATGAGTAAGCCCGATGGGGAAACCATTGTAAGGATGCGTGGCGAAAATGGCATTAGTGGTAATTCAAAACCGGTATATGTAGTGGATGGAAAGATTATGCCGGATATGAACAGCATCAAAACAGATGATATAGCTGATATATCTGTATTACAGGGTACTGCCGCTGCCAGTTTATATGGAGCTGAAGGAGCAAATGGTGCAGTAATTGTTACTACTAAAAAATTCAAAGGCGGCACTGATTACAAGAAGGTGGAGGCGAAATATGATTCCGTAAAAACAGTGGCAAAGCCTGCTGAAAACATGGAGACCTACGATTACCTGAAAGCCATCAAACAAACAGAGAAGGCAGCACGCTATGCCAAATACCTGGGACTGCGGCAATACTATACCGGCAGACCCACTTACTTTTTTGAAGTGGCGGGCTACTTTTTAAAAACAGGCGATAAAGCTACCGGCGTCACCATCCTGAGTAATCTGGCTGAACTGGAAAATGGCAATTATGAACTGTACAAAATGCTGGGCTATAAATTAAAGGAAGCGGGTGATTACGATGGCGAACTCTCTGCTTTTAAAAAAGTGCTGGAGCTGCGCCCGCTGGATCCGCAGAGCTACAGGGATTGTGCCCTCGCTCATTTGGATTTGGGCCATTACCAGCAGGCATTGGATATGCTGTACGAAGGGATGACTAAAAGCTACAGCCCCGAAATGAACAGGATGTACAAAGGTATTGAAGAAATATTTTTAACGGAGATCAACCGCATTATCGCCCTGCATAAAAAAGAGCTGAAATTAAAAAACATTGACAAACAGCTGATAGCGTCCATGCCTGCAGACGTAAGGGTGGTAATGAACTGGAACAAAAACAATACTGACATTGATCTGTGGGTAACGGATCCGGATGGTGAGAAATGTTTTTACAGCCACAACAATACAGCCATGGGGGGCCGCATGTCAGATGATTTTACCGAGGGCTTTGGCCCGGAACAGTTTATGCTGAAAACAGGCGCAAAGGGCAAATACAAAATACAGATAAACTATTACAATGATACACAGGTTACCATGGCCGGGCCCACTACTATTATGGCAGAGATATTCCTGCATTATGGCACTGCCAGCGAGGAAAGAAAGATCATCACACTGCAAATGGAGAAGGGAAAACAGGGTGAGGTATTCATCGGCGAAGTGGAGTTATAAATGATTGTTGGTTTGGTTGAGCGGGCTGCCGGTATGGTGGCCCGCTTTCTTATCAGGGTACAGGTTGTTTATCGCTTATCAAATATTCAGATGCATGATACACCTTACCAGGTTGGTTGTACCTGATTTCATAAATAAATGTTAATTGAATAAATGACTATTTTCACGGCACAGACTTTGTAAACCCTTTTCTGCAAACAAACTCTTATCATTCACTAAAATTGTACACATGAAATGTATTTTACTATCATTTGCCTTACTGTCTCTTTCTATTGCAAAAGCCCAGCAAAAGATGCCGGCCAACCACCTGCAGGTAAGCGCAGGGAGCAGCACTTATTACAACAACAAAAGCCTTAAAGGGGTAAGTATCAATACAGAGTACACCCATTACTTCAGAAAAAAAACAGCTTGGAGCATCGGCCTGGGAGGTACTGTTCATGATGCAAGCATCCCTGTATTTTATACGGACCCGGCTCTTGGCATAGTAAGAGACGGCTCGCTAAGAGAAACAGTGGGAGGTGTTCAAATTTCTGCACAGGTGGGTCAGAGCCTTATCCGCAACAGCAGGCATGAACTGCAGGCAAAGCTCGGCACTGCATTGCGCTATCAATCATCTTCTCAACTGAAAGGCTACATCATCTTTTTGGGGCCTGTTCCTGATTATAGTATCATCAATTATCCCAATCAAAGAACAATTGCCTTTGGTGGCAACCTGGAACTGGCTTATAATTATACGCTTAAAAACGGAATAACTATGGGAATTATGGGAGGCATACAGCAGCATATTGATGGCGAGCAGATTTCACGGCTATGCTTTACTTTTGGAAAAAGACTTTAGAAGATCAATGTTCCGCCCGGGTCTTCACAAACAGATAGTAAGCGCAGACCAGTGAGACCCTGGTATATAAAAGTTAGCCAATTATGTATTTATTTGCAAGCAAAATACAGGATGATTTTTTGGCCGGAGTCACCCGCAGGAGCCTGTGGCCAGACATCAGGGCAGCAGCTCTTTTCGATTTTGGTCTTACTGCGGCTGTTGGGCTATGGTTGTTTTTTGAAGGAAAGATTACGGGGAACGGGGCCCCGCCGTGCAGTTTATATGAGCAGCAAAATTTGATGCAAAGGATCAGGTCATTGCTAAAAAAACTACAGGTCATAGTATTCCATCAACCTGAACCCGTATTGGGCTTGCAGGGGCCTTAATAAATCAGTGAGATAATACTTGTGCAAAAGACCCGTCAAAACCACAATGGTTTTGCCCGGGTACTGCGATACGATGCTCAATATATTGCCGCTCATTATTTCGTTCCGCTTAGTCCACATAGCCCTGTTATCGGTATCAAACTGTTTAAAACCCTTCATGCTGTTTACAGAGTCAATGATGGCCGGGAAATGTTCAGCCTCCAGCTGCATCATCCGGCGGATATTTGCGGTAACGGCTGGCTGGTTAATTCCGTAATACCCTTTTTCGTAAACACTAAAAAACTGGCTATACAGCGCAATACAGGTATCGTGTACTTTTGTACGGAAGGCAGAAAATTCCTTATTATCTGCTGCCTTGTTGAGTGCGTCCAGAAACAGGTATTCATTTTTTTCTTTTTCTTTTACATACCTGGTTCGGTTGGGTATGGCCATATCAAATGGGCGGATTACCACTACCCTGTTTACATCCCGGTACATATAAAGCACTTGTTTTTCTGGTGGCATCCTTTTGGCAAGGCCAAGTTTGCCAGCAGTTTTGTACCATTTGGGCGGCTCAACCAGGCTCTGGTCTTTTTTAAAATAGCCTGAGAGCGTATCCGACTCATCTAAAACAACCTGCGGATTTACGGCCACCAGGATATTCAAAAGACTGTCGGCTGTAATCAGTTTACTCTCACTATGTATCACCCCGATAATAATCACCCTGGCAACACTGTCTGTTTTAACTACTTGTGCATTAACCTGCAAGCCTGCCAAAAGCAAAAAAAAGGCAATAAGCCTGCCGGTAATACTGTTTGCTTTGCCAATCATTGTATTTGTTAATAATGCTGAAAATATCTTTTATCAATGCGCTGCTGTTAAACTTTGCTGAAATTAAGGCATTAAGCGAATCTATATTCTGCCGGCAGCAATTTCCGGTTAAAGACTGTTTGGGAAATCTAATGAGGCATTACTAAAACGAACCTCTATTTTCCGGCCGTTCTGAATTAATACCATATTTATTAAAAAAGTTTTACCAGCCCCATTAGGCCTTTGGCCGGTTCTGAACCTGCCCTGCCAGTAACCGGATTAATTCTGTGAATATGCGGTTATAAACAATCATGAAAGGTTCATGCTGATAATGAGTACTTTATTTAACCTTTAAGTTTGATCTTAATTTTAAAAAACGGCTATGATCCGGATTGAACCGGAGCTAACTAAATTACCCCAACGGCAGTTTGTGAAACAACAGGGTATTTATGCATGATGTCTATTGAATAGTAAGGTTGCCCAGTAACCTGAACCGCTTGCCGGCCATCACCGTAATGTTTGCGGCGGAGGATACCGTTATAGCTACATTTAACAAACATTCACCACCTGCAGTGGGGTCAATAATAATCATATCGCTTATTGGTAATACAGAAGGAGGTATGATATTCTCCGACCAGTTGGATGCCACATTCCAGTTGCCGTTGCCAATAAACCGGTAAGTATGCGGTGTTTTTTTGTACAAGTTGATATTATCGAGGAAAATATTATTCCCGTACCGGTTGGTACACCGGATTGTCAGCCGCAGGTCGCCGCCTGCTGCACGGATAAAAACACTGTCTCTGCGCCAGGTGGTAGGCGTGGTGTAAGCTGCAGTTGATGCGGCTACCGTTCCAAGGGTACTGCCCCATTTTTTATACCCGCTGAAGCTGTTGGTTACCCCGCAGTCTGACGAATACCAAACACTTAAAGTGTCCATAAAAGTACCGGTGGTACCAGTTGCATAAGGCCGGTGCGATACGTCAAAAGCCAGTATGGCTGTATCGCCGGGGTTCAGTCCGCTGGCATTCATCACCAAATCGTCTGTTTGCCCCTGCACTGAATAATTAAAGTTATCCATAAATGCAGATCCGGCATTGCCGTTACCGCTCGTATTCCTTACCCAGGTAGTGCCACCATCCGGGTTAACTACCGTGATACCGGTTGGTGGGAAACCGGCAAGGGAAAAATCCTGTACAGCAGGCAGGGTGCTTGGTGCAGTCACCGTAAATGTGGAAGAGATGGTATTATCTGCCGGTATGGCATCGGTACCACCATTGGGTGCTGAAAGTGTAATCGTAAGCAGGTTGGAACCGTTTACTGCGGTTTGATTGTTCAGCAGCAATGTGGCCGATTTACCCGTTGCAATATTGGTTGCAATGGTTTGGGTAACTGTGTTGGCCCCATTGATGGTAGTTGCAACGGTTATAGAAGTAAGTGTGGTTGTACCGTTATTGGTAACTCGTACCCTTGGTGTAAACGGGCCGGTACAGGTGGGCGTGCTGTAAGTGATGCCTGAGCAGTTGGCCAAAATAAAATCGGCTCCGCCCGGCGATACAATATTGGCCGCACGGGCATCCAGTGCCGGCATGGCAGCGGGGTATTGGCCGCCGAGGGTGGTTAAATAACCCGGCCTGCAGTTTTCGAGCAGCCATTCCATACGCTGCACCTGTGCATTGCTGAACATGGAATAGCAGGCATCATCAGTATAATCCATATAATTCTGAAACATTTTAGGTACTGATGGTGTACAGCCATTTGTGGTACCCACGGCAGGGCAGCCGCTGGTAGAACCGCTTTGCGGTGGTGTGTTATCAATAGCTGCCAGCAGCCCGGCGGGCAGTGTGCAACCGGCGCTGGTTAACTGGGCAAAATCAGCGCTGGTGCATCCTCCCTGGAAAGTATGGTATAAGCCAAAGTTGTGGCCAATTTCATGCACCCCGGTGCGCCCCAGGTTAAATGCCGGATTGGCAAAACAACTGTTTGCAAAAACGCGGTAGTCTATACATACGCCATCGTTGGTGGCGGTACCAGTACCAATTTCAGGAGCTATACCCAGCAGTCCGCCAGCGCCCACAGCCACCCAAATGTTGTAGTACTTTGTAACATCCCATGGAGCCAGACCACCCGAAGCGGTGGCCGCATTCTTTACAGCCTGCGGTTCGCTGGTACCTATTTGAGTGGTACCCGAAAGCCGCTCAATACCGGTGGTGAAGTTGCCGCTCACATCCCGCTTGGCCAGTGTAAAACGAATGAGCGAACGGCCACGAATGCTGCAAAAACTACCGCAGTTGGTACTGTCGGGGTTTAAACCGGAAAAATCAAGATTCAGCCTGTTTATAAAGTATTCAATATCAGCATCGGTAATCAGCCATGGATTGGGTAATACTACATGTACCACCACCGGTATGGTAACAGGCCCGGTAAGTGTATTGGGTATTGGCTGGGCAGGTGATGCCCCGCTTTTAAGGTATTGCTGGTATTCCCTTGCACGCTCATCCTGCTGTGCCCTGAAAGCTGGGTCAGTCGCATATCTCATTTGTATGGCTTCATCGGTAGCGCAGCGTTGCCTGGCATTCAGCGATGGTTTAGTATCCTGTGCAAATACATTGCCTGCAAAAAGTAATGCCGCCAATATTGCTGTTGTAAAAATTATTTTCATCATGTAATGAAATTTTTAAAATAAATATATGCAATTTATTTGAAAGAAGATTGGCTTACGCTGGTCCTTGGCTGTTTAGTATTATTTAGTGCAAGTGCTTTGCGGTGGGTGGGGTGTTATGGCTGCGCAGATGGTCAGCAATTTAACGGAGGAGGTTTTGTCCGGAGTCAAAGACATACGGACGGCAGCTCTTTTCGATTTTGGGCTTACTGCGGCTGTTGGGGGTGTGGGTGTTTTTATGGGGGGGGATACTACGGGGAACGGGGCAAATCGCAAATGTGCCACCAAAAGCTTTGGCATCAATATTCGAGTTTATCTCTTTCTGCACTTTCGTCCTGCCGTTTTGCATCAGCTAAATATCCCTGCTGCAAACGTTTGAATATCTCAACGACATTTGGATATTTATTCCTAATGTCATTTGCTAACTTTTCAAAGTAAGCTGCTTTCCCTCTTTCAATGTCACCACCATCAAAAGGACCTCTTGTTGAAGAACCTCTTTTGTTAAACATTGCAGAAGAGTAACCACTTTTTATACTATCTGTATTTATTTCTTCGATAGCTTTAAATATTTTTTCTTGTGGCCATTCTGGAATATTCTCAGGGTATTGAGCCAATACTTTTCCAATTTCAGAATCTGCAACATTCAATCTGCTAGCTACTTCAGCTAAACTTCTTGCTTTTGTAATCCATTCGTTCAATACCGCTTCATCAATAGAATTGTCTTCTTGCATTCCGGGAATTTTTTTCCAAGAATGAAGTAAATGATATGCTTGTTTTGCTCTATTTTGAATCGCTTCATGTGACATTCCTTCTCTTTCTTTTTCCAATAATGTTTTGTCTTGGGGGATATAAATCCATTTTAAAACTTCAATAAAAAACTCCGGGTTGTTTGCTAATTCTTCCTCCAAATTTTTGGGGTTTCTTCTTGTGCCATATGAATCCAGAATTGGGAGATAAATCCATTCTAAATTGATGATAGCAGATTTTTCAACATCTTCTCTCTTGTCAAGTTCTTCAAAAATTCTTTCGATTTCATAACCTCTGAATCTTGGAGTTTCGCTTGCCTCCTCTATGCCCGCTTTTTTGAGCATCTCGGTAAGCAGATTACTTGGAATTACATTTGAAAAATGAGATGCAGTATCAATAGCAGAAAAGAACCTCCTATATTTCAAAAGCATTTCTATTCCGAAGGCTTTTTCTTCATTGCTAATATGATAAAAATGTGGATTGACATTTAACCAATAGTCATTTTGTATGTCTTCATTTAACGAAGCAACAAAATCCCATAATTGTTGGTCTTGATTTAGAGGAATTAGAACGTTAGAAAGTGCTTTGTTGCCAAACCCTTTATCTTGTAAATCCTTGAAGAGAGATTTTATCCAATCAAAGCTTTCAATTACTGATTTTCTGTAAATGAAGTTTTGAACGAAACCAATGATATTTCTTTCGTCATTTAAACACTCACAAACTGAAAGAATATCTGGTTGATTCGTAACTACTCTTGCTAAAGCATCACCTAGGAGCCAATATTCTTTAACTTGTTTTCGTAATTCCAAAGTGGCGTTTAAGCCCAATTCTTGAATAAAAAAAACTACTGCGGCTTTTCTGGCTTCATCTATACGTTTTTGCTGTTGTTCGTGTCCTTTCTCAAATTCATTATCTACATATCTGAAACCTTCTGGAAACTCAGGCCAATGATTATTGAATAGCCAAATGTATTTATTGATGATATCGGTAGGCTGAAGTTTGTTATACAAGTTTTCCAGCCTAGCTAATTCGGATTCAGGTAAAGCCCAGTCTGCATCAGAATGAGACCTGTGATGATGTAGAATTCCTCGAATTGCTTCCCAAGTTGTGAATTTTTCTTGTTTGACGTTTATATAAGCAGTATCCGCCCAATCTAAAACACTTTTTCTATCAATGGGGGAAAGATTGGGTGTTTCCTTTATAAGTTGAGAGAATTTTTCTTCGTTGTTATCAAAAAGCCTTATAAGCATTTCTATAACTGCTGAATGAGTATCCCCTATTTCATTCCACGTATAATTCAACTTAGTATTCTTATCAAACATTCGCCAACGCATTTTGTGTGTTGGGTGGGCAATACCGTGATGGTCAGGAAGCATTCTGATTAGTAGATTCCAACCTGCTTCTTTTTCCTTCTCAGTAACGTATCTCAGAATTTCCATTCTTTCATCAAATGAGGCAAGAGTTTGATAGTGCCATGGTTTGAATATTTCTGAAATACTATTTAATGGCCTATTTGATAAACTCCCACCTGGATCAAGTCTTGAAAGTTTTAGCAATATTAAGCTTGCGTCTCTTAAATACTCAGGTAGCCAAGCCAAATTTTCAAGTGCCCACAACAAACCAGTATGATGACTTGTTTTATGCAAAAAACCATCTTCCTCTTTGAACATATCCATTATTTCTGGTTGTTCTTTTTCTAAGGAATTTTTAACTGATTTGAGAAAATATTCTGGAGATGCTTCTGAAATGATGGGTAATTCATGATCTACAGAAATCCATAGTTCTCTGCTTGCATTGTTGAGCAAATCGAAAATGATATTATCAACCCAATTTTGGGGATTGTTGAGATTAGGTATTTTTACACCATTCAAACGCCCAACTAGAATTAAGGATTGTGTTAATCCTTTTCTTGACCAGTTAGAGTATTTTTTTCTTTTGTTGTAATAAGCTGCGAAATTGTTTTTGTCCTCAGGTTCGATTATCGGATTTCCATATTTGAAGGCTAAGGTATAGCACTCTTGAATATTCTGAAAGTCTTTAGGTGTAAGCTGAGACGAAAGAGCTGTCCACAAATCCAAAGGTGAGGTCAACCGCCAAGTTTCACCTATTTGAAGGATGGGAGATTCTTCAAAATTCTTCCACTTGTTTAGGATAACTACATACTCAGAATATTTTTGTTCAGAAAGCTTTTCTATTAGTTCAATATCTCCTACAAAAGTTTCATTCCATCTACCTAGTAAAAGAGCCGGAATTATCTCACGGACGTTTTCCTTTTCAATCCATTTTGCTTTATAATGTGGAAATCCCAGTAATTTTTTTAGTATAGTAATATTTCTGCCCGATTCTCTAGAAAACTTTTCTGCATCTTCCTGTGATATGCCGCTTTTAATTAGTGCGTTGATTTGGTCATCCCTATCAATCGTTGGTAGTGTAATTGTTTCTTGATTAAAATCATCATCTGCACCTAGAGGAACTAAAACGTGATGACCTTTGCTCACAGCTGCATATAAAGGTTGAGCATCATCAAATCGTGGTATTAGATTTAATGGAGTATTCGTATTTATCCTTATGCCACGAAAATTCCCTTCACTATCTACGATTAATGCTTTAGAAAAAAAAAGGTCAAACTCTTTTGTTGGAAATAACTTTGCTGATGCGATTATGAAAGCAATAGCTTCATTCTTTGTTGACGCTTTTATTCCTTTGATTGTGGGCTCTCCTTGTAGCGTTGACAATAACAAATCTTTCTCATATTCTCTTCCTGCAATTACACATTCAGGTGAAAGAGTCAATCCTTTTGGCCCCATCGACCATTCCTCCCAAAATTCATCAGCGGCCATTATACCATCAAATGGATATGCACCAACTCCGTCTTGTGAAGCAAACCAACGAGAAACAGATAATGCATTGTCAAGCCACTGTTCCAAATCTACAGAATCATATACTTTAACATCTTTCCAATGATTTTCCGCTTTCTTTTCTTTAACCCATTCATCTTTCTTTGTCCAAAGTCTTGGTGTAACAAAAATGAAAACAGATTCACTTGGATTAAATCCGATAGAATTTATTTTTCTTTTGTCATAATCATCATCTGCTTTGCCTTTACAATCTGCGGCTGTGCCGAATTCCCATAAAGAAGTTCCCTGAGGTACATAAGAGGTTTCTGATTCACACTCGACAATACCATCCCAACCACCAATATAAGTAGCACTCCCCGAAGGGAGGTGTGCTTTCGTACTTGCGGGTGTTGTCGCTCTTACTAATCGTGAAATAAGATATGGTAAGGCGGCTTTTGAAAAGGTAGTGTCCGCCCAATTTTCAAGGTTATTTCGAGTTACAAGTTTCATATTTATTTAAAAGTCATTGTGAGTTTGGGGCAAAAGAAAATATGGTGCAACTTTGCGTTGGCTTTGTGTGTTGGCTTGCAACTCTTTTGATTTTGCCGAAGCGTGGATTTGTTGTCCTTCCATTTGTCTGTCTGTTTAATGTTTGTACTGTCGTTGATAGGGTGACCGCTAACGTTTGTATTGCCGCAAGTTTCTAATGTTTAGTACAAAACACGCAAGTTTTTTATTGATTATCAGTCATTTACTCAAATTGTCGTTCCGAAATCCGGTTGCGCATATACCCGATTGTAAACGTTAGTTGTCGTTTGTAAACGGTTAAATACTATATCCCCACAAACCTACTGCATCCCATCAACCCAAAAAACAGGAAAAATCCCTTTTTTTAATCCCTCAAAAAGTATTACGAATATTGGTATTTAAGGCTATCGCAACTACTGGTTCAGGCGGCAGCACTGCTAAAGTACAAATATTTTTATACAATGCGCTTTTATTTAACCGCCTGGCAGGTGAAATGGCAGAGGTATTGCCGGGCCTGCTACCCCAAACAATAAAGCTGATCAGATACAATGATTAATGAATGCAGTGGCCGGCCTTCGGGGTGGTTTTTTATGGGCTATAAAACCTCATCCCTATCCCTTCTCCAAAAGAGAAGGGCAACAGCGAAGACCGAAAAGAAGACCGATCCGGAGGCTTCGCTTCAGTCTTCGCAACACCTTCTCCCTTGGAGAAGGCCGGGATGAGGTCTATAAATTCTCCTTAAGCGAAGACAATACTGAAGACCGAAAAGAAGACCAACCCGCAGGCTTCGTTTTAATCTTCGCAACACCTTCTCCCCCCGTGGAGAAGGCCGGGATGAGGCGAAACCACCTGGCCTTAAATACCCGGTATGTAGCATATTTCCAGTGTCGAATTCCCCAAAAAAAGTACAAAAAAGTCCTTATTATCCCCGGTGTAGTTCTTCCACTGGGGAGTATAAACCAGATTGTGTAAACTGTTTTGGGGTCTTCCCCCCGCCCCTGCGCTGTAGTGGAGCGTAGCGGAACGGAAGCGCAGGGGCGGGGGG
>JANMIG010000037.1:0-6023 GCA_031375675.1 Chitinophagales bacterium
AAACTGTCTGTGACATTGAGCATACAAGGCACAGAAGTCCAATCAATGCGTTGGTTAATTTATATGCAGGGCTGTGCAGCTATACTTTTTTAGACAGGTTGCCGTCCATTTTTTAAAGACAAGACACAAAACTCACGTTAAGATAATAACAAGATTGTGCAAAAGTTATAAATGCTGCTGAACAGGTGAGATCTTTTCCAGGAAATAAAAATGAATTTTATCGGCATTTTCCAAAATCAATACAGAAGCAGCTAAAAGAAAAAGTGTCGTATAATAGTATTAAGAAGTGACTCAAATGTATAATTGTTCCACACAGTAAATAAGCGATGGGTAAGGATTGTAAATATGATATCGCACTTTCTTTTGCAGAAGAAGAACTGGCCGTGGCTGAGCAGATAGCTGCTGCGCTGAAAGCAAAGAGTGTGTCTTATTATTTGTACACTGAGCATACTGCCGAGAACTTGGGCAAAAAACTTATGCAAATATCACAACAGGTGTATGGCATAGATACTAAGCACGTGTTGATGCTGACAAGTGAAAAATTTGTTAAAAAATACTGGACGTCCATTGAGTCTCAAATTGTTCAGGTAGCAGCTGATGGCAAACCTGATTTTATTTTCAGGGTTAAGCTGGATGAAACAAGGGTGGATGGTGTGCCTGATACCAATGTTTCCTTGAAATGGAATAATAATGCTGATGAAATTGCTGATATTATAAAAAATAAACTTGCGCTTAAACAAGGAAAGCAAACACTACAAAAGCGCTGGCTGAGTAAAGTATTGGCTAGTATTGTTTTAACTATGACAGTTTTAGGTTTTGTTATGTGGTACAGCATGGGGCGGAGCAATGATGATAAATTGAATTCAGAAACAACAGGCTCTTTTGCTCAGAAAAAACCTGATACAAATGGCAGTACTACAATAAAAGATAATGTGCAACCTGGTACAGGGAGCTTGCCTGACACTATGAGTGCCTCACTCAAGGGAGTGCAGCCTGTTTCATTTACTGCGATAAAGGAAAACCGGTTGCGACAAGGTGAAGTAGTTGTACAACAGCCATTTATTAAAGATACTGAAGAGCAATTTGATTATTGCATTATTGTTACGGGCAGCAACAGCGCCTTTAACAATATGGTAGCAAATGGTGTAAAATCTTATTTATTGTCAAAAAAAAGGCTTATTACAGAAAATCAGTATAAGGCCAGAAATATTATCCGAGTAATACTTTCAGCAGAAGAGCCTTCCTCCAAATCGGAATATGGCACAATCAGTTCTTTCTGTATTTACGACTTCAGTATTGTAAACAGCAATGAGAAAATTTTGGCATCTGGATCTGATAGGCTTGGAGAACCTGGGTTCAGTGAGCAGGGTAATTTGAATAATCTTTCAAAACGGGTTATTAAAAAAATAAATGAATTTTTATGAAAATTATATTGATTTTGCTGGCACTCCATTTTTTCTTTTTTTGCGATGCACAAAATGAGAATGTCAATACAAAGGATAGTCTTAAGGCATTTACGTATAAATTGATAAACAAGGCATTGGCCAAACGAAAATTCAAGAAACTTGCTATATGGGATTTTACTGACTTGTACAAAAACTCAAGCAGTATAGCTACATATATAGCAGACCAATTGTCTATTTATGCAGCGGAGCTTGACTCTGTTATAGTTTTAGACAGGCAGAATATTGAGACTATTTTACGTGAACATAAATTGCAGCATAAGGATTTGTTGATAGACCCCAAAGCACTGTTGAAATTAGGCGAATTTTTCGGAACTGAAGTATTGATAGTAGGAAAAGTAAGCATTTTTGAAGGAGAATGTGCCATTCAGCTCAACCTCAAAATAGTTGATGTAAATACTGCACACGTTATTACTGCTGCCGAGGGTTACATACCTGTTGATAAAAGATTTGCCGACGTTTCCGGGTTGCGGTTAAATTGCCAGGGGATTAACACAGATATACCCGGAAAACCTGGCCGTGGCTATTCCCGACCGCCTGAAACCAATGAGGACTATAATAACCCGGAAAAACTTAGGGAGGGGGGCTGTGCCGAGTATAATACCGGGGCGTATTGCTTTTCTAATTCTACAACTCAAAATCTTAAAGTTGTTATCTTCAAGACTCCGGAAAAAGCTGTTGAACAAACAGAAGAGTGGCGATATGGGCCAAAAGATGAATTTATACTTAAGCCTGAGGAAGTTAAATGTATATACAGTCTTATTGGGGGAAATTCTTACAAATTTATTGTACAGCTAAATAATACCGATAATCAGAATAATGGGGATTATTTTGATTCTGGTAATATTCTTATTGAAAAATGTAACTCGAAGACTTACAAGATTAAAAATGCTGTTACAACCGAAACAAAGAAAGCTACAGACAAACTTTTTAAGGACCTGATGAAAGGCATATTACAAAAAGGTACTGAACTGCTTAAGGAGAAGATAAAAGTAAATGATAATTGAGCCATTTAACGTTTCTTTTAAAGCGGTATAATTCAGTAGTTAATAAATTAAAATAAATAACAATGCAGTACAAAGTAATCCCATTTACAGCAAGTGTAGGCCAGAACCGCGATGCAGGCATAGTTGCCAGCCAGTTACAAACTGAAATTGAAAGCCATGCTGCTGATGGATGGCAGTACCAGCAGATGGAAAGTGTGGAAACCCACATAGCAGGTGATAAAGGCTGTTTTGGTGTGGGTGCGCAGCCGGGTACACTAACAACAGTGAAAGTATTGGTATTTAGTAAGCCTTAGCTATGCGTTATGTATTGCTTTTGTGTATCCGGCTATACTGGTGTATTCCGGCAGGCAAAAGGCACTGCTGCCTGTTTAAGGAAAGTTGTTCCCGGTATGTGTACAGGGCCGCAAAGCAGGAAGGATTTATAAATGCTATACAGGCATTGCGAATGCGTATGCGCCAATGCCGGGCAGGGTATAGCAGCTTTGCAACAGCAGATGGTAGGGAGTGGGTGCTGCTGAATGAGGGAACTGTTGTTTCAAAAACGGACACAACTTTATAGATATACATAAACAATGAGTAGTAACTACAAATACGATATAGCTCTTTCCTTTGCGGAGGAGGACAGGGCCATTGCACATTTATTAGAAATTGCGTTGAAGGCGCAGGGTATTACAAAAGTATATTACTATCCCAATCATACTGATAAGGGGTGGGGTAGAGACCTTGCGAAACACCTGGCAAAAATTTATGAGCAGGAGGCACGCTACGCCATCGTCCTTTTATCTAAGCACTACTTTGATAAGCCATTCACTAAAATTGAGTATACTGCTATGCAGCGGCGTGTTATTCAGGAAGCACCTGCTGTGTATATGCTGCCTGTGGTGATAGGTAATGTAAAAGAGTTAGGCAAACCGGAGCTGGGAGATTTACATTTTTTAACATGGAATCACAACTCCGAACAGATAGCATCAGATGCAAAAAAATTGCTGGGTAAAAGCAGTATAGCTATTCAGACAGATGATACATATAAACCATATCGCTCTTTTTTTGCAAACGATAACTACAGTACAGCTTTGCTGCACCTCAGGAAAATATTAATCCGCATTCCGTGGGGATGGATTACTATTGCCGGCACAGCGGCTATGCTGGCTGTTTATGGTATCTCCATCATTTGCCTGCCGCATAAAAACGAAAAAATAGCATTGCCCGGCGGCAGTTTTATTATGGGTGCACACAGTGGCAGGGCAGTGGATATGCCTGCGCATACCGCAATGGTAAAGGCATTTGTTATCAGTTCCACTGAAGTAACTATTAGCCAGTACCGCAAGTATTGCGATAGTATGCACTTGTCTATGCCTGTAGCGCCCGGCTATACTTTTACAGAAGATTGCCCCGTAGTAAATATTACCTGGCAGGAAGCAGTTGATTATTGCAAATGGGTGGGTGGTCGTTTACCAACTGAACTAGAATGGGAATATGCGGCCTTTAAAAACGGAAATATAACTGACAGGTACAGCGGAGGAAATAACATTAATAAAGCAGGCTATTACGAAACCAATTCAGCCGGTAAAGCCCACCCGGTAGCTCAAAAATGTGGAGGCAAACTAAACTTACATGATATGAGCGGCAATGCCGCAGAATGGTGTGCCGACTGGTATGCTCCTTACTCATCTATTGCACAAACCAACCCGCAAAACACAGACAGCAGCAGCGGCCAAAAGGTAGTACGTGGCGGCCACTATGCAAGTCATGTAAAACCCGACCCTGCAGACAACCAGCTTCGCATCACTTATCGCAGCAGCGAAGATCCAGCAGCCCGCAAACCCTACATCGGCTTCAGGGTGGTGTGGGATAAATAATAACAGGGATTAACAATACAGTTTTTTTCTACACTTTCACAGGTTTTTTCGGCTTTTCATGCAGCCTATATTTGTACTGGCTTAATAAAGAGCCGTTTTAACTTTTAAACAATTAATTATGTCAATCAGAATCACCTGCATTAGAAAAGATTCAGGCAATCATGAAAACCCACACACTGCGATTAGTGAACTGGGCTGGAAAAACGAAAGCACAGGTGCCACAGGAAGAAAGACTAGGATTGAAATGTACGATTGGATAAGCGTTTCAGGCAACAGAGCTTATGTAACAGACGGCAAAGGTAACACAGCAGACCTTATTCCGGCTGAAACAGCAAAGGGAACTAAATATGTAAAAACCAAGCCGGATGCTACACCTGATGACAACCTGCTGAAATTGGAGGAATGTTAGCCATTGCAACCAGTAAGTAAAACAACGCCCAATAAAACCCTATGCATATAACACAAAAAGGCGGCCTCTCAGCCGCCCTTTTTAATACCCGTTTATTTTTACGGAGCCACCTTAGTAGCAGGGTCACTCCACGGCCCCTGGCCGGCAGCACCAACTGCTGCTACCTGGAACCAGTATTGTGTACCACTCACTAAACTTTCGATAGTGGCAGCGGCCTTTGTTACCACCAGTACCTGCTTCCAACTGTCATTGGCAGCAATGGTAGCTGTAATACGCACCACATAACTGCGGGCACCTCTTACACTTTTCCATTTAAGGTCAACACTGCCATTTTTAAGCCCTTCAGTAGCTTTTATACTTTCGGGTCTTTGTGGTGTGCCGATGGGTGCGGCCGCCGCTTTAATGTCCATGCCGGCGCTTTTAATTTTGGCTTCATCTCCCTTGCATTCCACTTCCACATAACGGCCCAGGGCTGTTACCTCACTGTCAAAGGCAGTTTCATCCTGGTTCATAATGGCCGTTTTGGTAACTGAAATGCCCCTTGCTTCAAGGGCGTCTGTGTAGGAGTTTTGTAATTTGTCGGCCATAGCACCTGTTTTCACTAACAATTCGCCGGGAGTGGGAAAGTTGGCATTGCCGGTAATGGCCTTGATAAAACCCCTGGCTTTTTCGATTTTGTCTGGTACGGTTAAACCCTGCAGGTTGAGTACACCTGATTTTTTTGTTTCATACTATTTGGATTGCTGGTTTTATAGCAACTGAAACAAATATAACGCTGGCCTGTACCCCCTTTCCAAATTTCGGCTGCTAAAAAATTGTTAAAGCATTGATAGCGTGCGTTTTATAAGGAATTTTTCGATTCAAAAAACTGGTCAAATGACCAGAAATGATTAACAGGATGTTAAAGTTTGCTGATACAAAAACGGTAAATCTCACTCATATTGCTGCTATATGAATAAACATTGCCGCAATATGCATTAACACAACCGCTGTGTGCATACAAATAAGGGCTGTATGAATGCACACAGCCGCTATATGTATACAAATTGCCCTTGTATGCATTCATACTGCTGCTAAGTACATGCAGTTTGTCGCTGTATGCATCAACACGGGGCCTGTATAAATCAACACAGCAATTGTATGAAGAGACTGTAAACCAGATTGTGTAAACATAGTTTTAGAGCCTGCACCTGGTATTAAAGATAACTAAATATTGATGAAGAATAATTCCCCAGTTTATAATAGCTCCCGTCCAGCTTTTTTCGACATTCACTATTGACAGAAA
>JANMIG010000041.1:0-37393 GCA_031375675.1 Chitinophagales bacterium
CAACACAATTCCAGAACTCCAGGAATTTGTGTTCACTATTTCTAAAACATTAACCAGCACCGATGTGAAAAGCATTTGCGGATATAATTATATATTTTCAGACTTATTTTGGTCTGCTAAATAATTCAATTTGGTATAACCGATGGATGAATCTGCTTAAAAAACGCAAAGGTTGTATGAGTTATATGCTCATACAGCCTATTTTTGCCTGATGAACAGGATATTTGTAAGAACGGCAGCATTGCTGGGAGCATTAACAGTTGCCATGGGCGCATTTGGGGCACATGCACTTAAAAAAATACTTACTGCTGATGCACTTGCCGTATACGAAACCGGTGTTCGCTACCAGGCTTACCATGTTTTTGCACTGCTGGCAACAGGTATGCTGTACCAGCAATTTACAGCAAAATACCTGCTTTGGGCCGGACGGCTGTTCATAGCCGGCATCATCATTTTTTGCGGATCCCTTTACCTTCTTGCCTGCCTCACTGCCCGGTACAGCTGGTTAGGTGCTGTAACCCCAGCGGGTGGTGCTTGTTTTATTGCCGGGTGGGTATGCTTATTTATGGCAGCTGCTAAAGATAAACACTAAAGGTTGCAGTTTAAGGTAACCATTGTACCTCCGTTATTTTCAATATTAAAGCTGCAGCCACTGCTTTCCATGCGCTTCTTCATATTTTTTAATCCATTACCAAATTCCCTTACATTATCAAGATCAATGCCCCTGCCATTATCGTGTATCATTAACACCAGGCCGTTTTCCACCATTCTGAATTCAATATGCACTTTTACCGCTCCAGAATGCTTGAGGATATTGTTCAGCGTTTCCTTCACTGTTAAAAATATATTGCGCCTCTTTTCTCCACCCACTTCTATTGGGGGAATTTGCTCTGGTATCGTAAACCGGCAGTCGATGCCTGTATTTTCGAAATACTCGAGTGTATAACTCCGTATATAAGCAATCAGGTTACCCAGGCTGTCGTTACTGCTGCTCATCGTCCAGATGATGGCATTCATCTTATTCAGCAGTTCATTGGCAAAGGAAGATATTTTATCCACCTCCGGCACTTCTGCCACGTTGATCTTCTTTTTAGCAAGTTCGCTGTACAATCGTATGGCCGTCATACCCGACCCAAGGTCATCATGCATATCTGCACTGATGCGGTTCCGCTCTTCCTGTTGCGCCTTTATTACTGCCAGCTTTGCCTCAAATTCTTTTTTCTCCGCTTCCAGTTTCATGGCTTCACCTTCCTGTGTGGTGGCAATCAGTTCTTTCCTGTTTTTATAAGTAAGACCCAGTATGAAAAAAATGATCTCAAATACAATGCCCATGCTGTAATAAAAATAGGCTGATGTAAAAATGCTGTATTTTTTTCCCTTGTACCATATCATGGAAAGTGAAATACAGCCAAACAGTATCAGCACTGCATTACCCATGGCCAGGTAATTCATCAGGCGGTTGTGCTGCTTCATCGCAATAACGATATACACTATTCCCAATGCCAGGGTAATCACTTTCATGCAATTCTCAAGCCCGTTTTCCAGCCAGAACATGTCAGTAAAAAAGTGCAGGTAAGAAAAGGCAAGCAGTACAAAAAACAGGGCCAGTTCTTCCATCCTGAATATTTTTTCCAGCAGCGGATATTGCGTTTTTGTATTCAGGAACTTACGTGTAAAAGCAATGTAAAAGATGGTGCCTGTTACCATCAAAAAGAAATCAAAATAGCCGATAAAGAAAGTGAAAAAGCCACCCGGTGTACGCAGCAAAAGCGGGTAAAGAAATATGAGGCCAAACATACAAACAGAGTACAGGCAGTTATATAAAAACTCCTTTTTCTTACTCAGCCAAAAATTGGCCGCCATAAACATGATCATCATCAGCAGTACCCCGCTCAGTACAAAACCATTGATGCGCAGTATCATCTCATCGTTGTAACTTATTTTTTCATAGTTATCCAGGTAATCTGCATTGATGACCTGTGGAAGCAGGTAGTTTTTTGGATTTTTGCAAAAAGTAAGCTGCTGGATATAGGTACCGCTTTCACCAGCCTCCATTGTTACCCTGCTGTACCCCTCCGGCGAATCTTTTTGTTCCAGCACCAATAGTGCTCCATCCGGTTGCTTCCTGTATACCTTTATTGCTGTAAATAGCTGGCCGGGAAATACATAAAATGTTTTTGCGGCGCTTCCCGGGTTGGTTAAATGATACTGCAGGTATATCGTTTTAGGTACAATCCCTGCGGGAATACTTCTTCTTTTTGGGAAACTGTACAGCGAAATAAACGGCTGTTGCAAGAGGTTTTCCGGAGAGGCAATTTTATTGCTGTCAATAAACAGCAGCGTCTTTTTCAGCACAAGGGCCGAATCATTTACCTGTGCCACATCCACTACAGTACTGTCAACCCCTGTTTGGGATTGAGCAGCAGCACACAACGTTAAAAAAGCAGCCAGCCAGAGTAACCTTTTCACGATAAGCATGTTTGGTTCAAACCTACATAAAATTGCTGATATTGGCCCGAAAAAAGCTTGTCCGGCATCTTGCAAACCTGCCGCAGCCTGCATAAGCAGAAAGCAGCGGGCAAAAAGCGGGTAAGGAAATATGTCGGCAAGCCACCACCTGTAAAGTTAAAAATTTGCAATAGCTGCCTGTATCAGCCTGATTGGTTTTATATATCTTTGTTGAACATGGCCAATAAACTTAAATCTGATAAAAAGAAGCCTGTTGAAAAGCAGGAACTGAAAACAGAGAAGGAAGAAACTGTTGAAGTAAAGCAGTTGCTCAGGGATGAACGTACCCATAAAATTGCAGGCAGCATCATGTTACTGCTTGCTGCACTATTGTTCATCGCATTTACTTCTTACCTTTTTACCTGGCAGGAAGACCAGGATAAAGTGTTCAGGCCGGGTTATGGTTTATTGTGGGGTAATGGCGAAAAGGTAAGCAACCTGCTGGGCACTTTCGGTGCATTTATTTCACATTTTTTTATTTACAAAGGTTTTGGTATAGCTGCTTATCTTATCTGTACCTTCTTTTTTATTACCGGTATTAACCTGCTATTTGGTAAAAAAGTATTTTCAGTTGCGAAAAATATTAAATATGTCATTGTTGGATTAGTGATCCTTAGTGTGGCTGCCAGTGTAATGATGGGCACAGGCGGGGCAAATGAATTTGCCTGGGGCGGTGCGGCAGGTGACCTGGTAAAAAACTGGATGTACCAGCGGATTGGCAAAGTGGGCACCCTGGGCGTTTTGGGTGTGGCTGTGCTGGCTTATATCATCTGGCGTTTTAACCCGGTATTTAAAATGCCTGTTGTAAAAGAAAAAACAATCCCAGCTGCCGGGTTTGAAAACACCGTTGATGACAACGTGATAAACAATGATAGCAAAGAGCCGGAAGTTGAAGCAGTTGAAACTGCCATTACCGGCAAGCCAGTTGTAAATGGCAATACAATGACCGGAGACCCGGTGTTGCTGGTCATTCCTCCACAGGATAATCCGCTGCTGAACCATGAACTGCAGGTAATTGAAAAGGAAACCGTGGATACCCCGCTGATACATATTGAAAAGCCGGTAACACAACCTGCTGTAGTTGTGGAAGACCTTGCTCCTGAAGAGCCGGAAGAAGTTGTGATTCCGCCGGTGCAACCTAAAAAAACAATACAAAAAAATGAGGATATACCGCTGCCGCTGGAGATAAAAACGGTACCCGACCCTGTGGATGAGCCCGATGATATTGTGGCTGCAAAATTGCCTGTCAAAGAACCTTATGATCCCATCCTTGACCTTAGGGACTACAAGTATCCATTACTCAGTCTTTTAGAAAGCCATGGCAGCGAAAAAATTGTGCAGGACCCGGCAGAGCTGGAAGCCAATAAGAACCAGATCATCAACACACTCAAGAACTACGATATTACCATACAAAAAATTTCGGCTACTGTAGGCCCCACCGTTACCCTGTACGAAATTGTACCGGCGGCAGGTGTACGCATCAGCCGTATCAAAAACCTGGAAGATGATATTGCACTCAGCCTCGCAGCACTGGGCATACGCATCATAGCACCTATCCCCGGCAAGGGCACCATTGGTATTGAAGTACCCAATGTAAAGAAAACACTGGTGAGCATGAAGACCATGCTGGCTTCTGAAAAATTTCAAAATAATAGTTTTTCTCTACCCATTGCCATTGGTAAAAAAATTGACAATGAAAACTTTATCGTTGACCTGGCCAGTATGCCGCACTTGCTGATGGCCGGTGCCACGGGTCAGGGTAAATCAGTAGGGCTCAATGCCATACTGGTGTCGCTGCTGTACAAAAAACATCCCTCGCAATTAAAGTTTGTACTGGTAGATCCTAAAAAAGTGGAGCTGAGTATTTACCGCACCATCGAAAAACATTTCTTAGCCAAGCTGCCGGGTGAGGAAGAAGCCATCATCACCGATACCAAAAAAGTGATTCATACCCTCAATGCCATGTGTATTGAAATGGATAACCGGTACGACCTGCTGAAAGAAGCCGGTTGCCGCAATATAAGGGAGTATAACGAAAAATTTGTAGCCCGTAAACTCAACCCCGAAAAGGGACACCAGTACCTGCCCTTTATTGTGCTGGTGGTGGATGAGTTTGCCGACCTGATAATGACGGCTGGCAAGGAAGTGGAAATGCCCATTGCCCGCCTGGCCCAACTGGCCCGTGCCATTGGCATTCACCTGATTATTGCCACGCAACGCCCCAGTGTAAACATCATTACCGGTACCATCAAGGCCAACTTCCCGGCACGTATTGCTTTTAAAGTGAGCAGTAAGATTGACAGCCGCACCATTCTGGATGTGGGCGGTGCCGAGCAACTGATTGGCAAGGGTGACATGCTCATCAGCTACAACGGTGAACTGGTACGCCTGCAATGTGCTTTTGTAGACACACCTGAAGTGGATAAGATCGTTGATTTTATCGGCGACCAGCGGGGCTATCCGCAGGCATTTTTACTGCCGGAGTATGTGGATGAAAAGGAAATGGAAGGAAAAGATTTTGACCTGAACGATAAAGATGCTTTGTTTGAAGATGCGGCCCGACTGATTGTAACCAGCCAGATAGGCAGCACTTCACTACTCCAGCGCCGCATGAAGCTGGGCTACAACCGTGCCGGCAGGTTAATGGACCAATTAGAAGCTGCTGGCGTAGTAGGCCCCGGCCAGGGCAGTAAACCAAGGGACGTGCTGGTGAAAACAGATGCCGATTTGCAGCAGTTGCTGGGGGGATTTATGTGAGCAGGGGACAGTGGGCAGGGGACAGTTGAAAGTGAGGTTGAGGGTTGAGATTTTTTGATGATATGTGGCGTTGGTCTGTGGATTTTTGTCACCTATAATTCCTTAGCTTTAGTTTTCGAAATATAAAAAAATCAGGTACGCTGGCATAGGAGATTTATAATTGTATGCTACATGAAAGAAAAAATCAAAATACCCCGACCCTTAAAAATAGTCGCCTGGCTCTCGATTTTTTTTGGCATTTTAGCAATTTTTGAAATGCTTGTCTCATTATCAGGCAGCAGGCCAAAAATCAATTTTGGCGCAATAGAGTTTTTTATCGGAAGAGGGCTATTACGTGGCAGCAGAACAGCAAGGTGGTGGGCAATTTTTCTTACCCGGTTAGCTGTTATTTTATTGTGTATATTTATTGTACTTTTTCTAAAGGATGGGGGGCCTCCTGTATTTAAATTATTCGGAAGAAAGGTTGCAGAAATTCCGGCTATATTCGGGCTTATCCTTTTAGTACTTTTCTTAATTTTCAACATTTGGGAATTAAGAGTATTGTATTATAAGGAAGTGCTGGCTTTTTTCGGCATCGCTGATGGTAACGGCAAGCAACAGAACGTTTCTGTTTAACTCATATTCCATGAAACAAGTTAATTCCTTTCACTCAATGTATTAATCTTACTGTCCCAAAAAAAATAGCTATGATTCCTGATTTAAAAAAAATAATATTCTTCACCATTTTAGCTTCCCTTTTCAGTTGCAAAGCATTTATGCATGGCTATACATGGAGAGAAGCAAAGGACAAATATCATATTGTAACAGCCGATAACAATAATTTAGGCGATAAACGGTTAAAATATAACAAGGGTTTTCACAAGCATTCGGAATTGTCAAATTTTCTTGATTGTAAATGCAATAACAGGGGATTGCCCGATTTTATTTATGAGTATATAACTGAAAAAAAATGCAGGGGCATCAAACTGTATTATGTAAAACTTGACTCTGTATTTGTTTTTGAAGAACCAAAGAAAAATAACCTGGCATCCATACAGAAAGAAGCAAGAAAAATGTATGATAGTGAACGGCAAACATTTGAAAGGTTAAAGCAGGGTAAATAATTTGAGTAAATGTTTTTCTGGAATGTACTCCTACTGTCCACCGTCCACTGCCCCCTGCCACCCCCATTTACCCCATATTATTTATCTTAGCGGTTTATGAGCAAGTTTTTAATTGTTGGATTGGGCAATGTGGGCAATGAATACGCCGGTACCCGGCATAATATCGGGTTTGATGTGGTGCATGCTTTTGCGGCTAAGCATGGCGGCAGCTTCAGGGTTGACAGGCTGGCTTATGTGGCTGAATGCAGCTGGAAGGGCAAGCAGTTTGTGTGTGTGTGCCCCACTACCTTTATGAACCTGAGCGGCAGGGCCTTCCGCTACTGGTTAGAAAAGGAAAAAGTAGCACTGGAAAATACACTTACCGTGGTGGACGACCTGGCACTGCCGCTGGAAAAACTGCGTTTACGGGGCAGCGGCACCCATGCCGGACACAATGGGTTAAAAGACATTGAAGCCACCATGGGTACAGATAAGTATCCCAAATTGCGTTTCGGCATCGGTAATAATTTCCCCAGGGGTATGCAGGCAGACTATGTTTTGGGCAAATGGCGGAAGGAGGAAGAAAAACTGGTAAAATATAAGATAGAAAAAAGCGTGGAAGCAATAGAACTTTTTGCATCTTTGGGACTCGAACGGACAATGAACACAATAAATACCCTTGTACTGAACCTTGGCAACGAATAAGTGGGCAGATTATTGTTTTTCTTACCGTATTTCTTTACTTTCGTTAATAAAACTATGGAAGGTCATTAAAAAACTTCCTTTGCTATGAAGATAATTTGTATAGGACGAAATTACGCAGACCATGCCAAAGAACTTGGCAATGAGGTGCCGGATGAGCCGGTAATTTTTATGAAGCCAAAGAGCGCACTGCTGCAAAGCCATACGCCCTTTTATTATCCTGAATTTACCAATGAGCTGCATTATGAATGCGAACTGGTGCTTCGGGTATCCAAAAATGGCAAGTACATCCAGGAGCGATTTGCCCAGAATTATTACAACGGCATTACGGTTGGTATTGATTTTACTGCCCGTGACCTGCAGGATGAGCTGAAGAAAAAGGGACTGCCATGGGAAAAGGCAAAAGCCTTTGACAACTCTGCCGCTGTGGGTAAATTCATGGATATTACCCCCGGTCTCAATAAAAAGAACATCAATTTTTGCCTGTACAAAAATAAAGAACTGGTGCAGCAGGGCAATTCCGGAGAAATGGTATTCAACTTTGATTCTATTGTAGCCCATATCTCCAATTATTTTTCGCTGAATATTGGCGACCTCATCTTTACCGGCACACCAGCCGGCGTGGGTGAATGTGTGGTTGGTGATGAGCTGGAAGGTTTTATTGAAGAGCAAAGTCTGCTCTCCATGGATATTAAATAAACTGCTTAGCAATAAAAACAGTACAAAAACCATCTCATTACAGGGATGGTTTTTTGTTTCATCAGCTATTTACTAATTTCGGGCCTCAATGACGACAATTGCCCCGGAAATCTTATTAAAAGCATGGCGCCTGATGTGCATGGCCAAAAGCATGGCTGATACTTATGAAGCCAACAGGTCCGTTTGCAAATACGTTCACTCCACCAGCAGGGGTCACGAAGCCATTCAGCTTGCCACAGCCTTTCAATTGCTGCCCTGCGATTATGTAAGCCCCTATTACCGGGATGAGAGCATTTTACTGGGCCTTGGCTTTGAACCTTACCAGCTCATGCTCCAGTTGCTGGCCAAAGGCAGCGATATCTTTACCGGCGGCAGAGAATACTATTCGCACCCCAATTACAGGGGCAGTGATAAGCCCGGTATCATACACCAGAGCAGTGCTACAGGCATGCAGGTGATACCCACCACAGGTATTGCGCAGGGTATAGCTTACCTGGAACATCATTATCCGCAGCAACTCAAAACAGGCGCTGGTAATGAGCTGCCGGTTGTGGTTTGCTCCCTGGGCGATGCCAGTGTAACAGAAGGTGAGGTGAGTGAAGCACTGCAGTTTGCCGCTTTAAAAAAATTGCCCATTATCTACCTGGTACAGGATAATAATTGGGGCATCAGCGTAAGTGCAGCCGAGGCCCGTACCACGAATGCGGCGGAATATATGCAGGGTTTTAAAGGTGTCAGCGCTGTCAGCATCAACGGCAGTGATTTTTCAATTGCTTATACAGCCATGAAAAAGGTTGTGGAAGACGTACGGAAAAACCGCCACCCGGTACTGGTACATGCTACTGTTCCATTGCTTGGGCATCATACCAGCGGGGTACGCAAAGAATTTTACAGAACGGAAGAAGACCTGCGCAACCATTTTGCTGATGACCCCGGTCCCAAACTGAGGGCAACACTGGTAGAAATGGGTATTACCAATGAGCAATTGGTACAAATAGAATCAGAAGCTGCAGCCCTGGTTGCCAGCGATTTTGCAAAAGCCAGGGCTGCTGTCGAGCCGGATGCCGCCACTGTTTGCGATCATGTGTTTGCGCCCACACCCGTAACCCGGGAGTTGGGCGTACGCCAGCCTGCCGGCAGGGAGAAGGTAATGATGGTGGATGCTGCTCTTTTTGCCATCCGGGAAATAATGGAGCAATATCCCGAAGCCGTGTTGTACGGGCAGGACGTGGGCCGCAGGCTGGGGGGCGTTTTCCGTGAAGCTGCTACACTGGCAGAGCAGTTTGGCGACCACCGGGTATTCAATACCGCCATACAGGAAGCCTATATCATTGGCAGTACCGTGGGTATGAGTGCGGTGGGGCTTAAACCTATTGTAGAAGTACAGTTTGCTGATTATATTTATCCAGGTTTGAATCAATTGGTAACCGAAATAAGTAAAAGCTGCTACCTCAGCTGCGGGAAATTTCCCGTACAAACGCTTATACGGGTGCCAACAGGCGCATACGGTGGCGGCGGGCCCTACCACAGTGGTTGCGTGGAAAGTACCTTGCTCACCATCAAGGGCATCAAAATAGTTTATCCTTCCAATGCAGCAGATATGAAGGGGTTGATGAAAGCAGCCTTTCTTGACCCTAACCCTGTGGTGATGCTGGAACACAAGGGGCTGTACTGGAGCAAAGTGCCGGGCACTGAAGAAGCAAGATGTGCTGAGCCTGCTGAGGATTATATCATCCCGCTGGGCAAGGGCAGGGTGGTGCGGGAAGCATCGGCAGAAAAAATTGATTTCGGGGAAACCTGCTGCATCATTACCTATGGCATGGGTGTTTACTGGGCAAAAGCAGCAGCAAAAAATTTTCCGGATCAGGTGGAAATAATCGACCTGCGTACGTTGTTCCCCCTGGATGAGGAACTGATTTTTGAAACAGTGAAGAAGCATGGCAAATGCCTGGTGCTTACCGAGGAGCAGCAAAACAATTCCTTTGCCGAAGCACTGTCGGGACGCATTTCAAAAGCCTGCTTCCGCTTCCTGGATGCCCCGGTGGAAGTACTTGGCGCACTCAACCTGCCTGCTGTACCCATGAACGTTATACTGGAGCAGGCCATGCTGCCGGATGCCGTAAAAGTAGCTGCAAGGCTCAGGGAATTGCTGGGTGCCTGATAAGCTGCTGTTGCCATAATTGTATTAAGGAGATCAGTTTGCAATATCATATACCCAACTTTGAACTTTCAACCTTGAGCCTTGAACTTTCAACCTTGAACCTTGAACTTTCAACTTTGAACTTTTACCCATCCTGTAACTTAAAAGCCAGCCTCATGAAGTATTTCTCAAAATGTATCGTTAAAACATCCACGTTTCTTTGCCAATTCCGCACTTATTTGCATCTTTATACAGTACCAGTCATTTAAATAAAACAATATGTACCTTAAAAGGATACTTTGTGTGTTGATTTTTGCAGTAACGGCTTCCGGCAATGTATTCAGCCAGAAAGAGAAAAAAGCTCAGTATCCCAGCCTGCTGTGGGAAATAACAGGCAATGGCTTAACCAAACCTTCCTACCTTTTTGGAACGATGCATGTAAGCAGCAAACTGGTATTTCACCTGAGTGATTCATTCTATCATGCTATAAAAAGTGTGGATGCTGTGGCACTGGAACTGAATCCCGATACCTGGCAGGCGCAAATGGTAACGATGGACAGGATGAAGGACGCCTACGAAAAGTTTACAGAAGGCCCCACAGGTGGTTTCCTGAACGAAAACTCCTTCCGGCTCAATAAGTTTGAAGATGAATTAAAAGCTGCATTAAGCACAGAACCCACGATTGTAAACAGCCTGTTGTACCGCAGTTATAAGGCACAGGAGGATTTTGAAGAAAATACCTTCCTTGATCTCTATATATTTCAAACAGGCAAAAAACTGGGTAAGCGTGCCACAGGTGTGGAGGATTATTTCGAGGCAGAAAAGATAATGGTGGAAGCCTACAGTGATATGGCCAAAGAGAAAAAGAAGAAGGATATGGATACGGATGGAGAGTCAGCCTACGCCATTATGGAAAAAGTACAGGATGCTTACCGCAGCGGCGACCTCGACCTGATGGATTCACTCGACCTGATGATGGAACGGTCAATGGCTTTCAGGGAAAAGTTTTTATACAAGCGCAATGAGATACAGGCCAGTTCCATTGATACCATCCTTAAAAAAAACTCCCTGTTTGTGGGTGTAGGTGCAGCACATCTTCCCGGTAAAAAAGGCGTTATCGAACTGCTCCGCAAAATGGGTTACCGGCTGAGGCCCATAAAAATGACCAACAGGGATGCAGCACAAAAAGAGGCCATTGATAAATTAAAATCACCCGTAAAATTTACCGAAAAACTGTCTGAAGACGGCTTTTACAGCGTGGCTACACCCGGCATCCTGTACAAAATGAACGGAGAATACCAGGCTTTCGACAGAAGGCAGTATTCCGATATGAGCAATGGTGCTTACTACCTGGTAACAAGGGTAAAAACAAATGCAGCATTCCTGGGTAAAACCGAAAATGATGTGTTGAAAAAAATTGACAGCCTTTTGTATGAAAACATACCAGGCAAGATTTTATCGAAAAAAACTGTAGTGAACAATGGGTATCAGGGATATGATATAGTCAATAAAAACCGTACCGGCGATATACAGCGTTACCACATATTTGTAACCCCTTCGGAGGTAATCATATTTAAAATGGCAGGTAAGGAAAGTTATACAAAAGGCCCGGAGGCTGAACTTTTTTTCAGCTCCATCAAATTAAAGGCAGCAGGCAGCCAGCCGGTGACTTTTTCACCTGCACATGGCGGCTTTTCGGTATCACTTCCGCAGCAACCAGGTGAATACCTCAATGAAAGAAGTTATGACGGAATCGGACGCTGGGAATACAATGCAAAAGACAAGGCTACCGGTGATGCATACCTTATTCTTAAAAAAAGCCTGTATAACTTCAGGTTTCTTGAAAAGGATTCCTTTGACCTGGCCATGATTGAAGAGTCCTTCCGGTCGCCAGATTTTTTCAGCAGGCAGCTGCAGCGCAGTTACAGCATTTGCAATGGATACCCCTGCCTGGATGTAAAGGAAAAAATGAAAGACAGCAGTGAGGTTACTGCAAGGTATATCATTAAGGGGCCGCATTATTATGTGCTTGCTGTACGCAGCAGCAGTAAAACTGATTGCAGCAGTTTTTTTAAATCATTCAAATTTACGCCTTACCAGTATGGTCCTTCAAAACAGTACACAGATACATTCATGCGCTTCAGTGTAAATACACCTGTTTTTCTTCGGATGGACGAAAGCTACCGGAGCCTGATTGAACAGGCAAAAATGAATGCAGAGAACAACAATGGCTATTCCTATGGTTATAGTTACTGGAAGAAAGCCAGCAACGGCCTTTTTCAGCATGATTCCACCGGTGAAATGGTTGGCATCAGCATGCGGGAATATCCCAAATATTATTTTCCAAAAGACACTGCCAGTTTCTGGAAAGATGAAGTGGATGAGTTTTACAGTAAATCAGGTATGACACTGTATAAAAAGGATGCAATACAATTGCCGGACGGCACTTCCGGTTACAGCGTTCAGCTGAGAGATACAGGCTCTTCCCGGAATATTATCCGTACCGTATTTGTAAAAGGAAATTATGTGTACAGCATGGCCACCATGGGCGACACACTTAATCCCCCCGGGAGTTTCATTGGAAATTTTATGGCTACTGTTAAGCCGGAAGTAAAAGACACGTCGAAATCACTCTTCAGCAATAAGCTCACTGATTTTTTTGACAACCTTTTCAGTAAAGACAGTGCCACCCATGAGCAGGCCCAAAAATCCATCGCCAATATCTATTATGGCGAAAAAGGTGCCCCGCTGATCATGGCTGCCATTAACAGGTTAAGGGCATCTGATAAGAATTATTATGATACTAAAACAAAACTGATTGCTGAACTGGGGTATATCAGGGATACCATCAAGCCGGTGGTGGTGAATTACCTGGGCCAGCTCTATGTGCAAACCGCCGACACCAGTCTCTTCGGCAAAGAGATCATCCAGGCGCTTGCCCGTCATAAAACGGCAGCTTCCTTTAAACTGCTGAAAGAACTGCTTTTGCAGGATCCGCCGGTTTTTGAGGAGAGCTATGATTATGAGGGCATTTTCAGCAACCTTGGAGACACCTTACAACTTGCTAGGACGCTGTACCCTGATATCCTGCAGCTCACTTCGCTGGATGATTACAAGGACAATATCATATCCCTGCTGGTAACACTGGTAGATAGCGGTTATGTACAGGCGAAGGATTATGATCAGTATTTTTCAAAACTGAGCTTTGATGCCAGGATAGAGCTGAAAAAACTGCAGGGCAGAGACGAGAAGCGCATGGAGGAAGAAAGTAAGGAAAAGGAAAATCCGGTGGTGGAAACATTTCGGTACAACCGCTACAGCAGCAGCGATGCAGGCAACCTGGAGCAGTACGCCATTTTACTGATGCCGTTTTTTGACCAGCAACCGGGTGTGCCCAGGTTTTTTGACAAGCTGCTGCAATCGAAGGATGACGGTGTACGCATGACAGCAGCGGTTTTGCTCCTGCGCAATAAAAAGAATGTACCCGACAGCATCGTGGAGAATCTTGCCAAAAAGGATAACCTGCGGGCACACTTATACAACCAGCTTGAGCAGGCCAAAAGGCTGGATAAATTTCCGGCTAAATACCTGAACCAGGCAGATATGGCCAGGAGCTGTATGATTGGAGAAAGAAATATTGAGAAACCAGACTCTGTGGTTTTACTGGGAAAACAAACAATTACCTGCAATGACAGCATTGGTAATGTTTACTTTTTTAAATACCGTATAAAGAAGGAGGATGACTGGAAAATCGGGCTGAGTGGCCTGCAACCCCTTGATACTGCAAAAGTAAATACCAATACCCGGTTGGCCGGTATGACTGATAAAAAGCTGAAAGCAGATGAACCGCAGCAGGAACAGTTTGATAAAATACTGAAAAGGATGCTGTTCGGTTTTTTTAAAAGCGGCATCAATTTTTTTAACTACGGGGGAAATTATAATGAATCCTACCGCCAGGGTGGGTATAATAATTAGTACGATACGGCAAGTGCTTTACCAGGTATGGCTTCAATCAGTGTTTTGGTGTAGGGATTTTGGGGATTGTTATAAACTTCTTCTGCATCACCAGATTCCACGATCTGCCCCTTACTCATAACCAGAATGCGGTTGCTGATGTAGCGCACTACGGACAGGTCGTGAGAAATAAAGATTGCAGTAAAGCCAAACATGGATTTAAGATCGTTAATAAGGTTGAGCACCTGCGCCTGAACGCTTACATCAAGCGCCGAAACGCTTTCATCAAAAATCAAAAAAGCAGGATTGAGTGCAAGGGCCCTGGCGATGCAAATCCGCTGGCGCTGTCCGCCGCTGAACTGGTGCGGATAGCGGTTAAAATGGCTGGTGTCAAGGCTTACTTTCTGTAATAGTTCCATCACTTTATCACGCCGCTGCTGCCGGGTATCAAGCAGGCCATGTACTTTCAGCGGTTCCATAATGGCGCTGCCAATGGTAATGCGGGGGTTGAGTGAACCATATGGATCCTGGAAAACAATCTGCAGGTCCTTTCTGAGGCTGCGCATTTTTGCGGGGGGCAGCCTGCTGATATCTTCGCCATTCAAAATGATCTTTCCGCTGGTTGGTTGCACCAATTGCAGCAGGGCACGGCCGAGTGTGGTTTTACCACAGCCACTTTCGCCCACCAGGCCCACAGTTTCTCCTTTTGCCACTGTAAAGCTCACGTCATTCACTGCTTTAAAGGCGGGCGGCTGTTTACCGAATAAGGGCCTGCGGCTGCTAAATTCAACAGAAAGCTGCTGTACACTTAAAATGGGGGAGGGGTGCACGGCTGCCTCAGTAGAGACGTTGTTTACATATGCAGCATGTTGTGGCTCATCATTTCTTACCCCTTCTGTAAAATCGCTGATAACAGGTAGTCTTTTCCCTTTGGGATGATTGGCCGGCCTGCAAGCCAGTAATGCTTTAGTATAATTATGCTGCGGATGCAGCATTACCTCACGGGCAGTACCCTGCTCCACAATTTCGCCTTTGTACATCACCACAATCTTATCGGCCACATCCGCCACCACACCAAGGTCGTGGGTGATAAGAATTACACCCATATTGTTTTGCTGCTGCAATTCCTTTATCAGTTCCAGTATGGTTTTTTGAACGGTTACATCCAGCGCCGTAGTAGGTTCATCCGCAATCAGCAAACGGGGGTTACAGCTCATAGCCATGGCAATCATCACCCGCTGTTTTTGTCCTCCGCTCAACTGGTGGGGATAACGGTTGATCATTGTTTCCGGGTTAGGCAGTTTTACTTTTTCAAAAAGTTCAATTGTTTTATGCCTTGCTGCAGCTTTGCTCATTTTTTTGTGCAGCTGCAGAGATTCCATCACCTGTTGCCCGCAGGTAAATACGGGGTTCAGCGATGTCATCGGTTCCTGGAAGATCATGGCAATATCGCTGCCCCGGATGGCATTCATTTCAGCCGGGCTGCATTTTGTCAAATCAATTGCATCCTGCCCGTTTTTGCAAAAAAGCAATTGCCCCTTTACCACAGCCTGTACCGGCAGCAGTTGCAATACAGACAGTGAAGTGACTGATTTTCCCGAGCCGGACTCACCCACAACCGCCACAATCTGTCCGGCCTCCACCGTAAACGAACTGTTTTTTACGGCAGCTGCAGTTTCACCATCACTGGTAAAATTGATGATGAGGTTTTTAATATCTAAAAGTGGCGCCGGCATATTTACAAGCAATTGCCGGTTTTAAAATTTAAGATGGCGTACGGTGGCACCATTATTAATCAGTTGCTTTAATGAATCAATACCTATTTTCAGGTGCCTTTCCACAAAGCCGCTGGTTACTTTTTTGTCGCTTTCCTCTGTTTTTACACCTTCGGGAGTCATAGGCTGGTCACTCACCAGCAGCAGGGCGCCCGATGGTATGCGGTTATAAAATCCAACAGAAAAAATTGTGGCCGTTTCCATATCAATGGCATATGCCCTTATTTTTTCCAGGTATGCTTTAAATTCCTCGTCATGCTCCCATACCCGCCTGTTGGTGGTGTACACGGTACCTGTCCAATAATCCACTTCATAGTCACGTATGGTGGTGGAAATGGCTTTCTGCAGCATGAACGAAGGAAGTGCCGGTACAATCTCCGGGAAATAGTCGTTGGAAGTACCCTCACCCCGCATGGCCGCAATGGGCAGTATAAGGTCGCCTATATTGTGACGTTTTTTTAAGCCACCGCATTTGCCCAAAAACAATACACCCTTGGGTGATATGGCTGTAAGCAGGTCCATTACGGTAGCTGCCGTAGGGCTGCCCATTCCAAAATTAATAATGGTGATATTGCTGGCTGTAGCACATTGCATGGGCCTGTCCCGTCCCACTACTTCTACGCCGTTCCACTGTGCAAACATTTCTACATAGTTAAAAAAATTCGTCAGCAGGATATACTTCCCGAAATTCTCTAATTTTTCGCCTGTATACCTCGGCAGCCAGTTGTTTACTATTTCGCTTTTTGTCTTCATTCTTTCTTTTTTAATATGTAAATAGCGCAATATAATTAAAAAAAGCCTTTTTAACAGGGCTTTTATCAATTTAGCATAAGTTCATATGCGGGGCAACAGCAATTTGAAACTGCCTTACCTTTACAGCAATGATCGCTATCAAATACCCGCCATATCAACCGAAAATAAAAAAGGAGCACAACATTGAATTGATTTTTGATGAAGTGCGCAGGCGCTGGGTAGTACTTACGCCCGAGGAGTGGGTGCGGCAGAATTTTTTGCAATACATGATACAGGTAAAAAAATACCCGGCTTCATTGCTTGCCGTAGAAAGGGAAGTAACATTGGGTGAGTTGAAGAAAAGATTTGATATTGTATTGTTCAACCCGGGCGGCAGGCCACTGCTGCTGGCAGAGTGCAAGGAAATGAACGTACAACTTGATGAAAAGGTACTGCAGCAGGTGCTGCGCTACAATATCATCCTGCGGGTACCCTTTATGGTGATTACCAACGGGAGTTTTACCATGGCCTTTGGCAGCAGGGATGGAGTATTGTCTGAGCTGGACGACCTTCCTTCAATGGAACAGCTTGGTGAATACTGGTAATTACTCTTTCAGCAGATCGAGTATTCTTGTGCGCAGGTAGGCATTGGCCGGTGTTTCGGCATTCGATAAAAATACAAAGCATAATTTCTTGTCGGGGAAACGGTAATAGTAACTGGTATACCCGTTATTGCTGCCGTTGTGAAATAATATCTCTCCCATTATATCATCCGCACCAATGGCACATCCAAAGCCGTAATTGATTTCTTTCCCGTTTTTTGTTTTGGGCAGCAGGCCATTGGAGGTATAAGCAGTAAATGCTTCCTGCTGTTCTGCGGCAGGTAATAATAAATTGCGGCTGAGCACTCTGTGCCACATAAACAGGTCGAACACGCTGCTGATTACAGAATTGCTGCCATACAATTCATCGCTGCAGGCTTTTTGCTGCGTAGCCGGCTCCAGGTGTACTTCAATAAACGATTGCTGTGTGCTGTCAAATACATGTCCGTAAGCGAGCCGTATATTTTTTACTTTTTCAATACTGTTGCTTTGCTCCGCACTGGTACTGAACATTTTTGCAGCACGGAAAACAGCCTTGTGCATGTAACTGTGATAGGATTTTCCGGTAATACGTTCAATAGCAAGCGCCAGCAGTTCATAGCCAGCTGTGCTGAACTCAAACATGCTGCCCGGCTGTGACAGCAGCGGGGGTTTGACAGCAGTAAGCCGCTTGAGCAACAGCTGGTTATTACAATCCACTGCCGTATCATTATTGGCGGGCAGCATCTTTGTCACCCCGGGCAGGCCTGATGTATGGGTAAGCAGGTGGCGGATGGTGATGCCGGCATAAGGAAACTCAGGAAGATAGGCCTGTACGCTGCTGTCATACGAAAGGAGCCCCTTATGCTTTAGCAGCATGATGCCGTAAGCTGTAAACTGCATGGATAGCTGTCCTGTAAAAAAAACATTGCTCTTTTGAAGGGGTCTGGCATTGGTAATACTGGCAAAACCAACATTTTTTTCAAGGATGATTTTGCTGTCGCTTGCTATCAGTATGCTGGCGCTTACAGTATGATGCGCCAGCAGTGAATCAATAACATAACTGATGCGCCGGATATTTTGTGCGGCGCAGTGGAGGCTTGCAAATAAAAAAACAGGTAACAGTACCCGTAAAGATTTCATCCTGTGAATGTATAATGTTGTTTTGAACAGCTACCAGCCCACCACATGCTTATAAAAAGTACTGCCTGGCTGCAATAAATTTTGTACATAATATTATTTAATGCAGGAAGTTAATTCATTAGTTTTGAAAAATGAATCTGAGCACAGCAAAAAATATACATTTTATCGGGGTTGCTGGTACCGGTATGAGCGCTATTGCCCAGTATCTTTCCGGAACAGGGCATATTGTGTCGGGCAGCGACAGGGAATTTTCCAAAGGAAATACAGCAACAGTAAGGCAGCAACTGGAAGCAGAGGGTATTACCTGCTACCCCCAGGATGGCAGCGGTATACATGCAGCACTGGATGCAGTGGTTGTTTCCACGGCTATTGAAGATACTGTGGCAGAGTATAAAAAAGCAAAAGACCTGGGCATAGCCATACTGCACCGGGCTGATATGCTGAAAGCCATTACTGCAACCAAAAAAACCATTGCCGTATCGGGTACATCGGGCAAAAGTACCACAAGCGCCATGCTGTTTCATATACTCCACGAAAATGGACTGGAGGCATCCATCATTTCGGGTGCAGGATTGGTGAGCCTGCAAAAGTTGGGCAAGATTGGTAATGCTTATGCCGGCAAGGGTGAATGGCTGGTGATAGAAGCCGATGAAAGTGATGGCACATTGGTAAAATACAACCCCGAAGTGGGCATCATACTGAACCTGGACAAAGACCACAAGGAAATGGCTGAGCTGGAAGAAATTTTTGCCACTTTTAAAAAAAATGTACAGCAAACCCTCATTGTAAATGCCAGCCATGCAGCTGCGGCAGTATATTCACAAAATGCTGCTAATGATTTTGGGTATGATGAAGGTGTGGGGTACAGGATGCACCAGTTTGAGCAAACCAGTTCTTCCATCCGTTTTATGATTAACAACACCGCTTTTGAAGTGCCGGTACTGGGTGCCTATAATATGGAGAATGCGGCAGCGGCCTGTGCAGCAGCGCATATTGCAGGTGCCACACTGGAGCAGTGTGCTGCAGCGTTGGCATCTTACGGCGGCATATACCGGCGCATGCAATTGCTGGGAGTTAAAAACGGAGTGGCCATTTACGACGACTATGCCCATAACCCGGTTAAAATTGCTGCTGCCATCAGGGCATTGCAGCCACTTGCTAAAAGGATTGTGGCCTGGTTTCAGCCGCATGGTTATGGCCCAACAAGATTTTTGCGGAATGATTTTGTGCAGGAGATAAGCGATGTATTGCGCAAAGACGACCAGGTATGGATGAGTGAAATATTTTATGCTGGCGGCACAGCCGTAAAAGATATTTCTGCCGGCGACCTGATTACCGACATACAAAGAAAGGGTAAGCAGGCTTTTTTTGTGGAAGACAGGAAAGACCTGCCGGCTGCATTGGGTAAGGTACTTGAGCCGGGTGATATTTTGCTGCTGATGGGTGCCAGGGATCCCTCGCTGGAAGCGTTTGCGTATGAAGTGACAGCTGCTTTGGATGGGTAATGCTTTCATGTAATTCAAAAATTGACAAGTCGGTAACAGTGTTGAAAAGTTGCGGCCCGGGTTAAAAAACTATTCTGTTTCTGTTATTGCGTATAAAAAGCCTCCACCGGACTTGCTGCGTACAATTTCCCGGCCATCGATCAAACCCGTTTTGTGTTTTTGATGCAGCACAGCATTAATATTCAGGCATAGTTTTCTTGCATTGGGAGACCCGGCTTCTATCGCATCAAGCCTGCATATTGCATCACAGATTGTACCAGCTTTTATGGGCATTGGGCTTGATTTTAACACATACTGGATTTTATTCCATACACTCCAGCCCGTGTTGTAGCCGGCTGCTGATATTTCAGGCCATTGCATCTCACTGTTACTGCCTGCTCTTTCTGCTATCGCCTGAACAGTGCCTGTGAACCCATCATCAAATAAAGAATCCATTGTTACTTCATTCTGCACCAGCTGCAACGCATATTGGTTTTTTTCTATACCGTAAGTAGTGATAAAAGTGAGAAAGACCGACTTTTTTGTATTAGTTGCTGTTTTGAATACACCAATTTTTTCACGCAGCTTTTCAGCATAATCCTTGCTTATTGAAAAAGGATTAATTGAAAATTTTGCTTCGCAGATGTTTATCACTTCATCACGCCGGTCAATCAGCAGGTCAATCTGTGCCTTTTTACTTCCACTGGTTCCATTCCAGGATACATGACTGCTCATTATACCGCTGATGCCAAGGGCTTTTTTTATTTGCGGCACATGATCGATACATACCTGTTCAAAAGCAAAGCCTTGCCATGCCCTGTACAGAGGATTGTCCAGCAGCGCCATCCAGGCATGCTCACCCCTGTATATACCACTTTGTATAAAGCGGAAATAAAAAGCTGTATAATAATCCGACAACCTGTACAAAGTGTTTTTTTGTTTATTGTACAAATCAGTATAAGCCGTGATAAAACCACATTGCTCCAGGTCGTTAAGTACCTTTGTAAGCGTACCGCCCGACGACAGTTTAGGGTGCTTTGCCAATTCAGTGCGCTGGAATCCCATCGTTTTGGCAGACAGCACTTCCACCACTTTTTCATACACCTCATACTTTTTGAACAAGGACCGGTAAAGGTTGGAAAACTCGTTTTTAAGCGGTGCTGCCTTATCAAAAAACAATTGCTGTATATTTTGTGCTGCACTCAAACCGGGCTGTACTGCATCTAAATATACCGGTATGCCGCCCAAAGCCATGTACAATTGTATTACCTGGTACCTGCTGAACGCTGCATTTTTCTGCAAAAGCATGGCTTCAGCTTCGCCCAAAGTAAAAGGTTCAATTTTCAACTGACGGGTTATCCTGTTGTGCAGCCCCCCGGTATTATTAATCAGGTCATTCACAATCCACGATGCTGCAGAACCGCAGGCGATCAGTATGATATCTTTCCTGCTGGTGGCCCAACTGTTCCAGAAATGCTCAAGCCCTGTTATAAAATCAGCTTCCCTGGTATCCAGCCAGGGCATCTCATCAAAAAAAATAATTTTTTTAGCATCTTTATCCAACTGCTCTAAATGAGCAATCAGCCGTTGAAAAGCTTCCAGCCAATGAGCAGGTGCTTTTTCAAATACCAAATCTGACTGCTTTAAAAGTTCGGTATGAAAATTATACAGTTGTTGACGCGTACCTGTATTGGACATTCCTGTTAACTCAAAGCTGAACCGGTAATTGAAGAACTCACGGATTAAAAAAGTTTTACCTACCCTTCGGCGGCCATAAACGGCTACAAACTCCGATTTGGAGCTGTTGCAAATTGCAGTAAGCTGTGCCCTTTCCTTCTTTCTGCCTATTAGTGAATTGATTGGTGCCATAATCAGCCAATTTTGCACTAAATTAGTAAATTTTGGCTGATTATTAAGATAATCAGCCAAAATAGATAAAAAATAATATATTTTGGCTGATTATGATACTATTGACCCCTAATTCTAAAAACTGTTTGCTACTACTGCCGGTACAATCACGGGTATTGACCTTAAACGATTGCATAAGAAGCAGGACGCAGTAAATGGCCGCTTTTGTAAAAGTTGAACAGGCATTTTTGCAAATCTTATCGTTGAACCACCAACTTTGCTTTTTTGCTGAACAGCAGCCACAATACCCCCATCAGCAGGTACAGGAAACACCCAAGTACAATGGCAAATTTGATTGTAGCGAAAAGACTGGTGCAATAAGTGCCATTTACGGTGATATTGCCGTTGAGTGTATTGAGCATGAGCAGGTTTTCTGCCACATCCAGCATGCCTGCCGCAATAATACCCCATTTTAAAAGGGCTCCTGTACCGCCCGCCATACCCGGCAGGCTCTGGCTCAGTATCAGTGACGACATATAGAAGAACAGTACATAAAAAGCGATGAATACAAAATCAAGTTTTGTGTTAGCTGCAGCTGTTTTTACATTAGTGGTGCCGGGGCATGTTCCTGTTTTCCATTCATCCAAAACTGTTTGTGCCAGTGCTGGTGTGGATGCAAACTCAAGGTTTAAAATACCCTGTGGCGTATTGCAGGTAATCAATGGCTTACCCTGATCCCTCATCAGTACTACAAGCAGTAAAGTGCCTGCCAAAGCCACAATAAAAATAAAGAGTTGCTTCATTCTGAAGATTTTGATCCTGCCCGTACCGGGTATAAAACATGCAATATTCTATGGCTTATGCAGGAATGCTTTGAAAGCGCTGCTGTACATAATCCCAGTTGACCAGCTTCCAGAAGTTGTCAATATAATCAGCCCTTTTGTTCTGGTATTTAAGGTAATAAGCATGCTCCCACACATCGAGCCCAAGCAATGGAAAACCTTTTACATCCGCAATGTCCATCATGGGATTGTCCTGGTTGGGGCTGCTGCATATCTGCAGGTTTTTATCTTTATTCACAATCAGCCATGCCCAGCCGCTTCCAAATCTTGTTTTACCTGCATCGCCAAACTGTGTTTTAAAGGCATCAAAACTGTTGAAGCTTTTTTCAATTGCTGCCAGCAGGGTACCTTTAGGTTGCCCCCCTGCATTGGGTGCCATGCATTTCCAGAAAAGCTCATGGTTGTAATGGCCGCCGCCATTGTTGCGCATTTTGGCAGAGTATTTTGAAATTTTCGCCAGCAGTTCCTCCAGCGGCCTTGTCATGTCTGCACTTTCAGCCTGCGCTGCATCCTTAAGGTTTTTGGTGTAAGCTGCAGCATGTTTGTTATAGTGTATATCCATTGTTTGCGTATCTATCCATGGCTCCAATGCCGCATAGGCATATGGCAGCGGCTGCTGGTCAAAGCCGGTTTTTATAGCAGCAGGGCCGCTGCTGCCGGTTGTTTTTTGTACAGATGAGCAGGCTTCCAGAATAGAGCCTGCGGCAATAATGCCAAGGCCTGCAATGCCGGTATTTTTAATAAACTTACGGCGGGATGATGCTTTGTTCATGCGCTGAAATATTATGATTGATGAAAATGAAATAAATTATTACACCATAAATTTACAACTTCTTAATGAGATACCCCGTGTTACTTTATCAACGGATGCATTTCAAATTGTCGCTTTATTTTCTGGTTGTGGGCGGTGTCTCCACCGCCCACGGCTCACTGCCCTGGTAGGTGTCCTCACCCACCAGCGACAACTTGAAATGCACCCTTATCAACTAATGCATGTTAAACTTCGGCATCTTGTACTGGCTGTAGCTGGCGGGACCAACAATCATGGCTGCCTGTTATCTTGCCGGGGAATTTGAGATCCAGCACTGTAAACTCTCATTATACAAAAAGCTATTTCTTTTTAGCAGAAAGCTTAGCAGCAACGGGCCTTAGCAAAGGCTTTATCCGGTTTCCTATCCGTATGTAAAAATCTTTGCTGAACAACTGTGAGTCGTGCATAGCTTTGTAGGTAAGAAATACGCCCAGTGGAGCCAGTACCATTACACTCAGCCACATACCCGAAAAGGGAGAGGCGATATCTTCTTTAACAAATTTTTCGCCAAACATATTCAGCAGGTGAAATATCAGGAAGAAGATGATGGCCACCACCAGCGGCATACCCAGCCCGCCCTTGCGTATAATGGAGCCCAGCGGGGCGCCAATAAAAAACAATACCAGGCAGGCCAGTGAAAGAGAAAACTTTCGGTGCCACTCAATTTTATGATACCGCATATCCTGTTCCTGCTTCATGATTTCATTGCCACTGAACTGCATGGCCCCTTTTATATTGCTGATGGTGTTCATTCCCTTGTCTTCCACCTGCACCCGTACAGAATCTGGCAGCAGCTCATCAAAACTTTTGTACTTTTTACCACTTGGTATTGCTTTGGCCCAGGCACTGTCGCTGCCGTTGATATAATGCAAATAACCTTTCAGTTCGGTATTGATGCGCACATTAAAACTGTCGTTCAGCCTGTGGATAGAGTCAAGGGACTTATCCAGCTGCCGTACGCTGAGCATTTTATAATTTTTGCTGTAAATGCTATCATTGGTGCTTTGTATTTTAAACACACTGATATCAAACAGTTTTTTATACTCTTTAAAGCCAAGCCTGATAAATTCAGTAGAAGTGTCGCCGGCATTGCCACGTTCCTGGTAGCGGTAACCGTTTTGCAGGTTAAACTCAAGAAATTTTTTATCAGCCGATAGGGTCATTATTCCCTTTTCGGCAACAATGCTGTTATCCTGCAGGCTTCCGCCCTGTTCGTAAATCAGCACGTTGCGGATCGTTTTGCCATCAGGGTCCTTCTTACCCACTTTGATGGCATAAGAGGGGATATGAGTAAAAAAAATGCCTTCCTTCAGGTCAAAAGCTGGTTTTTTGTAAAAGATATCATTGTAAAGGGTTACAAACTTGAGTTGAGCAAAAGGTATTACATAGTTGGCAAAAATAAAAGTGATGCCACAGAGGAACACCGCCACCCACATCAGCGGGCGCATAAACCGGAGCAGCGAAATACCCGCTGATTTTATCGCCACCAGCTCATAGCTTTCGCCCAGGTTACCAAAAGTCATGATGGAGGAAATCAAAATGGCAATGGGCATGGAAAGAGTGAGCATGGAAGCACTTGCATACCATACAAATTGCCCGATAGTAACAAAATCGAGCCCCTTGCCCACCAGGTCGTCAATATATTTCCACAGTATCTGCATCATCAGCACAAAAAATGCGATGAAGAAGGTGGCTATAAAGGGGCCAATGAATGAGCGTAATATTAATTTATCTAATTTTTTAATCACCTGCGCAGGTTGATTTTTGTATGTTTGGTAAATGACTGATGGTGCAAAAATAATCCTTTCGGCGCAGGAACTGCAACTGATGCACAATAAGGAATGGATTTTAACGAAACGTATGGTTATTGACAAGGTGAGCAACCTGCTTGGCAGCATGGTACCCGGTTTGCAGAAGGTGGTGACAGCAATGCCCGGCATACCGGCTGAAGCGGTGGCCGGCAACCCCAAAATACACAAGGGCGAAAACTATCTTGGCCTGCCCTACCTGCTGCTCGACTACCCGGCTTTTTTCAGCAAAGAAGGAGTATTTGCCCTCCGTACCTTTTTTTGGTGGGGCAATTTCTTTTCTGTTACGCTTCATCTTTCGGGCAGGTATAAAAACATGCTTACCGCCAATCTACTCAAAAACGCCTCACTGATGCAGGGTGCAGGCTATTCTGTATGTATCAGCGAAAATGAATGGCACCACCATTTTGAGGCCGATAATTATACCTCAGCAGCACAGCAAAGCCTGCCCCAGTTGCATAATATAATTGGTGGAAAAGCCTTTGTAAAGCTGGCTGTAAAATTTGAACTGTCCTGTTGGAATGAAATGCCCGGCATTGTAACAGATACATCTGTAAAAATGCTGCAAATAGCTACAGATTAATTACCAAGGCGGTGAAAAAGGTCTTTTATCTGGTATTCCCATAGCTGGCTTTGGTCTTTTATCTCCTTTTTGTCAGCAAAATCCTTTACAACCAGAATTGTTTGATTGGTAATTTCAGATTTCTCTATAGAAAATTCAAAGTACTCTTCTTTGGGGGCGTGCGACCAGTGAAAGCGTATGAATTTTGCTTCCTCTTTATCCAGCACTTCTGCCATATCTGGTGTGCCACCATTCCAGCTGAAACTAAACACATGATCTCTTTCATCAACCTTATCTGCAAACCATTCCTGTAACCCGGCCGGAGTACTTAAAAACTCGTATAATATACCCGGGGAACATCTCACAGGGTACTCCAGCGTATATAAAACTTTCTTACTCATCGTTATAATTTACTTATTCAACTACTACGCTGCAATTATAAAAAAATAATTGACGTGGCAAAATATTTGGCAAACTATTTTTGTTTAAGTTTTTATGCGTAATGATTAAACACAATATGATTTAACCTCCTGAATTTCAGTTAATTACACCTTTTTTTTTGGCTATATATCAGTATTTAGCTAAATTACGCTTACAATTAGTTTTTTTTTAACAGTTCTTTAACTCAAAACAAATGGCTATTTCTTAACCCCATAAATTAACCGGCTTATGAGTATGCGTCAACTCAAGATTTCAAAATCAATCACTAACCGTGAAAGCCAGAGTTTAGAAAAATACCTGCAGGAGATTGGTAAGGTGGAACTTATCAGTCCTGAAGAGGAAGTAAAGCTGGCGCTCCGCATACGCCAGGGTGACCAGCAGGCGCTGGAAAAATTAACAAAATCTAATTTACGTTTTGTGGTATCTGTAGCCAAACAATACCAGAACCAGGGACTTACCCTGCCCGACCTGATCAACGAAGGGAACCTTGGCCTGATAAAAGCTGCCCAGCGTTTTGACGAAACAAGGGGCTTTAAATTTATTTCTTACGCTGTGTGGTGGATACGCCAGAGCATTTTGCAGGCACTGGCCGAGCAATCCCGTATTGTAAGGCTGCCGCTCAACAAAGTAGGGCTTACCAATCGTATCAGCAAGGCATATTCGCAGCTGGAGCAGGAGTTTGAAAGAGAGCCCACGCCAGAAGAACTGGCCACCCTGCTTGACATTGATACCGCAGAAGTGGCTGCCACGCTTGGCCTTTCTGCAAGGCATGTGAGTATGGACCAGCCGCTGGCCGATGGGGAGGAAGGTACGCTGATGGACCTGATGTGTAACCCCAATGCAGACAGCACTGATTGCGAACTGGAAGTAAAGGCCTCATTGCGTACCGAAATTGACCGCTCACTGGGCACGCTTACAGAAAGGCAGAAAGAAGTGGTACGGTACTTTTTCGGGCTTGGTGTGGATCACCCGCTGAGTTTAGAAGACATTGGCGAAAAGTTTAACCTTACAAGAGAAAGAGTAAGGCAGATAAAAGACAAAGCCATCAGCAGGCTGAGAAGCACCAACAGGTGCAAACTGCTGCGCACTTATTTGGGGGCGTAAAATGAGTACTTTAAAATTTGTATTAACCGGACAGTTTATGTAATGCCATCGAACTGTGCAGCAATGCTGAACCATACAAAGTAATCAGCATATATGGCAAAGCTCCATCACTTTATTTCTTATCAACCAATCAACCGATACCCCATCACACCCTCGGTTTCCAGGGAATTTCCTGCACATTCAGCAACAGTCCTGCATAACGGCTCAATACAAACAGGTAATCGCTCAGGCGGTTGAGGTATTTAATCACCAGCGGATCTACAAAAAGTTCATGCTCCTGCATATTTACACAAAGGCGCTCTGCACGCCTGCATACACAGCGGGCCACATGCGTGGTAGACAGTGCTATATGGCCGCCCGGCAATACAAAGAACTTCATGGGGGGCAGTTCATCATTCATATGGTCAATCTGTCTTTCAAGCAGGGTAATGTCTTCCTCCTTTAAATCAGGTATTTTCATCAGCGGCTCTTTTTCAGGATCGCAGGCCAGTGAAGAACCGATAGTAAAGAGGCGGTCCTGTATTTCTTTTAACACCACTGCTGTTTCAGGATGCTGCAGGTGGTCATTTACCAAACCAATATAAGAGTTCAGCTCATCTACTGTACCATAAGTTTCAATACGCAGATGGTTTTTGGGAACTTTGGTACCCCCAATCAAACTCGTTTTTCCCAAATCACCTGTTTTTGTATATATCTTCATTGCCATATTCCTTCAGTGCATATTTAATTAAGGTAACAAAGAAAATACAGTTTGGTTGTAACAGATGTACAAACATTGATTTTATACTCACTATTTACTCACTACAGTTAAAAAACCCTGCCCAAAGCTATTCCGCCATGGAGTAGATCCAGCCCAGAAACTGCATTGCTGTAAGCCTTTCCGGGGAAACGGGTGCCAAAGAAGAGGCTGTAATATGTTTTTTTCACCTGCTTTTGATAACCGATATTGATAAAGGGACGGGTATAACCGGCGGTGCGGTCAGTATCAGGATTGCTGATGCGGATAAGTGCACCACTTTTTACAAGTACTTCTGCAGAGATATACAAACCAGAAAAATTCCTCACTGTTTTTTGCTGCATGGTCCGCTTTCTGAGGCCGATATAGCAGCGCAGCTCAGCCGTAGCCACCGCATTAATCACCCAGCTGTACTGCTTTTCGCCATAGGCATCCAGTGAATCATACTGCCTGTCGATGCCCGGCCCTGCTTTCAGCACCAGTGTAAGTGGCCTGGCAATCTCCCTTTCATAACTGCCGGTTAAAGTAATTTTGGTATCAGTACACAATGATAGTATCACCCTGCCTATATCCTTATTGATTTCATCCTTGTGAGGGTCGGTTTCCTTTACAGGTAAAGCCGGGTATTGCGCTGCTGCAAAGATTGGTAACAACAGCAGTAACCATACAATATTTTTCATGCTGAATAGTATTTAAGAAACTTACTCTTCGGGCATTACATGCCATTTTTTGGTAATGCTGTTAACAATAAATATGCAGTACAGCAGTGACACTGCAAAATTTACCCAGGCAATTTCCTCAAAATGAGTGCTTACCCAGCAGCTGAAAGGATAAAGGGTACAATAGTCAACCACATTAAGATTAAAGCCGGTGTACCTTGAAAGGCGCTCGTAATTAGCAATGATAATGCCCGCTATGGCAGGAATCACCAGCGGAAAGGTATATACATGCCAGTTGAGAAAAACACCTGTAAGGGTTTTCTGGCTTTTATTTTTAAGCTGAACCAGCCCTGTAATGCTGAACAGCACAAACAGGAAAAGAAAAAGCACACCCACCACATCCGCACTGGCAGTAGCCGCACCCAGTATGCCAAAAAAAATAAACCAAACAACGCCGCCCACCAGGCTGATAAAAAAACTTTTTTTGCTAAACCGCCTGTAGCAAATGAGTACAATACTGATAAAGAGCATTGCATAAAGGCTGGGCAGCAAATGCTCCTTCATAAATTTGCCTTTGCCCGGCTGGCAGCTTTCAGCAAATTCCATGCTCTGCTGCAGTTCATAAATACTTATATATGCCTTGCCCTCCACATTTTCTCCATCGTACCTGCTTGTTTTTACAAGATTATTCACGGTATGCAAACTGTCTTCAAAGGGCATGGCGGCCAGTTGTGCGGTATTCAGGGTGAGGTCAACATCATATTTCTTACAAACTTTCAGGCATTCTTCAAGTATGTACTTTACAGAGTCGGTATACTGGTTTTTTAACCACCTGTTTACAGTGGCTTTCAGTTGGGGGTTGTCCACAAAGCCGGGTTCATCTTCCAGTGTAATAAAAGTTTTGCAGTAATGCTGGTAGCTGATGGCACCCGGCTTTCGCAGTGCGTTCCGCTTTGCAATACCCATACTGTCGGGCCGGTAATTATTTGCATTAAACTCACCAATGGCGGTATCCGCTGCTGCCATCATGATATTGAAGGTGTCCAGGTTTTCATAATCGTAATAAGAAGCGGTTGCACCCTTATTATCCTTGTCGCAGGTACGCAGGATAAAATAGTCAGCTTTGGAATAAGGAATAAAAGCCATGGCAAGGTTGATGGTATTGGCTTCTTTAAGCAATTGGCTGCTACCGGTAATGCTGCGCCCTTTTGCCCTGAACCCTTCATTATAGCTTTCAAAAAAAATGCTGGAAGTAAATACAATCACCATCACAATCAGCATCTCTTTTACCAGGTGCCATTTACCAATGGTATAAAAGGATTTGAATGCATTGTTGCGCAGGTAAAATACCAGCCACAGCACCAGCACCACAAAGCTGCACAGTACCGAAAAAAACACGAGCCCCGGGGTGTAGTATTCGTATGCATAGCGCTGCATGGAGCTGCCTTCCGTTAAGGAGGCATAGCCACCCAGGAAAAAAAGCAGGTGCACCAGGGCATTGGCTGCCAGCACCTGCAGCACCCTTGTATTCCACAACAAAGGATATTTTGTGAGCAGGTACTGATTTATTTTTTTAAACATCATGCGGTTGCATTTTTAATAAAAGGGTTATGCATCAAAAAAACGGCGGGATGAAACAGATATATCACGCAGGTATTTAACCGGAAGCTCTGCCTCACCAATCCTTTTCATCAATTGGCTGATACCTGCTTCCCCGGCAAAATAAAGGATGTACACGCCACCATTAAATGAAATTTTCTGCAGTCCGTATCCTTCAAACACCTGCTGAATCTTTTCCCTGCCGGCAGTGGTTTCCAGCTCAAGCACCAGGCCCTCCTGTGCTGTATTTTGCTGCGGGGTGGTTTGCTGGCTCCTGGCCACACCTTTTTGTAAAAAAATTACTTCTTCCGATACTTTTTCCACCTCGTACAGCTGCTGCGAACTAAGGATAATACCCATGGGCATGCTTTGCGAGCGGGCCAGGTATTTAAGGTCTTCCAGTATCACCTGCTGGGCCAGCACATCCAGGTTGGCCAGGGGCTCATCCAGCAGCAGCAGTTCGGGCTTTTTTACCAGTGTGCGGGCAAGCTCAAACCTCATTTTATAACCAGATGATATCCTGCCCCAGGTATAGTTTCTAAAGGCACGCAGCCCCATCCTGGCCATAATCATTTCCGTCCATAAATAATTTTCTTTGCCTGTTTGCCCAAAATGGGTAGCCGTAAACTGCAGGTTGTCCATCAGCGATCCGTACCAGGCATTGGGCCGCTGTGGTATAAAGGCCAGCCTTGTTTTAACATCATAAAAGGAGTGCTGCACCGGGATATTGCTGATATGATAATTGATTGTTCCGGTATCGGGCTTCAGCTCGCCGTAAAGCAGGCGCAGCAGGGTAGTTTTACCATTGCCGTTTTCGCCCACAAGGCCGGTTATTTTACCGGCATGCAGTGCCACATCCAGCTTTGCAAGGCTGAAAGCGCCTGAGCTGTATCTTTTAGATATACCAGCGGCCTGCAGCTTTATGCCGCCAGCAGTTACCGGCAGCGGCACTTTGTCTATCTTATCAAGCAAGTCATTTACGCTGGCATTCAGGTCGCTGTTGTCAGCCGGTTTTGTATTTGCCCGGGCATCGTACCAGTCGCAAAAGCCAAGCGTTGCGGCATAAATATCCGGATGCTGTGTTTCAATAGCAGCATCCAGTAACCTGCGGTAACCTAAGTGGGTATCACCATTATAAAAGTATGCTTTTACTTCTGCCAGGTGCGGCTTGTAAGTTGAGTTCATTAAACGGGTTTAGTTACGATTGCTTAAAAGTACTGAAAAAGAGCCGCATATATACCCAACCCCGCTGCTGTGATGGTAAAACTGCTGTTACACCTGCGGGTGGGCCACCGGCACCTTCTTGTTATCGCTTTCCACTACGCCATCCCTCAGGCGCACCACACGGTGTGCATAGCCTGCAATGTCTTCTTCATGGGTTACCAGTATTACGGTGTTACCACCAGCCTGTATTTCGTCAAAAATACCCATTACTTCGGCGGAGGTTTTACTGTCTAAGTTTCCTGTAGGTTCATCGGCAAGTATAATGGAGGGGTTATTGATGAGTGCCCTGGCTATGGCCACCCTTTGTATCTGTCCGCCACTGAGTTCATTGGGTTTGTGGTGATACCTGTCGGCCAGCTGAACTTTTTCCAGCACTTCCATTGCCCGCTGGTGGCGCTCTTTTTTAGCAATGCCGCTGTAAATAAGGGGCAGCGCCACATTTTCGGCAGCAGTAAGCCTTGGCAGCAGGTTAAACTGCTGAAATACAAAACCAATTTCCTTATTCCGCACTTCAGCAAGATCATTATCGGGCATGCTGCTTACGTCCTTATTGTTGAGGATGTATTTACCACCCGATGGACTGTCTAAACAGCCAAGAATATTCATCAGTGTACTTTTACCGCTTCCGCTGGGCCCCATCAGCGCTACGTATTCATTTTTGTAAATGTCTAAGCTGATGCCCTTAAGCACCTGCAGCTCCTGTTTGCCCAGGAAGTAGCTCTTCAGTATATTTTCCAGGTGGATGATTCCAATCATATTTTTTAATTCAGTTTACAGCAGACAGATAACCGTATACAGCGCTCACTCATAACCATTAACTTATTTCTTAATCACCTTAGGTACTTTAAAAAACTGCTCATCGGGTAATGGCGCATTTTTTAATCCTTCTTCCCGGCTGATGCTGCCTTTTACTTCATCTTCCCGCAAAATATTGCTGTTGTGGCCCATGTGCAAAAGTGGTTGCACCCCGGTAGTGTCCAGTTCTTCCAGCTTTTCCACAAAACTTATCATGCGCTGCAGGTCTTTTTTTACCGACTCTTTTTCTGCAGCATCAAACTGCAGGCGGGATAAATGGGCTATCCGCTCCACCAGGCTGTCATTTACTTCCATAATTCAAAAGTACTGATTTTTTAACTCTGGTTGTGCAGTTGTGCATGCCGGTTCTGGGGTACAGGCAGTGGGGTTGGGATGGGTATCACAGTTTTAACGTATCTATATTAAAAAAAGGGGAAAGCAAAAGCCATCCGGTTAAGTACACTCGATGCTATTTGTGATGTGCTCAACTGCCAGCCCGGCGATTTAATTGAATACAGGGAATAAAGATAATGATGCTTGTATACCTTCTCTCTCCGGGTCGGGGACAATCCCGGGAAGTTTAATCATTGCCTTTGCTTCAATCCTTTGCTTCAATCCTTTACTGCATGCCTTGAAAAATTGATGTGGTGAGGGGCAACGAGTAAGATGTTCGCCAGGCAAACATAATGATTCTTTTTTGTGAAGCATAACCGCAAAGCCATCACTCAGCGCCAACAGGGCAGTAAAAGCTACCAGACTTAAAAAAACAAAGTTTCAGTAATATACTGACTGGCTATTCGCATATTTTATTGCCGTTAGTTTTTTTAAAAGTATCAAAAAAAGAATAATTATTTATTGTATTACAATAAAATAGCATTACTTTGCATTAAATAATTGTCTATGCGCACTAAATCAATACTCGTACAAATTACCTATGTTTTCGCCTGCATAGCGTTCTGGGGTGGTTGCCTTTCATTCGTTCTGTTATTACTTGTAAAATTTACTTCGGTTAACCTGCGGTTTGGCAGCATTCGGTTTGGCCCTGAGCATGTAAGGGGTTACACTATACCAGTAAAACTTTCTGTACAACGAGTGCCTGATACTACTATTCATTACGGTAAAAAAGGTGCACGCAGCCAAATCAACATATTCAGCAATGAACAATTTCCGGAACATACTTTTACTGACAGCATCAGAAAGGCAATTCAGCGGGATGATAGTACCCAAAAAGAATGGGTGGTTTCTAAGTGGATAGCCTCACCCGGGATTGATGAACCTATACCTGCAGGTGATCACCCAATGGTAAAAGTGTGGAGTGGCGAGGATGAGTATGAAATACTTAACCAAATGATTGCTGAAGCACCAGTTACCGCTCATGTGCCACCGATAGATACTACAGTGGAAATACAGGTTGAGGGCAAAACGAAATGGCAGAATTTTATGCTTTCCCTGTATAGTTTTATAGGCTTTTTTGTATATCTTTTTGTATCTTTTCACATAATGAAGCTGCTGCAGAGCTGGAGAAGGCAAATGAATTTTTTAGATAATATGCACAAAAGGGTTAACCTGATAGGGCGTGTGATCATTTACAGCCAGGTAATCTATTTTATGCTTGGATTTGTGTACGCAAAATATTTTGGCTCAATCATGCTGTACCAGGCTACTTCTATTGATGCTGCTGATCCAGGTTTCGTGCAGGGTCAGGTGCACTTCAACCCCACATCTGGTGGTAGTTTTATGGTGTTTTCAATCGGTATAGGGCTCATCATCCTTTCAAAACTTTTTAAATACGGTCAAAATCTTGAAAAGGAAGCTGCTTTAACAGTATAAAATGGCAATTATTATCAACCTGGATGTAATGATGGCAAAGCGAAAAATGTCACTGAATGAGCTTTCTGAGCGGGTAGGTATCACACTTTCCAACTTATCTATTTTAAAAAATGGTAAAGCAAAAGCCATCCGGTTAAGTACACTCGATGCTATTTGTGCTGTGCTCAACTGCCAGCCCGGCGATTTAATTGAATACAGAGAAGATGAGTAGTTAACATCGTGATGCTTGTATTCCCTTTCTTCCTGGTGCGAGTCAATCCAAAATAGAGAAACAACGCCTTCATAAAAAATCTTACTGCTAATCTTTGCAATACCCTCCCTGGCCAGCTCTAAAGCATAATGCGGTGAGGGTAATCCAGGCTACACTTTCTTTATGGAAAAGTTGTGTGTACTGAGGTTTTTTACACTACACAGTGGCAATCCCACTTTTTATGGCGTACAGGGCAAGGCCCACCCTGGTACGCAATGCTAACCTGGTGCAAAGTGCCCCTCTTATTTTATCTACCATACTGGGCGACATGTTCATTTTTTCGGCTATCTGCTTATAGGTAAGGTCTAAGCAAAAGTACCTGAGCAATTCTTTTTCCTGGTCGGTAAAGTCAGCATCTTTTATGCGTATATCGTTTATCTCATCCCTGGCCACCAGGTTGGCCAGTTTGCCTGCTGTGCCGGTATTGTAATAGTAGCCGGTATTGGCCATATCATGTATGGCCAGCCGCAGCTCATTGGGGTGGGCATCTTTTTTTACAAATCCCTTTACGCCGTACCGCAGCAGCCTTACCAGCGCAGCATCTGTATCATTCATGGTTAGCATCAGTACTTTTACGGAGGGTTTGTTTTGCTGCAGCCAGGCAGCAGTTTCATAGCCGTCCATCACCGGCATGGCAAGGTCAAGTATCAGTACATCGGGTTCCTGCTGGCTGGTGGTTATTTTTTCTATCAGTTCTTTACCGTTGGTAGCGGTGTACAGCACTTTGCAGTTATCAAAGCTGTTAATTACGGTGGCCAGTGCCTCGGTAAGCATCAGCTGGTCGTCGGCCAGGGCTATTTTAATGGTTGTGTGCATCATATAAGTATGTATTTTATTGCTGGTTGGGTATTGTTAACCGGGCCGTGGTGCCGCCGCCCGGTGCCGCCTGCAGGGCAAACTGGCCGCCAATAATGGCCGCCCTGCGTTTCATATTAATAATGCCCATGCCCCTTGCAGGGGTGGGTGGCATGCCGCTGCCATCATCGGTAATGGTAATAGTAAGGGTATTTTTGCTGCTGTGTACCGCCACCCTTACGCTGGTGGCCCGGGCATGCTTCAGCACATTTTGCACGGCTTCCTGCACAATGCGAAAGATGAGCAGCTCGGCCACATCGCTCATGGCGGGCACATCGCTGCTTATATGCAGGGTGGCTTGTATGCCGCTTTTTTGGGTGCGCAGCAGCTCCTGGTGCAGGGCCGCCAGCAGGCCATTGGCGGCAATATAATCCCCATCCAGGCTTTGGCCAAGAGCCCGCAGGTCGTTCATTACGGTGGTTAATTCTTCCAGGCAGCCATCCACATTGCTTTTGCACACATCTGGCTGGTGGTAGGCCAGCGTGGCCAGGGTAAGCTTGCTGCGGGTAAGCCGGGCACCTATATTATCGTGCAGCTCCCGTGCTATATGCTGCAGGGTTTGCTCCTGCATTTCCAGCCGGGCGGTAAGCAGGTCTTCCTCATACCGCTGCTGCCGCTTTTTGTATTTGTACACCAGGGCTATTACAAATACTGCCAGCAGCAGTATAAACAGGGTGGTGGCTATAATAAGAGCAACTATTTTGGCCTGGTTGAGCTGCATTGGATGGCTTTTAAATATGTGAGGTACAAAAGGCAGTATAGTATATGGTTAATAATGTAAACTGTGCTTATCGCAAAATTATAGTCTAATGCATTGGTCAGTAAAAAAAGTGGAGTACCTGCGCTGAACAGCAGCAGCATACCACTGATGGCCCAAAAAGCAGGCTCCTGCGGCAGGTGGCGAGTGGGTGGCTGGCGGAAAAGATCAATAAAATACATCAGGCAACTAATAGTAAGGCATATGTTTTCTATTATAAATAAAGGAACAGCAGAATAAGGATTAATTGAGTTGCTAAAAAAAATTATTGGCACAATAACCAAAACCAAACCAGTATAAATAGCTATTGCCTTTTTAAATGATTTATTTGTAATGCTGGCTTTAATAAATATTGTACAAAAAACCAGTTCAAACAGTAAAAAGATGGATTCACTTGCATATGAAATGGTTTGCCAACTAGCGTCGTTCTCAAATATCTCATCAATATAAGTTACAATAAAAGCAATTCCTTGTAAAACTGTTGCACTTGCATGAAAAACCAACCATTTTTGTATGCCTAATTGTTTTCTTTTTATAGAACCCATTATTACCACCGCTAATGCTATTGAAAACATTAATGGAATAAAATAACAGGTTTCTATAAAATAATTGGACAACTTATCCCACCTCATCCCTGATTTTTTTTGCTAAACTACAGCAATGGGTTGATGTAAATGGTAGAAATTTCTACCAAAAACCGTAGAAATTTCTACCATTTGGCTTTGCCCGGCATTTTACTTTAGCAGTGTTAATTCATTTTTTAATTTTCAAAATCACAGAACATGCAACAGAATTTAATCAGCGCCACGCTTAGCGATACGGTAGTGGCCGAAGTAGAAAACCATTTAAAAGCAATAAACATCCTGCTGGGTGGTGTATTGCAAAACCTGGAGGCTAAAGACAGGCAGGCCATGGCCAAAATGGGTGATAAAACCTTGGCCTTTGTACAAAAAGCCCTGCAGTACGCCGGGCAGGATGCGGCCATGCTGCCCAGCTACATTAACCTGCCCGAGGCCACAACCGACCTGGCGCTTACCCGCCAGCTCGAAAGCATTTTAAAGCTGATGGCCCCGCTATGCCAAAGCATGCAGGATACTGCAATGATGGCGGGCAGCGATTGCTATCTTGCCGGCCTGGGTATTTATGGCCATATTAAAGCGGCAGCGGCCAACAATGTGCATGGGGCTACCTCCATTGCGCAGGACCTTTCGGCCCGCTTTCCCGGCAAAACCCGTAAAAAACAGATGGAATAGAAAAACCAGTTTTAGTTGTGCGTTAAAAAGTGCTGCCCCAGGGCGGCGCTTTTTTATTTGTATGATAATTATTTTGTAAGTATACTTTTTTTTATTGCAAATAGTAAAAAATGGGGTTTCGAACTCCGGTGTTGAGGTTTTTTACTCCAACTTCGGAGTTCCGAAGTCAGGCGTTGGGGCTTTTAACCCGGAGTTTGAGGTTTTTTGCTCCGTTGATGAGGTTCTGAACTGCGATGCCTGTGCTATTAACGCGAATTTTCGGGTTTTTAGCTCCGATTGCGGGGTTCCCAACCCGGATGTTGAGGCTTTTTTATAATTTGGAGAGACTGTAAACCAGATTGTGTAAACATAGTTTTAGAGCCTGCACCTGGTATTAAAGATAACTAAATATTGATGAAGAATAATTCCCCAGTTTATAATAGCTCCCGTCCAGCTTTTTTCGACATTCACTATTGACAGAAA
>JANMIG010000045.1:0-109375 GCA_031375675.1 Chitinophagales bacterium
TTTCTGTCAATAGTGAATGTCGAAAAAAGCTGGACGGGAGCTATTATAAACTGGGGAATTATTCTTCATCAATATTTAGTTATCTTTAATACCAGGTGCAGGCTCTAAAACTATGTTTACACAATCTGGTTTACAGTCTCCGGCCTGGTTCAAAATAAGTACAAAAAGATACTTTTTAGCACCGGCCACGCAGAAAAAAAGTACCAGAATGTACTTTCAGGCTCCGGCGTAGTACTTCCAAAGTACAAGCAAGTACTTATTTACCCCGGCTTGGTACTAAATAAATACAAAAAAGTACTTCTGAAGCCCAAAATGGCCTTTTGGAGCGCAGGGGCCATCATGCCTTTGGCTTAACAGGTATGAGCGGCATGCAAAGCTGGTAGCACCTGATCCGCCTGCATCTGCAACCAACGGCGAAAACCTCACTTAGTTTACTGTAAAAATTCACCTATCAGCTGCGGTGTTCCCTTTACTTATCAGCAGTCTTAAAATCTACCAGGTAAGGTTTTAGCTGAATGGCCCTCTCTGTACGGAACCCCTCCCCCAAAATCAGCTGGTACTGCTGGATGGGTTTCAGCTCAACCTCAAAACTTGCAGACTTTCCGTCTTCAGAAAATCCGGCGAAGCTTTTAAGGCGCAATAAATTGGGCTCTCCCAAAGGCCCAAGCTCAAAACTGCGGTAACGCTTGTCCATTTTTTCAGAAAATTCAATCGTTATAGTGGTTAATGCCGGGTTTACATCCCGGGCACCATTTTTAAATTGCCTGATGCCTGTAACCACCGGCCGGCTGTTTTCGTAAGCTTGCTTTAATTGACTAACGGGGATCGAAAAATACCCGGTTGCATCTACAAATTGTTCAATCTCATCCGGTTTATTATAATCAAGTTCAATCAATGTTTTAATGGCCAGTTTTTTATCTTTAGCCTGTTTATAGTATTTGTCGGCAATAGCATAGCCAACATAATATCCCAGGTCCCTTATCTTAAATTCATTGTCAAAATCGTTCCATATCCAGTTGTAAAACCAGGGCGAAAACATCTCTTGCGAAAAAACTGCTTTTACCTTTTGATTGTTTTTTGTTCCGTAGCCCACAGCAGGGGTTGGTGAGGGCTTTTGCATGGCAACTACAGGAACAAATTCGGCTATACCTTCGTACAAACATTGCGAAAGCAAATCATACCCACCTGCTGTTTTTTGCTGTGTATGTACATACTCATGCACATTTAAAAAAACGATATGCTTTACCGGGTTGTTTTTGAAAAATGCAGGCAGATAGCTGAAATCACCAGCCAACTCAGCAACAATAGTGTTTTCATCTGCCATTGCCAGTTCGCTGCCTATCAGCACTTTGTTATTCATGGTAGTTCCGTTAGACCGCAAGGCGCCTATTGTAAAATAAAGTTCTGCAGCTTTAACCGGGTAAATTTTGGCCAGTTTATTTACAGCCAGTTCAATTTCCCGGGCATAGTTTTTAGCTTTAAGGGTATTGCTGCGTATTGATTTCCAGAATAAAGGATACTTATTGATAGCGTCAATATAAGATTTTAGTGTATACCGCTTCGCCTGCATCATGGCTGTTAGGCCGGGTGTTCCTTTTGCTATAAACAGCCTGTTCAGGTAGTCATACTGCTGAGCACTGTCTTGGGTAGTAATTATTTTGTTGTAAGCCGTCCAGAAATGGTCAATATCGGAAGTAACAAAATTACCCCTGGTACCCTGGCAGAATAATTGAGCAGCTGGCAGGCACAGGGCAAGGCTGATGAGCAGATTTTTCAACTTGTATTTTTTTGCAATTACATATCATAGATTGTGAAGTAGTGCCGATATACACTGCATACAACCAGTTATGCTGTAATAATACAAAAAAATGCCGGGTTGCAAAACGGTGTTTTATATTCGGTATACTCTCCCCGCAAAGCTGTATACACCTTTTTTGCATTTGGTTTAAAAGTAGCTAACAGCACAATACAAGTGAATGGTGAAAAACAATCAATACCCGGAGCAAAGGAATTCATTTGCAGCCTCAGCCTTTTCAATATCTGCAAAAGACGATAGTATATCCGCCTTGCCTTTTTGAATACAAACCGTATGCTCGTAATGCGCTGCAGGTTTGCCATCGGTGGTACGTACAGTCCATCCATCTTCATCGTAAAAAACACCTTTCTTACCCATATTGATCATGGGTTCAATGGCAATTACTGCCCCTTCCATAATCTTGGTACCACTCCCCCGCTTTCCGTAATTAGGCACCTGGGGGTCTTCGTGCAGGCTGCGGCCAATACCATGTCCTACCAGGTCCCTTACCACACCATATCCGTGTTGCCTTTCTGCCAATTCCTGAACTGCAAACCCTATATCACCGGTGCGGCAGCCAGAAACTGTTTTTTCTATACCTGCATACAGCGATGCCTTGGTAACCTTCATCAACTGCAGTACTTCATCGCTTGCTCCCTTCAGTGCAAATGTATAAGCACTGTCACCATGAAATCCATTTTTGTACACCCCTATATCTACTGAGAGCATATCGCCTTCTTTCAATATTGTTTTTACGGGGAAGCCATGCACCACCGCATCATTTACGGAAATACAGCTGGCAAATGGATACCCTTTGTAACCTTTAAAGGAAGGCACGCCCCCGTTAGCGGTTATAAATTTCTCTGCCACGCCATCCAGCTCCAGGGTACTCACACCGGGCTTTATCAACTTTGCCACTTCCGCAAGCGCCTTACCCACCAGCAGGCTGCTCTCCCTGATCAATTCTATTTCTGCCTTTGTTTTATAAATGATTGCCATATACTATGCTAAAAATGAATAACAAAAATAAACCCTTTATCTCTCAAAACTAAAAACAAACCCCGGCTGCTGCCAGGGTTTGCTAAAATATCTGAGGTTTAAATCTTACATACCTGAGGCTACTGACTGCCTTCCCTGTATTCGGCCGCCACTCATCAAACCGTCGTACTGGCGCATCAGTAATTGTGTTTCTATCTGCTGCAGGGTATCCAGTACCACACCCACCATAATCAGCAGAGAAGTACCACCAAAAAAGGTTGAGAATCCCTGACCTACACCCAGCAACTGTGCAATGCCAGGCAAAATACCCACAAAAGCCAGTAATACCGCACCTGGAAGCGTAATTCTGTCCATGATGGTACCGATATAATCTGCAGTTGGCTGACCTGGTTTAACACCGGGGATGAACCCGTTGTTACGCTTCAGGTCTTCAGCCATTTGCTTTGGGTTGAAGATAAGTGCTGTGTATAAGAAAGTGAATGCGATTACACAAATGGAGTAAACCAGCATGTAAATAACATTGGTATGATCTGTAAAGTACCTTACCCATGTAGAACCACCATCACCAAAGCCCGAAAAAATGGTAGGGAGAAACAATATGGCCTGGGCAAAGATGATTGGCATTACACCGGAAGCATTTACTTTGAGCGGCAGGAAATTACGGGCCCCGCCTATCTGCCTGTTGCCAACCAGTTGCTTGGCATAGCTCACCGGTACACGCCTTGTGCCCTGAACCAGCATAATCAAACCAAGTATTACTGCAATAAGAAATACCAGTTCAACCAATATGATGAGTACACCACCTGCACCTCTTGTTGTTTTAGAAACCCACTCCTGTCCGAATGATTCCGGAAGACGTGCAAGGATACCCACCATGATAATGATTGAAGTACCATTGCCCAATCCCTTATCAGTGATTTTTTCGCCTAGCCACATTACAAACAGGGTACCTACTGTTAAGATGATTACGGTTGACAACCAGAAGTAACTTGCAAAACCCGGCAGTAAAACAGCATTACCCGGATTTTTCAGGTAGCCTATATAAGCTGCAGCCTGAAAAGCGGTAACAATTACTGTGAGGTAACGGGTCCACTGGTTGATTTTTTTTCTGCCACTTTCACCTTCTTTCTGAATTTTAGCCATCTGCGGAACCAGTATGGTCATCAGTTGCATGAAAATAGAAGCAGAGATATAGGGCATAATACCCAATGCAAAAATGGAGGCCTTTGAAAAAGAGCCACCCACAAAAGCGTCTAATATTCCAAGAATACCACTTTTAGGATTTTCCGAGGCTTTGAGTGCCTGTGCAGCAGCATCTACACCTGGTAGCACAATGTGAGAACCAAGGCGGTAAACGAAAACCAGCAATAATGTAAACACTATTTTATTGCGCAGCTCCTCAATGCTCCAGATATTTTTAAGCGTTTGAATAAACTTCTTCACTTTTTTGAACGGTTTTAATGTTGTTGTACGCTGATTGTTAAAAGACAGATACGCAAAAACACTGTCTCATCATAATGCGTCCGCAAATATCGGAAAATTATTTAACTATCTCTACAGAACCTCCGGCGGCCTCAATGGCAACTTTTGCTTTTTCGCTGATAGCATTCACCTTAAAGCTGTATTTACCCTTTATTTCGCCGTTGCCAAGTACTTTCACATTGTCAAACTGGCTTATAAGGCCATTTACATAAAGATTTGGAAGACTGAATTCGGTGATTTCGTATTTTTCAGCAATCTGGTCAATTTGCCCCAGGTTAAACACTTTGTAGTCAATGCGGTTGATATTTTTAAATCCACGCTTAGGTATCCGGCGCTGTATAGGCATCTGGCCACCTTCATGAGCCATTTTACTTTTGTAACCGGCACGGCTTTGTCCACCTTTGTTACCTTTGGTAGAAGTACCACCTTTACCACTTGCCTCACCACGGCCGATACGCTTTTCTTTGTGAGTTGCGCCTTTTGCAGGCTTTAGAGAATGAAGTTTCATTTTTTTATTGATTTTGAACTTTACGGGGAATCACCCCTCGCAATTAAATAATTATTAACTTACCAGTGAGCAAAAAAAATACCTGCTTTACGGCAGGATAGTTTTTTAAGCCATTTCTTCCACTTTCACCAGGTGGTGTACTTTTGTAACCATACCCAGTATCTGCGGAGTTGCTTCCACTTCTACAGTAGCATTCATCTTCCTCAAGCCAAGTGCTGCCATTGTTCTTTTCTGGCGCTCCGACCTGTCGATGATGCTTCTAACCTGTGTTATTTTTAACTTTTTCATGTCGTATATTTTAAATAACGTAAACTGTTACCAGGTACACAGCCAATTATTGCAAACCGGCTTCATGTGACCCCAACTTACCCGTTAAATACTTTTTTAAGTGAAATACCTCTTGTTCTTGCTACTAAAAGCGGCTCACGCAGTGTAGCCAAAGCCTTAAAAGTTGCTTTTACCACGTTATGCGGATTGGCAGAACCCTGGCTCTTTGCCAGCACGTCAGTAATACCAGCGGCTTCAAGTACAGCACGCATGCTGCCACCGGCAATTACACCAGTACCATGTGCAGCGGGCTTTATCAGCACCTTGGCAGCTCCTTCTTTGGCCCATTGTTCGTGGGGGATGGTACCATGCATTACAGGTACTTTAATCAGATTTTTCTTAGCATCTTCAATACCCTTGGTAATGGCTTCCTGTACTTCCTTAGCCTTACCCAAACCATGACCTACAACGCCTGCCTCATTACCTACTACAACAAGAGCAGAAAAGCTGAATGCACGGCCACCCTTGGTTGTTTTTACCACACGGTTGATTGATACAACCTTGTCTTTCAACTCCAGATCGCCTGCCTTTATTTTATTTACTATTACGTTTGCCATTTATATTCTTAATTAGAATGTTTGTGAATTAAAATTGCAGGCCACCTTCCCTTGCCCCGTCAGCTACAGCCTTTACACGGCCATGATATAAATTACCACCACGGTCAAACACTACAGTGCTAAGTCCAAGTTCAGTTGCCTTACGGGCAATATCAGCACCCACCATCTTGCTCTTTTCTGTTTTTGTAACTTTTTGTGCTGCTATATCTTTTTGCTTTGATGATGCAGCGGCAAGTGTTACACCAGCTTCGTCGTTGATCAGCTGAGCATATATTTCAGTATTGCTCCTGAAAATACTCAGGCGTGGCTTTGTACCAGTACCTGATACTTTTTTGCGGATGGCATACCTTCTGTTCTGCCTTGCATTGAGTTTAGTAATCATCTTGTTCTTATTTTTCTCCCGATACTGCCGGGAATTTAATTTATTAATTTACTGATTTGATGATTAGCTAATGTGATGATTTTCCTCTGAACAAACCCTTCTTTCTCATCAGCACATTATCACAATATACAATCAGCACATCATCCTTACTTACCTGCAGACTTACCAGCCTTCCTGCGAAGTACTTCACCTGCAAACTTAACACCCTTACCCTTGTACGGCTCAGGCTTGCGCAGGCTGCGTATTTTTGCACATACCTGTCCGAGCAGCTGCTTGTCGATACTTTCCAGTGTGATGGTCGGGTTTTGACCTTTTTCCTGGGCAGTAGTAACTTTAAGCTCTTTGGGTACTTCAAAAATGATATTGTGTGAGTAACCCAGTGCCAGATCAAGTATGTTTCCCTGGCTGGCAGCTTTATAACCCACACCCACCAGTTCCAGTTTCTTTTCATACCCGTCAGTAACACCCTTAACCATATTGCTTACCAATGAGCGGTATAAGCCATGCATTGCACGGTGACGTATCTGGTCAGTAGGACGACCAACTTCCAGTGTTCCGTCTTTCACTTCCACTTTAATATCCCTGTCAACATCCTGTGTAAGCTGTCCTTTGGGTCCCTTTACAGTTACCACGTTATCAGCACCAACAGTGATGGTTACACCTGCCGGAATCACTACCGGTTTTTTACCTATACGACTCATAATACTATGATTTATTTTTTTGTTTCTGCTTCTGACCGGTCAGCTTAGTATAGTTTCAGCTTAATGTATCAGCAGCTTGTTATTGTTTAATTCCAGCCCCTTTTCCGGAGCGCCTGCTTAGTAAATATTGCACAAAACCTCACCACCCACATTCTGCGCTTTGGCTTCCTTATCAGTCATTACACCTTTTGATGTAGAAATGATAGCGATACCCAAACCGTTCTTAACACGTTTGAACTCTTCAGGCTTGGCATAGGTACGCAAACCCGGACGGCTTACCCTTTCCAAACTTTGTATAACTGGCAGTTTTGTAGCGGCATTGTATTTTAAAGCTATCTTGATAACACCCTGTTTGCTGTCATCTTCAAACTTGTACTTTAAAATATAACCTTTATCATACAAGATCTCTGTAATGCGCTTTTTCAAATTGCTCGCAGGAATTTCAACAATCCTGTGATTAGCCATCTGGGCATTACGTATTCTTGTAAGAAAATCTGCTATGGGATCAGTTACCATGTTATTATAATTAATTCAGTTTTAAAAATTGATTTCTGCTGCCGGCAGTATCTGCCGGTGTACAGCTTACCAGCTTGCTTTGGTTACGCCGGGTATTTTACCCTGCAAAGCCATTTCACGGAACATCACCCTCGACAGGCCAAAATGCCTCATGTATCCCTTGGGGCGTCCCGTTAACTGGCAGCGGTTTTTCAACCTTACAGGAGATGCATTCTTTGGAAGTAAATCCAAAGCCGCATAATCACCTGCTTTTTTTAACGCTGCCCTTCTCTCGGCATATTTAGCGTTCATTGCTTCCCGCTTGCGCTGCCTGGCTTCTACTGATTTTTTTGCCATAATAAATTTTAATTTACGGGTTGTGAATCACGGATTTTGCATACCCGTTATTCCTTTTTCGTACCTTGTTTATTTTTTAATATTTTTAAACGGCATACCCAGCTCTTTCAGCAATTCATATGCTTCCTCATTGGTACCTGCTGTTGTTACAAAAGTGATATCCAGTCCGGTGATTTTATTCACCTTGTCAATATCAATCTCAGGGAAAATGATTTGCTCTGTAACACCAATCGTGTAATTTCCACGACCGTCAAAAGACTTATCATTCACACCTTTGAAATCACGTACACGTGGCAGAGACACTGATACAAACCTGTCCAGGAATTCATACATTTTCACACCACGCAGCGTAACCCTTGCACCAATCGGCATGTTCTTACGCAGCTTAAAGTTTGAAATGTCTTTCTTTGACATGGTCGCCACTGCTTTCTGACCTGTAATGTTCGACAGTTCATCAATGGCAATGTCAATCAGTTTCTTGTCTGCAACCGCACCGTTCACACCACGATTTAAGCAAATCTTGGTTAGCCTGGGCGCCTGCATTACAGTTTTGTAACTGAATTTTTTCATTAAGGCAGGTACTACTTCTTTAGTGTACTTGTCTGCCAGCCTTGGAGTGTATGTTGCTGTACTCATTATTTAATTACCTCCCCTGATTTTTTTGATACACGAACTAATTTGCCATTTTCCCTGGTGCGCTTTACCTTGGCTGGTGCACCGGCTTTAGCATCCCACAGCATAACATTGCTGATGGCGATAGGTGCTTCCTGCTTCACAATACCACCCTTGGTGTTTTGTGCACTTGGCTTTGTATGCTTGGTTACAATGTTTGCACCTTCTACCAGCACACGGCCTTTATCCATTATCACCTCAAGCACCTTGCGGGGCTTTTTCAGGTCCTTATCCTCTCCGGTAATTACTACTACCGTGTCGCCTTTTTTAATGTTAAACTTGGGCTTAAATCTTGTACTCATGTTATTTAATTTGCCAATTTGCAAATATGCCAATTTGCAAATTCTTTTACTTTTAATGTTATAATACTTCCGGTGCCAGGGAGATGATTTTCATGTATCCCTTATCACGCAGTTCCCTTGCTACAGGGCCGAAGATACGTGTACCCCTTGGTTCATCTGAATTGTTCAATAACACTACTGCATTATCGTCAAAGCGGATGTAAGAACCATCTTTACGGCGCAGTTTGTTTTTGGTACGTACAATAACAGCTTTACTTACGGTACCTTTTTTAATACCACCTGCAGGCATGGCATCCTTAACAGTCACCACTATTTTGTCGCCTATTTTAGCATAATCCTGTCCGCTGTTACCCAATACCCGGATACAAAGTACTTCTTTGGCACCACTGTTATCCGCCACGTTTAATCTGCTTTCTTGCTGAATCATTTTTATAAATTTGTAAGTACTTAGTACTAAGTACTCAGTACTTGATACTATTTAACTTTTTCAACTACTTCCACCAGCCTCCAGCGCTTTGTTTTGCTCAGGGGGCGGCTTTCCATTATTTTAACGGTATCGCCGATGCTGCACTCGTTGTTTTCATCGTGTGCATGAAACTTGTTGGTTTTTTTCAAAAACTTACCGTAGAGCGGATGCTTTACTTTACGCTCAACCTTAACGGTAATGGTTTTATCCATCTTATTGCTGGATACAACCCCAAGTTTCGTCTTTCTTAAATTTCTTTCAGCCATTGTATTCTGTTTATGGTTCTTAGAAACCGAGTTCCTTTTTTCTTAATTCAGTTTTTAAACGTGCAATGTCCTTCCTTAAACCACGGATGCTTACCGGGTTTTCAAGCGGCGTCATTGCATGGGCAAATGAAAGTTTCTTAAGACGCATTTCATCCTCCTGGATTTTTGCCCTCAGGTCAGCTTCATTGATACCCTTGATACTTGTTAAAAAATCTGCTTTCTTGCTCATTTTATTCAATTTTTATGTTGAACAGTTTTACCTGTACAATTTACTCAGCATAATCCCTGCGGATCACAAATTTGGTTAAGATGGGCAGTTTTTGTGCTGCCAGTTCAAATGCCTCTTTTGCAGTCTGCATCGGAACACCATCTGCTTCAAATAAAATACGGCCTGGCTTGATGATGGCTGCCCATCCTTCTGGGTTACCTTTACCTTTACCCATACGTACCTCTGCAGGTTTGGCAGTAATGGGCTTATCAGGAAATACACGTATCCAAACGTTACCTTCACGCTTCATGTGACGGGTCATGGCCTGGCGGGCACTTTCTATCTGGCGGCTGGTAAGCCAAACACTGTCCAATGCCTTTAAACCGAAAGTACCAAACGCTATCGAGGTCCCTCTTTTAGCATCACCTTTCATTCTGCCTTTCTGCGTTTTCCTGTGCTTTGATCTTTTTGGTTGTAACATTTTAAAACAATTTGCTAATTTGCTAATGTGCTGATGTGCCAATGCACCCCTCAACACGAATTATCATTTTAATTGAATGTACCTTTTGCATATTTGCAAATTGGCACATTGTCATATTTATTTAGTTCCTTCTTCCTCCGCCGCCGCCACGGTTTCCACCGCCGCCGCCGCCTCTCCTGTCTCCACCGCCTCTCCTGTCGTCTCCTCCCCTTCTGTCGTCACGCCTGTCATCCCTTCTTTCCACACCGCCTTTGCTGTCGCTGCCTGCAATAATGTTCGGGTTCAGGTCACGCTTGGTTAACACCTCACCTTTACAAATCCAAACCTTGATGCCAATTTTACCATAAACGGTAAGGGCAAAAATGCTTGCATAATCTATATCCATCCGCAGGGTGTGCAATGGTGTGCGGCCCTGTTTAATTTCTTCGCTGCGGGCAATTTCAGCACCACCAAGGCGGCCTCCTACTTTTACCTTTATACCTTCGGCTCCCATACGGAGGGCTGAAGCAATTGCCATTTTGATGGCACGTTTGTAATTGATACGGTTCTCCAGCTGGCGTGCAATGGTATCTGCTACAATATTGGCATCCAGTTCAGGCCTGCGTATTTCAAAAATGTTGATCTGTACATCCTCTTTACCGGTCAGCTTCTTCAGCTCTTCCTTAATACGGTCAACTTCGCCACCACCTTTACCGATAATGATACCCGGCTTGGATGTATGAATGGTAATGATCAGTTTATTGAGTGTACGCTCAATAACAATTTTGGCTATGCCACCCTTGCTGATACGTGCAGTCAGGTACGTCCTGATCTTATGATCTTCAATCAGTTTGCCCGCATAATCCTTTTTACTACCATACCAGTTACTGTCCCATCCACGGATGATTCCCAACCTGGCACCTATCGGATTTGTTTTTTGACCCATGTTATTTTAATGTGCTAATGTGATTCTCTGCTGAACTGCGGAAGGCCACATTATAGTTTATAAAAAATTAGTTGTTAGTTGTTTTTGATTCTGCTGCTGCTTTTGCATCAACAATCACAGTAACGTGGTTGCTGCGCTTGCGCACCCTGTAGCCACGTCCCTGCGGAGCAGGACGCATACGCTTGATCACCCTTGCACCATCTACAAAAATTGTTTTTACAATCAATGAAGTTTCATCACCACCTTCGTTTTTTGCCTTCCAGTTGCTGATAGCGCTTACCACCAGCTTACGCAGTGGTACAGCAGGATGCTTGGGATTGTGTTCCAGTACAGCCAAAGCCTTTTCTACCTTCATTCCACGAATCAGATCCGCCAGTAAACGCATTTTGCGGGGCGATGTGGGGTAATTGTTCAATTTTGCTACTGCTTCCATTTTAAATTATATTTTTAGTGCGGTTTACCTGTTTACCGGTCAACTTCACCCTGTATCTTAACCTATTTTCTTGCTTGAGTGTCCTTTAAAGTTGCGGGTAGGTGCAAATTCACCCAGCTTGTGACCTACCATGAATTCTGTTACATACACCGGAATAAATTTATTGCCATTGTGTACTGCAAAAGTCTGACCCACAAAATCCGGGGTAATGGTGCTCCTGCGACTCCAGGTTTTAAGCACGCCTTTTTTAGCTGTACCTGCTGCTATCGCCAGAACTTTTACTTCCAGCTTAGCATCTACATAAGGACCTTTTTTTACTGAACGAGCCATTTTTTGATAATTTGCTGATGTGATGATTAGCTGATTAGCTGATTATCCACCAGTATTTATAAAACTTGTTTATTTTCTCTGCCCTGAAGCAGGGATATTTTAACTTAATCAGCACATTAGCATATCAGCTAATCAGCCAATCGATTTTACTTACTTAGTTTTTTACCGTTCCTGCGCTGGATAATCATCTTATCAGAACCCTTACCCCTCGTACGTGTAATTTCGCCTTTTGCATATTTACCCGAACGGCTGCGTGGGTGACCACCAGAAGCACGTCCTTCACCACCACCCATCGGGTGATCTACCGGGTTCATCGCCACACCACGTGTACGTGGGCGGATACCTTTCCACCTGTTACGGCCGGCCTTACCCATGCTCTCAAGGTTGTGATCGCTGTTGCTCACCACACCTACGGTTGCATAACAGTTAACCAGTATCTTCCTCAACTCACCACTTGGCATTTTGAGAATAGCATATTTTTCTTCCTTATTGCTCAATTGTGCTGAAGTTCCTGCGCTGCGTACCAGGATACCACCCTGACCGGGCTGCATTTCAATGTTGTGAACATTGGTACCCAAAGGCATGTTTTTGAACATGAGTGCATTACCCAATTCAGGAGCAACTGCATCACCACTGATCAGTTTCTGACCAACCTGCAATCCCTGCGGAGCCAGTATATAACGCTTTTCACCATCAGCATAAGCTATCAGGGCAATAAAAGCAGTACGGTTCGGATCGTACTCAATGGTTTTAACTGTTCCTTCGATATCTTTTTTGTTGCGCTTGAAATCAATCTTACGGTACATCTGCTTGTTACCGCCACCTATGTAGCGCATAGCCCTTCTGCCCTGGAAGTTACGGCCACCTGTTTTTTTAACAGGCTCCAGCAAACTCTTTTCGGGTGTGGAAGTAGTAATTTCAGCATACGCATTTCCTATCCTCCATCTTGTACCGGCTGTTGTCGGTTTGTATTTTCTTAATGCCATTTTAAAACTCTTTTATTGTTGTATCAACTTTTGCGGCAGTTGCTGCCATTCTTTTACTATAATTATACGGTACCGTACAGGTCAATTACATCACCTTCTGCCAGGGTTACCACAGCTTTCTTTTTAGCAGGCTTGCGGCCAGATATGTAACCAGCTTTGGTAAACTTCGACTTTGTTTTACCCGGTATGATGCTGGTATTCACTGCTGCCACATCCACACCATAAAATTCCTTTACGGCCCTTTTAATTTCCAGCTTATTCGCCTTTTTATCCACCACAAAAGCATAGCGGTTTTCTTTCTCAGCCTGCTTATTGGCTTTTTCTGATAAAATCGGCTTTATTAAAACGTCAGACAGTTTCATGTCAATTAATTTAACTTTTTATGATTCTTCGATGTCTCACTTATCTCTTCCTCTTTGCGGCCGGCCATCACCCCGCCATTGTTATTTATGCTTCAGCCGCTTCTTCTTCGGCACTGAAAATCTTAGCAGCACTTTCTGTTAATACCAGCACACTTGCATTTACGATATCGTAGGTATTCATATCGCTCATCAAAGTACCGTTTACTGACTTTACGTTCCTCAGGCTGAGGTATACATTGTCATTGTATTCAGGCAGTACAAACAAAGTTTTTTTACCCGCAATATTCAGGCTCTTCATGATGCTGGTGAACTGCTGTGTTTTGGGCTTGTCCATCGTTACATCTTCCAGCACCACAATAGCATTTTCTTTAGCCTTGTAAGCCAGGGCACTGATTTTAGCCAGGTCCTTCACCTTACGGTTGAGCTTGATATTGTAGCCATGTGGCTTAGGGCCAAAAATAGTACCACCACCCTTGTACAAAGGGTTACGGATATTACCTTTACGGCTTCCGCCAGTACCTTTCTGCTTGTGCAGCTTTTTAGATGAACCATGAACCTCAGCACGGGTTTTAACCTTGTGCGTACCCTGGCGCTGTGCACCGAGGTGCTGCTTAACTGCGAGGTAAATTACGTGGTCGTTTGGTTCAACCCCGAATATTTCTTCCGGCAGTTCAATTGTTCTTCCGGTCTTTTGACCCTGTATGTTTAAAACGTCTACTTGCATGTTACTTCTGTATTAAAACGGTTGAACCATTGTGACCCGGAACTGAACCACTAACCAATATGTAATTTTTTTCCGGAAATATTTTTACTACTTTCAGTCCTTTCATCTTCACCCTGTCGCCACCCATACGGCCTGCCATGCGCATTCCTTTGAATACACGGCTTGCATCAGATGAGTTACCGATAGAACCCGGCGCACGCTGACGGTCATGCTGTCCGTGAGAAGCCTCACCAACACCACTGAATCCATGACGCTTAACCACACCCTGGAAACCTTTACCTTTTGTAGTGCCAACAATTGCCACACTTTCACCTTCGGTAAAAATTTCACAAGTAATGGTGTCGCCAACATTCTTGTCCATTTCGCTATCGCGGATTTCTATAACTGATTTTTTTGGTGCGGTTTGGGCTTTTGCGAAGTGATTTACTTCGGCTTTAATGGAGTGTTTTTCTTTTTTGTCGCCAAACCCGATCTGGAGTGCATTGTAACCGTCTGTTTCCACGGTTTTCTTTTGTGTAACCACGCATGGGCCTGCTTCTATGATTGTTACAGCAGTTTGCTTACCACTTGCATCAAAGATACTGGTCATGCCAATTTTCTTTCCAATAATACTTCTCATCGTATCTATTTTATGTCCAGCGGTACGTTTGTATCGTACTTAGACGTTCATTTTTTCTTTTTAAGAACTTACTTAATGCCTGCCCCGTTTATCAGCGGGAAGGTTCATTAAGCCTTAATTTCAACATCCACACCACTTGGCAAATCCAGTTTGCTTAAAGCGTCAACCGTACGGCTGCTGCTGGTGTAAATGTCCAATAAACGCTTGTGCGTACACAATTGAAACTGCTCACGTGCTTTCTTATTAACGTGAGGAGAACGCAATACTGTAAAAATCTTCTTATGCGTAGGTAAGGGTATAGGCCCTGTAACTACTGCGCCGGTACTGCGTACAGTCTTTACAATCTTTTCGGCAGATTTATCTACTAAGTTGTGGTCGAACGATTGTAATTTTATTCTGATTCTTTGTGACATATATATAAGAACTTTAGAATTCTCTTTTTTGAATTGGAGTGCAAAGGTAAGGGTCAGTTTTTAATTGACAAAGAGAAAAGCAAACAATTTTAACTGAAAAGGTGGTTTTTTTGTGTTTTTGGCCCATTTGGGGGTCAAAAATGTGGGTATGTTGAAAAAAAGACTGCAATTCAGTGTATCTATATGGTTTTCCACATGCTTTTTTAAAAGGATTACAAATTAGGGCGATACTTGCCCGGCAAGTGTGCAAATGCCCTGTACCACTTCTGATGTTCAATCATTCAGCGCATAAAGAGGAATGTGAACACATGGTCAAATAAAAAACAGCCAGCTGGTACTTAGTTCCCGGCTGGCTGCTCACTATTTTAAAAAATCTTAACTTCCATGTAACACTTGCTTAGTTTGAAGCACCAAGACCTGCTACATTCGAATTATTTCCAGGTGTTGCATCCCCTCCTCCGCTCACAGTTATACTCAGGCTCTGATTGGTACCACTGCTGGTGGTTGCTTTGCGGGTGGCCCTTAAACCGATTACCGCCTGGCCGCCTTTACCAATAATGGTTCCGGGCTTAGAGGTAATGGTAACACTTGTATTGGACACTACCACAAAATTCCAGTTGCTGTTTTCGTTGAGCGTACCGCCAAATACATCAGAGTTGCCGCTTGTAGTGCTGGGAACGCTGATTGTCCAGCCTGAGGGCATGGGTACCGAAACAGTGATTTCACCGCTTGTGGCACCACCGCCATTTTCATAGATATTGATTACAAAATCATAAGCCTGACTGGGTGTGAACAGGGCGTTGTCAATATCTATAGTTGGCGTAATGTCGGCTCCGGTAGATAAATTGGCTCCATTAGTAACCAGCGCACCGGCACCACCAATATTGGGGCGAAAATCTGCCAGTGCAGGATTGGCATTCCAGGGGTCAACCAGCAAACTGCAGGTATTTACCGAGTCGTTACCGTACAAAGCACTGGTACCGATGGAACGGGTAACCGCATTTTCAAATGCCAATGATTGGGTTCCGTTGTAGGTAGTACCTGTCCAGATAGTGGTAAAGTCACCTGCAATGATATTGTTCCTGAACAAAGCGGAATCTTCGTTATAATTGGCTGAAGTAGGCTGTGTAAGCTGGCCGGCCACGATGGCATCGTCTATAAACAGGCCCCTCCAGTTGTTCATCAAAATACTGTTTACGATTTTAAGGTCGGAATTCCTGCGTACACGGACACCCCTTCTGTGCTGGAACAGGGCCGTTGGCGCTACCCCACTGGCATCGGCATTGCTGGCGCACCTGAACCCGCCTATCTGTGTTACGTTGTAAAACTTAGCACTTGTTTTGGGTAATTGGCCTGCAATACCGGTGGCGCTGTTGTCGCTTTCAAACCCTTCTGATTGCGATGAGTCAGAAACATTGGGGTCTTTAATGCCCAGTGCATATTGCACGGTACCGCTATAGCCATTGTCGCTGTCGAAATCATCATCCCTGGTTTTGTAAGCTACCAGGTGCCTGGCGTTTACTGAGCCTCCAAACCATTCAAATGCATCATCATTACCATTGGTAACCTGCACATAATCAAGCGTCGTGCCGTTTCCAACAGATCCCAGGGTGAGTCCGTTGATTTCGTTATTGGCAGAAAGTTCAAAGCCACTGTACTCAATGCGTACATATTTAAATATACCCGAGTTATCAGCATCATTGGTACCTCCGTGAAAATTGCGTGCATCGGTATTGGTCAACCCTTCAATATTGTTATTGGCACCCTGGTTGTTCCTGGCTTTACCCAGCAAAATTACGCCTCCCCATGCACCAGGCGTTCTTGAACCCGGGGCCTGGCTGGAGGTGAATACAATCGGGCTGCACTGTGTACCCTCAGCCCTCAGTTTGGCGCCCCTGGTTACAATCAGCGATGAATTGCCGGCATTACCACGTATAACCGTTCCCGGCTCAATAGTAAGGGTGGCATTGTTACTTACATATATCAGGCCGTTCAATTGATATACATTGTTATTTGTCCAGGTAGTATTGCTGATGATACTGTCTTGCTCATTCACCGTCACTGTTGGTGCGCCGTAAGCCGTATTCTGCGGGTCAAAATTTGTCCAGCTCTCCGTCCATTGGCGGGTAGGTGCAGGTGCAAAAGCACCACGGTAAGCCGTTGCATCCAGTACAAAAGGCGTTACGGTAATTACTTCGAGATAAATTGAAACTGTTCTGCTGGCCGTGCAGCCGTTTGCATCCGTTACATTATAGGTATACGACCCAGCCACCAAATTGCTGGTGGGCGGGTTACCCGGGGCAAAAGTGTAAGGAGCCGTTCCGCCAGTGGCCGTTACTGTTACTGAGCCGGTTCCCCCTGGTACAGCAATCTGCGTAACAGATGCATTTAATACCAATGCCGATGCAGGGCCGCCTACGGTAAAGCTAATGGGACTTGAAGAGCAGGGACCATTGGTGGTAACCACAGTATGGCTGCCCGCTGTAAGCCCGGTTACTGTAAAGGGATTGGTGGTGTAGGTACCCGCAGGGGTTCCGTCAACCGTGTAAGTACCTGATGTACCAAAACCTGCGCCCGACAAAGTAATCTGGGCTGTTCCGTTATTGCCGCCAAAGCAGCTAACTGTAGTGGGCACGGCAATGCCGGTTGTATTACAACTGCTGTTGACGGTTATTACCAGGTCTTTGGAATCTGAACCTCCGGCATTGGTTGCAGTTAAATTAATGGTAGTGGTACCCGCATTAGTGGGTGTGCCGGTAATTTCACCAGTAGTGGTATTTAAATTGAAGCCATTTAATGGCAAGGCAGTAGTACTGCTAAAACTGGTTGCGCCAGCCGCCACTATTTGGTAGTTGAATGCAGCACCCACGGTAGCTGCAGCGGTAAGGCTGCTGGTAATAACGGGGGGCGTAACCGTTAAAGGCAGTGCCGTAATTTTAAAGTTATCCAGCCTGCTTGTACCGGCCGTGGCCACTGTTCCACCATTTACAGATGTAGTATTATTATTAACAATTCTAAAGTATACATTAGATGCGTTATTGAGTGCCGTAATGCTGCTGAGGTCAAAATTGAGCGTACTGGTTGATATGGGCGTTGTTGAACTCCAGCTTAAAGCGGCACCTGCATTATTGGGTGTAGCATATGTGTTGAAGTCAGTAAAGTTGGTACCATCGGTACTGTACTGCACTTTAAAGTTGCCCGGACCGGTATTGCTGCCGATTTGGTCCCATACCAATGAAATATCCTGGTAGCCAGCTGTACTGCCCGAGAACTGCCAGTAGTCGCCCACTGCCCAGCGGTCGGAGCCTACGCCTTTGGTTGAGCCGTTGCCTGCACCCGTTGTCCAGATTGTTGCGGCACTTGCATGAGTACCAGTAAAAGCAGAGCCTGCTGTTTGCAGCCCTGCATCGGCAACCGCAGTGCCAGCCGAGATATTTACCGTGGCACCGGGTGTACTTAAACTAACCGCCTCAAATGTCCAATGGGCTACAATGGGCTTGGTTACCAGCAAGGTACGCACCACATCAGTAGCGGGGTTAAAGTTACCATCACCCGCCTGTGAAACAGTGATGGAAGTAGTGCCAGCACCTATAACATCTACCAACCCGGTGCTTGTTACCGTTGCCACTGCAGGGTTGCTGCTTGTATAAGTTACCGCCAATGCAGAACTGGCAGTAGCTGTCAATTGAAAATCAGCATCGGTAGTTACTTTAGGTGCAGGTGTACTGAAGGTGATAAACTGGTTGGCCTTATTAACCGTTAATACCTGTATCACATCTGCAGCCGCTTCATAATTGCCATCACCTGCCTGCGAAGCAGTGATATTGGCCGTTCCTGCACCAGTAATGGTTACAAAACCGCTGGTGGTTACAGTGGCTACCAATGGGTTACTGCTGGTGTAAGTTACGGCCAATCCTGAGCTGGCAGTAGCTGCCAATTGATAGGTAAGTGGTATTAAAGCGTATGTTCTTGTATCTGTAGCCGGTAACCCCGTTATGGTTTGTGTGGCTTTGGTAATATCAGCCGCTAATGCCGGCTGCGTAAGTATGTACCTTGTTGCTTCTGTACCGGTTACAATAAAGGCTGGCGTAACTGCAATACCTGTACCCACAGCGGCTGTAGCAAAAGTACCGCTGGTACCGTTCAGTATCACCTGGTCAGTACCAACCACCCCATTTAATGCGGCAGCGGTAATATTGATAGTAGCTGTTGTTGTGCCGTCATATACTTTATTATTGGCCACAGTACCAGTAACGGTCAATGCTTTTTGATTCACCGTTAATGCTTGTGGAACATCCACTGCAGCATTATAGGTTACCCCATCACCAGCCTGCGAAGCTGTAATGGTAGTAGTGCCATTTTTAAGTATGGTTACGGTGCTGCCCGAAATGGAGGCAACAGTTGGGTCGGAGCTTGTGTAGGTAATGGCAACCGGTGAGTTACTGGTGGCACCCAGCGCAAATGGTGCGTCACCATAGGTAACAGGGCTCAATGCGTTGAAAGTAATAACCGGGGTAATGAGGTTGCCATTTAACACCACCTGCGTTCTGGTTACATCCGTTGCTGGGTTATAATTGGCATCGCCTGCCTGTGAAGCCGTAAAGTCAACTGTGCCTGCTGTCAATAAATCTACTAAACCGGCACTTGTTACAGTAGCCACTGCATTGTTGTTACCGGTAAAGCTTACCGGTAATCCTGAACTGGATGTGGCCACCAGGTTATAATCTGCATCAGTAGATAATTTATTGGGGAGTGCATCAAAGGTAATGGTTTGGTCGGCTTTGTTAACCGTTAATACCTGTATCACATCGGGTGCTGCATTCCAGTTGGCATCACCCGCTTGTGAAGCGATGATATTGGCTGAACCTGCGCCCACAATTTGTACCGTACCGGCTGCATCCACGGTGGCAACGGCTGTATTGCTGCTGCTGAAAGTTACCGCCAAACCTGATGTTGCACTTATGGTAGCACCCAGAGAATAATTGGCATCTCCAAAAGTTTTGGTAATGGTTAAGGGCGAAACACCGGTAATGGTTTGGTTGCCCGGGGCTACTGTAATCACTAAATCTTTACTATCTGAACCGCTTGCGTTGGTTGCAGTAAGATTAATAGTGGTAGTAGCTGCTGTGGTGGGTGTACCTGAAATAACACCAGTTGTTGTATTTAAACTCAAACCATTTAAAGGGAGTGTGGTAGTACTGCTATAACTGGCAGCACCGGCGGCTATTATTTGATAGCTAAACGGTGTACCTACGGTTGCATTGGCTGTTAAAGCACTGGTAATTACCGGGGCGGCTATATTGTTTACAGCACCGCCGATGGCCAGGCCGTTTACACCCGCTGCAGATGAAGTAAAGCCCCATCCACCGGTAGTGGTTTGCCCGCTGGCATAATAACGGATGGTAATGGTTGTTCCGGCAGGAACATTTTGCAGAGCCGTGATCCCGGTAACATCAATTAAAGGTATAGAAGCTGGTGTACCAGTGGTAACGGTTGGTGAACCGATAAGCGTAAAGCTTGTACCGTTAAGGCTGTAAGCAAACTGGCTGGATACACCAGGAGCAACTGTAAAACTTGCCGTGCCTGCCAGGTTAGCGCTGATAGACGATACCGAAATGGCTTTGCCGGCAACCGCATTCAGTGTTACCTGGAAGTAATCCGTATTGGAAACAGCGATACCATTGCTCTGAAAACCAACTGTTCTGAAAGAGTTGTTGCCCGTACTCCATGCAGCACCTGCACCACGGGTAATATTATTGGCTCCGCTGGTATTAACCAGGTTTGCATCAAATGTTGTAGCAGCAAATGTATTGAGTGTGGTATTACCAACACCGGTAAAATCCCAACCTGCAATTACAGGATAGGTTACGGTTAATACCCTTACCACATCAGTGGCTGCATTAAAACTGGCATTGCCCGCTTGTGAAGCCGTAATATTGGTGGTACCAGGGCCGGTGATATCTACCAGGCCGCCTGCTGTTACAGTTGCCACAGCAGGGTTGCTGCTCGTATAAGTAACCGCCAATGCTGAACTGGCGGTAGCCGTTAATTGAAAATCAGCATCAGTAGTGGCTTTGGTTGGTAATGCGGCAAAAGTTATGGTTTGGTTGGCCGGGTTAACCGTGAGTGTCTGCAACACATCAGGTGCAGCACTGTAGGTAGCATTGCCCGCCTGCGAAGCGGTAATGGTTGCCGTGCCGCCGCCGGTTATAGTTACAAAACCGCTGGTGGTTACAGTGGCTACCAATGGATTACTGCTGGTGTAGGTTACTGCCAATCCTGAGCTGGCTGTTGCTGCCAACTGGTAAGTAACCGGCGTGGTGGAATATGTCCGTGTATCTGTGGCAGGCAAACCGCTGATGGTTTGGCTGGCCAGTGTAATATCAGCTGTTAATGCTGGCTGCGTAAGTGTGTACCTCGTTGCTTCTGTACCGCTTAAAGTAAAGGCTGACGTAACGGCAATGGCTGTGCCCACATCAGCCGTTGCAAAAGTACCGCTGGTACCGTTCAGTATTACCTGGTCAGTACCAACCACCCCATTTAATGTGGCACCGGTAATATTGATGGTAGCTGCTGTAGTGCCATCGTATTGTTTGTTATCGGCCACGGCACCCGAAACAGTCAATGCTTTTTGGTTCACCGTTAGTGTTTGCGTTACATCTGCAGCAGCATTATAGGTTACCCCATCACCTGCCTGCGAAGCCGTAATGATAGTACTGCCGTTTTTAAGTATGGTTACGGTACTACCTGATATGGAGGCAACAGTTGGGTCGGAGCTTGTATAAGTAATGGTTACCGGTGAGTTACTGGTAGCTCCCAAAGTAAAGGATGCATCACCATAGGTAACAGGGCTCAATGCGCTGAAAGTAATAACCGGGGTAATGAGCGAACCATTGATGACTGTTTGTGTTCTGGTAACATCTGCGGCAGGATTCCAGTTGGCATCACCTGCCTGCGAAACGGTAAAGTCAACCGTACCTGCTGTCAACAGATCTACTAAACCAGCACTGCTTACTGTAGCTACTGCATTGTTGTTACCGGTATAAGTTACCGCCAATCCTGAGCTTGCAGAAGCGGTAAGATTGAAGTCGGCATCGGTAGATAATTTATTGGTCAGTGTATTAAATGTAATGGTTTGGTTGGCTTTGGTAATGGTAAGTGTCCCTGCAACATAATTGATGGCATAGTTGCCAGCCATAAAGGTGCCGCCTGTTGCCGCAGATGGTGTAATGGGATAAGTGCCTGCATTGGCAGTGGCGTTGGCCGCTTCACCACCATCGGTAAGCGTTACCGATCCAACGGTTTCTCCATTCTGTAAACCGCTTGATGTAAAAGCAGATGTACCAAGGCTCAGTACAGTATTGTACACTTTGGTTTGATCATTGGCTGTAATGTTGAGCGCCGCAGGGCTAACAGTGCTGGATACCGTAGCCACGTTTTGCGAGGCGGCACCCGTACTGCTGCAGACAATATTACCACTGTAAGGCGAACCGGCTACACTGGCCGTTGCCCTTAACCGCACAAATACCGTTGTAGCCGCAATGGTACCGGAAGCACCTACGGTTTGTGTGGCTGCATAGCCGGATGCGCCGCCCGCTGTTTGTGATACTTCATAACCAGCCGGGGGCGTTACCAGAATACCCGCATTCATGTTGGCACCTGATACGGTGAAACTGGTTGGCATGGCCGAGGGACTGCCATAGGTAGTACTTACATCAGCCAGGGTGCCAGTGGTGGTAATGGTTGGAGTGGCTGTATTAACCGTAATATTAAAGGTTGGGAATGTTGCAGCTGTGGCTGTTGTTCCCACCCACTTGGCGGCATCTACAAACAAGGCCAGTAATGAAGCAGGTGAACCGGAAACCGTTACCGTTGTAACGGCGGTGGAGCCATTGGCAAAATATCCATTCGCATTGGTTGCAGATGGCAGGTTAAGCCAGGCTGTTGCGGGCAAAATAGTGGTGCTGGGCTGCAATGTGTTGGAAGCGCCACTTGTAGCACTCAATGCAATACCATAGTTCATACCATACAATAATGTAATACCCGATTGTGTAGCCCAATTGGCCGTGTTGCCCTGGAAAGCAAACAACTGATCGCCACCTCCATTAATGGCAAAGTTGTTAGGATTGTTGGAGTTCCAGCCGGTGCCGGCGATTGTCATACCGTTGGTCCAGGTTAAAACAGTACCAGCCGTTTGGGCAGCAGGGGCGGTATAGGTTAAAAAGCCTTCCCCAGTTCTGCCGGTGGTATTGGAACCGGTAAATCCATTATCGGTAAAGTTGATGACAGTACCAGTACTGATGTCCTTTAGCAACACCACGGCAAACTTATCAGGGTTGGCTGAATTCATGCCTACAACTGCAATGTCGCCGGCAGCCAGTGTTGTTTGCGCTTTTGCCTGCTGGTTCAAACCAAGCAATCCCATCAACACCAATAGCCCCATCATCAAACGGGACAAGCAACTCAGCGGAGTAAATAGTTTGGCTGTTTTTTTAGTGGCGGCAGCTTTTTGTACCGTTCCGGGTTTTTGAATGATGGAACTCATTTTCATGTTCTGGTTTATTTATTATGCAATGTGTTTGTATATCAAAAACATTATCAAATCGGGCTTACCCTGATGCTTGCTGCCACTTACCGAATCAGTTTCAACGATGCACCAGAGTAATATTTTCAATACCGTTACAGCAATAACATTCCATTACCCCAACGCATCCGTTGAAATACAATTCTTGTTATTGTATATTAGATTAAGCAGTTATCAAAGTACAGAAATCAGCTACTTTATAAGGATACCAGAATTTGGCGTGAAGGTATTCAGCACAGATTATTCAAACAATTTTTCACTGCTAACTTAACGTTACTATATTGTTACCAGAGTGCGAAGAGCGGAGTTTGGAGTTATGGGTTATGGGTTATGAGTTATGAGTTATGGGTTAAGCTTCCTTCAGCAGTAACCAACTTTGAACTTATGCAACTTTGAACTTTGAACTTCTTCAACTTTAAACTTATCAACCAATCAACTTTACCCCTACACAATCCTTTGGTTAATAGCCTTGGCCACAGCTTCTGTAAGTGATGCTACATGCAGTTTTTCATAAATCTTTTTTACATGGCTGCGTACGGTTTCGTAGCTGATATTCAGCTGGTCGGCAATCATTTTATAGGCCAGGCCGTTTACAATGCAGGCAAGTACTTCTTTTTCCCGGGCGGTTAAGTGGTAGTTGGGGGCAGATTCGGGCTGCACATGCTGCGGTATCTGCTGCATTTTGGTAAGTACCTTGCGGGCAATCGATGGAGACATGGGTGAGCCGCCATACTGCAGTTCCCGGATGGAGTCTATCAGCCTGGTATTGAGAAAGTTTTTAAGGATATAGCCCGAGGCACCGGCACAGATGGAATCGAATACCCGGTCATCATCTTCAAACACCGTCTGCATCAGTATCTGTACCTGCGGAAATTCTTTTTTGATTGCCTTTACCGCTTCAATACCCGTCATACCCGGCATTTCAATATCCATCAGTATTACATCGGGGCTGCATTCCTTCACATCGTCCACACAATCCAGCACATGGGCAAAGGAGCCCACCATGGTAAAGTCTTTTACGGTGCCCAGCAGCATGGTAATACTTTCCCGGATGTTTTTATTGTCATCAAAAATAGCAATGCGTAAACTCATAAACGGTAATTTGTATAAAGGTCTGTTAAATTACCCATCCTGCACATCCCCGAATCAGGGGATAGGACAGTGCAAACTGATGGTGGTGCCCATGCCTGCGGCGGTGTCAATATCCAGCTGCGCCTTCATTTCCTTTGCCCGGTACAGCATATTGCGCAGGCCATTGCCCGATAATGAACCTGACTGGTCGCTCAGTTCCTTTTGTTTGTTAAACCCCACGCCGTTGTCTTTTACCATCAACAGCAGCTGGTGATCCTTTAATGAAATGGTAGCCACTACTTCGGCACTGCCCGAGTACTTGATGGCATTGTTGATGATTTCTTTAAAGATGAGGTAAAAGTTTTTGCGCTTTTCCATATCTAAATTGATGCTGCTGATATCATCGCTGTAATTAAAGATGAACCGGATATTGCGTGCCGTCATCAGCGGCCGGGCAAAAGATTCCATCCGCTGCAGTATCTTTTCCATATTGTCGTTGCCGGGGTTGATGGCCCATACGGTATCGCTGAGCTCTGAAATCATATCAGTGGATGTGGCGCTTATTTTGCCCAGTATATCATTGAGCGCCTGCTGGTTACCACCCTCATTCTGTATCTGCGCCACCTGGCTGTATACTGAAATGCTGCTGAGGGTGGAGCCTACATTGTCGTGCAGGTCCTGCGCAATTTTGTTGCGGATGGCCTGGCGCTTAAGCAGTTCATTAATACGGTAGCGGTAAGCAAAATAAGCCGCAGCACCAATTACAGCAGCGCAGAGCAGGTAAAACCACCAGCGCTCCCATACCGGCGGGATGATAATGATATTGATGGAGATTGTATTCAGGCTCCAGGTACCGGGTTGATTGCTGGCTTTTACTTTAAAGGTGTAAGTGCCGCCCTTTAAATTGCTGTAGGGTGCAAAATTCCGGGTGCCGCATTCCACCCAGTTTTTATCGGCGCCTTCCAGCATATAGGCGTACTGCACCGGCTCGGTAGAAGAATAGCCCGGGGCGGCAAATTCCAGCGTAAAATAATTCTGCCGGTAACTGAGTTCAATATTTTTTTGACCCAGCAGATGGCTGAAGGAGGTGTTGAAAATTTTAAAATCGGTAAGGTATACCTGCTGCTGTGCTGCATCATCCCTTATTGAATCAGGATTGAAAGGGATAAAATAGTTGCTGCCGCTTACATACATCTTTCCTGCAGCATCTGTGTACATATAGCCGCTTACACCACCCGATTTTTCCAGGTCGGGCAAGTTGAATGTGGTGGCCGATTTGTTACGGATATTATACCGCTGCAGGTGGCCATTACAAATCATCCATACATTGCCCTGCTTATCCGTAGCTATTCCTTCCAGCAGGTTACCTGCAGCCGGTATATGATCAAATACTTTTTTTGCCGTGTTGAAATAACAGAGGCCGCCACCATAAGTACTTACCCATAAATTGCCCTTTGCATCGCCGGTAATATCATACACATGGTTATTACTCAGCCCATTGTTGTTTAAAGGATTGTTCTGGTAAAAATTTATTTTGGGTGAGGGGCCGCTGATCCATTCACCCAGGCCCTCTTTGGTATTGGCCAGCCATATTTTTCCATCGGCAGCTTTGTACAGTTTGTGTACCAGGTTGTCTTTAATATTAAATGCCTTGATGATGTTTTTTGTGGTGTCTAATCTTGATACCCATTGCTGCTTTACCAGGTCGTAATAAGCCAGGTAATGCCCGTATGGCGAAACAATGATGGCCGGGTTGCCCTCAATCACCTCTTCCACTGCCGATACCACCCGGGATTCGATGATCTTGTTCATCACCTGGTCTTTTTCTGTATTGGGCAGCAGCTTTACTGAACGGGTGGCCGGGTTAAAAAGAAAGAAGGAATAATTGGTGCCGATGTACAACTGGCCATTACTGCCGGTAAAAAATTTTGTTACGGCAAGGCTGTTGCCCTTGTAGCTGACCGGAATATGGGTGATTGCCCCGGTACTGTTTTTTTGCAGGTACAGGCCGATGTTAGTACCAATCCACAGGTTATTGCCGTCATCTTTATAAAAATCGTAGATAGTAAGCGCCGGGCCAGCAGGCGTTGCAGGCGATAAAAAAGTTTGCACAAACTGCTGCTGCGCCGGGCTGCTGATGCTGATGCCCCTGTTGGTACCTATCCAGCTGTTGCCTTGCCTGTCGATATAAATGCAGTTAACCGTATTATCTGTAAGGGAGCCTTCCAGCAGCGGGTTCTGCACATAATTATAAAACCTTTTTTGGGCTTTGCTGAAGAGCTGTAATCCTTTTGTTTTTCCACCCATCCACAGGTTGCCCTGCTTGTCTTCTGTAATGCTAGTGATTACATCCTCCATAAAACTGCCGGCAGCACTATGGGTGTATACGTTTTCAGTACTGGCAGCTGCATCGTACCTGTACAGCAGCTTATCCCAGGAGCCGTACCACATGTTATTTTCTCTATCGCAAAACAGGCTGGTTACCACTACATGGGGTAATTTGGCATAAAGATCATCGTAGCGTTTATCGGTTTCCCAGGTAAAGGTAGCGGGGTTTATCTTCAGTAATCCTCCGCCCTGCCTTCCTGCCCAGATGATGCCTTTTTTATCCATGGCCAGGTCCAGCACGGTACGTGTCCATGTTCTCACTACATAATCAAAGCGGCCGGTTTGTTTATTGAGCCTGATAACGCCCCTGCCGCCGGTAGCCAGCCACAGGTACCCGGCCTTGTCTTCCAGCAATGCATTTACAGGGTTTACCGGTATGGAATTGGTATCGCCGGGCAGGTGTTTGTATTGCTTGAACTGCTGTGCCGGTGGCTTTTTATAATCGTACCTGGTGAGGCCGCCATCGGCTGTTGCAATCCATAAAACATCGTTTTTATCTTCCAGCAGGTCGGTAATGATATTGCCTGAAATGCTGCTGCTGTCGCCGGGCTTATTGCGGAAGATGGTAAAGTTATTGCCGTCAAAACGGTTAAGCCCGTCATTGGTGCCCAGCCACATAAAGCCACGCTTATCCTGCAGGATGCAATTCACCTTATTGTTGGACAAGCCATTTTGCACGGTAATCTTTTCAAAATAAAGAGACGGTGCCTGCGCTGCTGCACAAACAGTTGCTGTAATATATCCGGCTAAGAAGACAAGTTTTTTCAGCATTTACGGAATTGATACCGGCCTAAAGTTAATTAAAGCAAACGTATGATGTACAAAAAGCAAAACCGCCTGTACAACACATGCGGCCTGCTTTATACTACCACTATAACCAGCTATTTTGCAGCAGGCTCGCTGTATATAAAATCGTCAAATACCACCAGGTCTTTACTGCCGCCATCGGTAATATCCTTTCCGCCATCAATCAGCTTGCCCTCGTGTCCTATTTCCACCAGTGTTACCCGTTCATTTTTAAAATACACCCCCAAAAAAGAAAAATTGCTGCTACCAGTATGAGCCGGCACATAGTACCTGCCAAGGCTGCGGTTGCCATTGTAAAATTCCAGGTAGGTACTGTTGCTTTTATCTGCATCTGCTACCACAATGCCGAAGCCCTTTACGGTGGCTGGGGTGGTTTGTCCTGCTACGGCAAATTCAACCGGCCATAAAGCAGCGTTCACCACGGCAAAACTCTTATTGCCGCTGAAGGCTGCAAATGCCGGGGCTGCACCCGCATTTACTTCGCTGAAATTATTTTTGCTCACCATGGCGTCGCTTGTGCCTGCATACACCAGGCCACGCTGCCTGCCCACAGGAGCACCCGGGCTCACGGGGTTAAAAAAATCGCCTGCCAGTTTAATACCTGTCACCGAATCGGGCACACCATCCCAATTAACTTCCCTGCGGCCGCCACTCACACCTGTAGTGGTATTGAGTACACCCAGCTGGCTGCGGAACTCGTCCATCTTTACCGTAATATCAGCACCCGCAGCAAATACAACCGCATCACTCACTGCATCTTTTTCTTTTTTACAGCCTGCAGCCAGCGCTGCCAGCAGCAGGTAAACAATCTTTTTCATGTACTTTATTTGCACCAAAGTTCGGGTATCGGTTACTCATACCCTATCCCCTAATTTGGGGAGGATCAAAAAAATGACCATGGAGTGTGCCTTACCCAAAAGTAGTATTGCTATTAGCACAGCATATGGGTAACTTTGCTGCTGACTCAATTCATTTCAATATGAAAAAATTATCTTTTCTGCTAATTTGTCTGCTGTTGCTGGGCAATATCCATGCACAGCGCCTGGGCCTTGGTTTTAAAGCAGGGTATAATTTTGCCAACATCACCAATGTTTCTTCTGTAAATGCCCAAAACAAAAGTGGCTACCACCTGGGGGCTTTCTTTTCTCCCGGCCAGGGAAAAAAGCTGATCGGTTTCCGAACTGAGCTTATTTACTCCAAACAGGGCTACGATTTTAAGAGCGGCACCAAATCGGGCACGGTTGACCTGAATTATATACTGCTGCCGCAAATGTTTACGCTCAACATCACCAAACTGATACAGCTGCAGGCTGGTGGCCAGCTGGCTTTTTTAATGAATGCCAAAGCCGACAGTGCGGTTAGCGGCGGGCCGCAGGGCCAATACCAGCAGGTAATTGACTTTTACAATAAGATTGATTATGGCATTACGGCAGGTGCTGAAGTGCATCCCTACAAAGGTTTACTGCTGGGCGTACGGTACAATGCCGGACTGAGCAACCTCTTTAAGGACCAGCCACCGGGTGGTGGGCCCAATCCTTCTTTTATTTCCAGCCTTTCCAGTTTGAATTTTAAAAGCAATGTGATACAGGTATTTGCCGGGTGGCGATTGTAGCAGCTGGTACACTTTTGATTTTCTTTAACAATTGCCGGAAAATTTTTGTGGAAGCAGGTGCGTTTATCATCACATACAACCACAAACTTTTTTTTATGCGCTGGATCATCCTCCTCCTGCTGGCTGTTGCCGGTATTTCCACTTTTGCCCTGCTGAATACAACAGCCCGGGTTAAACCAACGTTCAGCCTTAAAAAAATTGACCCCAGGCTTAAGGCCGATGAAAACCTGGCAGAGCTTAAGCGGCTCAACAGCTTTGGCAAAAGCCTCAAAGCCTATGCCCGTGCACACAATTACAATACAAAATTTTCTTTTCTGGCGGATATGAAGCTGCCCTCTGGCCGCAACCGTTTTTTTATTTATGATATGCAAAGGGATACGGTGCTTGCTGCCGGGCTGGTGGCGCATGGGAGTGGTAAAAACTACCGTGAGGAAATTGAATTTTCCAATGAGCCCAACAGCTACTGCACTTCTCCCGGCAGGTACAAAATTGGTAACAGCTACAATGGCAGGTTTGGCCTTGCGTATAAATTGTACGGGCTGGATGCCACTAACAGCAACGCTTATGCCAGGGCCGTGGTGCTGCACAGCCACTCCTGCATACCCGATTATGAAACTGCCCCGCATGAAATTTGCCAGAGCTGGGGCTGCCCCACCGTGTCGCCTTCTTTTTTAAACAAGCTTAAGAAATACCTTGATAATACGGATAAGCCCATGCTGCTGTGGGTGGTGAACTGACTTGCGGCACAGCCCGGCAAAGCATTTACTGCATACCACGAAGGCCGCTGTTACCGGTTGCTAAACGGTTGTAGCAGTTCACTCATCGAAGAGGGCCGGACAAGGTAAAACAGTATTATTTTATCATTGTACAGTTGTATTCCAAATTAATCATACACTTCACAATGAGTTACTATCCACTTAAAAGCGGCAATTCCTGGACTTACAAAACCAATGACGGCAGAACCTTTACCAACGCTGTTGTGAGTGAGGCCAATGGCCTGTTTACCATGACCAATACAACCGTGGCACATGAAACACATGTAAAGAAAGATGGCAGTACATTTTTTACCGACAGCTACGAAACGGGTAATATGCAGCCTTTTTTAAAGGAAGATGGGGCAGCAGGCGATGCCTGGGAAATACGCTACAAGGCAAACGGCATTGACAGTGTGCTGGCAGTAACCATAAAAAGCACCGGAGGCTCCAGGGAAGTGGAGGGAAAAACCTACCATGATGTAATGGAAATGGAGGGCAGCATGAGCTTTATTGTTAATGGAAACGTTTTTCCTGCGGGTACAAAATACCAGTGGTATTATGCCAAAGGCACGGGCCTCATCCTTACCAGTTCCACACTGGGGGATCATATGCCGCTGGTGTCCTGCTCTGTTTCATAAACCATTCTTATCCTTATAAAGGCAATGCCCGGCAAAAAGCCCGGGCATTGCTGTTATTTGTTTGAAGATAGCGTTAAAACATCGGCACTTCTATGGCCATCAGTTCCGCATCGGTACCGGCTGTAATGGAAAAACGGTCTGCCTCTGCAATACCCACTGCATCCCGGTTGCTGAAGGATTGGTCGCCCACAGTTACTGTACCATTGATCACCATCAGGTATACACCGTTGCCCTCAAAGGCATTGGCATACTCAATGGTGGTACCTTCGGTAAGTTTAGTAAGTAAAAACCTGGCATCCTGGTTAATCCATAAAGCATTGTCTGCTTCAATGGGCGATACAACAACCTGCCATTGATTGATGCGGTTTGCCACATCAAAACTCCGCTGGTCGTACCTTGGGGTAATATTTCTTTCTTTCGGGAAAAGCCAGCACTGAAAAAGGTTTACTTCATCCGTAGCCGAGGCATTGAACTCCGAATGCCGCACGCCTGTGCCTGCACTCATGATCTGCACATCACCGGCCTGTATGATGCCCTCGCCGCCGGTACTGTCTTTGTGCTGCAGCGCCCCCTTTAATGGAATGGTTACAATTTCCATATTATCGTGCGGATGCGTGGGAAAACCACCTCCCCCTGCGACGATATCGTCATTCAATACCCTTAAAGCGCCAAAATGTACTTTATCCGGGTTGTGGTAGCTGGCAAAGCTGAACGAATGTTTTGCATTCAGCCATCCATGATTGGCTGCGCCCCTGTCGCCTGCCCTGTGTATTGTCATTCTCATAATACTGTATTTTATTTTTTCAATGTTTAAACATCAATATGCATGCCATCCGCAATTTTGTGCCGTGTACTGCCGTTTTGTCAAGCGGGTGATTGAGAACACTATAGCCGTCAACCCACTGCCCCGGTGGGTGTCCTCACCCACCAGCGACAATTTGAAATGTACCCAACAGCAAAATATGTTAAAATCAGTTATCTTTAATGCGTAAAACTGTTAAAACAGTTCTTGCTGTCTATTACCCGGGTAACGAATCATTTGCCTGTCCGTTTTATTGGTAACCAAACTTTGTTAAGATGAAACGACTTGCCGGTTTTATTGCACTATTGCTTTTTACTAACGCTGGAATATCCCAATTGCCCTACACCAATCCTGTTTATCCCGTTAGAAAAGATTCAGCTGTTAGCTATGGTGTTGCCCTTAACTACTGTGGCAGGCCCGATACACTTAAAATGAATATTTACAAGCCGGTGGGGGATAACAACAGGTTACGCCCGGTAATGATTTTTGTACACGGGGGCGGCTTTACTTCTACCGAAACCTTTAATGAATATCATATGAATGCCCTGGCCATTGAGTTTGCCAAAAGAGGGTATGTGGCTGCGTCTATTGATTATCGTGAAGGGCATCATCTTTTTAACTATGGCATTGGTACGCCTGCGCCAATCGGTCTGGGTATTTTTGCAGACTGGACGGAGCCTGCCCGCCTGTATGTGAGTGATTCTGCGGAAGTGGTACGCTCTTTATACCGTGCGCAGCAGGATACAAAAGCAGCTATCAGGTTGATGAAGCAGCACCACCTTGCAGACAGTACCAGCACCTGCAGGGTTTTTATTGGCGGCCACAGCGCAGGGGGCATCACAGTTACTGCTGCTGCTTTTATGGATATGCCTGCGGAAAAATCTCCTTTATCGGGTACTACAACTGCTGTAGCCAACCCCAACTGGATAAGCGGTGGGTTTGACTGGTTTGGGTCCTGGGTAATCACTCAGGTAAATGGGCCGCAGGACCGTGATGATGCTGGGTACAGGGCGCATAACCCTGCGCCGTTTAATTATGATGCTGCTGCCTGCTATACCCGGCCCGACCTTGGTACTATTGAGGGCGACCAGAATACAAGCGGGGGCTATAACAGCAATGTACTGGGTGTGGCCAGCCTTGCTGGTGCTGTAATTGATACCAATATTTTCAACGGACCAAACCACCCTGCCCTGTACATGTATCATATCCCCAACGATATTGTGGTGCCTTATAATTACGGCTACCCATTTACCTTTTGGCAGGACCTGCTGAGCCCTGCTCCACATGGCAGGTGGCCGGTATTTTATGGCAGCTCCTGGATGAAAGGAAAGCTTGACAGGATGAACTATGCCGGTCCGTATAAATTTCAGTCATTTGATAATGGGGGTGATATTACCAACTCACATGACATATTGCCCAATGATGCTGTGGTGGCCGACAGCCTTGCCCGTTTTTTTGCTAAAGTAATGGATACCAGCAGTATTTGTTTTACGGTGCTTGCCGGCGGTTTTGATTTTTCACTCAGTTTGCAAAACGAAAAGCTGCTGCTGCAATGGACAGCAGATTGCGGCAATATCAGCAAATACATTATTGAACGTTCCCTGAATGGCCAGCACTTTTTTGCTGTGGACAGCATCCTGTGCAATACCTCATCTGTGTTGCAATACATTGACAGGCTTGCCCCGGCTGCCAACAAGCTGTACTACCGCATCAAACTCATCAAACAAAGCGGCAGTTACGCATACAGCAGCATCCGGCATATCAGTGTACACAGGCAGGCGGGATTCAGCATTTTTCCCAATCCGGCACCCGGGTATTTCACACTGGCATTGCCAGCAGAAACCCTGAATGAGCAACTGGTATTGCATATGCTGGATGCAACCGGCAGGGAAATATTTAAAAAGGAATTTAAAGCGCAACAGCAGCAGCGCTTTTATACGGGGCGTATCAGCAATGGTGTCTACCGCATTGTGCTATCGGGTGGTACCGGCCCGGCACTTACAGGTACAGTAACGGTATTGCAGTAAAATAAAAAAGCCACTGGAATTTACCAGTGGCTTTTGCTGTTATTTGTTGATTATTCTTCTGACTGCCCTGGTGAGTGTCCTCACCGCAGCTGGTCGGAAGACTTGTATTTACAATGTACATTCTTATTGTTAATGGCTGACCAGGTAATTCGGAAAGCTCTACCGGCCGTTTTCTGTGCTTTTCCTTGATGAAAAGCACCAAAAATCAAGGGCTGCGGAAAAAAAAGCTAAAAATTTCCCTGTCTGGCTAAAATGAAATCAGCTCCAGCAGTGGATAAAAACCCAACAATGGTGCGACTTACCAGCTAAGAATACAGCCAAACAGCAGTAACATTGATTTCATTTTTTACCCAGCCATGAAAATTTTCTTTACGCAATTTTTTCCGAGGCCCATCCATCGAAAGCGCTTTCTGAATAGGAATGGATGGGTATTTAAAATATTTACAAGTAATACTATCATTTGCCAGTTTCCTGCATTATGAAATCCTCCGAACACTTATGGTGTCCTCACTCACCAGCGACAACCTGAGATGCACCTGGAATTTACCTGGGGCTTCTTACTGTTATTGATTATTCTTCTGACTGCCCTGGTGAGTGTCGACTGCCCTGGTGAGTGTCCTCACTCACCAGCGACAATTTGGAGTACACCCGGAATTTACCAGGTGCTTTTTACTATTATTGATTATCCTTCTGACTGCCCTGGTGTGTGTCCTCACTCACCAGCCACAACTTGTAATGCACCCGGAATTTACCTGGGGCTTTTTACTATTATTGATTATTCTTCCGACTGCCCTGGTGAGTGTCCTCACTCACCAGCGACAACTTGGGGTGCACCCGGAATTTACCTGGGGCTTTTTACTGTTATTGATTATCCTTCTTCTTCCACTGCTTCGCTGAAATCGCTGCTTCCAGCATCCTCATCCATACCCCTGTTTTCATTCCATTCTACTATAAAATTATTCCTTCCCTCCCCCATCAGTATCAGCATGTATTTCTGCTGTACCAGTTCCAGCATACTCAAAAAAAGAAAGATGGCATGTATCCTGTCTTCACAATTTTCAAATATCTTTTCAAACGACATGGTTTTTTCCCTGCTGCAGGTATCCAGCATGTATTCCCTGCTGCCCTCCATGGTATAATTGTACTGCACTACTGTGTGTACGGGCTTAAAATTGCGCTGCTGTATCCTGAGGGCCACTTTTTCAAAGGCCTTCATCAGCTTAAACAGCGTAAGCGCCTGTATTTCGGTGCCTTCTCCTGCTTCCTCACCTATTTGCGCCAGTTCCCGCTGCAGGTTGCCGCGTTTAACCATCAGCATACGCACGGCTTCCATTTCGGCCATTTTAGCTGAGGCTTCTTTAAACTTCTTGTATTCCAGTATTTTGTCAATCAGTTCCTGGCGGGGGTCAATTTCATTACCCTGTGCATCCAGTTCCTTACGTGGCAGCAGCATTTTTGCCTTAATGCGCATAAGGGTGCTTACAAACAGGATAAACTCGCTGCTCAGCTCAATATTCAGCTTTTCGGTACTGTGTATAAAATCAAGAAAATCGTTGATGATACGGGTAATGGGGATATTGTAAATATCCAGTTCATCCCTTTCAATAAAAAAAAGCAGGAGGTCGAACGGGCCTTCAAACTGGTCCAGTTTAATCTGGTAAGTAGTTGTATTCACTATTGATAATATTAAAAAAAATCCCCCCAACGGCTGTTGAGGGGAACAAAAGTATTAATAAGTTGAATACAATTAAAAATTACAATTGAAACCTACACCCAATGTGGATAATACCTGCAAACCTACTGCACGTGCCTTAACAAAAGGATTGGGTTGTTTTTGCTTGATATCATCATCATACAGCAAATCAAGGTTGTAGCTTACATTGATGAACTTGTTCACTTTCATTTTGATTTGGTTGGTCATGAACAGATCAACATTGGTTGGCTCCTTGATATAGTCGCTGTACAGGTCAATTTTACCGTAGTAGCTTACATTTTTCATGATCTCCTTTCTTGCACTGGCTGTAAAGAAGAAGCCAAATTCACCGCGGTGCTCTTTTACGGGATCAACACCGTACAGTTTAGCAAGCGGGGTTTCGATATTGCCATCAAATATACCTCCCTGTGCTACATAGCTGTAAGGAGCATTTGAAACAATTGTCCACCTTGCAGACAGGGGAGAAGCAAATGCGCTGAACCAGCTGTTGGGCGTCCATGTAACACCTACAGGCGCCACAGTGATGTATGCCGGGGCAAAAAAGCCAGAATTCCTTCTTTTTTCACCGCTTCCATAATAATCGTATTCAAAGCCATCAGTAAGCTGGCTGCGCAACTGTGCCAGGGAAGCAAGACCAAACTTCTTCCATTTTTTTGGCTGATAGGTCAGTTTTGTAAGGAAATCTAACCTGTCGTTTATTTTACGTACTCCGAGTGTGGTAGTGTTTACCAAACCATAATTAACGTCCAGTATGTTGTCCCATGTTTTTCTGCCCCAGGTTTTGGTAGCAAAAGCATTGAGAGAAGCAACTGTAGACATTGAAAATTTATCTCCACCGGCTGCAATCCAGTTGCTGTTACCTACCTGCGTAAGATTTATACTGATTGAACCGCCTTTTCTCCAGCCATTCTTGCCAACCTTTCCGCCATTTGTAGTTTTACCTGCTGCTGCCTGCATTTCTTTGGAGCCTGCATCCTGGGCAAAAAGTACGGATCCGCATAAAATGGCTGTGATAAACAAAAAAATTCTCTTCATGTTAGTTTGGTATTATAGTAATATAAACAATGCCTTTGGAGTATTAAATCCGCAAACCGGTGCGAAAATAAGACTTTTATTGATTTTATTAATATTTTTTAGACTTTTAAAGCTTTAAAGTTAAACCTAAACCGAGAATTTCCTTAATCTGTGTTTTTTTAAGCACATCATCATCATATACTATATCTACACTAATAGTTGTTCCGAGCCATTTATTGAACTTCATAGTGAGTAAATTGGTATAAAAAACGTCAATATTGGCCGGGTTTCGTTTGTAATTACTGAAAAGATCCAGCCGCCCGCTGTATGTGGCCCAGGTATTTAAGGGTTTATTGTATTTGGCTGTAAGAAAGGCTCCTGTCTCATTATTTACCTTTTTATACGCTGCTACACCAAATTTATTCACAGTGTAGAAATCCGGGTCTTTTTTAAATACCCAGCGGGCTGTTACCGGTGAAACAAAGAGGGTAAAATTGCTGTTGGGCTTATAATCGAAGCCGGGAGAAAGGAGCAGTTTGCCGGGGGCCAGCAAATTGGATATTTTGATATTGGGGTTGCTGCCATAATCGTACCCTTCCAGCGCCTGGGTATTGAAGTTTACCAGGAACCCTGCGTACCAATTTTTACTGATTTGGCGGCCATACTTGGTTGTAATATCGATGCGGTCATCCGTTTTTCTAAACCGGCCAAAGCTGCTGGCATTTTGAAAACCCAGGGCCAAATCAAAATAGTTGTCCCAGGTGTTTTTTCCTTTACGGTAGTTGATGCCATAATTAAATATACCATTTATGCCTAATGTGTTTTGCTCCCCACCGGCTGCCCAATTGTGCAGGCTGGCCTGGTTTACATTAATCACCAGTGTACCGGTTTTTGTCCAGCCGTCCTTTTCTGCACTCTTAACTGCGGCGGTGCCTGCGGCCTGTAAATCTTTAATTGATGCATCCTGCGCCAGGGCAGTAGTTGCAAGCGCCATGGCAGAAACCAGTAGAAAATTAATCTTTGTCATAATACAATTGTTTAAAAAAAAAGCATTGCAGCCAAAAGACTGCAATGCCTGAAAAACAGTTGTATTAATCTGCCAGATTATTTTTTTAAGCTGTCCCGTATTTCCATCAGTAAAGCATCTGTAGAAGATGGTCCGGCTGGAGCTGCAGCCTCGGCTTTTTTCTTCTTCATCTTATTCAGCGCTTTTATCACCATAAATACTACCAGGGCCACAATTAAAAACTCAACAAACTGTGTAATAAATGCACCGTATTTTACTGTTACTGCCTCTACAGCTGGTGTGGTCACTTTGCCCGCTGCATCCTTTACTTCATCTACCTTATCTTTAAGTGTGATAGCCAGTTTGCTTACATCTACACCGCCGGTAAGCATACCAATGGCCGGCATCACCATGCCGTCAATAAATGCAGATACTACCTTACCTACTGCTGCACCCATTACAACACCGACTGCCAGATCAACAAAATTACCTGTGGCGGCAAACTCCTTAAATTCCTTGATAAATCCCATAATTTGTTTGTTTTTAGTTTAAAAAATGAGTTGATAAATGAAAGGAAAAGGTTGTATACCACGTAAAATAAAGGCTTGAAGCGAATTTGCAAAATTTAGTGAGTATTTTTTCACGGTTTGCTGGAATAGCCCTGCTTTTGCAGCAACTTTGCAGTCAATTCTGCAATTTGAGTAAAAATCTTATCAACTGGCTGCTTTTTGCCGTGCTGTCTTTTTTATGGGGCAGCAGTTTTATATTAATGAAAATTTCCCTGGATGAGTTTTCTGCCTTCCAGGTAGCATCGCTGCGCATCCTGTCTGCCGGGGTTGTTTTGCTTCCATTTGCCATCCGGTTTTTCAGGCTGATACCCCAAAATAAACTCGGTTTTGTTTTTTTATCGGGCATGCTGGGCAACCTGCTTCCTGCCTTTCTCTTCTGCATGGCCGAGGTGGGCATCAGCAGTACACTGGCAGGCATGCTCAATTCACTTACCCCGATTTTTACCATCATCATCGGCACTGCCTTTTACAATGTACACACCACCACCAGCAAGATACTGGGTATTATTATTGCTTTTACGGGAAGCATATTGCTTTTGCTGTCCAAAGGCGTTAGTGGCAACCAGGATATGCTGTATGCGCTGTTTGTAATACTAGCCACTGTTTGCTACGGGTTAAATGCCAATATGGTCAACAGGCATCTTAAAGGCATTCCCCCGCTGCACATTGCTGCTGTGGGGCTGGTGCTGAATGCCATACCTGCCCTTGCTGTACTTATTTTCAGCGGCTTTTTTGCAGAAATTGATATTTCCCCGGCTTTTTTTAAAGCATTAGGGGCCGCCGCTGTGCTTGGTGTGGGGGGTACGGCCATTGCTTCTGTGCTTTTTTACAAACTGATGAAAAGTGCAGGGCTGGTATTTTCTTCAATGGTTACTTACTGTATGCCTGTGGTGGCCATTTTGTGGGGTTTGTACTTTAATGAACCTGCGGGCTGGAAACAGCTGGCCTGCCTGGTACTGATACTTGCCGGTGTGTTTGTGGCCAATATTGAAATGATTGTTTCGGCAGCCAGGAGCAGGATGGCTAAGCCCTGATACCTTTTTCTTCTTCCCTCAGTTGTTTCCCGGTTTTGCTGCTGCCATCATGGCTCCAGCCGGGCGGCATCAGCAGGTATTTGAGTTTGGTGCCAAAAGTTACTTTACGCCTGAGGTCTTTGCTTATTGCCAGCCATTCATGAAAAATAACTTTTACCGGGTGCCTGGGCTGGCCTGCAGGTTTGGCAAGCCCGTATTTTACCGGGTGTTCAGGCAGTTCTTCCTGGAAAGTTCCAAAAAGTTTATCCCATATGATGAGGCACATGCCCATATTCTTATCAATATAAATGGCGTTGCTGGCATGGTGTACCCTGTGGTGGGATGGGCTTACAAAAAACAATTCAAACCAGCGGGGCATCTGCCTTACCGCCTGTGTATGTACCAGTATGCCATATATCTGCGTAAGTGAATACATGAACAGGATGTCGGCAGGGGCAAAGCCCATCAGCGCAAGTGGTATAAAGTAAACGAACCTGTACAGGGGCTGCAGCACCGATGAGCGGAAACCGGTGGTGAGGTTAAACTCTTCTGAGGAATGATGGGTAACATGCACCGCCCAGAAAAGCCGGCAGTAATGATCCACCCGATGTTCTATATAAAACACAAAATCTTCCAGTATAAAAAGCAATGGCCAGTAAACAAGGGGATGCTGTGAAAAATCGAATACCCGGAATGAGTAAAACCAGGTGAGGATGATGCCCGCATATATCCACCTGAAAAGGAAGTCGATACCTGCATTGGCAAGGGTAAGGTACACATTCATCAATGTTTCCCCGATGGTATAATATTTTTTGGCCCGCAGGTGGCTGAGCAATACTTCCAGCCCAATTACAATGATGTAAACGGGTGTGGCAATCATTATCAATAACTGTTCCTTCAAACCTGCATTGTAGTTTAACTGGCTTAAAAATAAAGTGCAAACCCGCAGGTCTGCACAAATACGATGAACTTATTACGGCAGACTATATCGCCATGATCTCTTTTTCTTTGGCTTCCAGGTGCTTTTCCACCAGTGCACTGAACCTGTCAGTAAGATCCTGCACTTCTTTTTCAGCATCCTTGGCCGCATCTTCGCTAAGCCCGTCTTTCTGCAATTTCTTGATATCCTCAATGCCTTCCCTGCGGATACTTCTGATGGCAACTTTTGCCTGTTCGCCTTCGCCTGAGCATCTTTTTACCAGTTCCCGGCGCCTTTCCTCGGTAAGTGGTGGCAAAAACAGCCTGATAATATTGCCATCATTTTGCGGGTTGATACCGATATTGGATACCATAATAGCTTTTTCGATGGCCTGCAGCATATTTTTTTCCCAGGGCTGAATGGTTAAAGTACGGGCATCCATCACAGAGATATTACCTACCTGGCTTACCGGTGTGGGGTTGCCGTAATAATCCACCATAATACCATCCAGCATGGTTGGGTTGGCCTTACCTGCCCTAATTTTGGTCAGTTCTGCCTCCAGGTGGTTGATGGCTTTGCGCATCCCGTTTTCCGTTTCGCTGATTACTTTGTCTGTTCCTTCTGTCATAACGGTATTATTTAAATGGATGCAAATCTAATAAAGAACAATGATTTACAGGAATGGGAGTGCCGATTTTTAACATTTTAACCGGTTTTTTGCAATAAATACACTGAAGCAAACCGCCTCATTTGCTGATAAGGGGTGGCTGCTTAAGTACTATTCTGCTTCTACCTGCTCGGCAGCCAAAGTGAGTATTTTATGAGATTTGAGAATTTCTTCCTTTGGTTCATTGGGCCTGCCCGCTGGGCTTTTTGGCTTGGGCCTGCTGTAATATATTGTACCAATAAAGGCGAAAGCACTTGCCAGCAGTATACCAATCACTACCGTGCTGCCCAGGTTACGGAGGAAAAAAGCGAGGGCAATAAAAGCGATATTGGCTCCCACACAGGTAAGTGTTACTTTGCGGTGATTGAAACCAAGGTCGAGTAAAAAATGGTGCACATGATTTCTGTCGGGGCTGAAGGGGGAGCGCCTGTCGAAAATGCGCAGGGCAAATACCCTCAGTGTATCAAACAAGGGAATCATTAATATGGCAAAGCCTATGGCCGGGGCAGCATTCAGCGGCACTGTGGATGCCGGGTTGCCCGCCGTATTGATGAATTTTATCACCAGGATGGAATTGATCAAACCCAGCAAAAGCGAGCCTGTATCGCCCATAAATATTTTAGCCGGGGCAAAATTATAGATAAGAAAGCCAATGATGCTGCCTGCCAGCGTAAAAGCCATGATGGAATACAGTACTTCGCCTGCATAGAAAAAGTAAACCCCAAAAACAAGTGTGGTGAGCAAACCAAGGCTCCCTGCCAGCCCGTCAACCCCATCAATAAGGTTAAAGGAGTTGGTAATAACAATGATGGTGAACAGGGTAAGAACGATACCGGCTATATGAGGTATGTGGTAAATACCCAAAAAACCGTTCATATTGGTGATTTGTAACTGGCCGAATTTAATGATGATACCGGCTGCTATCAGTTGCCCAATGAATTTTTTACTGGCCGAAAGCACCAGTATATCATCTTTGAGCCCAAGGAAGAATATGACAATGAAGGATGCAGCAAAAAATTGCAATTCGGGTGCCAGCCCACGCACGCCCATAAGTGTGGCGATGATAAAGCCTGCAAATATCCCCAGCCCTCCAAGGGTGGGAATCACCGTTTTATGCACTTTCCGCTCATCGGGCTCATCAAACAGCTTTTTATCCTTAGCCACCTGTATGATTACAGGAATAGCGAAAAAAGTAATCAAAAACGCAAGCGTGCCACTCAATAAAATGTTATAAACATTAACCATGCAAATTGTATTAATTACATAATACTGCCACAAAAGTAGTAATATGTTTTGACGTTTAGGTAACTGAACCTGTTTTATTTATGACCCACCCCGGGCAAAATTGGTTGCTTTGGCGCAGCAAATGTGGGGAACTAGCTGAAAAAGCAATGATTTTATCCGGATAATGGCCATATTATAACGCAGGATTTATGATTTTTAGTATTTCAGGCCAATTATTCCTTTGTGCATATACCTATTTAAAGTAGGTTTGCAGCGTTTTTAAACAGCTTCATTTATGGGTAATTTACAGGATACGGCCACACAGGTAAGAAGGGATATAGTAAGAATGGTGCATGCCGTACAAAGCGGCCATCCCGGCGGATCGCTGGGCTGCACTGATTTTTTAACGGCTTTGTACTTTGAGGTGATGAAGCGTAAGCCTGGTTTTGATATGGACGGCATTGGGGAAGACCTGTTTTTCCTGAGTAATGGCCATATTTCACCTGTATTTTACAGTGTACTGGCCCGCTGTGGCTATTTTCCCGTGGCCGAGCTGGCTACCTTCCGCAAAATAAGCAGCCGCCTGCAGGGGCACCCCACCACGCATGAGCACCTGCCGGGTGTACGCATTGCCAGCGGATCGCTGGGCCAGGGCCTGAGCGTAGCCATGGGCGCTGCTTTAGCCAAAAAAATGAACAATGATGACTGTACCGTATACTCCCTGCATGGCGATGGCGAACTGCAGGAAGGACAGATATGGGAAGCCGTACTGGGTGCCGCCCACCACAAGGTAGACAACCTGATTGCCACCATTGACTGGAATGGCCAGCAAATTGACGGCCCTACCAATAAAGTGATTAACCTGGGCGACCTTAAAACAAAGTTTGAGGCTTTTGACTGGCAAACGGTTGACCTGGCCGATGGAAATGATATGGATGCCGTGATTGCGGCTTTTAATACTGCAAAAACCTACCTGGGCAAGGGCAAACCCATTGTTATTTTAATGAAAACCCAAATGGGCAGTGGTGTTGACTTTATGGTTGGCAGCCACGAATGGCATGGCATTGCCCCTAATGACGAACAATTGGCAAAAGCACTGGCACAGTTGCCGGAAACGCTGGGGGACTATTGATTTGATGTGCTGATTTGATGATGGGATGATTTGCTGATTTTATAATGTGCTGATACCGCTAAGGCGGCACAAGTTGTGCTGATGTGCTGATACCACAATGGCGGCACAAGTTGTGCTGATGGAATAAAAGAACTGAGACATTAAAGGAAAGCTGGTTAACTGTGTCAGAGCCACTACCAGCGTCAGACGCGGCCCGAAGGGTCCGTCAGTACGCAGGTAGCAGAGACTCCGGCACTTCGGTCAGACGGACCCAACCTGCGCAAGGGCCTCGTGCCGACCGGTGCTACAGCGTCAGACCCCGCAAACGGGGCAAGCAGTGGCCCGAAAGTATGGCTGCGCAAGGGCCACTTGCCGACCGGTGCTACAGCGTCAGACGCGGCTTTGCCGCAGGCTTAGTCCGTCAGTACGCTGGCAGCAGAAACTCGGTAACCACACCCACTAAACCCCGCAACATGAATACACAAGCCATACAAATTGTACAACACTGCCTCGATACCCGGGACCCTTACCTCGACCTGGGCCGCCTCGGCCTTACCGATGCCGATTTTGCCGCAGGCACCCCGCTGGATACCCTGCTGCGCCAATGCACCCACTTGGAAACATTGATATTGAGCAATAGCTGGTACCAATGGGATGCCGAAGGAGAATACGAAAAGCATAAAAGCCACAACAATGGCGGCCGTAATACATTCAATGCCTACCCGCCCGCCCTCTCTGCACTCACTTGCCTGCTTACCCTTATCATGGCTGGGGAGGGAAATGACGAATGGGGCATCAGCGATATGGGCTTTTTGGCTGGCTTTAGTTCCTTGCAGCAGTTACATTTGGGCTATAACCTAATCAGTGAAGTTTGTGGATTGAAAGACCTGGCTTTCTTGCAGCAGTTGGATTTAAAAGTTAATCAAATAACTGATATCCGTGGGCTGGAGGGACTTTCCTCCTTAAGGCAGTTGAATCTGGAAAGCAACCAAATCAACGAAATCTGTGGGTTGAAAACCCTTTCTTCCTTGCAGCAGTTGAACCTTGGTTACAATCAAATCAGCGAAATTAGTGGGTTGGAAAGGCTTTCTTCCTTGAATCGGTTAAATTTGAGCAGCAACAAAATCAGCGAAAGCAGTGGGTTGAGAAGCCTTTCTTCTTTGCAGCAGTTGGATTTGAGTTACAACAAGATCAGCGAAATCAGTGGGTTGGAAAGCTTTTTTTCCTTGCAGCAGTTGGATTTGAGTTACAACAAGATCAGCGAAGTAAAGGGGCTGGATGGCCTGGTTGCCCTAAGCAGTTTATATCTCTGGGGCAATCAAATCTCCGAAATAAAGGGGTTGGATTCGCTGACAGGGCTGGAAACATTAACTCTTTATAGCAATCAAATAACTGAAATAAAAGGGTTGGATTCGCAGACAGCGCTGAAAACATTAAAACTTCATAACAATCAAATCTCCGAAATAAAGGGGTTGGATTCGCTGACAGCGATGACAGTATTAGATTTAAGTAGCAATCAAATCTCCGAAATAAAGGGGTTGGATTCGCTGACAGCGCTGACAGTATTAGATTTCAGTAGCAATCAAATCTCCGAAATAAAGGGGTTGGATTCGCTGACAGCGCTGAAAACATTAAAACTTCATAACAATCAAATCTCCGAAATAAAGGGGTTGGATTCGCTGACAGCGCTGGAAACATTAACTCTTTATAGCAATAAAATCACCGAAATAAAGGGGTTGGATTCGCAAACAGAGCTGAAAACATTAACTCTTTATTACAATAAAATCACCGAGATTAAAGGGTTGGATTCGCTGACAGCACTGACAGCATTAGATTTCAGCAGCAATCAAATCACCGAAATAAAGGAGCTGGAAAAAATGGCCACCCTCACTGATCTAAAACTGTTTAACAATCCCCTGCGGGACATGCCACCCGAACTAGCAGGAGAAGATGTGTTTTACAATTGCATTAGAGATTGCCGTAACTGGTGGGCCGAAACCGCCAACCCTGCCAATACCCAGCAAAACACCCTGGTAAAGCTGCAGCTCATTGGCAATGGCGGCGTAGGCAAAACCAGCCTGCTGCAGGCTTTGGAAAAAGGCCGCTGCCAGGAGGAATGTATTTCTACCCATGGGGTATTGATACGGCCGCTCAGTTTCCAGGTTCCGGGCGATGCCATACAGTTCCGCACCTGGGATTTTGGTGGCCAGGAAATCTACCACGGCACCCACCGCCTCTTTCTCGGCTCACAGGCCGTGCAAGTTATTATAACTGCCAGTGAAGCCGAGCAATGCGCCCGGGAGGGTAAAGCAGTGGCCGACAGGATAGATGAGCAGGCACAGGTAATGCACCAGCCACTGCCACATTATATCAGCCTCTGCCGCCGCTACAGCGCCAATAGCCAACTGCTGGTGGTGCAGAACAAAGTGGAGCAGGATGCAGATAAAGATGCAGAAGCAAGAAAGACAGCCGCTGATGCAGGGATTGATTTTTATACAGTAAGCGCCAGGCAGGGCCACCGTATTGAATCCCTGCGCAATACCATTGCCGAGCTTGGCCGGGAGCTGCCGCACTATAATATGGTAATGCCCAAAAGCTGGCTGGCAGTAAGGGATTATTTTTTGGCAAATATTGATAAACCTGCTTTTGAAAGGATGCGCCTGCTGCAATACAAAGATTTTGAAGCCGTTTGTGAGGATAAAAAAGTAATGCCACGCTCCATACCATCGCTACTGAGGCTGCTGCACCAAACAGGCATTGTATATACCCATAAGGAATTGCTGGGCGATACCATTATAGCCGATATGGACTGGGCGCTGGAAGCCATTTACAAACCATTAGAAAGGGGCAAGCCCTTTTACAACCTGATGCAGAAAGACCTGCTGGGGCGGGTAAGGGTACAAACCCTTTTTGCAGCATTGGGCGATAATTACAGCGTAAACCAGCAATGGCTCTTCCTCGGCTTTATGCAAAGCTGCGGCCTCTGCTTCGCCCTGCATGATCCCTCCTTGCCGGATAAATCATTAGACAGGTATTATATATTCCCCCAGTTTTTACCCCCGGCAGCCACCCCCGCAGTGGAAGATGCCTGGGCCGGTGCTGCGGAAGTACAAACATTTTACTGCACCCTGCCATACCTGGATTATTACCGCATACAGCAGTTTATTGTAGCCCTGGGCAATAAAACCCCTGTGCAATACATCTGGAAAAATGGCATACTGGTTACCACAACGCAGGGCAGGTTTAAGGTTACGGCCAACCAGCTTACCAATACCCTGCAGGTACAAATAGAGCAAAAAGCCACTGTAGCCTGGCTGCCCTATATTATTGATACATTTCAAAAAGGAGCCAGCCAGCAAAATAAAGAAATATGGATGCAGGGCAATGATGCCGACAACCCCACCCCGCTGGATGTGGAAGCCCTGCGCAGGCAGGCAGCACAAAAAGAACAACCTTCCGGCACAAAACACGCCCTGCCCAAACTGCAGCAGGACTTTGATGAAGCAGCACCCGCCCCCGGCAAGGAGCTGCCCGATGTGCCGCAGCAGGGGCCTAAGCGGTTGGTAATTTCTTATGCGTCGGAAGATGGTGAAGTGGTAAAGGATTTAAAAAGGCACCTGGATGATTATATTGAAAACGGGCAACTGCAGTTATTGTATGATAAAGAAGTGGAGGATGGAAAACGTTTTTGGGATGATCGTATCAAGGAAATGTTTAACAATGCAGATGGTTTTCTGATGCTGGTAAGCCAGTACTTTCAAAATACGGCAGAGAAAATTTATATATGGCAGGATGAGGTTCCGCTGATAGAAAAGCGGCACGAAATGGAAAAGATATTTGCCTACTGTGTATCAGTCCGCCCGGTTAAGTACAAGCAAAGGCTCCTGCGCTTTGATGCGTATGAGCGGGGCAAAAAAGTACTCCCTGAAAATTCCGGCCACGAAAGGGAAGCTTTTTTGATTGATTTTACAGAGAAAGTAATTGGTAAAATATTTTTAAACCTTTGAGCTGAATTTGGTTTGCTGTGCATAGGGGTGCTTGCTGGTAGCTTAATAAATATTGAAACTGCCCTTGGCGAAAACACAGAGCAGACACAGCACCAGGTTTTCATCTATCCCTTGCGGCCCCTGCGATACCAAGCCAGCAAAAAAGTATCGCAAAGAACGCTATGAACCGCAAAGTGCGCCATGATTTCGCTTGCGGTACCTGCGTATCCCTTGCGGCCCTTGCGATACCAAGCCAGCAAAAAGTATCGCCAAGAACGCCAAAAACTGCAAAGAGCGCTATCATTTCGCTTGCGTTCCCTGCGTATCCCTTGCGGCCCCTGCGACACCAAGCCAGCAAGTAGTATCGCCAAGAACACTGAATTCCCATACGCTTTCTGCAATATAAAACCACCGAATTCAATAAAACTTATAACCCATCACTCATAACTTATAACTTGTTTTACGCTTATACAACCATCCCCCACGCTTATACAATCTGCTCAAACCCATCAAATAATCACCTAATATTTGTACCGTAGAAAAAAACTTTGCAATGAAACGACTAAAACTGCTGCTGCTGGTACTGCTGGGTGGTATTGCTGCCCACGCACAGCTAAGCCAGATAAAGATCCTGAACTTTACTGTTAAAAACCAGTTGCCTGCCAATGTGGATAACTGGCTGAGCCAGCCCGGGGCACTGCTGCTTACAGCACAAAAAGCACCCACCGTGCAGCTGCGGGGTGCCAAACTGGTACTGCAGATAAGGGCCGGCGGCGCTATTTATTGCGGCACCAATGTTTCTACTGCCAAAGATGTGGAGTCTTTTGAAGTAAGAAGTTTCTCTACTGCTGAGCTGGTGAACTTCCTGGGGCAGTGCAAAGAGCTGAAAGAAGGTTCATACAGCATCTGTGCCCAGTTTTTTAATATCGACAGGATTGCCATCAGTAATGAAATGTGCCGCGACTTTACTGTAGTGGGTCAAAAAGATACAGAATATGCACCTCCCACATTGATAACACCCGATGATGGTAAAAAATTTACAGAAGCTGAGCTGAGCAGGCCATTAAACTTCCGGTGGGCACCATTGGTACCCAAACCACAGCAACCGGTTACCTACCGCTTAAAAGTGTGGCAACTGATGCAGGGGCAGAGCGGTACACAGGCCATGCGTACCAACCAGCCCATTGTAACAAAAGATGTGGACAATATTACACAGGCCGTCATCAACAATATTTATACCGGCCCCTGCCGTCCGCCTTATCTCTGCGATTTTATCTGGCAGGTGCAGGCACTTACAAGAGAAGGCAAGCCAATGGGCAACAATGAGGGTAAAAGCGAGCCCTACCATTTTGGGCTGCAGGAAGCTGCTGCCTCAAAACCACCGTCACTGGTTGCCCCGGCTGACAAAAAGAGTTTTTCACCGGCAGAAGCAGGTAAACCCATTACATTCAGGTGGACACCACTGGTACCCAAACCACAGGAGCCGGTTACTTACCGCCTTAAAGTATGGCAACTGATGCAGGGGCAAAATGGCACCCAGGCCATGCGTACCAACAAACCCATTGTAACAAAAGATGTGGCAGACATAACAGAAGCCGCTATTTCCGGTATTTACACAGGCCCATGCAAGCCGCCTTACCTCTGCGATTATGTCTGGAATGTGCAGGCGCTTAACAGGCAGGGCCAGCCGGTTGGTGACAACAACGGAACCAGTGAAACCTGGGCCTTTATGGTAACACAGTACATTATCCAGTTAGATTCTATAAAAGTAAACTGTACGGTTAAGCCGGGCGTGTATTCTTTTTCCTATACCATTACCAACCCCAATGCCGGGCCGGCCACACTGAATCTGTTTACGATAACCTCCAGTGTACCTGCCGGAGCAAGCATTGCTTCTTTTACTCCGCCCATTGGCACAACCATACCAGCAGGCAATCAGCTAACCATTACCGGCACCATCAATGCAGCGCCTAACTTATCAAATATTTGTATTGGGGCAGAAATTAAGGATGTGGGCAATGCCTTCTGGAAAGCATCAAAAGATACCTGTGTAAAAGTAGTGCCCTGTAAATGCTCCGCCTGCGACAGCGTAAAGATTGACCCTCAGCCCAAAGGCGAAGTACAGGCAGATGCCAATGGCAACCTGGTGCAGAATATCAGCCTCACCGTATCACCCAAACTTGTTAAAAGCATAAAGGCTGAGCTGGTATATTTTGAATACAAACCGCAAAGCGATGATTGTATGCTGTGCAATAAAGACAGTAAAACCTTCGGCAATTTTATTGCTGCCACTGCCAATAACAATCCATTGACCATTGCTTACCCGCATACGGTTGACTGGGCCAGCAATAATCCCAACGGGCAAACCATCAGCAATGTGCCGCTGCAGTTCACCATCAGTATGCCGCCTACGGTTAAGTGCTGCGCAGCAGAAGTAAAATGGTGCATAAGATATGTGATCACTTTTGCCGATTGTACGGTGTGTAATAAGCTGGTATGCTATAGCTATAACAAAAAATGCGACTGTAAATAAAACCACCAACCAATAAAAATTACTGCAATGAAACGAATCATATATATACTCAGTTTTTTCCTGGTGGCGGTTGCAGCCAATGCGCAACCTGTTTGCTGCCCTAAATTCAGCCTGCAGCAGGTGGGTGAAACAATTACCTGCCCGGGCGACAGTTCCTGCAAGGGTGGTGCCGGTACGGCCGCAGGAGGAAACCCTGTGATACAGGCACCGGCAATGGTTGCCTGTAAAAACAGTACGCAAACTTATGTAGTAGTGCCCAATATGGCGGGCTTTACTTACAGCTGGACGGTTACAGGCGGAATACTGCAAAGCACCACTGCCAACCAGGGTGTAATTGTGTGGGGCAGCGGCAGCCAGGGCTTTATCAAAGTAGTGATAAGCAATGCCAACGGATCCTGCAAAGACAGTGTTTTTGCAAAAGTGTGTTTAATCAACTCACCAGTGGCTGCATTTACAGTGCTGCCGGGCAGTACTGTGTGCATGAGCAACCCCACGGTTCAGTTTACCAATACTTCTACCGGCGCCACAACCTGGAACTGGAATTTTGGGGATGGTGCTACCTCTAATACCGCCAACCCGGTTCATACCTACGGAGCAACAGGCACTTATACGGTGGTACTAACAGTTACCAATACCCCACCAGCGGGTCCAAATGGTGAGATCAGCCGTTGCGGATGCACAGATACCGCAACAATGGTCATCAATGTAATTGCAGGAACCGGCCCGTCAATCATCAGCACCTGTAAAAAAATGCTTTGCGCTGGTGATACGGTTACCTATTGTGCCAGCGGGTGCACAGGGCCTTATACCTGGACGGTGGTGGGCGGCACACCCACCAGCGGTACAGGCAACTGCATACAGGTAACCTGGAATCCTTCCCCCGGCCAGCAACCATCCATTACACTTACAGCAGCAAGCGGCTGCGGACCATGCGGCAACAGTACCACCATGAGCGTACCGGTATTGTTCAATAACATGCCCATTACTCCAACCAATACAGCCTGCCAGAACAGTACGGTTACGTATTCTATGGCGGCATTGCCGGGCACTTTTTACAACTGGACGGTGAGCGGCGGCACATTGGTAGGCCCCATTACCAATACCAATACGGTTACCATCAACTGGGGCATGGGGCCCGTGGGCACTATCGCCTGCAACTACCAGAACCCTTATACAAAATGTAGTGGCTCCACATCACAAACCATACAGATACGGCCGGTATTTAAAATGACCGGGCCAGCAACAGTTTGTACCGGCAACGGCACATTCTTCAGTACCAACGGCCCGGGCAACTGGACGATTGGCGCACCGGCTGCTGCCTATACATTCGGCGGTTCCACCACAGGTGTTTCGTCCATAAATATCACTACCTGGAATATAGCTGGCTCCTACAATATCAGCGCCATACCAACCACACTCAGCAACTATTGTAATGCATCTGCCAATATTAATTTAATTGTAAAACCCACCCCGGTTCTAACACCGGTTACAGGCCCCAACCCGGTATGCCTTAATGGCTTTTATGTGTATGTAGTAAGCAGCAACCTGCCCGGCCCTTTTGTATGGAATGTTACCGGCGGTGTGGTTGTTTCGCAAATGGGTGCCAATAATGATTCTGCAGTGGTGCAATGGACAGCAGCCGGTGGTACCATCAATGTATCGCAAACAGTAAATGGGTGTACGGGCACTGCCAGCTTTGGGCCGGTAAATATCATCCCAACGCCCTCTATAAGCGGACCAACCAATGTGTGCCGGGATCAAACGCCGCACCCGGCATATACTGCTACTGGCGCATTGCCTGCGGGCAGTTATATCTGGAGCATTACCCCGGCTGCTGCTGGCACTATCATGAGCGGACAAGGAACCAACAGCATTACCGTGTTATGGAGTGGTGCTGCAACGCCGGGCACCAATCCGGCAACAGTAAGTGTAACCGTTTGCGGCAATACAGTAAACTATCCTGTAACGGTTACCACACCACCCAACGGCACAGTAACAGCAACGGGTAACCTTTGTGTAACAGGTGTTACGTTAAGCGTAAGCCCTGCCATGCCCTGTTATCAATGGTACCTCAACGGGGTGCTGATACCTGGCGCTACAAGTGCCACCTATTTAGCCACTACACATGGATATTACGAAGTAAAATGCCCCACAGGATGCAGTGGATACGCTGGTAAATTTGTACCAAGGGTAACCAATCCTAATGCCAGCATTTCTACCGGCGGCATTACCAGCTATTGTACCGGTGCCACCATCAGCCTTACATTGGCAGCGCTCAGTTCACCCGGCTGCAGTTACCAGTGGTATCAAAATGGTGTTTTGATGCCTGGCCAAACCAATAACACATTGGCGGTAAATGCGGCAGGCAGTTATTATATGGTGCTTACCTGCGGCAACTGCAAGGATACTTCCAATACAATACCGGTTACCATACAAAACTGCGACCCTGGCTGTGTCAATTATGTGTACATGCCATCGGCGATAGAGGAAGAGCTTAACCGTACCGGCGGTCCGGCAAAAGATGCAACAGCAGCAGAAAAAGCAGCTTTTGTTCCATCCCTTACCATCAACTTTCCCACTACCAACTGCAACAACGCCCTTTTTTCCGGTACTTATTCGGTAGTGTCGCCCTGGACTTTCAGCAGCGGTATTCACTGGAATTTTGGTGATGGCTCACCGTTGGGATTATCGGCCAATGCAGCAACCATCTCTCACAATTATACTGCCCCAGGTTACTACTTAGTTACTGCATGGATCAATGTAATATGCCCTCCCGATGGGCGTATATGCCAGTTTATTGATACAGCAACAGTTTATGTACCATTGGCGGCTGTTTTTACTCCGCAGGTAAATTGCGGTACCATACTGCTCAACAATACTTCGCAAGCAGTAGCGGGTTGTACTTTTACAAATGCATGGACGGTAACCAGCGGCCCTGCCGGATGGGCATTCAGCAGTACAACAGCATATAACCCAACACTTACGGTTACACAATCAGGCAACTATACCATACAATACACCATGAGTTCTCCCGGTTGTAATTGTGTAATGATATACAGCCAAACGGTAACGGTTAACCTGCCATCGGCATCTTTTACACTGCCTTCGCCAATATGCGCAGGCACGGCCGTTCCGTTTAACGCCCCTGCAGGCCAATCTCATTATCTCTGGAACTTTGGTGATGGATATACATCGGCAATGGCCAGTACTACCCATACTTTTGGCAATACCCCCACAAACCCCACAGTTTCATTAACGGTGGTGAATGCATTGGGTTGTTCCACCACGGTACAGCAACTCATTAACATACTGCCAACGCCTGTCATTACCATTACACCCGACCAGTTTATCTGCCCGGGCAGCACAGGCACCATTACCGCCACAACCGGCTTTAGCAATTATGCCTGGTACCACAACGGCACACTGGTACAAAATGGTGCATCAAATACTTATACTACTGGCAATATGGGTACCTACTGGGTTGTGGCCAGCAATGGAAGCGGTTGTTCGGTTAAATCCGCTCAAACTCATATCTTTTATCATCCAAAACCAATAGCCAGCATACAGGGTACTTCAACGGCCTGCCTTTACGGAGGTACGGGAAGTATTTACCTCAGCAATATCATCAACGACCCCAACAGCACTTACAGCTGGTGGCTGAGTGGTGGTACAGCTTCCCCCACTACCAATTACGATTTGAATGTTACCATCAGTACACCTGGTACTTATACATTTGTGCTTACTGTTACCACCAATAAAGGTTGCGTGGCAAAGGACACTTTTTGTGTGGTAGCCAGTGCGGCTCCGGTTGTAACAGTTACTCCTTCGGCCACGGGTACTTTGTGTGCAGGCGCTAATTACAGCTTTACGGCCAGTGCTGCACCCACAGGGCCTGCCTATATTTACCAGTGGAGTAATGGTGTATCAGGCCCATCAATGAGCACTTCATCACCCGGCATGTACTTTGTTACAGCTACCAACCCGGCAACAGGGTGCAGCAGCACACAGTTTGCAGGTATCATCAATCCAAGGCCCAATACCATTCTCTTCCCCGTTGGTTGTGATACGCTTTGTGATACGGCTAAAATTATCCCGCCGCTGCCATTGGGCGTGGGCCAGAATTATGGCTTGTACAATATAGTGTGGTTAGATAATGGTTCGCCCATTTCGCCACAACCGACACCACAGCACATTCTTCAACTGGCTTCGCTGGCACCGGGGCTGCACAATATTTCCATCATTGTTACGCTGCCCAATGGCTGTAAAGACACATCGGGTGTGTACAATATTTTTGTAAAACATTGCGGTGATTGTAATTGTAAAGGAAGCGACTGGGTTGACCTCTACTGGCAGTACAGCGATATAGCAGTTCCGGCAGAACCCGTGGATCCTGTAAAACAGACCAAGCCTGGAGCCAAAAATACAAAAGCCATCATTCCAACCGGAGCCAAGCCATTTAAGTGCGGTGATTACCTGGGTGTATTTGATTGTAAAAAACCCATTACCATCAATGCGGCCTACAAATGCAATCCAGACAGTTGCAGCCAGGTGGTTAAATACGTACTCACCGGTACTGACATTAATGGCCCGGTAAACCTGAGTGGGAATATGGCTTTCAGCACAGCAGGTTTGCTGCAGGGCAATTACATGCTTACGATGTATGGCAAGTGCGGCGACAGTGTGTGTAAAGAATGCGTGGTGAAGTTTGACATTAAGTGTGAAGAGATTGACTGCTGCAAGGGCAGCAAATGGGGCGACAAAACCATCGCTATTGGCGGCGCAGTAAAAAAACTGAACTGCCCCGGCGAATACAAGGTGAAGTGCAACCAGCCCATCACCATCAATGCCAGTTATATCTGTGCCACCACAGGTTGCGATGGACAGGTGAAGTACAACCTGCTGCCACCAACAGGCGGGGCAATAACAGGCGGGATGCCATTAACATTCACGCCAAACCAGGCCGGCACTTATGTACTTACTTTATATGGCATCTGCGGTGGTATTGTCTGCGACAGTTGTGTGGTGAAATTTACTACTGATTGCACTCCTCCGCCACCGCCACCCTGCTGCCCTTATGAGTTCAGTGTTAAAGACCCCGCAGTTACAACCAGCACATTGGCCAGCCCTGCTGCCACCATTGCCAATGCCAATTTTGGCATCAGCGGAATAATGATTCCATCAGGCCTGCCCATAACCGGCAACCTGTTTACAGAAATAAGGGCCGAAGTGGTAAGCTATGCTTTGTATGATAATTATGGTGGTGAATGTATGAACTGCAAAAGCTATCCCTATACCTGGGCAAGTATGTACCAGCCGGGCAATGTGAGCGGCATACCACCAGCCATCACCATGTTCAACAGTACAAGCCCTTCCTTTAACCCATCGGGTAATGGCATGTACCAAAATCCAAGGGAAGTGGTATGGTCATCAGCATCGCCCTTTGCTTTGCCCAATAATATCAATCTTTCTTTCCTTTTACCACCAGCATCCATTATTGACTGTTGTGAACTCACGGCAAAGATTTGTGTAAAGTTTACCTTCCGTGATAAGGAATGCAAAGAGTGTGAAGTGATTGTTTGCTTTCCGGTGGTGATAAAACCGGGCGGTGGCACCCCGCCTCCCAAGGATTGTGTTTGCAAAATTGAACCGGTGTTTTCATACGAAGGCGGCAGTAAAGCAGTGAGTTGCGGAAAAAGTACTACGCTGTTCCAGGGCAATATACCGGTAAGCATGCAGCCCAATTTTACCTGCAAGGATGCAAATGGAAAAGATTGCCCCAGCACTGCTCCATCGGTTACCATTTCTAAAAACGGAGGCCCGGCAACGGTATTAACAGGCCCGGCATACAATTACACTTTTACACAGCCGGGATCGTATGAGTACACCATCGTGGGCGTATGCGCAGGCAAAAAATGTGAATGTAAAGTCACCGTTAAAATTCCTTAGCAATAAAAACCAGCCACTGTATGAAGCAGATTAAAATCATATTCTTAATTTTTTCCGGCCTGGCAGCAGGCGCAGGAGTTCAGGCACAGGAAGCAAAAAAAGCTTTCGATATCTCTGGCACCATGGGTGTTACCTACGAGGGTTACGGCTTAAACCGTAACCCCGCCGGGTGGACGGGTTACAGCCCCCGTAAGCCCTGGAACCAGGTACGCTTTAACTTTACCCCCACCATGAAGTTTGGTAAAAACTGGAGCCTCCCCTTTAACTTTAACTTTGCCACCAAACCAACCAATTTTGCAGGACCGTATTCGGGTATCGGCAAACAAACAGCCCTGCAGTTTATTACCAACCCGATGAATAACTTTGGTGTAAACCCAACTTACAAATGGGCAGAGCTGCAGCTGGGTACACAATATCTCAATTACTCCAATCTCAGCACAGGCGACATTGGCGTGTTTGGAGCAGGCTTTGACCTGAAGCCGGGAACATACAGGATCAAATTCTTTACCGGGGTATCGCAGCAGGCTGTAAACTTTTTTACCGGGCCACCCGCCACCACCGGAGCATACACAAGAAATACCTGGATGCTGCAGCTGGGTAAGGAAAAAGAAGACAAATACTTACTGGCGTTTAATTTTGTAAAAGCAAAGGACAAGGCAAGTTCATTAATAACACCTCCGCCCACTGTAAAACCGCAGGAAGGTTTTACCACCAGCCTGGTGGCAAAAGTATACTTCAGCAAGGGCTGGTATATTGCAGCAGAAGGCGCACAGTCAGTATATACCAAAGACCTCACAAGCCCGGTTACCACGCTGATAAAATCCTTTAAGCCTTTTATTGAAGCGCACACTTCCACCGTTACTGATTTTGCAGGTGAAGCGGGCATTGGAAAAAAATCGCAAAAATTCGACATAGGCGTAAAAGTAAAATACCTTGGCGCAGGCTTTCAAACGCCGGGTTATCCTTTTTTGCTGCCAGACAGGATTGACTATACCATCAACACAAAGATCAATGCCTGGAAAAACAAAATGAATATTGTGGCAAGCATCGGCCAGCGGGTGAACAATGTTAGCAGCACCACGCTCCGTGCAAAACAACTGATTGGTAATATCAACTGGTTTACCCAGTTCAACGATCACTGGAGCCTGAACATGAATTACAATAACTTCGGTTTCCAGGCACCCGGCGGCATCAACCCTTATGGTATTAAAAATGTAAGCAACGATATGGGCATCAACCCCACTTACACCTGGAGCAACAGCAAAATGAGCCACATGGTGAGCTTCAGTTACAACTACAGCATATACGATGAACGGGATGTAGTAACCGGGCTGATTACCAGCAACAATACACACATGGCCCTGCTTACTTATGTACCCACCTATTTTACAAAAGACATTACGCCGGATTTCAGCGTGCTGTATTTTTACAACGATTTCCCCGGTTTTAAAACCACCCTGTTTACCATTAGCAGCGGACTGAGTGTCCCATTGGCAAAAAAGAAACTCCAGTTCAGGGGACAGTTGCAGTACACCCTGGGTAAAAGCAACAGCTTCAGCAGCAACAACAATGTAATTGCTTCCTGCACAGCCGACTGGAAGCTGAATAAAAAACTCACCTGGACCAATTTTTTGAGTACCAACTATTATAAGTATGGTAATGAGATTACACCTGCAGGTGCCAATTATCTTGAAAGTAATTTGAGAACAGGTTTGCAATACCGTTTTGGAAAATAAAATATTGATACTGCTTAAATGTAAGAATATGAAAAGGATGATATGTTTTTTAATAATAATGATGGCAACAGGAGGCCTTGCTGCCCAGTTCAATACCACTTTGATTGTAAGCGGCACACCTCCCGGTACCCTTACTGAGTGGGGCAACAAGAAAGAAGTATTTACCTTCCTGGTAACCAGCCAGGGTGGTTCGGCGCCAAGGGCAGTAAAAATAAAAACAGAAATCAAACTGACAGATGGCACCGTAGTTGGAAGCACAGACCTTGCAAAAGCAGCAGTTTTTACTTTTGTACCCGGCAATACTGTATTGAATGCATTACAGGCCATGCCGCTGGAGAACATGATTTTTACCGGCAAGTATAAAAAATCATTAGAAAGAACAGGGAAGCTGCCCGCAGAAAACTACCAGGTTTGTGTACGACTGGTAACTGCTACCGACTTTGTGCCGGTGAGTGAAGAGAAATGCAGGAATTTTGTAATAGCCTCCCTGCAATTACCCATACCCATTATGCCGTTACAGGATGGTACGATTGATGCGAGCCTTGCCCAAACTGCTATCACCTTCCGGTGGACACCATTGGTACCACGCCCGGCCACGCCGGTAACTTACAGGGTGCAGGTTTTTGAAGTACTGGCTTCGCAAACACCCATGCAGGCATTCAGGAGTAACCTGCCATTGCTGGATAAGGAAGTAAGGGCAACCACGCAATACATCTGGCAGCCGCAAATAAGCATGGATGCGGGCGACAGTGCATTGAACAGCGCAAAAGGCAAAGCTTTTATATGGACCATACAAACCCTTGATGCAGCGGGCCTACCGGTGGGCGATGGCAATGTAAATGGAGATGGACGCAGCGAACCCATGGTGTTTTATGTAAAAAAGAAAAAACAGGCAGCCGGTATAAATTAACCCAGGCACTGTAAAAATATAAAAACCAGCCGGTCGGACGGTAAGGGAGCCTCCGAGCTCTCTTTTTCCTCTTTGTTAAGGCCGTTTCGGCAGCTGACATTAACCGGCTGTACAACCTGGCGGGCTGTAAAATTTTGACCATTAAACCTTAAAAAGGGAAGCTGTATGGCTTCTCTTTTTTACTTTTGTACTACTGATGCTGCAACAAAAACTTACTCCCGGACAAGCTGGCCCCAAACTGAAGCAATACTGTGCATACCAGGAGCGCTGCCACAGCGAAGTAAAAGAAAAGCTCAGCAGTTATGGGGTATATGGAAAAGATGCCGATTTGATTATTGCAACGCTGGTAGAAGAAAATTACCTGAACGAAGAACGGTTTGCCATACATTTTGCAGGTGGCCGATTCAGAATGAAGCAATGGGGGAAAGTTAAAATAAAATACGAATTGCGGCAGAAACAGGTAAGTGATTACTGCATCAAAAAAGCGCTGGCTGCCATTGACAGCGATGAGTATGAAAAAACCCTTGCCAAGCTTGCCGAAGAAAAAAGAAAAAGCCTGAGGAGTGAAAAGAACATTTTTATAAAAAAGCGGAAGCTGCAGCAATACCTGGTGCAGAAGGGTTTTGAAACAGGCCTGGTGAATGAATTGGTAAACAATAAAGAGCAGCCATAAAGCAATCATTTATCTGCCAACAGGATTTGCCCGGCAAAAAACATTCTCTTGTAAATACTACATGCAGGCACAGGAAATCATGCAGCTTCGCACAATACGGCAACATGGCAATCCGGGAGGTAAAATTAAGTATTGATTGAACGCTAAAACCCTTGCTGAAAAAGAATTTCAGGGCACATGTAACCTTTGTTTTACTGCGCCAACTTATACATATCCAATATCACTTAAAACAAAAAATTCAATACCCAGATCAGAAAAACCACACTTCTTCCCATAAAAGAATTTTTTTCAGGCAATATCGCCGGGATTTTTTGTTTTAATACCTTTACCGCATGGCCCCAATTACTATTACATTGATACAGACCCGGCTGCATTGGGAAGATAAAGCCGCCAACCTGCTGATGCTGGAAAAAAAAATAAACAGCATTGCCGTTGCTACAGAAATTGTGGTACTGCCAGAAATGTTTACAACAGGCTTCAGCATGAAACCACAGCTTTTTGCCGAAACCATGGAAGGCGAAACGGTGGCATGGATGAAACGCATGGCCGCAGCAAAAAAAATCATCCTCACCGGCAGTGTAATCATCAAAGATGCCGGCAACTATTACAACCGGCTTATCTGGATGCTGCCCAATGGCCAGTTCGGGTATTACGATAAACGTCACCTGTTTGCATTCGCAGGTGAAGATGCACATTACACAGCCGGCAATAAGCGGCTCATCACTTCCGTAAAAGGATGGAAAATAAATGTACAGGTATGCTACGACCTGAGGTTTCCCGTGTGGGCACGCCAGCAACCGCAGGAAGCCGGGCAGGAATACGATTTGCTCCTGTATGTAGCCAACTGGCCGCAGCGCCGCAACCAGGCCTGGAAAACCCTGCTGCAGGCAAGAGCCATAGAAAACCAGTGCTTCACAGTGGGCCTTAACCGGGTTGGAGAAGATGGCAATGGCATTTACCACAGCGGCGACAGCCTGGTGATTGACCCACTGGGAGCAATTTTATATCACAAAGAAGACGAAGAAGATATCTATACAATTACACTGCAAAAAGAGCCGCTCGAAGAAGTAAGGAGTAAATTCCCATTCTGGAAGGATGGCGATGCATTTATGATACGGTAAATCTGTTTTGCAGCAACGCTGTTTTTGTGTACTTTTAATGTAAAACCATCTGTTATTGAAGACGCTTCTCATTATACGCCACGCTAAAAGCGACCAACGTTTTTTTGGCAACGACTTTGAGCGCCCCCTCAACGAAAGGGGAAAGGCTGACGCACCCGTAATGGCGAAGCGGCTGTTCGATAAAAAAATAACCATAGATGCCTTCATTTCAAGCCCGGCAAAAAGAGCAAAAAAAACAGCAGAATTATTCTGCACCGCATACGGCAGGCTTACCAATGAAATTACTTTTGTAACGCCACTCTATCATGCACCTTCCGAAGTTTTTTATGAAGTGATACAGCATATAGATAACAGCATCAATACCGCTGCTATTTTTTCCCATAACCCCGGCATTACCGATTTTGTAAACAGCCTTACCAATGCCCGAATTGACAACATGCCCACCTGCGGTATTTTCGCTATACAGGCTCCTATCAGCGAATGGACAGATTTTACAAAGGCTGAAAAAGAATTCCTCTTTTTTGATTATCCTAAAAATGGGTGAGTAAAGGAGCCCGCATCACAAAACAGGTAAATTCTAATATTTTTACCAAATTATTTAGTATTATTGCTTCTGGAAAAACAATAACACCATGCAAATCATTCAAAGTATACAGAACAGGATTTACGAAATCAGGGGAGAAAGGGTGATGCTCGATTTTGACCTCGCCGCCTTGTACGAAGTAGAAACACGGGTATTAAATCAGGCTGTAAAGCGTAATATCAAACGCTTTCCTGCTGATTTTATGTTCCAACTGACAAAAGAAGAGTTTGAAAACCTTTGGAGCAGGATTACGGCAAAACAGTCTATGTCATCACAAATTGTGATGACATACCCGGGAAAACGGCCCAAAACCGCACTTCCCTACGCCTTTACCGAACAGGGTGTTGCCATGCTCAGCGGGGTATTAAACAGCGATAAGGCCATCAGCATGAATATTGCCATTATGCGGGCTTTTGTGGAAATAAGGAAGGTATTGCTGCAGCAAAATGATATGAAAGAACAACTGCGGCAGATAAAAGAGCGGCTGGGTGAACATGATGCTCAGCTCAATCAAATATATGATGCTATGGAAAACCTGCTCGACGAAAAAGCGGCACAGCGAAAATGGGACGAAAGGGAGCGCATCGGGTTTGTAAAATAACTGCACTTTTACCGGCAGTGTTTCAGGTTGAATAATTATACTATCAAAAGTTACCACGCAATTTTCTGGATACCACAGATAGCACTGAAACACAGAAAATACAAAAACCAGTTTCTGTGCTTCCGTAGCAATATATCTTTTTTTGAAACACAGAGACACTACCCTATTCCTTGCAATACCTTTTAAAAGATGCCCAGCACACCCCTGTCAATATAATAATACTGTGCAGTGCCACCGCTGCCGCTCCAGTTTACCATATCAAAATTGCCATTACCCGCTGTGCTGCCGGTAATTTTATAAGCCCTTATGGCCTGTTTAGCCCGGTACCAGTCTAAAGAGCTGCCCGAAATACAGCGCTCCGGCACACCTGCTGTAGTATGTTGTGTTAAAAAGAAAGCAATACCGCTGCCGTACACTTTGGCATAGCCGTTCTTGTCAATACAAACAGCTGTTGCCTCATCCACCCCTATGCCCCTGGGCAAAATGGCATAATCCTTCGACATACGGGCCATAAAAGTAATCAGCCTTCCCCTCCTGTCGGGGTTGTTAAAATGCGTATCAGTAATTAAATTATCCAGGTAAGGGTTGCTGATGAAGTTGTTCCGCTGCAAAGTGAGTTTGCTGTTGTACGGGTTGGCAAGCGCTTCTGCAGTAGTAATGGTGCCGTTCACTGCTGTAAAGTAAATTTTACCCATAATGGCGCAGCCTGCACTGGTACCGCCAATGGGCACTTTTTTAGTATTGCGCAGGTAGTTGATGGCATCTTCCACCCGGGTGCCTTCCCAAAAGTTGTAATAATTGGCCTGGTCGCCACCAGCAATAAACAACGCCTCTGCGTTCCTTATTTTTGCCTCTATAGCCGGGTCGTTGGCGCCGGTACGGGAATCAATCAGCAGCGTTTCTACCGAGTTGACTGTACCAAGACCATAAATATAGCTGTTGTAACCATTGGTACCCGTAGCTCTCAGCACCACAAAATCGCCACCGCCGCTGCGCTGTATCATCCATTGTATAGCCGCATCCACATCAGTGCCACCACCCATCAGCACAGTACCCCCTTCTGTTACAGTAGTTACATCAGCCGCATCGCCCGTAATGCCCAACGATGCAGTAACTGACGGAGCCAGCCCTGTATAATTTTTAATCTCTGCAGCAGCTGTTTCCTGCACGACAATCTTTTCTTTGGAGCAGGCCATTGCCAATGAGCAGGCAACAGCAGCAATAATGTGTGAACTTTTCATGTAGATTAATTTAAAGATTAAGTGATATATAAAGATATTATTTTTCAGTAAACAACAATGTATATATGCCAATGAGCATGATTAAAGTAATCCTTTTGCAGCAGCTTGATATTTTACCCGGTTTTTTTACTATCTTCAACACTCATTTTTATTTACGATTGCTTGCTGTTTTTTTTGAACTAAAAAATCAGCGAGGTATGCAATTGTCACCACGGGAAACCGAAAAATTATTACTTTTTTTAGCAGGCGAGCTTGCCGAAAAAAGAAAAGCAAGAGGGCTTAAACTCAATTACCCGGAAGCAATAGCCCTCATCAGCAGCCAGCTGCAGGAGGCCGCAAGGGATGGCAGGACTGTGGCCGACCTGATGCAATTCGGCACCACCATACTTAGCCGGAATGATGTGATGGAAGGCATTGCTGAAATGATACACGAAGTACAGATAGAAGCCACATTTCCCGATGGCACCAAGCTAGTTACCGTACATGACCCCATACGTTAGTGTTAAAGCCATTTCATTAAAAATAATTCCGAATCTTTCATTAGTTAACATTTTAGCATGATTCCAGGAGAATACATTTTAGCAACAGGCGGCATTGAGTGCAATGCAGGCCGAAAAACCATCAGCATTGCTGTTGTAAACGGAGGTGACAGACCCGTACAAGTTGGCTCTCATTATCATTTTTATGAAGTAAACAACCGAATGCGGTTTGAACGGGAAAAAGCATTGGGTATGCGGCTGAATATTGCTGCCGGTACTGCTGTGCGTTTTGAGCCTGGAGAAGAAAAAACTGTAGAGCTGGTAGCTTTTGGCGGCAACAAAATCCTTACTGGCTTCAATAATATGACCAACAAAAAAGTAACATAAGCAATAACCTGCTTTAAACCTTGAACTTTAAACTTACAACATGAACATTAACCGCATCAAGTACGCAAACATGTATGGCCCCACTACAGGCGACAAAGTGAGGCTGGGCGATACTGAATTATTTATTGAGATAGAAAAAGACCATACCGTATACGGAGATGAAGCAAAATTTGGTGGCGGCAAAACCATCAGGGATGGTATGGCCCAATCGGCCACTGCTACCCGCAGCGAAGGGGTGCTTGATTTTGTAATAACCAGTGTAATGATTATTGACCATTGGGGAATTGTTAAAGCAGATATTGGTATTAAAGATGGAAAGATAGCAGGTATCGGCAAGGCTGGCAACCCGGATACTATGGATGGCATTACACCCGGGATGATCATTGGTGCAAGTACCGAAGTGCATGGCGGTGCAGGATTAATTGCCACAGCTGGTGGCATTGATACACATATACATTTTATTTGTCCGCAACAAATTGACCATGCCCTGTTCAGTGGCATCACCACCATGATTGGCGGTGGTACCGGTCCGGCAGATGGCACCAATGCCACTACCGTTACACCAGGAGCATGGAACATAGAACGCATGCTGCAGGCTGCCGAGGCCTTCCCGGTAAATCTTGGCTTTTTTGGCAAAGGCAATTGCTCCACGCTGGCACCACTCGAAGAACAGGTAGAAGCCGGGGCGCTGGGCTTAAAAATTCATGAAGACTGGGGCAGCACACCGGCTGTAATTGATGCTGCCCTGCAGGTGGCTGATAAGCTGGATGTACAGGTGGCTATTCATACAGACACCCTGAATGAATCAGGCTTCCTGGAAGATACCATCGCAGCCATCAATGGCCGGGTGATACATACTTTTCATACAGAAGGAGCCGGTGGCGGCCATGCGCCGGATATCATCAAGGCTGCCATGTATCCCTATATATTGCCCTCCTCCACCAATCCAACAAGGCCCTATACGGTAAATACCATTGATGAACATTTAGACATGCTGATGGTATGCCATCACTTAGATAAATCAGTACCCGAAGATGTTGCTTTTGCCGACAGCCGCATCAGGCCGGAAACCATTGCAGCTGAAGATATCCTGCACGACATGGGCATCTTTAGTATGATGAGCAGTGACAGCCAGGCAATGGGCCGTGTAGCCGAAGTAATTACCCGTACCTGGCAAACGGCACACAAAATGAAAGTACAACGGGGCAGCCTGCCACAGGATGAGGGCAGCAGCAATGATAATTTCCGGGTTAAAAGGTACATCAGCAAATACACCATCAATCCTGCCATCACGCATGGCATCAGCAGTTATATAGGCTCCATTGAGCCGGGCAAACTGGCTGATATTGTTTTGTGGAAACCCGCTTTATTTGGGGCCAAGCCCGAAATGATTATCAAGGGCGGCATGATCATCGCCAGCCGTATGGGCGACCCCAATGCTTCTATCCCAACCCCACAGCCAGTTATGTACCGGCATATGTTCGGCGCATATGGTAAAGCGCTGCACCATACCTGTGCCACATTTGTTTCAAAAATTTCATTGGAAAAAAATATTGTACAGCAGTACCAGTTACAAAAGATGATACTGCCGGTAATGAACTGCCGTACGGTTTTTAAAAAAGACATGATTCACAATGATGCCACGCCGCAGATAGATGTAAATCCTGAAAATTATGAAGTAAAGGTAGATGGTGTACCGGTTACCTGCGAACCAATGGCGGTACTGCCACTGGCACAACGTTATTTTTTATTTTAACTGCTGAGAAAATGCTGATACAGGAGAAAATCGGACATATGGATGTATTCGGGATAAATAACCGGCAGATTGACTGGGTGGCATTTGAATGGTATGAAACAGCGAAACGCATCCTGAGAAAGCGAACAGAAGGCGGCAAAGAACTTTCCCTCAAATTTTTAAATGAAAATCCTGCACTTACACAGGGAGATATTTTATTTGCAGACAATACCACTATCATAGCGGTAAAAGTTTTGCCCTGCAGCTGCCTGGTGGTACAACCAAAAGATATGTTTGAAATGGCCTCGGTTTGCTATGAAATTGGCAACAAGCATTTGCCCCTTTTTTTTGAGGCAGACGAACTGCTGATACCCTTTGAGCAGCCATTGTACAAGCTGTTGCTGGCTCAGGGTTACATGGTGCGGCAGGAAGACAGGCAACTGCTGCAACCGCTGCGTACCACCGTATCGCCTCATGGGCAGGGCAGCGAATCATTGTTTTCAAAAATCATGAGACTAACTACATCCAATACATGACAAATGCTTTGCTACATTTACTGCACTTATCAGACCCGATGCTTCCCATTGGCGGTTTTTCTCATTCAGCCGGGCTGGAAACCTATGTGCAGCAGCAGTTGGTAAAAGATAAGGAAACGGCTAAAGCATTTATTACAGCCATGCTTGGCCAGGGGCTGCAGTACACAGATGCTGCATTACTTTCGCTGGCTTATGACGCTGCAACCGCCGGAGATTTGCAGGGGTTGCTGGCAGCAGATGAAACCTGCTCTGCTTCAAAGCTGCCAACTGAAATGCGGCAGGCGAGCCGCAAACTGGGTATGCGCCTGCTCAAATTATTCGGTCCGCTCAGCAGTACCAGCTTAACTGCAGCCTTTATGGAGGCGGTACAGCAAAGGGGTGGTAATTACTGTATTGTGTTTGGCTTGTATGCACAGGTGCTGGGTATTGGCAAGCAGGAAGCGCTGCATGGATTTTATTACAATGCTGCTGCCGGTATGGTTACCAACTGTGTAAAGCTGGTTCCGCTGGGGCAGCAGCAGGGGCAGGAAATACTGTTTGACCTGTTGCCGCTTATAGAGCAACTGGCAAAGCAATCCATGCAGCCGGATAAAAATTTAATCGGGCTTTGCTGCACCGGTTTCGATATCAGAAGTATGCAGCATGAGCAGTTGTATTCGAGATTGTATATGAGTTGAAATTCGTGAAGAAGATAATTAGTGTAATCCGTAATTGACGAATGAAGAAGTTGGAATGAGGAATGTGCGAAATAAACCCTGTATTTTAAACTTTGAACCTTTAACAAGGACGAATGAAGAAGTTAGAATGGGGAATGTGCGAAATGAACCCTGTACTTTAAACTTTGAACCTTTAATGATGACGAATGAAGAAGTTGGAATGAGGAATGCAAGAATCTGTGTAATTCGTTAAATCCGTGAGCAAGAATTCGTGTAATCAGTGTAATCAAAAGAAATTAGTGACAAAAACAAATTCGTGTAATAAGTGTAATCAGAAAAATAAGTGAAAAAAGAATCCGTGTAATTCGTGTAATCATAAACAATTCGTGTTAAAAATGCAAAGAACATATATAAAAATAGGAGTAGCAGGCCCTGTTGGTTCCGGTAAAACGGCCCTGATAGAGCGATTGAGCCGTACCATGAGCAGCAGGTACAGCATTGCCGTTATCACCAACGACATTTACACAAAAGAAGATGCGGAGTTTTTGACCAAACATTCTCTTTTGCCTGCCGAAAGAATTATTGGTGTAGAAACTGGTGGCTGCCCGCATACCGCTATCAGGGAGGATGCCAGTATGAACCTGGAAGCAGTGGAAGAAATGGCTGCCCGTATCCCCGACCTGCAACTATTGTTCATTGAGAGCGGTGGAGATAATTTGTCTGCAACCTTCAGCCCCGACCTGGCTGATGTAACCATTTTTGTAATAGATGTTGCCGAAGGCGATAAGATACCCCGCAAGGGTGGGCCCGGCATCACCCGCAGCGATCTGCTCATCATCAACAAAATCGATCTTGCACCATATGTACATGCCAACCTGGATATGATGGAAACCGATGCCCGGCGGATGCGTGGTGGCAGCCCTTTTGTTTTTACCAATTTAATGAGCGGGCATGGGCTGAACAGTGTAACAGGCTGGATACAGAAATATGCACTGCTGGAAGAAACTCCCGAACCAAAACTTTACCGGTGAAAGCAGCAGTACACATACAGGCAGCAGCGAGGGGCGAATGTACTTATTTAAAAAAGGCTTCGTTTACCACGCCATTTAAAGTGGCCAATATTACTGAGGATAAAAAAGCTGCTGCCCTTCATTTGATGCTGATGAGTGCATCACCCGGCATACTGGATGGTGATGAGTATGATTTTACAATTGAAGTGGAAGCAGGTTGTTCGCTGCAGCTGCATACACAGGCTTACCAGCGCATTTTCCACATGCAGCAGGGTGCCATACAGCAAATGAAGGTAGATCTGGCTGTTGGGGCTTCATTCTGTTACCTGCCGCACCCATCGGTACCACATGCACAATCGGTGTTTACTGCCTGCAATGATTTTTACCTGGATGCTGGCTGCAGGCTGGTTTTCGGCGAAGTGCTTACCTGTGGAAGGAAATTAAATGGCGAAACATTTTTGTTGTCAAAATACCACAGCATTACAAATATTTATATCAATAACAGGCTGGTGATAAAAGAAAACCTGCTGATGCAGCCCGGCTTTATTGCCCCCGGTGGCATCGGCCAGTTAGAAGGATTTACACACCAGGCCAGCATGATGTGGTTGCAGGAAGATACCGACAGTAAAGCAATAAAAGAAAAGGTTATCTCCCTGCTTGCAGCAGAAACCGGTATAGAAGCGGGTATTACCGCAGCGCCTGCAAACGGCTTACTCATCCGCCTGCTGGGCCACGGGGCCGAACAGCTGTATAACTGCTTACAACGCATCAATGCAATATTGCCTGTGCAAAAAAACAAATTACTGTCTTATGTCTCCTGATGTACAGGCACTGCTGCTCACCGCCATTACCATTGCCTGCCTGCATACCATTAGCGGGCCGGATCATTACCTGCCATTTATTGCCTTATCAAAAACGGGGCGCTGGAGTATTGGCAAAACCATTGGCTGGACGCTTGTTTGTGGCATTGGTCATGTACTCAGTTCAATACTACTGGGGCTGGGGGGAGCTGCATTAGGCTGTTCATTTACAGCCATAAGCGGCCTGGAAAATATAAGAGGCAGCATGGCAGGCTGGCTGATGCTGGTCCTGGGGTTGCTGTATACCGCCTGGGCAATGTACCGGCTGTACAAAAAAAAGCAGCACAAGCATTTTGATATGGAGCAGGATGGCAGCCTGTATGTGTATGAGCACCAGCATGATGCGGCTGCAGTTCCCCAGCAGCGCTTTGGGGTTACACCATGGGCACTGTTCATCATTTTTATTTTAGGGCCTTGTGAACCAATGATACCATTACTCTTCTATCCTGCAGCACAAAGTGACTGGCAGACTATGGTAATATTGATAGGAGTATACACGGTTTGCACCCTGGCTGTAATGCTGCTGATGGTGCTGCTTGGCTTTTATGGGCTGGCATTTACCCGTACCCAAAAACTGGAACGTTATGTACATGTGATTGGCGGAGCCACAATTGTTATCTGCGGAGCAGGTATGCTGTGGATGGGATGGTAGCCTGCAAACCTGCATCCCCCCGGATCAGAATAGCGGTGAACCATATCATATCCTGCCTTCTTGCTGCAAAAATGGTCATGATGCAATCCCTCTTACAGTTACACCGGCAGGCTGTAACCGGCACCGTTTTAGCACGCTAAGCAGTTGTAATCAATTGTCAATCAAAAAAAATAGTGTATGAAAAAGTATGTAATGCAATGAGCAGTGTTACAGCGGCTGTTATTTCACTGATGGCTTCCTGCAAAGAAAAAATTCCGAACCACCAGATACTACCGATTCTGCAAAAGACATTGAGCAGGTAAAGCTGGTATTTAAAAGCAACCTTAGTTTGATCAATTCGTTTACCACCGGTATTGCTGGCAGGCACAAAGCCCTCCCCAATGGCAGGTGTGCATAACGCATTTTTATTCCTGCAAAAATAAAATTGAACTTGTAACTGATTCTATGGATTTTTACAATCTAAACAGGCAACTAAAGAACATGGAAATATCTATTGCCAATTATACAACAGCTTTACCAAAGGCATTACTCAGCAAGGCTGCTAAGCTGGCCGTACGGGAATGCGATGAAACAGAAAAGGGCCATTTTGTTGCTTATGTGGATGAAGGCGAAGAAAGCTACGATGTGTCATTGACGCTGACACCTAAAGGAGTGGTGGCTGCGCATACCTGCGATTGTAAAAAAGGGAACAGTTTCTGCGGTCACCAGGCGGCGCTGCTGGTGCAACTGGCAAAAGGCAAACAGGTGAAAGCAGTATCGAAAGTAAAGGCAAAACTGAATAAAGCAGAAGCACTGCTGGAAACGGCCGGTGAGGTTGAGTTAAAAGTATGGATACGTGAACTGCTGGCCAGGAACAAGGATATTGAACTGGCTTTTGTACATCATTTTTCGGCAAAGCAGCATGAGTATACACCGGAGGAGGCTGCACAAATTACAAGGGATGCCATAAAAGCAGTAGTGAAAAACAAGCGCACCATCGAAATATCTGAGTTAAAAAGGATTGTGGACTTGTGGACAGGTATACATGCTCCCATTGTGCAGCAGTACCAGGCTGCAGCAGCGGAAGAAGCAGCGTTTAATAACCTGCATGCCGTGATAAAAAGCTGCGTTGAGTTTAATGGCAAGACAAATAACACCAGTACCAAAATACCTAAATATATAGAGGGACTGCTGCTGCAATGCACGGAGTATCTGAATAACCTGCAGGATGAAACTGCCTGGACTAAGGGAACCGGGTATTTTATAACCCGTTTAAAAGATGATTTTGGCAATGTGGCGATGCACTACCTGGCACACCTCAACAGCCTTTTCGGCATCAGCAACCCGCATCGCAAAGCAGCTATTATTGAGCGGCTTATTGTTCATTACAGTAAAAACAACCCGGACAGGATGTATAATGGCGGGGCTTATACCAAAATGATTTTTACTATCGTACAGGAAAACGGGCTGTTTCAGCAATACCAGCATGTTTTCAAACCTATACAGTTTGACAATACGTATAACCTGCAATTGATTAAACTGCTTATTGAGGAAGGCAATTTTGCCACAGCCGAAACTTTTTGCACCCAGCAGATTAACAGCAACTTCAGGGATGTATATAATATTCCTTACCTGGAATTGCTGAAAGAAATTTATACCAAGCAGCAAAAAAAGGGAAACCTGATGAAAATACTTTCACTGCTGCTGCCGCACACTTTCGACTTCAGTGATTTTTTGTACTTCAGCAATACTATGCCCGATGGCGAGGAAAAGAAAACCTGGCGTACTAAAATTTTAACAAAGGCAAGGAATGCTTCCAGCAGTAACCTGAAAGCCGTATTCTTTTGTTTTCAACTGATGGAGCATGAAAATAAATTCCTTAAAATGATTGAGTATATTGACAGCTATACTCCTTACACAACTGTGCTGCACTATTTTGATAAAATGGCAGGTGCTGACAAGGCTAAACTGCTGATGGCCATCATACAAAAGAGCAGGAGCTATTACTCGTCGTTTTCCCAGGACAGAAAGACAGAAGAAGCCTGCTTCCCTGAATTGCTTTCGGTAATGATACAATGCTATACACCAGATTACCTCAGGGCAGCACTGCTTAAACAGAAACAGGCAGCTTTCTTTTACTCATCAGGCCCTTTTTGGGAGTATATGACAAAAGAGCTTTTGGAGGAAAACAAATCATGAAACAAACAAAGCGTACCTCCCGGCACGCCCTGTTTCAGTATTTATACAATAAAACTACTCAATTCAGCTTCTCTGCATGCGCTTCTAACCTCTTATCTTTTTTGTAATAATCCTTCACCATATAATACAAATTACACATATGAATTAGCCCAACTGTTTGTGGTATAATGCCGACCTACTTTGGATTAGCTTAGAAATGATTGGACTATTTAATAAGTAGCGTCGGTATAAAATGCTCCTTTATCGTGATTCCCAATGCGTATAAGGGTGCGGAATGTGGCCAACTGAATTACTAACGCAGTGCGTTCACAATTGAAGGGAAGTGAGTGTCGTTAAACAGGCCGCCTGAGGCGGTGGGAACAACGTCGCTTATTTTTTTATAAATAAAGTAAATAGATTGTCCAGTAGCCTTATCATAAAAAAACCCCGGATTGCTCCGGGGCTTTGCTCCCCAATCAGGACTTGAACCTGAGACCCTCTGATTAACAGTCAGATGCTCTAACCAACTGAGCTATTGAGGAGTATATCAAACTTTTCCTCCAAAACCAATCACGCCTGTTGCGTGACCTTGTTTTTCTATAACTTCTCCGTCGTTATGAAAAAACTACGGCTGAGCTATTGAGGAGTGTACCCTCATCGTTACCGATTTGGGAGGGCAAAAATAGGGCATTTTCAGTTTTACAACAAACTGATTTTACTTTTTACCACCCAAAAAGACCTTTTTTTTCTTCAAAGCCGATAAAAACGCCGTTTTCCCTGATATCTACAGGGTAAGTTTTTAAAAAATACCCCTCACCGCTGGTATTGCGGCCATTTCGCAGGCTGAACTTGTAGCGGTGCAGCGGGCAGACTATATTGCCCAGTGCATCCACAAAACCATCGGCCATGGGCCCGCCCGCATGCGGACATTTGTGGGCGCAGGCATGCAGCGTGTTGCCGTGCAGCGCTATGCAAACCTTTTTCTGGTTTACCGTCAGTTCCGTGAGATGATTGCTGCCAAAGTCCAGTTCTGCAGCAGAGTTGGCCACCTTGTGCCAGGTATACTTTTTTCCGGCTGTGGACATATTGGCTTTATTTATATCTTTTCCAGTTCGCCGTTTACAAAATCCATCAGTACTTTGATGCGCTCCGGCGAAAAATCGAATGAAAGGCCTGCTGTTTCGTACAGTTGCGGCAGGGTTTTGGTTCCACCCAGGGCCAGGGCATTGCAATAATTGTCCAATGCCTGCTCTTTGTTTTGCTTATACTGCATCCACATACCAATGGCACCCAGTTGTGCTATACCGTATTCAATGTAATAAAAAGGCACTTCAAACAGGTGCAGTTGCCGCTGCCAGGCGTTGCTGCGGTAGGCTTCCAGCCCGCTATAATCAATTACATCATCTTTATACTCTTCCAGTATCTCCAGCCATCGGGCAGTGCGTTCTTCGGCAGTGTGTACAGGATGCTCGTATACCCAGTGCTGAAACTTATCAATAATGGCTATCCACGGAAAAATGGTGATCACCCTTTCCAGCTGGTGTTCTTTGGCCCTCTTCAGCTCTTCTGCATCGCTGAAAAATGTTTCCCAATGATCCATACTGAACAGCTCCATGGCCATGCTGGCTACCTCGGCTATTTCCATGGGGTATTCTTTAAAACCGGTCAACTCCAGGGGGTGTGCCAAAAAAGAATGCACTGCATGGCCGCCCTCATGCACCATGGTGGTAACATCATGCATTTGCCCGGCTGCATTCATAAAAATAAAGGGGGCCCCGCTTTCCGCCAGGGGACAATTGTATCCTCCGGGGGCCTTGCCCTTGCGGCTTTCCAGGTCGAGGTGCTGCATTTGCTGCATGCGCTGCAGGCAATCACCAAAAAAAGGACGAAGTTGGGTAAAGCAGGCAATACTTTTTGTTACCAGCTCCTCACTGGTTTCAAATGGCTGCAGTGCTTTTACGCCTTCCGGCTCGGCTTCCAGATCCCAGGGACGCAGTGTATCCAGCCCCAGCTTTTCTTTTTTTGCCTGATAAATTTTGTTGATCAGGGGCATTACATGCAGCTTTACTGCTTCATGAAACCGGTAGCAATCTTCCTTATTATAATCAAAACGGCCCAGCTCTTTGAACCGGAAATCCCGGTAAGTATCAAACCCGGCATTGATGGCCACCTGGTTGCGCTTTTCAACCAGCTGTGCATACAAATTGCTGAGGGTTTCCTTATCGGCCAGCCTGCGCTGCTGTATTTTATGATAAACTGATTCCCGAAGGTTACGGTCGTGGCTCTGCAGAAATTTAGCTGCCTGCTGCAGGGTGTACTCCTTTCCTTCCACTTCCACCGTCATTTTGCCCGTAGTAACGCCATACTGCTGCTGCATCACCGCCAGTTCGGCCTGCAGGGGGATATTTTCTTCCTTAAATAATTCAATGCTTTTGCGCACACTGCGCAGGTAGGTGAAGTATTTATCTGCATCAAGCTGCTGCGTAAGCGGATGGGTTACCAGTTTTTTATTGAGCTCATCTGAGTATGGCTGAATTTTGGGCTGCAGCTCCATGCAGAAGTAATTGAAGGCTTCTTCCAGCGCCTTATTCTCTGTATCGCAGGTCATTTTTATCTGCCGCCAGCAGGCATCTTCACTTATTACTGCTTCCAGCTCGCTGGTATCCTTCAGCCATTGCTCCATATCAGCCGGCGTGGCAATTTCCCTTTGTACCAGGTTCTTGAAAAAAGGTTCGATGGATTCCCAGTTGGTAACCACAAAGCCTGCGGGAACAAAATTCCTGGCTGTTTTTGTTATAGCTGCTGTGTACATATAATGCCTTTACTGCCGGGGCAGTTTTGTAATAATTGATAATAAACCCTGATATAAGGTTAAGCCATTTTACGCGGCGCTGTTATTTTTTTGGGCGGTGCGTTTTTAGTGGCTGCCGATTTGGTACTGTTGTCTTTTGCCTTGGTTGTTTTCTTTTTTTCAGGCTCAGCGGCGGGCTTTTCTCCCTCTGCTTCGCCTTCGGCAGGCTTGCTGAGTTGTATGCTGATATTGTGCTTTTCCAGTACTGCCAGCCATTTGATCATCTTCTTCATATCACTGCCATACACCCTTTCAAAATCCATATCGGGATACACTTTTTCAAAATACGCCTTAATGGTCTTGCCATCCGCCTTTTCATCTGGCCTGGCTTCGCTGCTGGCCTGCATGGCAGTAAATATATCCACCAGGTTCACATTGTCCTTCACCGTGTAAATTTCTATGCTTTCCAGGTGAGAGAAATTATGGATACGGCTGCTTACAAATTTGCTGCTGTTATCGTCTAACGAACGTACTACAGCTCCATCCTGCCTGGAGGAAACCAGCTCAAACAAACCGCCAAGACCACTTACCGAAACTATCTTATTGTATTCCATATAACTGAGAAATTTAGGCCTGCAAGTTAATCTAAAAATGATAACGGCTTCTACCACCCCCGAAAAAATAAAAGAATGGTGCCAACAACACCCGGCTTTACCCGTAACAGGTTCAGTACCAGCCCAGGCCTGCAAAAATACGGTGGTCAAAAGGCCGCCCCGCCTGTAGTAAGTCTGGACGAACACTGCCTGCCTTTCCCTGCCAGCCGGAGCCCCGGTACCCGGTTTTTGATGAGCCAACCCTGATGCTGGTAAAACTGGCGTATAAACGGCAGCATGGTTTTACGGGTATGGCAGCAATCCGGCCTGGCGGGTTGTCTTTAAAAATAAATCAGCAGCATGAAAAAAACTCTTCTTACCGGATGGTTGTTTTGCACCGGTATGTGCTTACTGGCGCAAAAAAGCCACTGCGGCAGTAACCCCATATACCGCCAGTTCGATTTTTGGCTGGGCGAATGGGAAGCTTATGGCATCAAAGGCCAAAAAAGCAGGTGACAGCAAAATCTCCATCATTCCCGATAGCTGTGTAATACTGGAAGAATGGACCAGTAACGGAAAGCAGGGCGGCATCGCCTGTGCCGGCAAAAGCTTGAATACCTTTACTATTGCTACAGGCCAGTGGCAGCAAACCCGGGCAGATAATGCCGGTGGCACCAACGAGTACCTGCTGGGGAGATTTGAAAACAACAAAATCATCTATTCCTGCAAACCTTTTCCTTTCAGCAATGACAGTATGACTGTACGAAAAATGACATTTTTCAACCTTGGAACAGATAAAGTACGCCAGCTGGGTGAAATATCAAAAGACAATGGCGCAACATGGAGTACAGAGTATGACCTGGAGTACCGCCGCAAAAAGAAGTGATAAGCGGTTTGCATTTGTGCTTTTGTTTGCAGACCTTTCTGAAAAATGATGCTGATTAAACCGGTATTGTAAAAACATATCCTGCAGCGTTCATTGCATTTATGCATGCTAAAAAGGTGACAATGATGTAAAAGAACTTGCAGGATATCTGCAAAGCCGGGGACTGGAAGAAACAAAGGCAAAGCCACAGCAGGTACTGTGATTGTGTGGCTGATAACAGTGGGGAATATTTTACCAAATCAATTAATAAAAACTGTTTTATGAAAAAAGTATTGCTTTTGCTCCCTGCTATTGCTTTTGCACATGCTGCTATGGCACAGATGGACCTGCCCGCAAGCGGTAACAATACCCGTGCTAAAATAACCGAGGAAGTGGGCATTACAGATATTACCATAAAATATTCCCGGCCCGATGTAAATGGCAGGGAAAGTAAAATCTGGGGAAACCTGGTTACCTATGGCTTCAGCTCCACCAATTTACTTACCAACCAGAACAATATGCCATGGCGTGCAGGCGCCAATGAAAACACTACCATCAGTTTTGAACATGATGTAAAAGTGGAGGGCAAAAATTTAAAAGCCGGCACCTATGGCCTGCATATGGCGGTGTGGCCCGATAGCGTTACCCTTATTTTTTCCAACCAGGCAGAGTCATGGGGCAGTTTTTATTATGATGACAAACAGGATGCATTAAGGGTTACCGTAAAGCCAGTGGCATTAGACAAAAGCGTGGAATACCTGAAATATGAATTTATTGAGCAGAAGGAAAAATATTGTGTGATTACCCTTCAGTGGGAGAAACGTTCTATCCCCTTCAGGGTAGATGTGGATGTGGACAATATAGTAACAGCAAGGTTGAGGGAGCAGGTATTGAGCCAGAAAGGATTCAACCAGCTGAACCTTGTTGCCGCAGCCAATTACTGCCTCAACAAAAATATCAACCTGGAAGAGGCGCTGGCATGGAGCCAGCGGGCCGCAGGGCTTAAATCCTTTAGCACGTTAAGCACATTGGGTACTGCATATACAAAAAATAACAAATTGCCGCAAGCCGACTCCGCCATGAACGAGGCACTGGTGTTTGCAGCACCCAACCAGTATATGGGCTATGGCCGTTCGCTCATTGCTGCAAAAAGGTTAGACAGGGCACTGGAAGTATTTACTGCCAACCAGAAAAAAAACGGGGATGTATATGCAGTGAATGCAGGGTTTATGTCGTATTTTTCTGCAAAAGCTGATTTTTCCGGTGCTTTAAAATATGCCGGCAAAGCCCTGGCACAGGCACCCAATGATGCCACAAAAAAAGCTGTGGAAGGGTTTATTGCAAAGCTCAAGGAAGGCAAAGATATAAATCAGTAAAGCAAAAAAAGCTGAATGTGTACAGATAGCAGTTGACAGCAGGTTGTTTGCTTGTAAAGTTCAAAAAGTTAAAGGTTGCCTGGCGTTAAAGAAATCCAGGATTGAACTTTTTTGATTGTTTGTTTCCTGCTTTTAGCTGCAAACTTTACGATACGTATTTTGCAAACATGATTTTTTGTATTTTTCTGTGATCAGGTACTGACTATAAAACTGGCAACTGCGGGAAGAAAAAAATAAGCAGCAAAAAGTAAAAAAGATTGTAAAAGATAAAAAATATGGTGATTAACAAATTTGGCATAACAATATTACTGATGGTGCTTGCATTTAGCGCAAATGCACAAACAGCTAATGCGAAATATAACAAATCCCTTGCCGACTCGCTGGGGGCTGACGACTATGGAATGAAGCGGTATGTACTGGTGATACTGAAAACCGGGAAGGGCAAAGTGCCGGGCAAAGCCGTGGAGGATAGTTTGTTCCGCGGCCATATGGCCAATATAGGCAGGTTGGCCGGTATTGGCAAACTGGTTGTGGCCGGACCTTTGCAAAAAAATGACAGTAACTACCGCGGCATTTTTATTTTAAATGCAGCAACCGTGGCGGAAGCAAATGCGCTGCTGGAAACTGACCCGGCCGTAAAGGCGCAGTTGCTGGAAGCTGAGCTTTTTGGCTGGTATGGCTCTGCGGCATTGCCCATGTACCTGCCGTTTCACGACAGTGTGAAGAAAACAGATTTTTGACAGTGTAAAGAAAAAGACAATCATTATTTTCAACCACTAAAAGTATAATTGATCATGACTTACAAAAGTGCCATCAGCTGGTTCGAAATTCCGGCAACAGACCTGGACAGGGCTGCAAAGTTTTATGAAACCTTATTTGATGTGAAACTGATTGTGATGGATATGCCGCAGATAAAAATGCGTACTTTCCCTGTGGCAGATATGATGAATGACATTGGTGGTGCAATAGTGGACAGCGGTGGTTTTCATAAACCTTCTGCCAGCGACGGGGTGCTTATTTATTTAAATGGCAACCCGGATGTACAGCATATCCTTGACAAGGTGGAAGCGGCAGGTGGAAAAATAGCTTTACCCAAAACTGAAATTTCGCCTGACTATGGCTATATGGCCGTCATGATTGATACAGAGGGCAACAGGATAGGCCTGCACAGCAATCCGCAGCAATAAAATCAGCGCATGGAATTTGACTGAACATCATTTACAAAAAGAATTACCATCAGCGCCCCTGCAGATGCGGTTTATCACAGCTGGGCCACAAAGCCTGGCATGGAAAGCTGGTTCCTCAGGCAATGTGAGTATACCCAACCTGGCGGTGAAGCATCAGCGGCAGATATGCCGGTACAAAAGGGATACCGCTTTACCTGGTACTGGCATGGCTGGCCGGATGAGGCGAATGAAAAAGGTGCCACACTGGATGCAAACGGTACGGATACACTCAGCTTTAGTTTCGGGCAGCAGGGTGCAGAAGAGATGATTTGCACGGTAAGCATATACACGGAAGCTGGTGAAACCATCTGCGAACTGGTTCAGCAGCATATTCCTGTTGACGATATGGGAAAATCTCACTATTTTGTTGGCTGTAATACCGGCTGGACATCTTATATGGCCAATCTTAAATCAATTCTTGAAGGAGGTATTGACCTGCGGAATAAAAATGCAGCCATAAAAAATGTACTCAACGCATAAATTATTAAACATGAAGAAAGTTATTATCAGTACGATTGTTTTGGCAGTGATTATTATTGCATCCTGCACAAAGAAGGCATCCCCGGGTAAAACAGCGGAAGCGGATATGCCGGCAAAAGCCCCATCGGTAACATATACGGCCAATGTAAAAGCGCTTATCCAGGCCAAATGCACTCCCTGCCATATACCGGCTAACGGCGGTAGAAAAAAATCATTTGATAATTACGACAGCACAAAAAAATACATTAATGATATTGTAAGGAGGGTGCAGCTGGAGACATCCGTAAGGGGCTATATGCCTTTTAAAAACCTGCCGCTGGCTGCAGATGAAATTGCCTTGTTAAAGAAATGGCAGGAAGGCGGCGCTGCACTGTAATGACGGGTCATGACGATTGAAGATCTACAAACCATCTGCAGGCAATTTGATCGGGTAACAGAAGATATTAAGTGGGAGCATGACTGCTGTTTCAGCACGGGCGGTAAAATGTTTCTTGTTGTAAATACCAGGAGTGTACCCCTCAATGCATCTTTTAAGGTAGATGATGAAATATTTGACGAAATTACAGAAAGGGAGGGCTTTCAACCAGCCCCATACCTTGCCCGGCATATGTGGATGATATCAGCAGGCTGAGTAAAAAAGAATGGACACATTTTATCACAGCATCTTACCGGCTGGTAGCTGCCAAACCTGCACGCAAAAAGAAATGAAAACAGTTACAGCGATACTATTTGTCCTCCTGCTGACCGGCTTTATGCCCGGCACAACTGGTAAAAGTAAAACCTTTAAGCAGTTACATGCACTTGAAGGAGTATGGCGTATGCAGACAAAACAGGGTGCCATTCATGAAGTGTGGCGCAAAGTAAATAAACGCCACCTGCGCAGTACAGGTTTTTTTGTAAAAGGCAGGGATACTATTATTACCGAAAGGGTGTCGTTGCAGAACCTGGACAAAGGTATTTATTATACCTCCACCGTGGAGGAGCAGAACAACAGGCGCCCGGTTTCCTTTGTATTAACAAGCAGCAGGCAGGGTGTTTTCATATTCGAAAACCCCGGGCATGATTTCCCAAAACGGATTGTATATGAACTTGTAAGCAGTGATTCTCTGCACGCATGGATAGATGGCGGGCCGGCAGGGGTAAACCAGCGAAACGATTTTTATTATGCAAGGGTAAAAAATTAATAATGCTCCAATGGATAGTAACCGAAAAAAGTAAAGGATTTCCGGGAAGCTGGCCGAAAGTTCAGTCTTATTGAAAAGGATTTTGACAGGGTGGAGTTTTTCTTTTACACCCATACTGAAGATGCGGCTGCGAACCTCAGTATTGACCTGTCGTTGCTGGGCTATGATATTTATGAAGCTGATTATACAGAAAATCCAATATGTGTTTCAGGCTGCACCCTGCTGATTCCAACTGATGAAGACAGTTTTGTACAGTGGGTTACCGGCATGGAGCATATTGCCCGTCAGAACAATGCAGTATTTGATGGCTGGGGTATGCTGGCAGAACTTGAGGAAGGCCCGGATAAATAATATCAATTGAATATACTCATTACCCGGGTTATTACCGGCACTGATGCTGCGGCAAGTATTGCGTATATGATGTCAGCAGCTATATTTCAACCAAGGCCGCAATTAGTTAAAATTTATAACTATAACCAAGTCTTATTACCTGTGTTTCATAATAATCGTTGCTCGTATAGTTAAACCCTTGCCCGTTTATGCTCTTTTTGATCACCATTGTGTTTAGCAAATCAGTTGCATTAAAAAACAGCTCCCCTTTTCCTTTTTGAATTGCCTTTTTCAGTCCAAGGTCTAATGAAAATCGTGATTGTATTTTCCCTTGTGGAATAATGTCGGGCGCTAAATAAATGGCTGTTAGTTGTGCATCAATATTTCGGGGGAAATGAAAGGTATTGTTCAGTTTTATATTCCCTGAAAATATTTCCTGTTTGTCTGCTGAAAACAGGTGTTCAGTTGGGTACTTATTCAGCACCGTAAACGCATCAATTTGATTCCGGTAAGCGTTCAGGTTGATATTGAAAGCATATGATTTTGAAATTTCCAGGGCCAGTACGATTTCCACCCCTGTGTTATAACTTTTGTTTACGTTTTGAAAAGTTGCATAAATTAAATTCCCAGGTGCAATGATGCTTGAAATTCTTGTGATTGTACCATCTGCAAACCGGTGGTAAATGGCGTTGTAAAAAACAGCTTTTTTCCAGGTCGATTTATACCCCAGTTCTATTGAATTGGTAAATTGCGGCCGCAGTGCAGGATTTCCCACTTTAATAATTTCAGCATCGTCATATTTTGGAAAAATACGGATATCTACTTCATTAGGCCTGTCCACCCTGCGATTATAAAAAACAGACAATTTATTGTTATCGTTGATTTTATAAGCCAAACGTACATTAGGAAATGGTTGCGTGTAATTATACCCGTCACTTTTATAAACAATATGACCGGGGTTTACATCATATTGAATTTTCACATATTCAACTCTTAAGCCTAATTCGGCTTCCCATTTTTTATTTTCAAAAATATAGTTCCCATATACAGCAGGAATTAATTCCCTGTAAGTTGCCCGGCCGCCTGCATTGGTGTCTAATACAGAGTTTATCCCGGGAATAAACTGCATATTGGTAGGAATATTTCTGTTCCTGAGTTTTATGCCTGTTTCAATTCTGCCATATTTCAAAGGTTGTATATAGTCAAAATTAAAATCATACACCTGCTCGTCAGATAACAGTTTAAAGGCATCTGTACCTGCTGAAGCCGGCAAATAATTATCGTAAAAATACTTTTCGTCTTCCCTGTGAAAAGTATAATTGAAACCAATATTTAATAAATGTCCTGCTTCTTTAAACTTGTGCTGATAACTGGCAGTTGCCATTACGGTTGTCTTCAATTCGTCTTCTAAAAATTGCCAAAGCCTTTTTCTTTGTGTAATATTGCCATTAAAAAAAGGTTGGTCGCCCCTGTCAATTATTTTTTCACTTCCAAAAAGCCCTGAAACGGTCAATGAATTCTGATTGTTTATTGCATAATCGATTCCCGATTTTAAAGTAGTGAAATGGGTGTTCCTGTTTCGTTTCAATTGCGACTTAATAACATCACCGTTGTCGTAATTCCTTGTCACAAATTCATTTTTATTCAATGTTTCGGTGTATAAATAGTCGCCTTGAAAAAAAATATTGACATTGTTCTTTTTGTAATTAACAGAAACACCGGGATTAATTTTTGGCGTAAAAGTATATTGAGGTCTTATCGTTGGCAAATTTTCTTTTCGCACCCAAAGTGCACCTGCACCTGTTGCAAAACCTGCCTTACCATTAAACCCATCTTTCTTGTTTTTTTTGTAAATAATATTGATAATTCCTGCATTTCCATTTGCATCATATTTAGCAGAAGGGTTATTGATGACTTCAATTTTTTCAATGGCTGATGCAGGAATATTGTCTAATCCTGTTTGGTTTCCAAAGCCTGTTAAGGCAGTTTGTTTACCATCAATCAGCACAGTTACCTTATCGTTTCCACGCAATTGGAGTTTCCCGTCTTGTACTGTTACGCCTGGTAAATTTTGCATTGCCTGCAAAACCGATCCGCCGCTTTGGCTGATATTGTCTTTTAAGGAAAATGTTTTTTTATCCATTTTCTCACTTATTTCGCTTGTTTTGGCTGTTACTGTAACTTCATTGAGCGATGCAGATTTTTCCTCCATCTCAATCACTTTTATGTCTAAAAATTCAGTGAGATTTCCAACAAATAAAGATTGCCGGGCAGTTATGTAACCCACAAAAGAAACTTCTAAATAATAGTTGCCCGATTTTATTTTTGATAACGAAAATCTTCCTTCTTCATTGGTAACTGTACCACTGATAAAAGAGCTGTCTTTTTCTGTTTTAAGTACAATGTTTACAAAGGGTAATATTACTTTGCTTTTTTTGTCTTTAATAATTCCGGAAACCGTTACACTTATCTGTGCGTTGGAGATTGAAAGTATCAGAAGATGCAAAATGATGGTAAGTACTATTTTTGTGCGCATTATTCAATTCGTCTGTTTGTTTCTGTCACTATTGGCAGCAGTTACAATATTGTCCTGCCTGCCATGTTTACCGGTAGCGTTTGGTACGCTTGCAAGTTATGAAACTAAGTGAAAATTACCGGCAATGACTTGTTATTTTTATGATTCGCATATTACAAAAAAAACCGTATTGCAATTACACATCGCAATACGGCATTATTACAACTGCTGTAAAAACTACAGTCGCCTTATTTTAATATTTCTGTACCACACATTATTGCCATGATCCTGAAGGGCAATGCGGCCTTTTTTGTAGGTGCCGAACCCGGGCATTTTCGCAAACTTACTTCCTGCAATCATTTTCTTCCAGGCATCATCCCACATGGTGGTGCTCACCACATTTTCGCCGTTTAAAAAGAATTCCAGCTTGCCATTAACGCTTTTTATTTCAGCCTGGTTCCATTCCAGCGCAGGCTTTACTGTTTCTTTGCTGCAACTGATTAAATCATACAAATCACCTGCCCTGTGCTTTGGTATCTTGGCATCAGGATGGCATTTGTTATCCAGCACCTGCATCTCGGGCCCGGTTTCCCAGGGGTATTTGTACTTTACTGTATCCTCATTCACATAAAACATCATACCGCTGTTGCCGCAGGTATCAATCTTCCATTCCAGTTTCAGGTTAAAGTTTTCGTATTCCTCATCACTTACAATATCCCCGCCGTTAGCGGCCTGCCAATCGGCCTTTTGAGAAACATCGAGGTGCAGCATACCATCGGTAATCTTCCATGCAGCACCCACCGGCGCTCCGCCATATTTATGCCAGCCTTTGGTACTTTGGCCGTCAAATATCAGTTGCCAGCCTTCTTTCTTTTCTTCATCGCTTAATGCTGCGCCGGCTGTAGTGGCAGCAGGTTCTTTTTTCTCCGGCTCTGTTTTGGTTGTGCTGCCATCGTTGCAGGCGTTGAGCGCCAGGGCAACCAATGCAATCGTTAGTAATTTCTGCATATTGTGTTATTTATTTTTCAATGATAAAATGTATTTGGCAATCGCTTCTGCATCTTCCTTTGGCACGTTGGGGTGCGGCAGCATGGCAATATCGCCCCAAACACCCGAGCCGCCCGAGATGATTTTTCCTGCCAGGTAAGTAACCGCATCCGCCTGGCCTGCATACTTATTGGCCACATCCCTGTAAGAGGGGCCCTGTATTTTTTCTTCTACCTTATGGCAGGTGGTGCAGTCGTATTTTATCAGCACATCCAGTCCCTTATCAGCTTCTGTTGCATTGCCGTCGGCTGCTGTTTGCGTACCACCTTTTTTATCATCACCACCGCAGGCAAAAAGTGCCGCTGCCATTAAAAAACCAATGATTGATTTTTTCATACTTTTTATTTTATTGTTTTTAAATTATTCCAGTCCCAATATGGTGCGGTTAAATTTTTCATCCGTTTCCCGGCCCGCAAAGTCATCAAATGCTTTTTCAGTAACCCGGATGATGTGATTTTTAATAAATGCCGCACCTTCCTTAGCGCCATCTTCCGGGTGCTTGAGGCAGCATTCCCATTCCATCACCGCCCATCCGGTAAAATCATACTGTGTGAGTTTACTGAAAATGGTTTTAAAATCCACCTGTCCATCGCCCGGGCTGCGGTACCTGCCCGCCCTGTTGAGCCAGCTTTGGTAACCGCCAAAAGTTCCCTGCTTGCCGGTGGCGTTAAACTCAGCATCCTTTACATGAAATGCTTTGATGCGCTGGTGGTAATGGTCAATATATGCCAGGTAGTCCAGTTGCTGCAGTACAAAATGCGAGGGATCGTACAACAGGCAGGCCCTTGGATGGTTATTTACCTTCTCTAAAAACATTTCATAGGTAATGCCATCAAACAAATCTTCTCCCGGATGAATTTCGTAACAAACATCCACACCGCATTCATCAAATGTATTCAGTACCGGCAACCATCTTTTGGCCAGTTCTTTAAACCCTTCCTCCACCAGGCCATCGGGCCGTTGCGGCCAGGGGTGAAAAGTATGCCACAATAAGGAACCGCTGAAAGTGGCATGGGCATTCAGGCCCAGGTGCTGTGAAGCTTTGGCGCCATACTCCAGTTGCTTAACCGCCCATTCTGTTCTTGCTTTGGGATTTTTTCGCAGTGCTTCGGGGGCAAAGCCGTCAAACAAATCGTCATACGCAGGATGCACTGCCATCAGCTGGCCCTGCAGATGGGTGGAGAGTTCGGTAATTTCCAGGCCGCATTCGTTGATAAGGCCCTTCAGTTCATCGCAGTAAGTTTTGCTTTCACCCGCTTTTTGCAGGTCGATACAGCGGCTGTCCCAGGTGGGTATTTGTACACCTTTGTAGCCAAGCCCGGCCGCCCAGGTGCAGATGCTTTTTAAATCGTTGAAAGGCGGTTTATCGCCAAGAAACTGTGCCAGGAAAATTGCCGGGCCTTTTATTGTATTCATAAATATTTTATTGCCATTATTATTTGGTGTTCGGTGAGGACACCGACCACGGATTTAGTTTAATTGTTGTCAGGTGCAATTACATGCATTACTTTAGCCATCACTCTTATTTACACTTCAAAATCCATCCACTTCTTATCCGATGCGGAACTCTTTACCACATTCTCTACAAAAGCCATTCCCCTGATGCCTTCTTCCACCCCGGGAAAATCGAGCCATGCTGGTTCGGGCGTGGTGTTGCTTAGGGTGGCATTTACCGTTAATGCGAAGTTCCTGTACAAGTTGGCAAATGCCTCCAGGTAGCCCTCGGGATGCCCGGATGGTGTGCGGCAATTGTGTGCAGCAACAGCGCTAAGATAACCTGTGCCAGCCCGGTAAATCTCAACTGGTTTGTCCAGCCATTTTACCAGTAAGGAGTTGGCATCTTCCTGCTTCCATTCAATACCGCCGGTTTCGCCATATACCCTCACTTTCACATTGTTCTCTTCGCCAGCAGCCACCTGTGTTGCCATCAGCACCCCCGTAGCACCATTGCTGAACTGCAGCAGTACAGCACCATCATCATCCAGTAAGCGGCCGTCCACTACAGTATTTAATGCAGCACAAATGGCTGTTACAGATAAACCGCTTACATATTCTGCCAGGTTAAAAGCATGGGTGCCAATATCACCCATGGAGCCGGCAATACCGCTTCGGGCAGGGTCTGTACGCCAGGCTGCCTGCTTTTGCGATGTGCCTTCAAGAAATGTACTCAGCCATCCCTGCGGGTATTCCACATACACTTTCCTTATCTTACCAAACCTGCCGCTCATTACCTGCTGCCTTGCTTCCTTCACCATGGGGTAGCCCGTGTAGGTATGCGTAAGGCAAAACAACCTGCCGGTATTATTGATTACTTCCTTTAGCTGTTTGGCTTCTGCAAGGCTGAATGTGATGGGCTTGTCTAATATTACATCAAAGCCGTTTTCCATCGCCAGCTTTGCCGGTTCAAAATGCAGGTGATTGGGTGTAACAATACTCACAACCTGCATCCGCTCACTTTCCGGAAGCAGCAATTCCTTTTCAAACATTTCTTTGTAAGAACCGTATACCCTTGATGCAGTAAGTCCGAGTTCCATTCCAGTTTCGGCAGATTTTTGGGCATCACTGCTGAAAGCGCCGCAAACGATTTCGTAAAGCCCGTCCATTCTTGCAGCAATCCTGTGAACAGCACCAATGAAGGCATCTTTGCCGCCACCTACCATGCCCAACTTCAATTTTTTACTCATGATACTTTATTATCCGGTTGCATTGTTTTTTATACAATGATGATAAAAGTAATAATAAAATTCCTATATTTATCACTCTTTCAAAATAACGATTTAACAAAACTGCTTGTACATGAAGTTCAATATCCGTTTACAACTGTCTGCAATGATGTTCCTTAACTTTTTTGTGTGGGGCATATGGTTTGTAACCATGGGTACTTATTTGCTCAAAGGAAATATCGGAGCGAAAGATGACCAGGTAGGCTGGGCATACGGCACCCAGTGTCTTGGAGCAATTATTGCGCCTTTTGTAATTGGGTTAATTGCCGACAGGTTTTTTGCGGCACAAAAAATACTTGGGGTTTTGCACATAATTGGTGCAGGTCTTCTATATTACCTCTCCGGCCTGGACAGTTACGATTCATTTTCTACAATATTGCTTATTTATATGATTGTGTATATGCCAACTCTTGCATTGGTAAATTCAATCGCCTTAAAACAAACAACCAATGCAGAAAAACAGTTTGCAGGTCTCAGGGTTTGGGGTACCATCGGCTGGATAGTTGCAGGTTTGATTATTGGCTGGATGTCCTGGGAAAAGGATCCATCAACATTAGGTATTACCTTTAAAATTTCGGCTGTTATTTCTGCGGCCTTTGGCATATTCTCTTTTTTTCTGCCTGATACACCACCAGCAAAAGCAGGAAAGGACGTTAGTGTTTCAGAGATATTAGGATTGGATGCGTTGAAGATTCTGAAAGACAAAAACTATTTAGTCTTTTTTGTTGCCTCCATACTTATTTGTATTCCACTTGCTTTTTATTACGGGCAAACCAACCAGTTCTTAAACGAATCGGGTATGGTGGGTGCTGCAGGCAAGCAGTCGATGGGCCAAATGAGTGAAACGCTTTTCCTGTTCCTGATGCCCCTGTTTTTTGTTAGATTCGGAATTAAGCAGATGTTGCTGATAGGCATGCTGGCCTGGGTTTTGCGTTACCTGTTATTTGCTTATGGCGATACTGACTCGGGCCTGTGGATGCTGTATGCCGGTATTATCCTCCACGGCATATGTTACGACTTCTTTTTTGTTACAGGGCAGATTTATACCGATCAGAAAGCCGGCCCACAGGTTCGCTCTTCTGCACAGGGTTTGATAACGCTTGCAACCTATGGTGTGGGTATGTACATCGGCTTTTGGGCTGCTGGTAAAATTGCTGGCAACTACGCCATTACTGATGCAGCAGGCAAGGTAACAGGTCATCACTGGCAAAACATCTGGCTCATGCCCTGCCTCTTTGCTGCCGGCGTAGCGCTGCTTTTCCTGGTGTTTTTTAAAAATGATAAAAATAAAAACACTGTTGCAGCATGAAGCGGCGTACAATCATAAAGTCATTAGTAATGGGTGCAGCAGGTATTGCTGTGGCAGATAACGCCTTAGCCACAATACCGCAACAGGAAGATGATACGCTGCCGCTTAAAGGCCAAATCAACCATTCCGTTTGCCGGTGGACTTACGATTTTTTATCACTGGAAGCATTATGTGCCGTGGTAAAAAAAACCGGCTTTGCAGCCATCGACCTGGTTGGCCCAAAGGAATGGAACGTACTAAAGGCCAATGGTATTGATTCCTCCATGTGCAATGGCGCTGAAATTGGATTAACCAAGGGGTGGAATGATAAACAGTATCATGCCACCCTTGTAAAAAACTATACCGATCATATAGAACTGGTGGCCAAAGCCGGATATAAAAACTTAATTTGCTTCAGCGGTAACCGCAATGGCATGGATGATGCCACCGGCATGAAAACCTGTGTGGAAGGCTTAAAACAGATTATGGGCCTGGCAGAAAAGAGCGGCGTTATCATACAAATGGAACTGTTCAACAGCAAAGTGGATCACAAGGATTATATGTGCGATAAAAGTGCCTGGGGTATTGAATTGTGCAAACAGCTTGGCTCACCCAACTTTAAACTGCTGTACGATATTTATCACATGCAGATAAACGAAGGTGATGTAATAAGAACCATTCAGGACAATCACCAGTACTTTGGCCATTACCATACGGCTGGTGTACCCGGCAGGCATGAAATTGATGAAAGCCAGGAACTGTTTTACCCGGCCATCATGAAAGCAATAGTGGCAACAGGATACAAGGGCTATGTGGCACAGGAATTTATACCAACCGGTAAAACGGAGGCTAAAAAAATAAAGGCATTGAGGAAGGCGGTGAAGATTTGCGACGTGGGAACAAGTTGACGGTGGGCAGTTAACAGTTGACAGGATTGGAAGAAGTTGACAGCACACAGTAAACAGTTTACAGGAAAAACAGGCACAAAGCCCTCCTGTAAACTGTAACCTGTCAACTGTGATCCAGATTAAAAGCATACAACAATTAAAATAAATAAACATGGCAGATAATACTTTCGATGCGATTGTGATTGGCTCGGGCATCAGCGGTGGCTGGGCGGCTAAAGAGCTTACTGAAAAAGGATTAAAAGTGGTGATGCTGGAGCGTGGCCGCAATGTGGAACACGTGAAGGATTATGTAAATGCCAACAAGGAGCCATGGGAGTTTCCGCACAGGGGCAGTGCTACCAACCAGATGAAAAAGGATTTTCCCGTACTGAAAAGGGACTACCCCCTGAATGAGGAAACCTTTGGTATGTGGGCCGATGAAAAGGAAAGCCCTTACACAGAAGTAAAGCGCTTCGACTGGTACCGTGGCTATCATGTAGGTGGCCGCTCACTCTTATGGGGCAGGCAGAGCTACCGCCACAGCAAGTTCGACTTTGAAGCCAATGCTAAAGATGGTGTTGCGGTTGACTGGCCCATCCGGTACGATGATATTGCACCATGGTACAGTTATGTAGAAAAATTTGCCGGCATACAGGGCAGCAAGGAGGGATTGGATGTATTGCCCGATGGTGAGTTTATGCCGCCCATGGATTTGAACTGTGCTGAAAAGGATGTAAAGCAAAAACTGGAAGCACATTATAAAAATGCCAGGAAAATGATTATCGGCCGCAGTGCCAATATCACCCAGCCGCACAACGACAGAACCAACTGCCAGTACCGTGACAGGTGCTGGAGGGGATGTCCGTTTGGTGCTTATTTCAGTACACAGTCGGCCACACTGCCCGCTGCCATGAAAACGGGTAACCTTACACTGGAAGCCAATAAAATTGTTACCAGGATACTGTTTGACAAGGATAAAAAGCGTGCCACGGGTGTGGAAGTGATTGATGCGGATACCAACAAGACGTATGAGTACAAAGCAAAGATTGTGTTTGTATGCGCTTCTTCTTTCAACTCTACCTGGGTACTGATGAACTCGGCTACGGATGTATGGGAAGGTGGCCTGGGCAGCAGCAGCGGTGAGCTGGGCCACAATGCCATGGATCACCATTTCCGTACTGGTGCCAGCGGCGTTGTTGAAGGTTTTTCAGACAAATATGAATATGGCCGCAGGCCAACAGGCATTTATATACCACGTTTCAGAAATGTATATGATGACAAACGGGATTACCTGCGTGGCTTTGGTTACCAGGGTGGTGCAGGCAGGGACCGTGGTGTGGATGTAGCTGAGTTTACCATAGGGGCCGATCTTAAAGAAGCACTGAGTATACCCAAGGATGACTGGGGTATCAACTTCCTGGGCTTTGGCGAAATGCTGCCCGATCACAGCAACCGCATCTTCCTCGATAAAACAAAGAAGGACAAATGGGGCCTGCCGGTGCTGGCTATGGATATAGAAATGAAGGAGAATGAACTGAAGATGCGCAAAGACATGATGAATGATGCTGCCGAAATGCTGGAAGCTGCCGGTGTAAAAAAAGTAACTACTTACGATTGGGGTTATGCTGTGGGCCAGGGCATACACGAAATGGGTACCGCACGCATGGGCCGTGATGCCAAAACATCGGTACTGAATGGCAACAACCAGGTATGGGATGCACCCAACGTTTTTGTTACTGATGGTGCCTGCATGACATCGGCATCCTGTGTAAATCCTTCGCTTACTTATATGGCATTAACAGCCAGGGCAGCGGATTTTGCAGTAAAGGAATTAAAAAAGGGCAATCTGTAATTGATCAATTTCTAAACAATTAAACGCATTATATGGAACGCAGAGAACTGTTAAAAATGATAGCTGTGCTTACGGGCGGCGCTGTAATAGGCGGCGATATATTTTTAAGCGGCTGTAAAACAAAAACCAGTACCGTTGCATCTCAACAACCTTTTCCATGGCCAAAACTGCAGCAACCACCTGCTTTTTTAAAGCCGGAGCAAATGGCATTACTGGATGAAGTAGGCGAAACCATCATACCGGCTACCACCACACCCGGTGCAAAAGCCGCCGAAGTGGGCAAGTTTATGAACGCAATTGTAGCCGATTGCTACACCGAAGCAGAGCAGGCCGCATTTGTAAAAGGGCTTACAACATTAAATGAAGCGTGTACAAAAAAATACACCAAATCATTTATGGAGATTACTCCACAGCAACGCCATGAGCTGCTGGTAACCCTCGAAAAGGAAGCGAAGGCATACAATACAGCCATTGCACTTAAAGAAAAAGATGCCAGGGATGCAGCAAGAAAAGCCGGTACACCATTTGCAGGAGAGCCATTGCACTATTACAGCATGATGAAGCAATTGACCCTTTGGGGATATTTCACCTCCAAACCAGGTATGACAGAGGCCATGCGCCATTTACCAGTTCCGGGTAAATATGATGGCAGCTTTCCTTATGCCAAAGGCGAAAGGGCTTTCTCACTGTAATACTACCCTCAGCATTATTAAAAGAAACGTTTTAAATTATATACAATGGCATATAACCGCAGAAAATTTTTAACCCAGGCAGCAGGGCTGGCTTCGGGGCTGGCACTTACCTCCTTTACCAAAAATCCGTTGCTGGATGCATTTAACGGCAGTGAGGAAGACAAATTCAATGCCTTTGGTTTGCAACTGTGGACTTTGAGGGATGATATGCCCAAAGACCCCAAGGGTGTATTGAAGCAACTGGCCGGGTTTGGGTATAAGCAGATAGAAAGCTTTGAAGGCAAAGACGGTATGTACTGGGGCATGAGCAATACGGAGTTTAAAAAATACTTAGACGGGCTGGGTATGAAAATGGTATCGAGCCATTGCGATATCACCAAAGACTTTGAAAAAAAGGCGAATGAAGCAGCAGCTATTGGGGTTAAATACCTGATATGCCCGTGGAAAGGTCCGCAAAAAACACTGGATGAGTTTAAAAAGTTTGCAGATGAGTTTAATGCCTGCGGTGAAATTTGCCGCAAGGCAGGGATAAGGTTTGCGTATCACAACCATGATTACTCTTTTAAGGAACTGGAAGGCCAGTTGCCACAGGATGTGATGATGAAGAATACAGATGCTGCCACCGTTGATTTTGAAATGGATATTTACTGGGTGGTTACAGCAGGGCACAACCCTGTTGACTGGTTTAAAAAATATCCCAACCGCTTCAGGGCCTGCCATGTAAAAGACAGAACAAAAACTGCAGCTAATGATGAAAAAGACGCATCCTGCATACTGGGCCAGGGCAGCATCAATTTTAAAAGCATATTGAAAGAAGCCCGTAAAAATGGCATGCGGTATTTTATTGTGGAGCAGGAAAAATACGAAGGCAGCACACCATTGCTGAGTGTACAGGCAGATGCTGCATACATGAAAAAACTCATTTACTAGCCCGCTCTATATCCAATTAAAAAGCCCGGATCAGTTGACTGAATCCGGGCTTTTGTGCGGTGTATCTTTTAGTAGGGTTCACCTGAAATTACTGACAGTCTATTCAATTCTTTTCTTAACCACATCATTGTCTTCCGGGCAGTTATGAATTGTACTGTTTTTAAAGTATCGTTGTTATGCCTTTTAGTGAATTTTTGAACAACGATTTCCAAAAAGCAGATTCCTTAAACGTGCCACTGACTTTATCTTTTTGTTTTAAGAGTTTCTGGCTGATTGACTTATTGATAGGATTGAACATCATATCTGTAATGAACCCTCCTCCATACTTTGCACCGTACTTAAGTACTGGATTAAGACCATCAATTTTTGAAAATTCCCCCAAACCATACTGTGCGGCCGAATTAGCCAGGGCTGTACCTGCATACCCCAATATCTGTCCAATATCAATCTTCCCTTTATGTGCACCATAGCTGCTCAGGAAACCCTCCAATGCTCCATAGGCTATTTTATCAAGTGCTTCCATAAATTTGGTTGGTTCTGGCCTTGGCGTCAAAAATTCTGTGTGCTTAAATAAATCAGGTAGTATTTTCTCGGCCATATTTGCCCCCGTCATCACGCTGGAAAACCCAAGTGCAAAAGCCCTTGAAAGATCTGTTTTTGCATCGTCCTCATCGTACGCCGCAAAGAGAAGCATATTACCAACCCCGGCTACAATGCCACCAATGGCCACCGATGCCCATTTACTCAATGGAGTATCAAACAGTGCGCTTCCGGAATATGCTTCAGCACCACTATTGGTAAAGCCTCCTTCTGCCAAAGCACCTGTAATCGCCCCCGCCGCTGCACCAACCCCAAAGTATGCCAGTCCTTTCCAGAAAGAGTTTCTTTTGCCTTCCAGCTTTCCATAGTTATTGGCTACATTCATCAGACCACTGAAGATAGCAGGGGTTAATATATTCCATATATCACCGCCATCAGGATCAATCATTGCAGCAGGATCATTGCCCATGCCCACATAGCCGCTGCTGAACTCGTCATAAGGGTCTACTCCCGTCCACCTGCCAATCTGCGGATCATAATTACGGAGCGCAAATTCGTTCCACCCGGTTTCTTCCTGCTCCTCTGCAAAAGTGCCCTGGTATCCGAACCTGTTATCCAGCTTGTCTATAGCCTTTGCACAAAGCCCTTTTATTTTCAATCCATAAGCATAATAGCTGTTTTCATTAATTAACTGACCTCTTATATGCGTTACCGAAAACTCATCGAAGGAAACTGTTTTATTGACAGAAGAGTTGCTCACATACACATAGGCATATCCATTCTGCGGCACAGCTACATTGGGCAGGTTAATTGCCTGACCATTACCTGCAGTTGTAACCGGCGCACTGTTGCTGCCCAGCCCTGTTACAGGATCGTAAGGAATGAAATTAAAGTTTTCATCAAAAAACAGGTAAGTAAGATATGCCGATGGCAAAGTTGACGGGTTGCTGTTTTGATTGGAAAGCAACTGCTGCAAAGTGCCCGAACCGCCCGTATTGAGCAGTGTGCCCACATTGGATATGTTATTTTTTATAGGATTAGTATTGCCATTGTTGGTAAAAATACCTGAAATAGCCTGTACGACAGCACTGCCAAGATTTGTTGCAGTATTGGAAGATCCCTGGTTTTCAAAATAGTACCTGGTGGAAAGCACCAGCCTGTCACCGGCCATCACCTTCAGCATCAGGTTGGGGCCAATTTGGGAGGTGCTGGTTGAAAGCACGCTCACACTGTTGCCAAGATATGTGTTCCACCCGGTTGGAAAACCCGGCTGCCCAACTGACTTTCTTGTTTTTATTACCTCGTTTGTGGCAGGGTCGGGGCCATAAGGTACAACAGCAGTCAACTGGCCAAAATTTGATTCTTCAAATGACTGGTTTGACCCAGTTTCCATTGTACAGGTAAGCACTTGCTGGTGAGACTCTTCTGTTAACACCATCCGCACACTCTCAAGGTGGTCTTTAACATAGTACTCAAATACGCCCTTGCAGCCGTTGGGCAAATCGAAATTTTGCCCAAGAACCGGGTGATGATTAAGCACGGGACTAACAGGTTTGAATACCCGTACCCTGCCTGTCTCATGCTCTATGTATTGCAGGTCGAACCTGGTGGAAGTTTCCTCAAAAGAAAACCCGTTGATATACCATTGTGTTACAGCAGCAGTAGTAGCAATATCCGTAACTTTCTTCGCAAGCGTTTCGCCATTGGCATCATATGTGTATTCGGTATTTGATTTACCATCAACAACTGCTTTCTGCACTTTGTTTAAGTAATTATAGGCTACGCCAGGGTTAGAGCCAGTCCTTATTTTTTTATTGTTGTCCGTAACCAGGTTACCGTTTCCGTCATACACATAATCAAGCCCTGTATTTACACCGTACAGTTCGTCTTTAAAATCGCCCAACGAACCATTGGAAACCGCATCAAGTGCTGGTGCATTGTCAAATACTTTTTCCAGTTTATTACTCCATTGTGCACCTGCAACGGTTTTGTAGGTGTACTGCAGCTTGTCAATCAAAATGCCGCCTGCAGTTCCGGGCAATATGCCTTTCTGGTATTGCTGTGTTATGTTCCCATTTGCATCATATTGCAAATCAGAAACTGAAAAATCCATTTTGCTGTTAGTCCAGCCTGTTTCAACAGGCGACTCTTTTTGGGTAAATGCTGCAGCTGTAAGCCTGTTAATATTATCATAGCTGTAATTGTACTTTCTTGGTTTGTTGCTGCCCTGGGTCTTCCATACAATGCCTGAAACCTGCCCGTTAAGCCTTCCGGCGGCAAAAGTATTATCCCGTGATTCGTAGCCAAGATAAACGCCAAAGTAATTGTCCCATTGTGCCAGCGATGAATTGCTCAGCGCATATCCCTTATTGATACCCACAAGCTGGCCATGCATGTTATAGTCATAGGTTAATGTTTCTAACCCGGCGCCTCCATTGAAATCGGGCGATAGTTTATTTAATTTAACCTTGCCAAGCTCATCATACGCAGTTTGCTTTATTTTTTTGTAAGGCTGATTACTGTATTTTTTTTCAAGCAAAATAATTCTTCCTGCCTTATCGTAAGTAAACCTGCTTACCACCGGAAAATTGTTAATGGGAGAAATGGCTGACGGGATGTTATGTATTTCTGATACCGCCAGCATTTTACCAACAAAATCGTATTGATGGGTGGTTATATCTATGCCGTTTTTTACATTGAGCATGCTTTTTTGCAGCACCCTTCCTTTATCATCATAATAGATGGTGCTTTTTACGAAAACATCATTCAGGGGATTGCCGTCGTCATAGTTCTGGTCAAGTATCCTCACTTTTGCGCCCGTCACAAAATTGATGGTTCTTTCACTTTGCACTGTTGGCTGTACATTTGGTACTGCGCCGGCAGGAAAACTGAAATTGGAAGAAAAGGTATAGCTGCCGCTGTAATTATTTACATCAAAATACGATACCCGGTTCACAACAATATTGCTGCAGTTGCTGCAACTGTTGCCACTGCCAATTACCGAAGCAAAGCAGTTGACCGTTTCTGTAGCACCTGTGTACACTGTAACAGCCTGGTTAGATAAGGGCAGATTGTCTGCATAGGTTTGCAAGGCTGCAAAACTACTGGTATTGTTAAAGAGGCCGGTTACTACTTCCCTGTCAAGGTCGTCATACAATGTGAACGTCCATTGGGCCGGACTTTTACTGCGCTGGTTTTCATCCTGTGATAATACAACCCTGTTTCTTCTGTCATACACATAATATATATATCCTGCGCCGGGAGAATGCTTCACGATAACCCTGCCCTTCTTATCATAGCGGTATGAAAAACACAGCTCGTCAATAACAGTAAAACCGGAAAAGCTCCAGCCATTCGATATCAGGTATTGAACAGCCTTGGGGGTAATGACATAACGCAACCGGTCCATGTCATCGTATATATTATACGTACAAATCCAGCCTTCGTAGCCGTTCTCATTAAGATCCGGCCCCGTATTCTTCTCCTGTACTTTCTTTAATATCAGCTTTTCCTCTTTATCATAATACTCAATGGTGCGCAATTGGTTTTCATCTGTTCTTACAACTTTGTATAACAAATTTTCGGCATACACACTATTGGCTGAGGGTGGCAGGCTGTTGTCTTCCGGAACAGTCCAGCGCTTTATACTCTCCTGGCTTTCGTTTAACTTATACTGTGTTTGCTGGCCGGTATAAGCTGTATTGCCGGCAAAATAATGCCCCGGCAACTTTACCTGCTGTACCCTGTCCAGCGGATTATCCTCAAAAAAATATTGTGCAAAAGTGGGGGCCGTTGTACCTGCCGGTTCATTAAACTTTGTTCTGGTAAAGGTTTCCTGTTCTGCTATTGCATTGGATTTAAATTTACCTTTTTCTGATGCATTCGTGCTTACATAGGGAAGATATTTACGATCTGCCCTGCCTGCTCCATCATACACCAATGGCTGAACCACGTCATTCCAGTCAGTACCGTTAATGCTGGATACTTCCTTGGAAACCACCTGCTCCTCCCGGCCAAGCCCATCCAGGTAGGTTGTTGTTTGTATTTTATCCCCAACAGGCAGTTGATCTGCCTGGTATATGGACGAGATGGCCGGAACAAGAACACTATATTCCCGTAAATAATTCCTGTTCTCATTATCAATAAATGTATAATCGGGTATTACATTCAGAATATTGGAGTAAGCAGACTGGCCGACACAGGTAGCTTTCCGCCTGTATTGCCGGTTCTCTGTAATGGGTGTTGTGCCAGGGAAGTTGCGTGTGTTACCAATCACTACCCATGGGCTGCCGGCTATTGATTCCTCCCAGCTGTACTGATAATTGATACTGTAACAATAACCGCCCGTAGCAGGCGAGTTGCCGATAACAGGTGCTGCATTAAAAACAGCCGGCTGCCCCATGTAGATAGTTCCGCCTGTAAAACCGCTGATAGAAACAGTAGCCTCATTGGTGTAATATGCCGTTCCGTCAATGATGAGCCTGCACCTGTAATAGCGTAAATCCGTTGCTCCACCCAGTAGTAAGAACCAATCCATGGCACCAGAAATCGTGGTCCAGGTAACTGCATCTAAAGATTCTTCCCACTCATAACTTTGTACATTCCAGCCCGGCAGGGTTACTTCAAGCTGCGAAGGCTGCACCCCAAAATTAACCGACTGGGCAGTTGGGCCAAGTGACGGATTGGGTGAACCAATCATCACATTAAGACTGGCAAAGTCGCCTGATATCGCTTCAGAAGCAGATATGTCGCCGTAGGGGCCCGCACCCCAAATAACGGAGCAACTGAAGTTATCCTGGTAGGCAATGGTACCTCCCGACACAGACCATGTTACCCCCCCAAAACCTCCCAACGGAAAAGAGCAGGTGTAGTTTTCCCAGGAGCCGGGTTGTACGGTGGTGGAGCCGAATATCTGCTGGGCAGAAGCTTTGTGCAAAAAACAAAGCGTAAGTATAGTTATTATGATTATACGTTTCATAATTAATTTTTTTGATTGTACTTGTAAGCTTTGATGAGATTTCTTTGCTGATCTTTTACAGCTGCCAGCCTTCCAAAACTGTCATACTCGTAATACTCAATTCTGTTGTTCTCATCACAGGCAGCGGTCTTTCCAAATATTCCGTATGCCACAGAAGCCATCCGGGCATTGGCCGGGTAAAGCCTCAGTTCATCCATTTCTCCCTGGCCGTATATGTTTATCCAGGTATTGGCGGGCTGCGGGGGAATAGTGTATTCAAAATATGTCCAGCCACTGACCGTTGGGCCCTGCTTTGGGGCAGGCAATGAAAGTGAAAAAGTTTTGGCGCCATTTTTAGACCAGAAGCTCAGCTTGTATTCTTTTCCGGGTGCCATTGGGGCATATACAACAAGCGATGTATTGTTACTTTGAAAAGAGAAGCACTTTTTTCCGGTAATTGAAACATCTTCACGTACCGCGTTGGCGCTGTATATCCAGTTGCCCTGGTTGGCACTTTCAAAAGAGCTGTAGGCCACTTCATTGTATGCTGCGTTTACTACTGTGGCAGCAGGTGCCTGTGCATCATCATCCATAAATGTGCTCATGGATACCGCTTGCTCCGGCCGGTATTCCTGTATGGTGTTTCCCTTACTGTCATACGTATAGTCTGCACGCTCTTTCAGGTAAGCAGGATTTCTCACAAGGCTTGATGAATTTGAAGCAACCTGCCCAATCACCGATTCCGGTACAGGCAACTCCGTATCAAGGCCATATTTTTTCAGCAGGGCAATCCTGTTAGCAGGCGCCGGACCATAATAACTGATATCAGATGACTTAAGCACTTCACTGGCCTGAGGGTCTTTTTTAAGCCATGTTTCCTGTATAATAAGTTTATCTATTCCTTGTTGCTGCAGTTCCTGTACACCCGGAATACTGGCAAAGGAGTAAGTGTAGTGATTTTTTATAATCTCCTTTGTTCCATTACTTCTTGTCTTTTCCATGCGGGTAAGCAGGTAGCGGCTGTCATAATAGTAATTAACAATATCTTCAGAATACTGTGCCCCGCTGTAATTGCGTTCCTTTGTCATTTTAAGTTCCGACCTGCCCGAGCGTGGATAGTAAAACTCCTTTATCAGTGTCCATTCAGGAGTATTATAGGTTACGTAATGGTATGGCTGGATGGTGTAGGTTTGAACCATCACCTTGCCGGACCTGAAATTATTATCGGTTGACTCTCTTTCAATAAAGTCGTAAGTGTTTTCTATTTCCCGTTTTTTATTATTCTGTTCATCATACCAAATTGTTTTCAGCGGCAATCCATAGCGCCATGCGCTCAGCCGCTGTTTCTGGCTGAAGGGGGCATTATTGGGTTTTATTTCGGCTGACGTAAGCGGCTTTGTGAACTCATACACGGTTTTTCCGTTGCCTCCCCCGCCCGATAAGACTGTTTTCTCTGTTACCCTCGCATATTGAAGACCAATTGCGTTATTGGCCCAGTTCGGGTAATAACTTAAAGACTGCACAGGTGTTGTAGTGACCGGAATTGGTTGCAACGAATTAATGAATTGCATAATAATGAATATTGTAAGACCCTGCTTGAATTGTGTTACATTGCTGGCAACACTCGAAGACACTATGCCTTTTACACTGGTCTTTACTGCACTAATGCCCAGCTTGATGCCTTTATACATATAGCTGAGTATCTGGCTGCCCTGCATATGTCCTCCATTATCGCCCCTGACTGAATTATAGTGTGTAAAAGTATTTGATCCGTATTCATATCCCCAGGCAGATGAAGACCCGTCTTCATTGGTGTACTGATACTCTTTAACCATGGAAGGTGAACTACCGTCGCCCGTGAATGATTTTATGTTTTTTACCCTTATCCCCCAGGATTCATAGGTATTGCTTGTAACACCATCCCTGTTTTGTTCATACTCATACTCCAGTCTGCCTTTAGCGGGTAATACAACGCTTTTGAGACACCCGTTCCTGGCTGCATCTGTCCCGATACTCCGGAAACTTCCTCCATACAAAAGATTGTTGTAGGTGCTGTAGGGCAGGTCTTTGGGCAGGTAATCATTTGCAGGCAGGCTGATGGCGCTTCCCATTCCTTTATTGTAATACCCATAAAAATCCTGTTCCATACACATCCTTGAAGGAACAATATCTTTGTCATTTGCACTGCCGGCAGTGCCGGTATAGTAATTGAATTCATAGGGGTTGCTGATTGTGCCATCGTTTCCTTTAGGGGTGATTTTCTTTAAAGCCAGGCGTAAATAGTTTTCATCAATTTCATTAGTTGGCTGATAGGTCAGGGGTTGTATTTCATTCTTTCTGAAGTAACCGGTCTCTAAATCAAAAGAAGACTGCAACTGATTATTGAAAAAAACTTCTATAGCGCTGAGCGGGCTGCTTCCCTTAAAATCATACCGGCTGTGATTGGCATACCGGAAATTTACCTTGTGATTATTGGGATAGACAATCTGCTTTAATATTTTAATCTTTCCTTTATGACGCTCAGGAATAAGTGTAATTTTTGTACCCACTTTGAGCGGTCTTACAGAAACCAGTTGATTGACATAGCGGGTGTCATATTCAAATATGATTTTTTCGTTGGTCAGCGGGTTTACAATTTCACTCAAATACCATTTTGAAACAACATACTTCGTGGATGGCTGTATGGTACTGTTGCCACTGTTCATATTTGGCAGTAAATAATTAAGGTTAGCTGTCTGCCCTTCTGAAACCGCCACTGCTTCATTTTCTGTAATCACTTCCACAAGCTCAAGGTCATTAAACTTATAAATTATGCCCTCGCTTGTTTTTACCTGGAAGCCATTGATACGGGTTCTTATGCTGTCACTTATCATATTCTGTTCTCCGAATGTAACAATATTGGTGTTGTCAATACTCTGCAAAATAGATTTGTTTTTTCCTATATAAAAGGAGCCGCCCGTCTCACCTGCATTGTATATAAATATGTCCTGTTCCCTGTCGGCCTGCGAACGGCGGCTGGTTTTATAGTTCCTGTCCATTCCTGGTGCAAAGGTGGGGATACAGCCCATATCCTGCGGAACGCTTACTATATCCTCATAGCTTCCGTTCGCATCAAAATAAACCTTATGTTCTGAGTACATATACCCATTGGGAAAATAATTGGTCTTTTCATTCTGATCCCACAATATCATATCGCCATTGCCCACAAAGCTGTACGTGTAAGGGGGAAAAAGACTGGTGGAATTCTGATCATCCGGCTCACCATTAATAAGCCGCTGTATCGAGCCCCCTGCCTCTAAATGCCAGCCCAATCCTGCATCTGAAGCTACATCATTTATCTTTAATCCATTGCCCGATGAATAAGCCAGTTGCACCTTCGACTTCAGGCTGGATTTAGGATCTGAAAAGTCAAAAATCGGCAGTGTAAATGTCGCAGCGCCACTGTTCAGCTCTACCTGCCCATACAAAGAGCCAATACCTGTACACAAAAGTAACAGGAGCATAATTTTCTTTACTTTTTTCATATACTTCATTTTGTGAATGATAAACGATATATAAATTCTGAAGTTGTCGGAACAGCCCGGCTGGCCAGTGCATTGTACAGCAACTGGAGTTTAACTCCCTTATTCTTTAACTTGATTTTTTTAGTAAGCCCAACGAGGCAGGAAGATTGCCAATTGTTGTTCCTGAGCTGTGCAATGCTGCTGAACCGGAACATATAATCCCTTTCATAACCACCACTGATCCAAAAATTGCTTTTATTTATTTTGATGTCAGCAAAGCCCCGGTAACCAATGCCCTCATTTGAAACATGGATGTTCTTTAATCCCCTGGATTGAATGCCGGCTTTGTACGAAGCGCCTAATCCAATAATAAAACCATTGCGCACCTTGTATCCGGCAAACAAACCAATATTTGCCATCTTAGGTAATATGTTGCCACCTGCCCTCTCCTGGTTAAAAGAAACACCTTTCTCCAGCCGCTGTTTAAAGTTTTTTGACTTCAGTTCATTAGGCCTGAAGTCCGGCTGTTCAAGTGACTGACCTTTTCCCGAAAGTGATTGTTGTAAAGCGGCAACCTGCTGCTGCCCGCCCCGCACACTTTGCTGAAGCCTTTGAATAGCGGCTGGGCTGTTGCCAAATTGCCTGCTGATAAATTGCTGCACCTGCAGCCGCATTTGCAACCCGGCAGGATTTTGCGCTGCGGCAGGATTGTTCAACCCTGTGGCCCCCGACGAAAAGCCTCCAATGCAAAGTTTGTTTACAAAAGCCCTGAATGCAGGTATTTTGTTGGCTGCATTCAATACAAGCTTTTCCGCTTTTATCGGGTCTTTAAGTGCCTGTTTGTATTCGTTGATTTGTGCACCATAATAATAAGCATGCTTTTTGTATTTATCCAGGTATTTAGTGAGTTTATACTTTTGTGCAAGCTGCCCAAGCTGGGCTTTCCGCTCCCTTATCAGCTGCGTTATATGGTTGGCATTTTGCAGCTTCTGCTGCAATCCTTCATAACGGTCAAGTGCTTTCTTCGTTTTGGCAGCATATTCTTTAGCATTGCTGATCAGCGGATTGCCTGCAATGAATTTCAGGATACTGGTAGTGCTGTCCATGGAAGGCATCGTTTCATTCAGTCTTTGCTGCACTTTTACTGCTTTACTGTTGATCTTATCAGTGAACTCACCGTACCGGCTTTTGATACTTTCCTGCAGGGCCTTTCCTGCTGCACTGTCCAGCTTTGCTAACTTCCTGGCAAACCTTTCTTCCTGCCGTTCCAGTTTTTTCAGATATTTTGCAGTCTGCTTATCAATTTTGCTGTTGTAGTCTGCTGCATTATCAGCTATCTGCCGGATACGCTTTGTGGTGATTTGCAGCAAAGCAGTATCCTGAGCCCTTATTTCCATCCGCCATGATACCATCAGCACGAATACAGCAAGCATAAGATTACTTCTTGATTTATATTTCATAATTATAGAGATTTTACATTAAGGTGCACCAGCAATGCACAACAACATTCGCTGTATTATGTATTTCCGGATGCATCCCGTTTAAATGCAAATCAATACCGGCTTACTAACAGGGATACACCCTGTTTTATGCAATCAATTACCTGCCTCATCTGCATGCTGATATACTATATACCAGAAAAAAAATCTGTAAAAATGACTTTGTGTTTCGACCGATTACTATGGTATCTGGATTATCAGGTTTCTTCTGTAACCGGCTATCTTAATTTCTAAATAAAGGTAAATATAAATTCAGCCAGTTCCAATGAAAAGTTAATAAGTGTGCTAAGTGGGCTGTACCTGTGCAGCTTTATTATATAAGTGTGTAAGAAAATGAAAGAAAAATAAAAGATGCTGCATGTATGCTGCAGACAGTCCGTTAAATAAATATTTTAATCCAAAAAATTGCTGCCCTGGTGCATGACAATGCCAAGCGTTGTATCATTCATTACATCTTTATAAGGTGAACTATGGTACAAATATCTAACCGCTTCCTATTTAATGGTTACGAAAAAATAATTTTTTGCACCCATTCATATCCGCCATAAACACGCCCGGGAACTGGCTGTATTGAATTTATGCTGGTACAAAGAGGTCAGCATACAGGCCTGCTTCGCCACAAATCTGTATATCTTTCCCAACAACTTTTGCAAATCCACCATGCTGCGCACGGGGCCTGCGGTCAGCAATAACAGTTAACTGATTTGTTTCTGCTTGCCTTTATTGGTATTCTTCTGCACAAATCAATTATGCGGTTAATGATGTTGCAGGCGAAATACAGGCTGCCGGCAATTCGCAAAATAATATTTGAGTGCGTTTCACTCTCCGGCATTTTTCAAAACCCGCTACCATGGCCATGAAGCAGCAGCGGCACAAAATGATGCCACAGATGAAAAAGACGCATCCTGCATACTGGGCCAGGGCAGTATCAATTTTAAAAGCATATTGAAAGAAGCCCGTAAAAATGGCATGCGGTATTTTATAGTGGAGCAGGAAAAATACGAAGGCAGCACACCATTACTGAGTGTACAGGCAGATGCCGCATACATGAAAAAACTCATTTACTAGCCCGCTCTATATCCAATTAAAAAGCCCGGATTCATTGACTGATCCGGGTTTTTGTTTACAGCTCCCTTATTTTTTCCTTTTGAAAATGCCTTCCATAAATTTGTGTTCCACCCCGTCTGCACCTGTACCGTACATTACCAGCATATAGGTATCGTCATCAATGATTTTCATTTCTTCCCTCAATTCACTGTCCTTACCGGTTACCGGGTCGGTTTGCATACCCTTGAGGTGAAGTGTTTTGGTGGCTTCATCGTACCTGCCCGTCATGTACACAATACCAGAGCCAAAATTATCTACCCAGGTACTTACAAAAATCTTTTTTGAATTATCGTATCCCATCAGGCTCTGACCCTGCATAGGCATACCCATCATGGTGGTGGTAAATTTGCCCATCGTATAAAGGTTGTTCATGATGGAGCTCTGCTCATTGGTGCCTTTTGATTTGGTTTCGGGTACACCCGGCGTCCACTGGGTTAACTCAGCTTCCCATATGCCATTCCATTTGGCCATCCAGGTGTGCATCGGCCCCGGTGTCATAAAATCCATCCATGCTTTGGCACCTGCGTCATCCTGTGCAGCGGCAGTATTATTAACCAATACAGCTGTTAACAATACAGCCATTACCAGCGTTACCTTTTTCATTGTGCAGTATTTAATAAGTGTTTATTTTTTCTTTTTGAAGGTAATTTCCATGGCCTTGCTTTCCTTGCCATCATGCGTAATGTACTGTTCCATCACCTGTGTATTCTCATCAACAATTCTCATCACCTCCCTCATGTCATTCTGCTGCTTCGTCATGGGGTCGGTTACTTTACCTTTCAGGTTCATTGACCGGGTGGCTTCGTCCCAGGTACCTTCCATATACATAATTCCGCTGCTCATATTGTCTGCCCAGGTGCTGGTGATCATCTTGCGGTGGTTATCGTAGCCGGTAATACTCACTCCTGTAAAAGGCATGCCATTAAAAGAGCCTGTACTGGTTGATTCCTGGTACAGTCCGTTTAAAATCATTTTATTCACCGTTTTGAGGTTCATCACAGCGGGTGGTGCCGCAGGATCCATCCAGAATTTCACTTCAGCATCCCAATTACCATCCCATTTGGCCATCATTTTATGTACATCACCGGGGGTGCCGTACTCTCTCATGTTCTTATTAGCCGTAGCGCTGTCGGGCATGGCAGCAGGCGGTGTTTCTTTTTTTACCGCAGTCTGGTCAGAAGCTGCAGTTGTTTTGGTGATGTCATCAGCCTTTTTTGGATCATCCGTGCCATTATTACAGGAAAAAAGCAGAAAAGCTGCAGCACAAGTTGTTAAAATGGATCGTTTCATTGCTTAATTTTTTACCAAAATAAGGCATATACCCTGATTTTGCAAGTGAAATATATGAATGGTTGTGCCCGAAAAAAAGATTCGGGGGAAGCCGCTGGTTTTTGCAGAAAAAAACGTCTAATGATCAGATACAAAGCAGCATATTATGATGAGACTGATTTTAGCCCTCCTGGTTTGGGGTATTGGGGCAGGTAATGTAAACGGGCAGGATATTACTTTAAAGGGCCGGTTAACAGATAAAGAAGACAGTAAGCCCATTGCCGGTGCCACTGTTAAAATGATGGCAGGAAAGGATTCAGCCGGTGCAAAAACAGTATTAACTGATGCAAGGGGCAGGTTTGAGGTTACAGGGCTCAGTGCCCGTGCTTACGAGCTCTCTATTACCAGTATTGGTTACGAGAAGATTGTACAAAAAATTACTTTACAGGCCAGCAATAAAGAAGCCATTCCTTTTTCTATTACCAAACTGAGTAAACTGCTGGGGGAAGTGACTGTTACCAGTAAAACTGCCCCGGTAAAGCAAAAGGGTGACACGGTTGAGTTCAGCGCCAGCCAGTTTAAGGTAAACCCTGATGCCACTGCCGAAGACATGATCAAGAAACTGCCCGGCATTACCGTGGATAAAAGCGGCAATGTAACAGCACAGGGTGAGCAGGTAAGAAAAGTAACCGTGGATGGCCGTGATTTTTTTGGGGATGATGCTACTGCTGCGTTGCGCAACCTGCCTGCTGAAGTAATAGATAAGATACAGGTGTTTGACAGGCTGAGCGACCAGGCCGCTTTTACCGGTTTTGATGATGGCAACAGCAGCAAATCCATCAATATTGTTACCAAAGCCAGTATGCGCAGCGGACAGTTTGGCCGTGTATATGCAGGCGCTGGTACCGACGGGCGTTATTCGGCCGGTGGCAATGTGAGCCTGTTTAAAAACAACCGCAGGTTTTCCATCGTTGGCCTCAGCAACAATATCAACCAGCAGAACTTTGCTACACAGGACCTGCTGGGTGTTACCAGCAGCTCCACCGGTGGCAACCGTGGCGGTGGCCGTGGCGGACCAAGAGGCGGTGGCGGCGGTAATTTTGGCGGTGGCGGAAACAATGGTGGCAACTTCCTGGTAGGCCAGCAAAATGGCATCAGCAAAACCAATTCCATCGGCCTTAATTTTTCTGACCAATGGGGCAAAAAAGCGGAGGTTACCGGCAGCTATTTTTTTAACAACAACAATAACAACAATAACCAGTTTTCTGATGCCACTTATTTCCTGAGTACCGGAAAAAATCAGTTGTACAATGAAAATACCATTTCGGGCAGCAAAAATTACAGTCACCGGGTTAACTTACGCCTTGAGTATAAAATTGATTCAGCCAATTCCATCAGTATTGCTCCATCACTAAGCTTTCAGAAAAACATATCCGCAACAGCTATTGAAGGATTGAATTCATTCAGCCTGACGGAGCTGATCAGCAAATCATCCAACTCTTCCAATAACGAATCAAAGGGGTATAATTTCAGCAACAACATCCTGTTCCGCCATGCTTTCAAAAAAAGGGGCAGAACCATTTCACTCAATCTTACTACCGGCATCAATAAAAAAGATGGCGAAACTTATATAAAAAATCAAAACCGTTACTACCGTACCGGTGTTAATGCGGATGATTCGCTACAGCAGTTTACTGACCAGCTCAGCAACGGCTATCAAGTATCTGCCAATATTGCTTATACAGAGGCTGTGGGCAAAGGCGGACAATTGCAATTTAACTACACCCCGTCTTTTACCAAAAGCAAATCTGACCAGGAAGCATTCCAGTACGATTATATTGGCGGCAAATACTCTGTTTTCGACGACAACCTTTCTAACAAATTTGACAATACGGTAGTAAAGCACAATACCGGCGTAAGTTACCGCAAAGGCAACCGGGACAATATGTTTTCAGCGGGCCTGGCATACCAGTACACCACATTAAGCAGCACACAAATATTTCCTTTTGCTGCTGATGTAAAAAAGACATTCAACAATATATTGCCATCGCTGATGTGGACTAAAAAAATCAATGCAAAAAACAGCATCAGGGTTTTTTACCGCAGCAGCACCAATGCGCCATCAGTAAACCAGCTGCAGAATGTAATCAACAATGCCAACCCCTTATTTATTTCGGCAGGCAACCCCGACCTTAAGCAGCAGTTTGGTAATGTCCTGAGTACCAGGTACACCTTTACCAATACAGGCAAGGGTAAAAGTTTTTTTGCCAACCTGTTTGTACAGCAGAACAGCAACTATATTGGCAATGCTACCTATATAGCTACAGCAGACAGTGTGCTGAACAGTACTGTCACCCTGTTCAGGGGGTCGCAGCTGTCCAAACCTGTAAACCTTGATGGTAACTGGAGCATGCGTTCCTTCTTTACCTATGCAATACCGATGAAGTTCATCAAGTCAAATATCAGTATTAATGCGGGCGCCTCCTATACAAAAACGCCCGGGTTGATTAACAATATTCTCAACCAGTCAAAATCTTACACATACAATGGCGGCCTGGTGATAGCCAGTAATATCAGCGAATTCATTGATTTTAATGTTTCCTATTCGGCCAACTTTAATGTGGTAAAAAACAGTATACAGCCACAGCTGAATAACAATTATATCAACCAGTCAGCAGGTGCGCAGCTGAACCTGTTGAGCAAAAAAGGCTGGTTTGTGCAGAATGATGTAACCAATCAGCAATACAGCGGCCTTACTGACGGCTTTAACCAGAACTACTGGTTGTGGAATGCAGCAGTTGGTAAAAAGTTCCTCAAAAACCAGCAGGGTGAACTGAAGCTTTCGGTATTTGACTTGCTGAAGCAAAACCAGAGTATTGTGCGCACCGTTACCGAGACGTATGTGGAAGATGTGCAGAACCAGGTGCTGCGGCAGTATTTTATGCTTACATTCAGTTATAAGCTGAAAAATTTTGGTACGGCCGCCCAATCAGCAGGCAACAGGGGTGGTGGTGCACGGGAACGGGGAGGCTTTGGCGGGTTTTAGTTAATTTTAGACCGGATATAATAATTGACAAGTGTTGAACCAACCGGAATTAATTGAACAACTGCAGCGGGGCGATGAGGCGGCTTTTAAAAGGCTGGTGGAAGAATGGCAGGATATGGTGTACAATACGGTGGTGAGTTTAGTACAGGATGAAGATACAGCAGATGATCTTACACAGGAAGTATTCATCCAGGTATTTCAGTCCATCAGTTCTTTTAAAGGCGATTCAAAAATTTCAACCTGGCTTTACCGCATTGCAGTAAGCAAAGCGCTGGATCATGAGCGGAAGCAAAAACGAAAAAAGAGGTTTGCTTTTGTACAGCGTTTATTTGGTGATGAGGCAAATGGGGAGCATCACCCGGCTGACTTCCGGCATCCGGGGATATTGCTTGAAAAAAAGGAAAGTGCCGAGGGCTTGTTCAGTGCATTAAGAAAAATCCCTGATACACAAAGGGCGGCTTTTACACTGCACAAGCTGGAAGGGCTCAGCTACCAGGAGATAGCGGCAGTACTGAATACCACCCTGCCGGCTGTAGAATCGTTGATGGCCAGGGCAAAAACAAACCTGAGAAAAGCACTGACTGAATTATATAATAACAGGTAATTGACAAACATGTACTATGAACAGTAATATTAACAAGCTGGTGGATGATGCACTGAACAGTGCCGATGGTGCTGCAAGGGCTGCCGCAAAGCCTTATTTGTATACCAGGCTTACAGCAAGGATGCAGCGCAATAAAGATACTTACTGGGAAAAAGCAATAAGATGGATCAGCCGGCCGGCTGTGGCCATTGCGGGACTTTGCCTGGTGATAGGCATAAATGTGGCTGCATTGATACTAAATAGGGATGACAGCACTGCTGTGGCAGATGAGCAGGCAATGAGTACGGATGATTACGCTAATACAGTTGCCAAATTGTATGATATTGAAAACAATGAACCATAATAAGTACGATGACAAAAAATAAAATATTGATATTGCTGGTGGCTGTATTGTTACTCACCAATATTGCGTTGCTGTATTTTTTCCTGAACAAACCGCAGCACAGTAAAGGTGGCCGGCCAGACAGGGAAGCCGCAACGGCAGCATTCCTGGAAAAGGAAATTGGTTTCAGCCCGCAGCAATTGAAGCAATACGATTCACTGGGCAAAATACAAAAGGAAAAAATGCGTACCGTATTTGATACCATGCGCAGCTCAAAAGAGCAGATGCTGAAAGAGCTTGCTGCAGCCAATTTTGCAGACACAGCCATGGCACAGGCAGCAGATCATTCTGCCATAAAACAGCGGGAAATGGAACTGGCCATGCTGCAGCATTTTAAGAGCATAAGAAATTTATGCACACCGCAGCAGCAGCCAAAATTTGATTCGCTGTATTACAAAATGATGTGGCGCCGGGGTGGCATGAAAAAACCTGGCAATAATTAAAATCAAACAACTATTGATAACAAATAAAAAGTAAGTAATGAAAAGACAGATTGCAGCAGTTATCATCACTGCATTGATCAGCATTGGCACAGCCAGCGCCCAGGGTGGTGGTGGCCCACGAAAAACTGTACCTGAAAGGGTAAAAGAAGTAATGGAGAAACTGGTTGATTTTAAATTAGACAAAGCCAAATCCGATCAGGCCGACAGCATTTTTACCGGCTTTTTTACAAGCCAGCAAAAAATGATGGAAGAAATGAGGGCCGGTGGCGGTACACCAGACAGGGAAGTGATGAGAGAAAACCGCAGGAAATTAGTGGATGAAAGAGATACAAAATTAAAGACTGTTTTTACTGAAGAGCAGTTTAAAAAATGGAAAGATGAGATTGAGCCATCTATGCGGCCTGCAAGGGGCAACACTCCTGTTGGTGGTGGTCAGCAATAAGTTTTTAAGGTGAATAAAAAATAGCCCTGTCTTCGGATGGGGCTTTTACTTATCCTCCCACAACATCTAAAAAAACACTTTAATTAAAACCTTGTCTTTTTAACTGTACCTTTTATACCAAATCCATTTATAATATAGTCCAAATTTGGTAGTTTGATTTTTTTTAGTATCTTTGGACTATATTATAAATGTATATTATGGCACATGCAAAAATAGTCCACGTCAAAGAATCGGCCGCAGAACTCAAACGCTTACAAAAAAAACAGCCCTTGACCATTGTCAAAAGGCTGA
>JANMIG010000046.1:0-33395 GCA_031375675.1 Chitinophagales bacterium
AATGAAAAACAAGTTCTATGAAAACTATGCACTCTTTGAAAACGCAGTTGACAAATTTTTTCAAACATTTGATAACAACATTAATGAGCTGAAATCCTTACTAAATTTTAAATTCGGAATTATTAAAGCATATTAGTATAATTTACTCAAAAGGATTTGGCTACCGGGATGCTGAAAAAAAGCTGCCCGTAACCACCAATACACAGTTTGCCATCGGCTCCTGCACCAAGGCTTTCACTTCACTGCTCATAGGGCTGCTGAACAAAGAGGGCAAACTGGAATACGATAAACCGGTGAGGGACTACCTGCCCGAAGTGAAATTTTTCAATACAGACATGAACAACCTGTTAACTGTAAGGGATTTGATGTGCCACCGCACAGGATTACCAAGGCATGACTACTCCTGGTATCTTTTTAATACTGATTCCCGTGACAGTATGGTACAGCGCATACAACACCAGGAACCTACAGCAGGCATCAGGGAAAAATGGCAGTACAACAACTTTATGTTTTTGCTGCAGGGCATGATTGCACAAAAAATCTCCGGCAAAAGCTGGGAAGACAATATCAGGGAGAAAATACTGGTACCGATGGGCATGAGCAATACCAATGTTACCATCAAAGAACTGCAGAAAAATGCGGATGCTGCACTTGGTTATGAATTGTACAAAGACAGCATCATGAAAAAAGTGGATTATTACAATATCAACGCCATGAGTCCGGCCGGCTCTATCAACAGCAGTGTGAATGAAATGGCCAAATGGACCATGATGTGGCTGAACGGCGGTAAGATAAATGGCAAGGAAGTTTTTCCGGAACCATACCTTAAAGAAGCCATCAGTTCGCAAATGATTATTGGCGCAGCCCTGCCTGAAAAGGAAAGGCCGGATATTCATTTTGCCAATTATGGTTTTGGCTGGTTCATGGCTTCGTACCGCGGGCATTACAGGGTGGAGCATGGCGGCAATATTGATGGCTTTTCGGCAAGCACCTGCTTTTTTCCCAGCGACAGTATTGGCATCATCGTACTCACCAACCAGGGCGGTTCGGCCATTACGGCTATTGTAAGAAACAGCATTGCCGACAGGATGCTGAAAGTAAAACCGATCGACTGGCTGGGTGAACGTAACCGTGCCGATGCAAAGGCCAAAGCCGCGGCAAAAGAAGCGGAATCAAAGGGCGGTAACAGCAGCAGGCAGCTGGGTACCAAACCATCGCATGAAGCAAAAGCTTACGAGGGCCTGTACAACCATCCCGGCTATGGCACCATGGAAGTACTGCTGCAGAACGACTCCCTGTTTGGCTTTACACCGGGCAATAAAATATGGCTCCAGCATTACCATTACGATGTATTTCAGGCTTATGAAGTACATAAAACTGATGGCATTGATACAACACAGCCCGGAGGACTGAAAATACAGTTTACTACCAGCGAGGCGGGTGAAATAAATGCAGCCGTAATGACCCTGGAAGAGGGACTGAAGCCCATGGAATTTGTGCGCAAGCCAAGACCCAAAGCGGTAACAGCAGCTGAATTAAAAAAGTATGAGGGTGAATACGAACTTGCACCTGGTGCCTTAGCCAAAATTTATGTAAAGGGCGAAAAAACATTGTACGCATTTGTGGAGGGCCAGCCGGAATATGAGCTGGTGCCTACTGATAAGAATAAGTTTGTGATAAAAGTACTTTCGGGCTACAGTATCCTGTTTGAGGAAAATAACAAGGGCGAAGTAACGGGCCTGAGTTTTATACAACCCAATGGTACTTTTAAGGCAAAGAAGAAGTGATAAAAGGCCGGTAATCTCTTTACTTATCCAGCTTTTTTATCTTAGCCGCAACAGTTCCAAACTCAAACAACCGGAAGATGTACATCACCGTGCTGAAAAAAGCGCCCGGGTGAAGCAGCTTGTTTCCAAAAGCAGCAACATCCTTATCCCTGCCTGTAATGTATTCTTCCTTTGCGGCAGGTGTATCCAGCGGTGCATAGGCCAGCGCCACCTGCCAGGCCGCATCACGGGCAATGGTCATAGAAAAACCTGCAATGGCATCCTCAATTTTCCCGGCATGCAGCCCCGCAATCCATTTACTGATGGGCCACATGGAAAACAGGGCAGCTTTCACCTCGTTTACCAGTCCGTTCAGTACCACATTGATCTTATCAAAATCGCCTTTAAGGTTGCTGATAGCGTTACCAGGCGCAACGGTGGCAGCAGCAATGCCCAGGTCGAGACCGATATGAGCATTCATCCCCGCCATCAAATGGTCAATTACCAGGGGCTTCCATGTTTTGGCTGCTTCAAAAGACAGCTGCCAGCTGGCAGAGCAGGGTTTCCCGTTCCGGTAATTATTGTAAGCTTCCAGGTAGCGGTTGGCAAATACCACATCTAATTTTTCCATCCGCCCGTTATCTTCAAAAAAATTGCCTTCTTTAATCTTATTGGCCACTGCCACAGTCACCTGCTTGTACAGGGCCGCAAAATATCCTCTTCGGTCGGAGTTTTTAATGGCATCCTGTATGATGGCGTCTAACTGGCTGATGACTTCTGAAATGGTAGTTGCTGGCATAGCTTTGAGTTTATTATTTTATAATAACTTACTTGATTGTGAAAGTTTATTAATTGAAAGATAGTTCCATAAAACTACATTGGGTCACTTCGCAAACACATTATCCCCGAAAGATATTTTCATTATGCCATTCAATAAATCTGCCTTCAGGCTTATCCTTTTCCCGCCTTGGTAAATTAAAAAGCTCAGCACCATGGAATTTGTAATACTCTCTGCCATTCTGAAACTCTTCCTTAATACGCTTACTAACTTCAACTTTCAAATCTGTTGTTATGGTTAAATATCCCGAATCAAATAGTTTATGTAAATCAGACCTTAGCAATAAAGCATTGGAAATAAAATGCGGGCCAGATTCTGCATAGGGTTTAATATGAGCTGCTTCCAAAACTGGCAAGGTTTTTTCACCTGAAATTGCACATTTACGATTATAAGTATCTGTAACCAAAACTCTGAAAGCGCCTTGTCCCAATCTTACTTTAGTTAATACAGATTTACCATAAATGGCTTCAGGCTCTTCAAGTAATAACTGATTTTTCTCCTCGGCATGAACCTCATACATATATTGCTGAAAAAGCTTCTCAATTTTACTCCAAATTTTCAACCCGATTTCAGAATCGGTTGCATACAATTTCCCCTGCTGAGCACTTGTATTGAAATCATCCGGAACATCTAACCAATCTTCCTTTTTAAAGAAAAGCGGATTAGTTAAAATAATACATCCAATATCAGCTTTCATATCAGCACCTGCCTGTCTATTTTGTGAAATCATCTTTTGCAATACTTGCAAAGACTCACAACCGTTTCCTTTTGCAAAGACATCCCATGCCATCTCAATTGACAACCTTGTATAGCTAGAAAAAAAACCAATTCCCCCTATTTTATTAATAGGTGCTCTTAGCTTAAATAGAAAAGGTTCTCCTGGTAAAAGTGCCCTGAAAGCCAACTTGCCTCCTGGACGCCAGAAATTTACATCTTCCCTGTTATGCCGGGCCAGAAAACTGTACCAATTATTATCTGTTACGCCAAGGTAAAATTTCATTGCAATTTAAAGATATGAAAGAATTTGCCATCAACTAAAGAATTGGTGTATTACAAATCTGCCTGCATAATCTTTGCTTAGATCTTCGCTAAGATATAGAATTACTTATGCTGATGCTACAGTAGTACAAAAGCATAATCAGGGAACCCGCCGCCGCCGGGGTGTAATCGGCGGCGGTGTCCTTTTTTGCTTACTTTTTTTGACAAGAAAAAAAGTAAGAGAAAAAGCCCGGGGAATAAGAGGAAGCGTAAATTTTTAATGACTCAATGCTTATTTCATGAAGATAACATCTGCTGTAATACAAATACCCTTAAATTTAACAATCTCAAAACCCCTTTTCTCCCTTTCTTTCCGCATCTTTACGGGGAAATTTTATCCGGTAAATGAAACGTTCTGTAAAAATTTTGTGGCGCACCTTTTTTGGGGGGCTGTTATTTGTCGTACTGCTGTTTGTATGCGCTGCCACCGGGCTCTTTGGCAAAATACCCACCATTGAAGAACTGGAGAACCCCGAAGCCGATGTGGCCAGTGAAATCATTTCATCAGACGGTGTTACAATGGGAAAGCTGTACGTGGAAAACCGCAGCCCGGTTACTTACAGCCAGATATCGAAACACGTTATCAACGCACTGATTGCCACAGAGGATGAGCGTTTCAGGGAGCATTCGGGTATTGACGGACAGGCTGCCGCCAGGGCAGTGTTTAAACTGGGTACTGATGGTGGCGGCAGCACCATCACACAGCAATTGGCTAAAATGATATTAAGGCAGGGCGGCGGCAATATTTTTATAAGGATAAGGGATAAACTGAAAGAATGGGTGGTGGCCGTAAAGCTGGAGCGCAACCTTACCAAGGAAGAAATCATTGCACTCTACCTCAACAAAGCACCCTGGCCCTCCGACAATGTTTTTGGCATCAGGAATGCTGCACTTACTTATTTTCAAAAAGAGCCTGCCAACCTCAGCATCAACGAAGCTGCTGTGCTGGTGGGCATGCTTAAAGGGCCTGGGTTTGATGCCTACCGCCACCCGCAGCGTTCCCTCGTTCGCCGCAATACCGTGCTCAACCAGATGGTAAAAGCAGGGTACCTTGCTGCAGCAGAAGCCGAAAAACTGAAGGCAAAGGCATTGGTAACCAACTACAAAGCCCCCGGCGAAAAAAATGACATTGCACCCTATTTCAAGGGCAGCATTACACCCATGCTGAAAGACTGGTGCAAAAAACACAACAACCCTAAAACGGGTGAGCCTTACAATCTTTACCGGGACGGGTTGAAAATATATACCACCATCGACAGCAGGATGCAGCGCTTTGCAGAAGATGCCGTGCAGCAGCACCTGCCCGTAATGCAGCGCAAACTGGCCGCATTGCTGAAAAACAGCAGCAGCAAAATGTGGAAGGAACATGAAAAAACCCTGGAAGATGCCATGCGCCAGTCGGAACGCTGGAAAAATATGGCCGAAGATGAAACACCCGAAGCGGATATCAGAAAATCATTTTTTGTAAAAACACCCATGAAACTGCTGGCGTACAATGCCAAAAATGAAATTGATACGGTACTTACTCCGTACGATTCCATCAAATATCAAAAGCAATTATTACAGGCATCCTTTGTGTGCATCAACCCAAAATCGGGCGAGGTAAAATGCTGGGTGGGCGGCATCAATCACAAGTGGTTCAAGTTTGATCATGTTACCACGGCGAGGCAGGTGGGTTCTTCATTCAAACCCTTATTGTACACCCTGGCGGTAAAAGATGAAAATTACAAACCGGATACCTATATCCCGGGCGGCCCCTTAACACTCAATAAAAAAACCATTACGGGTGAAGGCGGCACGCTGGCCAACGGACTTGCTTTTTCAAAAAACATCATTGCTTACCGCCTGATGTCAGTCATTGGCCCGGAGCGAACTGTAGCTTTTGCAAAAGATTGCGGCATCAAAGCTGACATACCCGCTTTTCCTTCCATAGCACTGGGGGCAGCCGAAATACCCATGCTGGAAATGCTGAAGGCCTACAGCATGTTTGCCAACAGGGGCATCAATGCCACTCCTTACTTTATTACCCGGATAGAAGATAAGAACGGTACAGTACTAGAAGAATTCAAGCAGGAGAATAAACAGGTTATTGGCGAAAGCGATGCCTATACCATGGTGAAGATGATGGAAGGGGTGGTAAAGATTGGTACAGGCAAATCGCTGAATGAATATGGTATACCGGTGGCCATGGCGGGCAAAACAGGTACTACCAATGGCGCTGCTGATGGCTGGTTCATCGGCTGTACACCAGAATTACTGGCGGGCTCCTGGGTAGGTTGTGATGATCCGTTTATTAAGATATACAGCAACAACGATTTTCAGGCAAACCGGATGGCCCTGCCCACCTGGGGCATTTTCATGAAAAAAGTATACGCCAGCAAGAGCCTGGGTTACGGTACGGTTACAGAATTTATCCAGCCGGCTGATTACGACAATGTTCCCATTTTTATTGATGAGAATTTTGACAGCGTGTTACTGGCCGGAGGGGCTGACAGTACCATGATTAACCCGGTAAATGGCGACTCCACCGACTACAGTGTACCGCCACCGCCTGCACCGCCCGCAGACCCCGTGCCGGATACAGGGAAAATGATACGCAGAAAGCCGCTTTAGTAGTGTTATGCTAAAGGGTGACGTAAGCAGAGCAAAATTGATAAATTGAAAAGTGCTGCGCTCTTCCTGCAAACTGTTACCTGTTATACTGTTTACTGCCATTACTTAACTATTTTTGCAGCCACATACATACAATGGCAGTAAATACTGAAAAATATACGGCAATAAAGGCGGATCTGGATCAGCAGCAGGTAACACTGGTAGCTGTATCCAAAACAAAGCCTGCAGAAGATATACAGGCGCTCTATCATCTTGGTCAGCGGCATTTTGGCGAAAACTATGTGCAGGAACTGGCAGCAAAACAGGAGGCCCTGCCCAAAGATATCTGCTGGCATTTTATCGGTCACCTGCAAAGCAATAAGGTAAAGTACATTGCCCCTTTCGTATATCTTATACATGGGGTTGACAGTGCCGGGTTGTTAAAAGAAATAAACAAACAGGCGCAGAAAAACAACCGCATCATCAATTGCCTGCTGCAGGTACATATCGCCAGGGAAGAAACAAAATTTGGCTTGGATGAGAAAGAATGCCTTGATTTACTGAAAGAACAATATCCCGGTATAAACATCTGCGGACTGATGGGCATGGCCTCTTTCAGTGATGATATGGAACTGGTAAGGCAGGAATTAGCCGGGCTGAAATCATTGTTTGATACCATCCGCAGCAATCATCCGGAACTGCAGCATTTCAACACCCTCAGCATGGGCATGAGTGCTGATTATGAAATAGCCATTGCACAGGGCAGCAATATGGTACGCATAGGAAGCCTGCTGTTTGGCGAAAGAAACAAGGCACTTTAAGGCATTTTTGCACATACCCAAAGCAACTTTTGCCTGCATATCACCGTTTAACCTGTTACCTAAATTAAAAGGATTGAGGCATACAGTAGTATTATATAATCCCGATGCTGTTTTTTATACCATGCCCCTGGCGCTGCTTGCCCTGGGCTCTTACCTCCCCCGCGACAGGTATGATGTAGTGATTGTTGATGGCCGGTTAGATAAGAATCCGGTGAAGAAGATTGAAGCTGCACTAAACAATAACGGTGTTTGCTTTGCTACAACTGTACTTACAGGAAGCCCTATAAAAGATGCGCTGGCAGTATCAAGAGCTGTTAAGTCACAATTCCCTTCAATCCCCGTAGTATGGGGCGGCTGGCATCCTTCCCTGTTTCCTGAGCAAACCCTGCAGGAGCAAAGTATTGATATTGTGGTAAAAGGCCAGGGAGAAATCACTTTTTTTGAGTTGCTGGAGAGATTGGCGAGCAGGCAGCCGCTGGCAGGCCTTAGTGGCATCAGCACTAAAACGGCGGATGGCACCATTATAAATCACACTGGCAGGGCACTCGAAGACATCAATCATTTCCCTCCTTTTGATTATTCACTTATTGATGTGCCTGCCTATATGCAACTGAGCGGCAGAAAACAACTCGACTATGTGTCTTCACAGGGATGCAGGTTCCGTTGTTCATTTTGTGCCGACCCTTTTATGTACAAGCGGGGATGGTATGGCTTTGAGCCTGAAAGGATGGGCAACGAAATAGAAGCATTATGGCATACTTACGGTTTTGAGCATGTACACTTTCAGGATGAAACATTTTTCACCAATACAAAAAGGGTGCGTGCCATTGCTGAGGAGTTTATACAACGCAAGCTCCCCATTACCTGGTTTGGAACCATGCGGGCCGACCAGGGTGTGCGGCTGGAGGATGAAGTATGGGAACTTTGTAAAAAATCGGGTCTTGAAAAAATAATGATTGGCATGGAAGCCGGTACTCAGGAAATGCTGAACTGGATGCAGAAAGATATTAAGCCGGGACAGGTATATGAAACGGCCGAAAAGTGCATCCGGTATGACATTGCCATCAACTTCAGTGTTATTGTTGGCTTTCCGGGCGAAACGGAGGAAAGTATCAGTGCCACACTGCATATGGTGAAGGAACTGCGTAAAATGAGCAGTAAATTCCAGGTGGGTATATTTTACTACAAGCCCTATCCCGGCAATAAAATTGCAGATGAACTGCTGGCAGGCGGTTACCAGTTTGCTGACAGCCTGGAAAGCTGGAGTAATTTTGATTATGTGGGGCCCGAAAAAAGCGAATGGATAAGCAGGAAGAAAATGAATGAGATTGAGAACTTTAAATTTTACCAGCAACTTGCATGGAGCAGGCGTAAGCTACCGCTGATACAGCAAGTGGCTCGCTGGCGGCTGGAGAAGAAATTTTATCATTTTCCATTTGAGCGTAAGCTGAAAGAGTGGCTGAGGCCCGTTCCAAAAATGTCTTAACACCAGCAATTTCACCGACTCACCAACTTTCAGCGTTAAAAAAAACAACAGCAGACCCTTTTGCTTTTACATTTGTGAAATGCACAGGTTGTTTGCTGAAAGAAATGAAACCGGTTAATGATTATTCAACTACTACCGTATCTCCCATCAAATCTCTTATAACCACACTGGCCGTAACACAGCCAAAAATAGCCGGCATATAAGAAATAGTGCCAATAATGGATTTTTTGGGATAGGCTTTTTCTGTTTCTATGATGCGGTCCTGGTCGGCTGCTTCGGCACTAAAAACAACTTTCACCCCTTCTGACACCCCAAGTTTCCTAAGGTATTTGCGCACATACTTCGCCAGGTTACACTGGTAGGTTGCTGAAATATCCGTCACTTCCACCCTCGACGGATCAATTTTACCACCAGCGCCCAGTGAACTTACCACCGGTATACCCCTGTCGGTACAGGCTTTTATCAAAAAAACCTTGCTACTGAGCGTATCAATACAATCCACTACATAATCAAAATTGCCGCCATCCAAGAGATTGGTGGTTTTTTCTTCCTTGATAAAATCATTCACCGGGTTCAATACAATCGCAGGGTTAATATCCCGCAGCCTGGCAGCCATCACTTCCACTTTGGATTGCTTTTCGGTACTGTGCAGCGCAGGTATCTGCCTGTTGCAATTGCTCAGGTCTACGGTATCACCATCTACAATGGTCATTGTTCCCACACCTGCACGGGCAATCATTTCTGCACAAATACCACCCACACCGCCCAGCCCCACCACCAGCACATGCTTATCCATCAGTGTCTGTACTTTTTCATCCCCCAGGAGCAACTGGCTCCGGCTCATCCAGTATGGTATCATATCTTTTAATGTGCTGATTTGATTATTTTATAATTTGCTGATGAAGCACTCCCCCACTCTCAACTCTCCACAGGGCAAACCGATGGGCGATGGGCGGGGAAGATGATAGTGGACAGGTTACAGTTGACAGAAGGAACGACAGGCGATTGGTGCAGCCCCAACTTTGAACCTTCAACTTTGAACTTTTCAAACTATCCACTATCAACTATCAATTCTCCACTTCTTCTCCCCAATTTCGTTACATTTGAGGTGCAAAAATCATAACATGCGTCAATATCACAAAATAATATTTACGGGCATCAGTTTTTTCTTCCTGTTGCTGCACCTTGCAAAAGCACAAACAGTGCAGTTACTCACTTCGGGCACCAAAACCTCCATGCGTGGCCTGAGTGTGGTGGATGATAAAGTTATCTGGGTAAGCGGCAGTAATGGTACAGTGGGCAAATCGCTGGATGGCGGCACCAGCTGGCAATGGATGAAAGTGAAGGGCTTTGACAGTACCGACTTCAGGGATATTGAGGCTTTTGACGCCACCACAGCAGTAATCATGGGTATTGCCGAGCCTGCTTATATTTTAAAAACAGTGGATGGTGGCGACACCTGGAAAGTAGTGTATGAAAACAAAACAAAGGGTATGTTTTTAGATGCCATGGAATTCTGGAATGAACAAAGCGGCATTGTGATAGGCGACCCCATTGACAACCATTTTTTTATAGCCCGTACTTTTGATGGTGGTAATACCTGGCAAAACATTCCTGCACAAAATTACCCCGCAGCCGAAACCGGCGAAGCCTGCTTCGCCAGCAGCGGCACCAATGTAAGAAAGCTCAGCAAAGATGAAGCCTGCTTTGTAAGCGGAGGTATGCGTTCACGCCTGCATATACGCAACAAAAAAATTGACCTGCCCATCATACAGGGAACCGAAAGCACCGGGGCAAACTCACTGGCAGTAAAAAACAAAAAAACAATGATGGTGGTGGGTGGTGATTTTAATACCAAAGACAGCAGCACTAAAAATTGTTTCATCACTTTTGACGGTGGAAACAGCTGGAAGGCCCCGGCAACAGGCCCGCATGGCTACCGCAGCTGCGTAGAATACCTGGATGGCAAAAAATGGATCAGTTGCGGACTGAACGGGGTTGATTTCAGCTCCGATAATGGTACTACCTGGAACTGGATTGCCAAAGAAAGCTACCATGTGTGCCGCAAAGCCAAAAAAGGAAACGCCGTATTTTTTGCAGGCGGCGGAGGAAGAATCGGCAAACTCATCACACCATAATTTCAAATCACACCCATGAAGGCGGTTCTGCTATTTTTGATGCTCATTACAGGCCGGTACATTGCTGCACAAACAGATTACTCAAAAGCTATTCTTGACGCTGCTGTTATAAAAGTACCCCGGTACATAAAGCAAAAAATTGCCGGGCAATACAGCTGCTCAATTCCAAACGCCTATGGCAAATTCGCCATCAGCAAACCTGACAGTATGTATAACCCGGACAGTGTTCAGGTACTGGCAGTTGACCTGGTTTTTACTGACCATCCGTCTTATGATGATTTGAGAGACCTCAATCTCAGGAGACTGACCACCCTGTTTGACAACTTCCCTTCATTACGCAAAAACAACGCAGGTATTGACTGGCGGGTGATCCGGCAAATGGACGGAGCCACAAGGGAAGATGCACTGGATATGTACCATGGTTTTGTAGTGTATTACCGCCCGCTGCAAAACGATGCCACCGCCGCGGCTGATGCAGCAAAATTAAAAGACCTGCTCACACCAAAGGAAACAGTTGTACGAAAAAAACGCCGTGGTTTCCTGGTAACAGATACCAGCAGGCTGCGTGAAATGTATGAGATAGAAGACTATACCATTGTAAAAAAAATGCCCCTGCCGGAAGCGCTGGCTTACCTTGGTATGGATGCAAAAGAAAAGCGTAATTATCCCCGTACAGATTCCATACTGGTTTTTGAAAAACCCACAACCGACAGCATGGAAACAAAGCTGCAAAGAGACCCGCCCGAAGATTCAACCGTATTAAAAGTACTTGACAGGATGCAATGGCAGCAAATGCTCGTGGTGACGGATGTTACCGCCAGCATGTACCCTTATACCGGGCAATTGCTGCTGTGGCTGAAGCTGCATGAAGATGAGCGGTTCATCCACCAGTTTGTATTTTTTAATGATGGTGATAAAAAAGAGGAAGACGAAAAAAAGGTTGGCAGTACCGGCGGCATTTACACTACCGGCTCAGCCATTTTTGAAGAAGTGGAACTATTGCTGTACAAAGCCATGCACAATGGCAGCGGCGGGGCCATACCCGAAAACAATATTGAAGCAATCATCCGCGGTACAGAAGCCTGCCCCACCTGCCGGGAGGTGGTAATGATAGCCGATAACTGGTCGGGGGTAAAGGATATGGAGCTGCTGCCCTACGTAAAAAAGCCTGTTCATATTATCGCCTGCGGCGTACTCGGAAAAATCAATACAGATTTTCTGGATATAGCCCGTGCCACCGGCGGCAGCATACACCTGATAGAACAGGATATTAACAACCTTACCAAACTGAGTGAAGGCGAAAAAATCACCATTGGCACTACTACCTACACCATTGAAAAAGGTAAATTCAGGGTTGCAAAGTAATGTACCGTTCTGCTTTATTGCTTTTCAATTGCAGTTACAATTTTTATCGTGTTGTACTTTTTGGATGCGGCACTGTACGACTCTTTCTCGGTGTAAGATACTGTCACTTTTTTGCTGATCCAGCTTTGTGCATTGCTTGTAAGTGCTGCTGAGCCTTCAAAAGCTTCCATCCACCATATCTTTACCTGCCTGCCCTGGTTATCTTTTACCAGCAGGTGGGTAAACTCACCGGGTACCAGCCTCATGAGTGTACCTGATAAAGTTTTAACTGGTACAGTCCCGTTTTTTTTAACCACTTCTGAATTGCCCGCCATTATACGCAAAAAAGCAGGGCACTCCAGCACCAGGCGCATACCCAGCTCCTCCCCCACTTTTTCAATGCCATCAGTGCCCGCCATCGCATCTCCATAAACTTCCTTCAATTCTTTTTCGTATTTACCCATCACCGGTATGAACGACATCCCTATTTCCAACTGGATTTCATCGGTATTTTTTCCATTGAAATCTTTTTTTGCCATATCCTCACATACCTCCCTTGACATGGCTTTCAGCAAACTGTCCTTTGTTACCTGGGCGTTACCCGCAGCCGCTGCACAAAATAAAAAAACCGTAAGGCAAATGGCGGCACGAAAGTGATTTTTTACTGTCATTGATTTTTTTTGTAAATGTACGGGAAACCTGCCTGTTAAAGCCCCATAAAAGGCAAGTGGGTGCATTTCAAATTGTCGCTGGTGGGTGAGGACCTGCTTTTGCCGGCAGCCTGCCTGTCCGGTAGAGAGGGCAGTGAGCCGTGGGCGGTGTCCCCACGGCCCACAACCAGAAAATAAAGCGACAATTTGAAATGCACCCGGGCAAGTGCAGTACTGCTGTACCTAAATGGTGCATCATCAGGGCCATTTTCGAACATTGAATGCCTGACCCAAATCAGGTTTCTGTCAACCTCCTTCACACTGTTTTTTTGCTGCCCATTCAATAAATTAACATTTCTTTATGCAGCATTTTATAAAATTTACCGTTTACTTGCAACATGTATTACTTTTGGCACGATAATTTAATTAAACAGGTAAATTTCATTAAACCAGGAAAAAATCAGGATTATGTTTGATATTCTTTTACAGGTAGACTCAGTGGCAAAGGCGATGCCCAAATTTGAAAATACAATCGGCACACTGGCCAAGGGCGGCGTACTGATGATACCGCTTGTGATTTTATTTGTGGCAGCAGTTTTCTTTTTTATTGAACGGATGATTTACATACGAAAGGCAGGTAAAATTGAAGAAAACTTCATGAGCATTATCAGGGACAATATCGTTACCAACAATATCGCTTCAGCCAGGAGCCTGGCCAAAAACACCGGCAACCCTGTGGCAAGGATGATTGACAAGGGCATACAGCGCATTGGCAAACCGATTGACGCCATTGAAAAAAGTATGGAAAATGTGGGCATGCTGGAAATGTATAAGATGGAAAGAAACGTCAGCATCCTGTCCATCATATCAAGAGTGGCACCACTTTTTGGCTTCCTGGGTACAGTAATTGGTATGCTTGACCTGTTTAAGGGTATTGCAGCCAGCACAACTTATACGCCCAATACCATTGCCGATGGTATTTACATTAAAATGATCACTACAGCTACAGGATTGGTAATTGGTATACTGGCCTACCTGGGTTACAGCATCATCAACAACCAGATAAGTAAAATTGAAAACAAGATGGAAGCTGCCAGTGCCGAATTTATCGACATACTGCAGGAACCCACCAGATAATCCTAACCAATTAATTTATTACAATGAGCCTGCGCAAACGACATAAAAAAAACGATCATGAAGAAGTGGACATGGGGCCGCTCAACGATATCCTGTTCATCCTGATGTTTTTCTTCCTGATTATTTCCACACTGGCAAACCCCAATGTGATAAAAGTTACCAACCCCAGGTCCAAAAGCGATACCAAGGCGAAGCAAAGCCTTGTGGTAAGCATTAAAAGTGACGGAACCACTTACATCGGGCAGCAACAGGTGAAATATGATTCATTAGAAAGCTATCTCGGCCGCATGATCAATAAAAAAGACAGCATCAATAAGCAGTCTGTGGTCATCAATGCCGATACCGCAGTTTCCATCAACAAGGTGGTGGGCATTATGACAGCAGCCAAAAGAGCCGGTGCGGCCGGTGCATCGCTGAGTGTGGATCCCAACTAAAGGGCGGCCATTACCATTCTGTCATTGCCGGATATATCTTTTCGGCAGGTCACTTTCAGGTAATTAGCAGTAAACAATGCCGCCGTTTGCCGGGCATAATCCTGGTGAGTTTCCATCATAATAAAACCGCCCGGCTTTAAATGCAGCATACCAAAACGGGCAATTTTCTCATAAAAAAGCAATGGTGAGTTATCCGGAACAAACAGTGCAGTATGTGGTTCATGAGCAATAACATTATTGCTCAATGCAGATTTTTCGTTCAATGGTATATATGGTGGGTTGCTTACAATTACATCATACAGGGGCAGCTGTGGCCACAAGCTTTCATCCAGAAAATCAAATGGCAGAAATTCAACCGTTGTACCTGAATCAACAGCATTTTTCCGGGCCACCGCCAACGCTCCTCCGCTGATATCTATCCCCGTAACATCCAATGCAGGCAATTCCTTTTTAAGCGTGATGGCAATGCAACCGCTTCCTGTACCAATATCTAATAAATTACGATTGATGAATGATGAATGAGGAATGCCTGCAGCCGCTAAAGAGTGCAAAGTTTCGCCATTCATTCCAATTTTAACATTCCCAATTCCAACTTCATCATTCGTAATTCCAACTTCCCCATTCGTACTTCCAACTTCCACATTCCCCATTCCAACTTCCCCATTCGTACTTTTGTATTCTCCATTCCCACTTCCAACTTCATCATTCGTAATTCCAACTTCCCCATTCGTACTTCCTGCTTCCCTATTCGCAATTTCCTCTATCACCCACTCCACCAACTCTTCCGTCTCCGGCCTTGGTATCAATACCTGCTCATTCACTGTAAATTTCCTTTTATAAAACCATGCTTCACCCAGCACATATTGCACGGGTGTGTGATTCAGCAGCTTTAGCATGTACTGTTCCAGCACGGCACTTCTCTCCTCCCCTGTTTCAATATCCGGGTTGATCATGATTGCAGATTGCCCCATTCCCACCACCTGTTCAAAAACCCTGCCTGCAATAGCCTTAGCTTCACTGGCTGAGTAAATCGCTTTCAGCCGGCCCGTACAATCATCAAAGGCTGTTTTTACCGTCATAGCAGCAAACTTACAACTTCCTGCCCTGTATAAGCCATATACCCCTTACTTTTGCAGCCTATGCCCAATCACGACAGCTATATGCAACGTTGCCTGCAACTGGCCTCCTCAGGTGCAGGTACCACAGCGCCTAACCCAATGGTGGGGGCTGTTCTGGTGCATGATGATGTGATTATTGGTGAGGGCTTTACACAACCTTACGGCCAGGCACATGCCGAAGTAATGTGCATCAGCAGCGTGCATGCAGACAAACAGCAGCTGATACCCGCCGCCACCCTGTACGTAAGCCTGGAACCCTGCGCCCATTTCGGCAAAACACCACCCTGTGCCGACCTGATCATCAGCAAGGGAATCAGGAAGGTGGTTATTGGCTGCCAGGATCCATTTGATGCGGTAAACGGGCGTGGTATTTCAAAACTGGCTGATGCAGGCATTGAAGTGATTACCGGGGTGCTGGAAAATGCCTGCAGGGAAATGAATCAACGGTTTTTTACATTTCATACAAAAAAAAGACCCTTTGTCATTTTAAAATGGGCACAAAGCGCTAACGCAAAAATTGCTGCCACCAGCCAAAGAACTGCCATCAGCAGTGATATTACCAACAGGCTGGTACACCGCTGGCGCACAGAAGAAGCTGCCATAATGGTGGGCGCCAATACCGCCATTACCGATAACCCGCAGCTAACAGCAAGGCGCTGGCCCGGCAAAAATCCTGTAAGGGTAATTGCCGCTGGCACTACCAGCTTGCCACAGCACCTGCATATTTTTGACAACCTGGTGCCAACTATTATTTTCAACAGTAATGAAGAAAAGCAGACAGACAATATTTACTATTACAAAACAGAACCGGGCGATACCATTGAGCAAATGCTGCACAAATTATACCAGCTGAACCTCACCAGCGTTTTAGTGGAAGGAGGGGCAAAACTCCTCAGCAGTTTTATCAGCAGCGGACTGTGGGATGAGGCAAGGGTTATCACCAATACTTCTCTTGTCATACAAAATGGCGTGGATGCGCCTGTGCTGCAGCATCAGCCATCGCAACAACAATCTTTCAGATCGGATAATATCACTTTCTTTACTAATCAACTCTATAACTTATCAACTAATTAACTTATCAACTTGTTTCCCAATCAACTTAATAACTAATCAACCAATATGTACTTCCTCGCTGGCAGCATCATACTCAGTTCCTATCTTACCCTTGCATTTAAAGTTTGCGAAAGGTACCGCATCAGCATTTTCCAGGCCATTGTATTCAATTACCTGGTTTGTGTAATTACAGGTTCTTTTGTAAACGGAGCCTTCCCCTTTACAGCAGCCAACCTGCAGAGCAGCTGGATCGGCTGGGCCCTAGTAATGGGCATGCTGTTTATTGTGCTGTTCAACATCATCGGCTTTACCGCTCAAAAAATTGGCGTGGCCGTAGCCTCGGTAGCCAATAAGCTTTCCCTGGTGATTCCGTTCCTGTTCTCCATCTTTCTGTATCATGAAAAAGCAACCTGGCTCAAGATTGCAGGCATTGCTGTGGCATTACTGGCAGTCATCCTTACCTGCTACCCTGCCGGCAATAATAAGCAGCCGGGTGTTTCAGGAAAAAGAGTGCCGCTTTTACTGGTACTGCCCGTTGTACTGTTTTTTGGCAGCGGACTGCTGGACACGCTGATAAAGTACACCGAGCAAACCTACCTGGATGAAAGCAATAAAAATGCCTACCTCATCACCTGTTTTGCTACAGCTTTTTTGATAGGGTTTATCCTCCTGCTCGTACAATTGACCATGAAGAAAACCACCCTGCAGCCCAAAGCCATTCTTGCAGGAATTTTAATCGGCATCCCTAATTATTTCTCTATCTGGTGCCTGGTAAAAGTGCTGAGCAATTTCAGCGGTAACAGTTCAGCCATTATACCCATCAACAATATGGGCATTGTACTTTTCAGTTCGGTAATGGCATGGCTGCTGTTTAAAGAAAGGCTGTCTGTTATCAACTGGCTGGGCATTGCACTGGCCATGGGGGCCATCGCTTTAATTGCATTTGGATAGAAGAGATAAACAATACAACAATGACAGATCCGGGTTTTTATCATACCATCGCACAATTTTCCACCGCCGAATTTAAAGACAGGGGCAGTAAATTCATTGCTTTTGCTTACCCCATCAGCACGGCAGAAGCATTCAAATCCATTTTACAGCAACTCAAAAAAGAACATCCCAAAGCAGTACACCATTGCTTTGCTTACCGCATCGGTACGGATGGCAATAATTTCAGGGTAAGCGATGATGGTGAGCCATCCGGCACCGCAGGCAAACCCATCCTGGGCCAGATTGACAGCCGTGAACTGACCAACACCGCTGTGATAGTGGTACGCTACTGGGGAGGTACTTTGCTGGGGGTACCCGGCCTTATCAATGCATACAAAACGGCTGCGGCACTTGCTTTGCAGGTAACACCCATCATGCAGAAACAGGTGGAAATCATCTACAACCTGCAGTTTGATTACACCCGTATGAATGAAGTGATGATGATTATGAAACAATACAACTGCACCATCCTGCAGCAGGAAGCACAACTTTTTTACACCATCAAAGCAGGCATTCCTCAAAACCGGCAGGAAGAAGCTGTATACAAGCTCCGGCAACTGCATGGTGTGGAAACGGTGAAACTGTAATCCCCTGTACCTTTCGTTTACCGGTTATTGCTTTGGATACCAGCATTGGTTCTTTGTGCTGCATCCTTGCGACGCTCCGTTCATCTTCATGCCTTTGGGCGGCTTTTTTCCGTATACACCACCATCAAAACCTGTTTTTTAAGAAACCAGGAGCATATACCCGCTTTGCGGTAACCACAAAGTAGTATTGCATGGGTAATTTTTTTAATAGAGTTTTGCACCATCATTCCTGCAGGAGTATATCCGGATATAAGTTTCTGCGGCAAAAAATCCATCCCTTATACAATACGGCTGTTTCATCAATCAACGTAATCATTAAACCAAACAATAATGAAAAGGAAAGAGTTTTACTTATTATTTATCACGGCCTGCACTACACTCATGGCATCTGCGCAGGATGCCCGGAAATCACCACAGGCAATCGCTGAACAGAAAATATACAATCACCTCAAAGCAGGTGATGTAACCATTACCGAAAAGCGTATGGAATTGCTGAATGGAATCCCGTCATGCACTTTTGATATTGCAGTACGCACAACCGGCATGTACACATTACAGGTGCTGGCACCCATTGAAGCAGGCCGCCAGGTTACCGTGGATATGGATGGCCGCAGCAATGGCACACTGGTTAAAAACAGTGATGGCTGGCAGTTAACCAAAGCAAATTTTAAGGCAACAGGTCAGCAGGTATTACTCACTGCCGGCAAGCACCAACTCCACTTCGGCAGCAGCAGCAACCAGTACCCCAATATTGACCAGGTAAGCCTGACCACCAGCGGCAGCGATGCCACACTTGAGCGCCACTGGGAAAATCTTAATGCACAACTGCAAAGAATGGCGGCCATGAAGCCAGCCAGCAATATACCTGCAAAAAAAATGAATGAAGCGGCTGGTGGTGCCAACAAAGTATTGGCCAACCCCGAAGGCACCTATTCCCACCAACTGGAAGAGAGCTTTGCTTTTACCACATTTGTATGGTACTATTTTACTGCTGGTACAACAGTAACGTTTGAAACCACGGGCTCTACTGTTGACCCGGTACTCCACCTCTTTAACCCTTATAATACCAATGCAGGATCATGGTTTCAGGATGATTATAGCGGATGGGAATCGAGGTTGTCCGTTAACATCACTGCAACAGGATCTTATTGCCTCGTAGCAAGACCCTATACTTCCGGGGCAAACGGCACCAGTAATATTTATAAAGACGGTGTATTAACCAATGCCGCAGCACCCATTGGCGGCACGCTGCATTACAATACCAGTACCAATACCGGGGATCTCAATTTCTTTACCTGCAGATTCACCGGCAATGCCGCTGCTGATACAAGATTATTCACACTACCTGCTAACGCCGGCGCTTTTAGTGGCTACAATGATGATTACTCCACAGCAGGTGATTATGTATGGGGCAAGCAATCCCGTATTAAGAAAAATTTTGCTAACAGGCAGTTGTATACATTTGTATGTGCATACAATACCGGCACCACTGGCACCGCAGATACTTATATGGCATGCCTTAACAGTGATATCGTTTATGCTTTTGCCAACCTTAAAGCAGATGATGCTATTGCAGCAGCACCATCATCAGGCACTTACAACTGCATTTCCTGGAGCGGTGGCGTTACCACATCCTGGAACTGGCCTCCCGACCAATACAATGTTTACTACCTGCCCGGCAACCCGCTTGGCAGCTTCGACAGGTTTTATTCCAATACACCTGTAAAAAGATATTCTGGTGCAGCCAACTATACCCGTACCGGTGCTACTAGTATTAATGCTGTAGTGGATCTTTGGGCATACAACGGCGGCTACACCCACGCATCGGTACGCAAGCCCGGCAACAGCCACCCGCATGGCTACGACTGGGAGAGCAAACCCGGCGGCCTTACAAGAACTTTTCATCCCCGCAACGGACTCAATGGTGCTGCACCGGCTTATTATGGCGATGTGGTGGGTTACTACATTCCCACAGGTTCTTTTGCTGCCCGTGCCAGTGGCAATGGTGCAATCAGTACAGATAAGGAAGCCATTGATGCAGGCTATGATGTGGCCGACAAAGCAGCCCTGAGCCCCGAAGCAAACACCAAACTGCAGCAATTGAATAACAGGGTTAGCGGCACGGTGAATAATATGTTTAATAAACTGTACGATGCCTGGCAGGCCACCTGGAAAGCCAGTGCAATACAGAGCGACCCGCAACGTTACTATCAAAACGCTGAAGGAGAGGCACTGCTAAAGTATTGCCGGGAAAACCGCAGTGAAGTACTGCCGCTGGTGTTCAGCCGCTACCTGCAGGGCAATGCCATCTGCAATTACCTGCTGAGTGAGCTTACAATGGAGCAGTACGGCAAATTACTGGATGAAGTTAAAAATGAATACCTCGCCAATCAATACGACAGGCAGGGACGCTATATCGTAAACAGCGCTTACTGCAATGGCATCCGTCATATCGAAAAAATACTGCGGGATACAAAAGCTGCACCGGTTACCCCACCTGCTCCGGTTGATCTTTTTACGGTACAGGTAGCACCCAACCCGGTTAAAGATGCGTTTAACATACAGTTGGATATTAAACAAACAAGCACTATCACCATTCAGCTGATTAATACGCAAACTGGTGCAACCAAATCTGTAAAAAAAGCGACTGCAATGCTGGCCGGAACATACAATTTTGCGACCGACATCCGCAACATGAATTTTGTACCCGGCAGCCTGCTCACTGTAAAAATTACCGTGAACGGAACAAGCAGAACATATAAAGTAATTACAACAGAATAATAACAGACACATCACAACCAACGAAAGCAAAAGCCATCCCGGTAAAATGGGATGGCTTTTATTTGCCCGGATGATGAAATATGAAAAGGAATTATTATCATTGCTGCATAAAAAAGTATTTCATCACCAAAACCATACATTATGAGAAGTTTCGGGTTTTTATTGCTGATACTCGGCGGAGGCTCCTTCATCCTCCATTCAATGGATTATGAATTTAAACTGTTGAAATGGGTTGATAACTGGGGTACTGATACCGGCACAGCAATACGCATTGGCATGGCTGTAATTGGCCTTGTACTGGTAGCATTAAGCTTCAGGAAAAAACAGGATGAAGCTGCAACCGGCAGTAACGAAGCATCTTAAAAAACCAATTAACCGGAACAAAACATTGGGCTGCCTTTTTTAAGGCAGTTTTTTTGTGCGGTATGCAAAACCCGGTACTGCAAAAAAATAGTACCCCGGTACCCCGGTTTTTAAAACCACTCCTTTTCCTTTACTTTGCAGCCTTAAACGATTGACAATGAAAATAGCAGTACTGGGAGCCGGTATGGTGGGCAGGGCCATTGCAGCCGACCTTGCCGCACAATACGATGTAACTTCTTTTGATGTAAGTGACCACTCACTGGGCATGCTCAGCAATAAAAACAGCAGCATAAAAACGATAAAGGCTGACCTGGGCAATTATGCTTCTTACCCGCAGCTGCTTGATGGTTTTGATTTTGCCATTACTGCCGTACCGGGTTTTATGGGCTACCAAACCCTGGAAGCTGTTATCAACGCAGGTAAAAATGTGGTGGACATTTCCTTTTTTGCCGAAGATGCACTGGCTTTAGATGCTTTAGCAAAAGAAAAGGGCGTTACTGCCATTGTAGATTGTGGCGTAGCCCCCGGTATGAGCAACCTGGTACTGGGATATTACAACAGCATCATGCAGGTTACTGATTTTGAATGCATGGTGGGTGGTCTGCCCAAAATAAGGGTAAAGCCTTTTGAGTACAAAGCCCCTTTTTCGCCGGTGGATGTGATACAGGAATATATACGCCCGGCCAGGCTGGTAGAAAATGGTGCAGTTGTAACAAGACCCGCCTTAAGTGAAGCTGAATTGCTGCATTTTGATGAAGTGGGCACATTGGAATCATTTAACACAGATGGCCTGCGCAGTATATTGTTTACCATGGGGCATATCCCCAATATGAAAGAAAAAACCCTCCGCTATCCCGGCCATATCGACCTCATCAAAAACATGATTGCAGGCGGCTTTTTCAGTGAAGAACCTGTACTGGTGAACGGGCAAGAGATGTCACCATTGCAATTTTCCTCTGCTGTACTGATCAATCAATGGAAACTGGGGCCAAAAGAACCAGAGTTTACCATTATGCGCATTAAACTCAGCGGCACACAAAACGGCAGTTCAAAAACTGTAGTGTACAACCTGTATGACGAATATGACGTTGCTACAGAAACCTCCAGCATGAGCCGCACTACAGGCTACACATGCACTGCTGCACTCAACCTGCTGGCAAAAGGTCTTTTTACACAAAAAGGGGTATTTCCCCCGGAGCTGGTAGGCAGTAATGAAACCTGCTTCAGGTTTATTCTTGATTACTTAAAAGAAAGGAATGTGGTGTACAGGGTTTCATAACCCGCCTTTCACCTCCTTTAATTGATTGGTGGCCTGCCGGTGCTAAGCATCATAGAAAGTAAAATCCATTTCTGCGGGATATAAGTATGCCTGCCAATTACTGGCTGCCATTAACAGGCATCAGTGAACGGGTTCCTGCAATTCTGCCGTTTTTAAAATAAATTGATTGATTGTTTCCTTTTTTACTAACCGGTTGATACCCTGTTGAACTGAAAAAATCACCTGGTAATAACCAAAATCATCGGGGTTTTTTAAACATTGCCGCACAGTTAACGCAATTTGCCGGGCCAGTTCATTTAACCGGCTATTGTCAACAGGTAACCGGTCAGTGTGTACAATATCAATTTCTACTCCATTCTTTATGATTTCTCCCTCCGCATTCTTCGTTCTTACTGCCCTGAATTCTATTTGTTTAAAATCAGTCACCGGCTTTATCCTGCTCTCAATACTATCATGGATCACAGTAAAAGCAGGACTGTAATACTCGGTACCGGTGATATTACAACCGGCAACCAGGGTAAACAATGCAATAAAGTATAAAAAAAAGTCATGTGTGTTTGTATTTGTATGCATCATATCAGCTTGAATGATAAAACTAAAGCATCCAATCCGCTCAAAAAACAGGAAAATTCCTGTTTTTTTTACCGTATAAATGACGTATCGGGCCATTATGAGTTATTGCTCTTAAGCTCTCTGCTGTTACCCGAAATAAACCTTTAAGCAGTCTGCAGGTGAAACCATCATTAGCTGCTACAATTTTTAATTAATTGACAATCAATATATTAAATGCATTTTTTGCCTTTAAATTTTGTACTGCAGGTAAACCAGGGCCCGGAAATACACCTTGCAAATAGTAAAAGCCGGTGCCAGGCAGCATGCACAAGCCTGCTTCGTTTAATTGATGCCGGATAGCCCGGCGCAAATCCAATACTTTTATCATCACCGCATCAGGGGAAAATTCATACCTAATATTGGTGATTTCAGAAAAAATACTAAACTAATTAAATACCTTTACAATATTAAAGCCTTAACTAATGTATCAAAACTTATCTAATGACCTGAAGTCAAAAGAATACACCTCCTATCCTGTGGCCTTATCCAGGCTGAGTATGCTAAAAAAGTAACTTTTTAATCAAATCAATCACATATCAACTGATTATTCATTTTTAAAACAAAAGAACATGACAAAATTCTTCTTATTGGTTTTGCTGGGTCTTTCAGCCACTGCTTCGTTTTGTCAGCGTATCGAACGAAGACTTGTAGGCACGGCTGGACAAACCCTTGTAGCCGGGGGATATCAACTAAGCTATTCCATTGGCGAAGTTGCTATACTCCCATCGCCCTCTGTGGTTATTAATGCGCCTACAGTGCCAATGATGGTATCTATCGGGTTTCAGCAGCCGCATATTGCATTAACGGGCGGGCTGTTATCTGCCAACAACTGGGTGAGTGCTTATCCTAACCCAACTACCGGCCATGTACGGTTAGACATTCATGGAGACAATTTCCAGGTAAATTATGTTCGGCTTCACAATGCTTTGGGGCAGGAAGTGGTAATGAAACCATTTGTGATGGTAAATGGCAGCATTGACCTCCAGTTAGACAACCTGCCCGCAGGTATCTACTTTATTTCTGTTACCGACAAAACAATCGGCAATACCATTTCCACAAGAATATTAAAACAAAACAAATAACTAAATCAACTCTTAAGTTAAAAAAAGAAAATTATGAAGAAGCGTATATTATCACTGCTTATCGTACTGCTGGCAAGCACGGGTTTGCTGCAGGCCCAGGCACCATTTGGTTTTAATTACCAGGGGGTAGCCCGTAACAGCTTTGGCACCGTATTCAGTAATGCAAATATTTCTTTGCGGATGAGCATCAGGGATTTAAGCATCAACGGTACTGTTGTATACAGCGAAAGACACAATGTATCTACCGACCAGTATGGCGTTTTTGCCCTCCAGGTGGGTAATGGTACAGTTATCAGCGGAACATTCAATACCGTAAATTGGGCCGTGGGTACTAAGTTTTTACAGGTAGAACTGGATCCTAATGGTGGTACTTCATTCACCAATATGGGTACTACACAGTTGCTGAGTGTACCATTTTCAATCATTGCCGGCGGTGCACCTCCAATAGGCCCTGCAGGTGGCGATTTACTGGGCAGCACTTACCCCAATCCTATTATTGCCCCATTGGCAGTTACAAGTGCAAAAATTAATTTTCCTCTTATAAAAGTACAATCAGATGCGGGTGCATTGATTGATATGACCAACAGCGGCGCAGGCCCTGGTGTTGCAGGTACCAATACCGGTACTGGCTTTGGCGGTTTGTTCCAGGTAAACAATGCTGCAAGCACAGCAGATGGCTTAAGGGCAACTACCAATGGTACCGGTGCAAGCTGGGCCATCCGTGGCATCAGCAGCGGTACCAATGGTGCTGGTCTGTTTCAGCAAACCAATGCTACCAATACATCCAACAACTTACAAAGCAACCAGGCTGGCCTTGGCCGTGCAGGTTTGTTTAATGCCACCAATGCTGCCAGTACTGCCAATGCAGTTGATGTAAATGTGGCTGGTACAGGTTTTGCCCTGAGGGCAGCCAGCAGCAATGCAGTTCCAAGGGCTTTACAAACAGCCGGTGGTGTACAATTAACAGGTATTGGCGAAGCAGCAGGCCGGGTATTGATATCCGATGCAGCTGGTAATGCTACCTGGCAGGCCGTTGGTGGTTCAGGTGCAGTAACAGGAAGCGGAACTTTAAGCTTTTTACCCAAATGGACCCCAAGCGGTACACAACTTGGCAACTCGCTGTTGTTTGATGATGGCAACAGCATAGGATTGGGCACAACTACCCCTACTCACCGCTTCAATGTATCACACGGTGGCTCTACAGGCATTGGCGTTACATCTACTTCAGGATTTTCGGTTGTGGATATTGATGCACAAAGTGGAGATGCTGCATTACGTTTTGCAAGAGCAGGTGTAAACCAGTGGAACGTACGCAACCGTCCCGCTGATGATTACCTGGAAATATTTGAATTGGGTGGTGGCGGAAGCCGCCTGGTAATTCAGGATGCAACCGGTAACGTGGGTATAGGCGAAACAGCAAATCCAACTTATAAGTTAGATGTACTGCATGGCGGCTCAACAGGTATCCGCAGCCGTTCAAGTGGAAGTTTCTCAGTAGTGGATATTGATGCTGCCAGCGGTGATGCTGCATTGCGTTTTGCAAAAGCAGGTGTAAACCAGTGGAATACACGCAACCGCCCTGCGGATGATTATTATGAAATATTTGAACTGGGTGGCGGCGGAAGCCGTTTGGTGATACAGGATGGCACCGGTAACGTAGGTATTGGTGAAACAGCAAATCCAACTTATAAATTAGATGTATTGCATGGCGGTTCTACAGGTATCCGTAGCCGCTCAAGCGGAAGTTTCTCTGTAGTGGATATTGATGCTGCCAGTGGTGATGCTGCCCTGCGTTTTGCAAAAGCGGGCGTAAATCAGTGGAACATCCGTAACCGTCCCGCTGATGATTACCTCGAAATATTTGAACTCGGTGGTGGTGGAAGCCGGTTTGTTATTCAGGATGCAACAGGTAACGTAGGTATCGGCGAAACTACTTCTCCTTCTTACAAATTAGATGTACTGCATGGCGGTTCCACAGGTATCCGCAGCCGTTCAAGCTCCAGCTTCTCTGTTATTGATATTGATGCACAAAGTGGTGATGCTGCACTGCGTTTCGCCAAAGATGGCGTTAATCAGTGGAATACACGTAACCGCCCTGCTGATGATTATTATGAAATATTTGAACTGGGTGGTGGTGGAAGCCGGTTTGTTATCCAGGATGGTACCGGTAACGTAGGTATTGGTGAAACAACGGCTCCTTCTTATAAATTAGATGTACTGCACGGTGGTTCTACCGGTATCCGCAGCAGGTCAAGCTCAAGCTTCTCTGTAGTGGATATTGATGGACAAAGTGGTGATGCAGCCCTGCGTTTTGCAAAGGCTGGTGTAAACCAGTGGAATACCCGTAACAATCCGGGTACTGATGACTACCAGATATTTGAGCTTGGTGGTGGTGGCGAAAGGATGCGTATTGAAAATACAACCGGCCGTGTAGTGGTAAATGGCGACTTTACCGTAGTAGGTGCCAAAGCCTTTACAATGGACCATCCCCTGGATCCAGCCAATAAAGTGTTGCGCCATGCTGCAGCAGAAAGCAATGAAGTAATCAACTTTTACAGTGGCAATATTACCACCAATGCAAGCGGCAAAGCCATTGTTCGCCTGCCTGATTATTTTGAAGCTCTGAATAAAGATGCCAGGTATCAACTGACTGTAATAGGTTCATTTGCACAGGCCATCATCAGCAAGGAAGTAAGCAACAATCAATTTGAAATTGCTACCAGCCAGCCTAACATAAAAGTAAGCTGGGAAGTAAAAGGTGTTCGTAACGATGCCCATATGCGCATGCAGCCTTTTGTAGCAGAAGAAGTTAAATCACCTGCTGACAAAGGTAAATACTGGGATCCTGCTGCACACAACCAGCCTGAAAGCAAAAGGGTTTCTTATTCATCAGTTGCAGGTTCATCACTGGAAGACATTTCACCAGTGTTAAAATCAACAAAAGCAACTCCTCCAACAACAGGCGGCAGTCTTGACCAGGGTAAAATTACACCTGCGGTAGCTGCTAAAACAACTGACAACAGTGGTAGTCTTGAGCAGGCCAAAGTAACTGCTCCCGTTGTTAAACCAGTTGACAGCGAAGGAAGTGTAGCTCCTGATGCTAAAAAAGCAGAAGCTAAAAAAGCTCCTGTAAAATCATCAGGTAAAGAAAGTACAGATCAGAACTAAGCGATCAATCAGTATTATTAAAAACAGGCATGAAGCAGTTCATGCCTGTTTTTTTTATCCTTCCTTTGTCTTGTACCATGATAAGTAGACAATACCTGCTTAGCTGCCACCAGGGATTTGATTGCCGGCTTCGGCACCAAGTCTACCGGAATTGACAGTAATCAAAGGTTCATATTCCGGTATTTTACCGGTACAACACCACCTTTCAGCACCAATATAATACCCGTAATTAACAGGGATATTATTATGAGCAGTCTGACGCAGACCAAACATTTTTCTGCCAATGGTGCACAGATCGGGGCTTTCTTTATTTTATTCAAAATTTATTTGGTTGGCGGGGCTTATAGGCTATACAGCTAAATGTTATGGGCTGGGCTTCTTTCGGTCAAATGCTTTTGGATAGTCATAAGTTGGTCGTATTAAATAATCTGTTTCCGGTGTCTGTCCCGCCTTTGCCTACATATTTATTTTCTGAAACTCGTAAAGCGTAAAAGTAAATGTCAGAATATTTGTCTGCAAAGTGCAAAGCATCCTTTTGCATTATCAGAGTTGCTACAAAAATTTTTTTTGCTTTGCTTTTGCGTAAATGTTCGATTGCTTTTTCAATACTCTTGCCTGTGTTTATCACTGCGTCAACTACAATGATGATTTTATCTTCTAAATCGTTGCTGTCAATTTCCGTTCCTGGAAAAAATTGGCTGTCGGTAAAAACACTTCTTACACCTTCGGCTGCGTAAAGTCCGGCTCTCATAAGTGCAAAGATTACAATGTTGTTTTTGTCGGCTAACTCACTGCCTGTTTTAATTCCTTGAACGTGTTTGATTTCGGTTTCTGTCAGTTCAAAATCATCAAGCATTTGATAAGCCAAGTATTTTCCCATTTCAAAATGGATTTTACAAAGCTCTACTGAGCTTATGTCTGTCCGTCTTGACTGTGAAGCCAACAATCGGACTGCGTTTTTATTTGTAAATTCTCGTATTTCCATTTCTACAAAGTTAAAATTTGTTCTGCTACTTCTTGTAGGTTGGTTGCAGGAATGTCGGAATGAAAGTAGTTTGAAAATGAAACCTGTTTAAGATGCGAAATTTCATTTGCAAATGGAATGAAATCATTGTTATGCTTTTCATTTACTACTAAATACGAATGGTCTGCCGCTTTCAACATTTCAAAATCTATCATCGTATCGCCAAACGCAAACACTTTTTTATTAGCGTTTTTAATTACGTTTGCAATTATTCCTTTCGCTTGTTTGTCAATTACAAAGTTGTCAGTAGGGAGGTAGTTGCCGCCTATTAGGTGCATAAAGTCAAGCGAATGATTGTTGATTACATTTTGCCAACTCTGCGAAATGCCCGAAGTGATTAAAATAAGTTGAACCTTATCTTTAATCTTGTCAATGAAGGAAAGAAATTCAGGATATATATTTACACGACTTGCACTTTCGGTGCAAGCAAGTTTATATTTTCCCGTTTCAATTTTTGAATAGTACAGAGCCACATTGTAGAAAGCATCGAAGTAATAGCCGTGCTGTTTGAATATATTTTTGATATCTGTGTATTCAAGATTTAGATGCTCAAAGAAAAATTTAGTGCTGTCAGTAGGAATGAGTGTTCTGTCACCGTCAATAATAACATAGATAGGTTTTTGGCTTGCAGCCACAAACCTATCTATTTCTGCTTTTACTCGTTTTATATTTTCTTCTTGTGATAACATTTATGTTTATGTTGTAATGTAATTGCAAATAAGTTCTACACATTTCTTACTGTCTGTTGTCTGCAAAATATGCAAGTTCAAATTGTGCTTGTTGCAAAACTGTTTCAGCTCCTGCAACTCAAAAGCAACCCAATTGGAAATTGTCTTTGCAGTGTAATTGCGTTTTTTGTTGCTGTCATTTTGTTGTCGTTGCAAGACTGTTTCAGTTGGTAAATTCAAATAGATGTAATCGGTATAAAAGGTTTTATCTTTTTCAGTCATTACATTTTCAAACTCGCTTTCTCCTTTTGCAAATACTAAATGGCCGTCAATGATTATGTGTTTGCCTTCTTTCATTTGAATTTCAAATGCCTTGTCAATTGCTTTCTCTCTATAAAAATATTTCTCGGTTTCTGAAAGTTTTTTGAATTGTTCCAATGTCAAACCTGCTGAATTGATTACAAGTTGCGAACCTTCTAACCAAATTACATTAGAAGTTAGCTTGCTAACTTCTTTTAGAATTGTGGTTTTACCAGTTCCGCTAACTCCATATAAACCGATTCGTTTAAGATTGCCCATAGAGTTCGGTCTTTAAAAAGTTTATAGCGTTTGGAAGCATCTTCAAAATTCTGCCGTCTGGTTGTTGACCTGCTTTTACGGTTTCAAGTCCCATCATTGGTGTGCAAGTTTTGCAAGAAGCAATGAAAGAATTTTGATTGAGGTAATTATTTACTTCATCAAAACTTGTTTTGTCGTCAAGCATTATTCCTTCTTTGTCTTGAGATAACTTGGCAATTCGTGAACACATAAAAAGTCTTTGCCGTTCAAGCGTAACGCAATGTTTGCGATACCAGCAATAGTCAAACATTTCTTGTGCTTTGCTGTCGTCTGCTACTTCGCTACCTAACCATTTATCCCACTCCTTATCTGTACGCAAACTCAATTCAATGTGAGGTGCAAACTTGTCAAGGTAGATTTTCCAGAGTTGAGTTAGTTCATCGTTGTCAAAGTAGATGCTGATAGTTAGCTTGTCAATGAACTGCAAAGTTTCTTTGCTGATGTTTTGCGGTGTCAAGCCGTGAGAAACAACTTCAATTCTCTCAATGTTGTCAAACTTTGAAAACTCTTTCAAAGCTGTCGCTAGAATGTTTTGGTTAAATGTTGGCTCTCCGCCTAAAACTCCCAAACTTCCGATTTTGATGTTCAGTCGTTGTAAGTGAGAAAGTCCAATTCCAATTTCTGAAATGATATTGTCGGTCTGTGCTGGGTCAGGTTGATTTGGAATGTAAAAACCGCAATTGTCGCAACGTAAATGACACTTAGAAGTAATTGAAACTTCTAATTCCCGTATTTTGTAAGTCAGGTCAGCTTGGTCATATGTCAGTCCTTGAACTTTGGGTTTCATTTTTGTTGGTTAAATGTTTTACATTGGCACTGTCTGTCGGGTCTGTTAGCCTTGCCCATAACTCAAAAATAAATGAAAGTTTGCATTAACGAGTGCAGGCATTTATTTAAAATATTTATTGATTATCATTGCAATATAAAAATAAACCGCAATATGGTAAAATTTTTATATGTAAATAAACGGTAAAGCCATCATTTAGTTTATTTTGTTTCAGGCTTATTTATCCGGTCAAACGGGCTTTTTACCTTATGCAGTTCTTTTTTACTTACATGTGTGTAAAGCAGGGTTGTTTCTATGTAATTATGCCCAATAATTTTTGTGTCATTGAAATATCATGCGTCCGTCCATTTGGATCTTGCCAGTCTGAATGATAATAACCAGCCGCTTGGTCAGAAGATAAATAAAAATCTGTTTCTTTTATTGCAGATAATTTACTGTTAATGAAAGTTACACCCCGTAATCCTTCAGCTATTCCTTCTCGGCAGTGTCACTGCCAGCGGAAATTTTCGACCTGGATAAACTACCCGGCAGGACACTGCGGGTTCCTCAGTGGGAAAGGATACTGCCTTGTCTTGCTTTCGAAAATCATAATTGCCAAAGCTTCTTTTCGGGCGAAGACACAGCAGCGAAAAAAGTTGCAACATTCAAAACGAAAAACGACAACTCATTAATACAAAACCACTCTAAAAATTTGCCGGTTTTACCGCCCTGCGGCACAAGCTGTTCAACACTAAGCTTCATTGTTGGCGCTGCGCACCCAACGAAGCTTTAGATGTTATAGCCAGTGGTTCTTTTCATTGTCCTTCAAGATTAACAACACGTTTTGCACTTCTTTTCTTTCCATCAATTATTACTACTGAACAGGGTTCTGTTTGTTCAAATTTCTTCTTAACAAATTCTCCCTTTTTATTGTAAATGTAGGTTGTCACATTACACAGTGTTCCGTCTTTTGAACAATAGGTTTCTTTATGCATGGTTCCGCTGGGCTGATTGTAGGCAGCACTATAAAATCTACCGTCAGGCAATTGATATTCGTAATTTGTTCTATTCTTGAACTCATTATACCGCTCGGTGTGCAAATATTCCGGACACCAGTTTGTGAATCTTCTGTATTCTCTTATATCTCCATCATCAAATCTTACAATGTATTCATTATAAAGCTCATTGAATTGGTTGTAGAAATATTCATTCTTGACAGAACAGCTGTCTGATGGTAAAGTGGTAATATGAACACAACCTTCACTGGTGTTTATTTTATCTACGTACTTGTTAAAATAATAATAATTATACCCATCGGTTTTGATGTAATACTTCTGACGCTCTATGGTCACAATCGTGTCAACACTTCTTTTGATTTTTAAGGTACAGAAATTACTCAAATCTCCATTTCCAGACATTGCCTGTTTTCCATTATTCGGAAGTTCTGTGTCTGTATCGTTGTAATAGTTATAAATGCTGTCGCCTAATGCTATTCCGTTGGGGTTATAGGACATTCTCACCTGGTAAATACCGGCAAACAGCGGAACTCCAAAACTGTGGTGTGAGGCGTTTTGGGTGTGGTAGTTATAATAATTTTCAAAATCATTCAGGTATATGGGAACTATAACCTGTTCAAGCGGTTTCAAGTATCTAATCTGAACGGCTCCTGTATCATGAACCATCATTTTTAACATTTGGTCTTCAGTATATCTGAGAAGCATGGTGTTATTTGCCTTATCATACACATTCAGATAAAACAATTTTTGTCCACTATTTTGTGTATGAGGAATTAAAACAGTGTGTGTGTTCTCCTTGTCTCTGTTAGTTATCGTAATATTGAAAGTGATTTTATCGCCTTCGTAATAACTCTCTTTGTCAGTACTTAAGGTAAAGCTTATATATCGCGGTTTCAGGTCTGCAAAAGCTGCCTTTGTAGTTAACAAAAGTGTAGAAATTAAAATTATTGATTTATATAATAACATTCGGGTAGATTTTTATAACATTCAGAAATCACTTGATTTGCAAATTCTTCATTGGAAAGATTTTTGGGAATTGAATTATTAAGGTAATATTTATTTAATGAAATATATGGTCTTCCATACTTACGAAGTATTTCCACAAATGACTGAAATGGTGTGACATGTTTGATGTTATAGTATTGGCAACAGCATATAAAAAGAAAACAGTATACATCTGCTGATTTGGTTGCAGCAAGTTTTTCGATATATTCACCTATGATGAGAGAATCTCGAATTCCACAATTCAGTAGTTTTTTTACTAGTGAATCAATTTTGTTTACATGTTCTTCTTTATTCCAAGCGTTTTGATATATCAAGTCAATATCTAACATATTTTCATTTATTAATAATTTCTTGCTGGAATCAATGAAAAAAGTGTTACGTTTTTGGGTCATTGAATCTACTTGTTTTGGCAATTTTGAAATATGGGTGCTATCAGCCATTTCTTTAACTGCATTTTCATTATTAGAACAGGAAATAAGAGTTAAAATAAAAAGAGTAGAAAAGAAGATATATTTCATTTGATTCATTAATCTGTTTAACGGTCGTTTTACCATTGGCTATAACATTCGTATTTGTGCTAAAATACGCAACTTTTGGTAGCCAACAATTTTCTTTAGCCATTGATTTATAGTGTCTTATAAAAAAACGCAACTGCACCGGAGTAGCGCAAATACAATTCAGGCAAGCTTCAAATCATCCAATGGGCTGGTTATTTTCAGCAGGTCTTTATTGCTTGTATGTATTTTATTCACCCTTATCCTCCCAACTTCTCCATCAACCTATCCACCTGCGCCCGTAAATAAATAACCTCTTCTTTGAGTCTACCCTTCAAAGCAGATTGTCTGCTAAGCAATATAGCATGTGTCTGCAAAGCAATTTTGGAGACTGTAAACCAGATTGTGTAAACATAGTTTTAGAGCCTGCACCTGGTATTAAAGATAACTAAATATTGATGAAGAATAATTCCCCAGTTTATAATAGCTCCCGTCCAGCTTTTTTCGACATTCACTATTGACAGAAA
>JANMIG010000076.1:0-30745 GCA_031375675.1 Chitinophagales bacterium
AATTAGGGTGCATTTCAATTTGTCGCTGGTGGGTGAGGATACCCACCAGGGCAGTGAGCCGTGGGCGGTGTCCCCACCGCCCACAACCAGAAAATAAAGCGACAATTTGAAATGCACCCGCAAATTATTACCCCTAAAACCACTGGGGAATGAATACTGACGGCCAGTCAGGCACACCTGGAATTATACAAAGGCTGGCTCAGCAAATTAAAAAAGAAGGGTAAAAAACCTGAATGATTTTTTATCTTACCAGCAGGAAAGTACCCCGCATTTCCACTACTTTTTTGTTCCTGTCAAGCCCCTTTATCATCCACACATAAGTACCCTGGTCCTGTTTTTTGCCCCTGAAAGTACCATCCCAGCCACGGCGGTATTCTTTTGTTTCGTACAGCAATTCGCCATAGCGGTTAAATATCCTGAAATAATCTGTTTTTTCAATGCCAACAGGCTGTGGGCGGAATACATCATTCAGCCCGTCGCCATTGGGCGAAAATGCATTGGGCAGGTAATAAGTAGGCCCCTTGTATACTTTTATATTTACCTGGTCGCTGCCGAGGCAGCCGGCAATATCTTGCACATATACTGTAAACGTTTGGTCGCTGTAAAGGGTGGCCCTTGGGCTTTGGGAGTAAGGATTGTCCAGCGGACCGGCCGGCGTCCACACATACGTAACGCCGCCACTGCCAAATAACTGGTGCGGAACCCCTTCCACGGCTACAGTATCCCTGCCTGCATTGGCGGGTACGGGCGGTAGCATGGTTACCAGCACAGTATCATATACTTTAAAATTACAGCCATAATTATCGCTCACTTCCAGCACATATTGCTGTGTTGTATCCGGCTGGGCAAGCGTTACTGCAGCATTGGGCGGAAACAATCTTGCAGGCGGTGACCATAAAAAGCTTACAGGGCCGCTTACCCTTATTACACTGCCCCGCAACGTTGCAGGCGACCTGTAGCAGATTAATGTATCCAGCCCGGCATTGGCAACAGGTTTCAGTTTTACAAAAACGGTAATGCTGTCGGTACGCTGGCAGGCACCCCATTTGGCAGTAAGGTAATATTTTATATCATAATGGGGCGACACAACAGGATTGGCCGCAGCAGTATCGCTCAGGTCAATATTGGGGCTCCATGTATACTGATTGGTTTGTGCATTCGTTTGCGGCACCAGGGTGATGCTGCTCCATTCGCAGATGGCGGTATCGGGGCCAAGCTCCAGCCGCATGGTATCAATCAATGCTATTGACGCATTGGTGGTGGCAATACAGCCATGGCTGTCTTTTACCAGGATATTATTGTAGCTGCCGGGTGAAGTGATGAATACATTGCCGGGTACATAGTTGAGGCCGTTATCAATGGAGTAATCATAAGCCGGGCTGCCGCCAGCCGCGGTAATGGTAATAGTGCCGTCGTTGCCATTGCAGGTGGCAGCCACTGCAGCAGCGCTGGCTGTAAGCAATGATGGTTGGGTAATGGTGATAACCGTATCCTTTCTGCAGCCATTAAAATCAGTAATGCGCATGCTGTAGGTATTGGCCGGCAGTGCGGTAAAGCTGCCCGAGGGTTGAAAGCTGGCACCATCATTATTGGAGAAATTATAGGGGCCGGTACCTCCGGAGGCACTCAGCAGGATGCTGCCATTGGCTTCTCCAAAGCAATTGGCATTTTGGCTTACAGCCGATACACCAAGCGGGGTAGTAGGCACCAGGGTGACCGGGATGCTGCCAGAGCAGCCAATATTGTCAGTAAAATCAATGGTGTAAGTGCCGGGCCCCAGGCCGTTAAAAGTTCCGTTGTTTTGCAAAGGACCGCCATTGAGCCTGAAGCTGTAAGGGCCTGTGCCGCTGGTGGGCGTAACAGTGAGTGTGCCGTTATTGATGCCGGTGCAGGGCGGGTTGGTTTGTGTGCTGATGGCTGTAAGCGCAGGGCCTGCAGCTATGGTAGCCTGTGCGGTACCAAGGCAGCCATTTGCATCCAGGAAAGTGATGGTGTAGGTACCCGGTGCCAGCGGGCCAAAACTATTGCCGGGCTGCGGTGTTGCACCGTTTAGCGAATAACTGTAAGGCCCCACGCCCGATGTGGGTGTAAGGGTGATGGTGCCATCATTTACAGCAGGGCAGGAGGTATTGGTGACCACCGCGTTACCCGTAATACCGGTAACCGATGGTACAATAATGCTTAATGTTTGCTGGCATATGGAAGCATCTTTTACAAAAACCGTATAAGTGCCTGCTGGCAGGTTATTGAATACATTGGACAAGCCCAGTGGCCCCCCGTTGATGGAATATTCTAACGGTGCCAGGCCAATACCCGGCGGTACAGTTACTGTAATGCTGCCGGTAGGGCTGGCACAAACTGCCGGTGTTACAGTATAAGAAGCCCCCAAATTATTGCTTTTGGAAATGTTTACAGTGTCTTCAATAAAAGAGGTACTGGCATCCGTATCGCAGAACTTATAATAGGGCCTTACCACATAATCGTTGCTGGCAGCCGGTGGGCAAATATTGGCAAAATCCACGGCAAGGCTGCCATTGGAAGCAACCCCGGGAACACCTGTGCCGATAAGGCCGCCGTTGAGGAACAGCTCCACGTGATCGAGCCTTGACCCGGCTCCGTCTGGTGTAAAACGCCACCCTTCATTGGTGGCCGACCAGCTGGTGCAGTTTCTTCCGGGTACTTCCACAGCCTGGTTCCTGTCCCAGTTCTGCATACCAAGTATGGCAAGGCCGTCATTGGTAGCATTGTTGCAGGCAATAGGTTTGTCCTCCAAAAAAATATCTACAATTCCGGTAAGTTCATGCAAAACAATTTGCACTGTACTTACCGATCCGCCATTGCAACCATAATGGGCTATTTGGTAAAAGCTTACAATAAACCTGCGGCAGGGCGCAACACCCTCCGTACGGTATTCTATTTTTCTGTCTGATGGTGATTGGTTGGGATTAATATCATGATACGGCCCCATGATGCAGGCCCTGGGATAATACAGGTCAAAGGAATTGTTAGGGGTGCCTCCGGCATAGGGAATAGGTTGAGCCCTTCCATTGCGTTCCAGTAAATAGGCATTATCGGTATTGGCATTGGTAACAATATCAAAAGTGATGATTCCGTTGGAGCCAATCACACATTTTTGATAAGTAGCGCCATAAAAGCAAAACGGAAAGGGAAGATCAATCGAATCTGAATATACATCATCTACATACAGCGACGATAATTCGGTGCCACTTGCACTGGTATAGGCAAAAGGGGCGTAGGGTATTGGTGCCACATTATAGGTCTCCGAGGTCTTAATATCCGGAACAGTAGTTTTAAAGGTAATGCAACTGTTGCCGCAGTTGGTAGTAGTATCAGTTCCGGCAAAATCCTTGAAACAGCTTTGTGATTGGGCAATAAATGAAAAAAACAGTAAAGAGCAGAAAAGACAATAAAAATACCTCATGCTTACAGTAAATTGGAACCAAATATAACGATTTGTTAAAGTTTTTTTTAAAATGTTGAAAAAACAGGCCCATACTGGATACCTGCCCGCATGCTGTAATTGAATCTATGGTCAGCTGCCTGTACCGGAGCCTGTAAAGCCCCATTTATTTTACCATATTCATTTGTACAAAAAACAGTGATGCTTTTGTACCAGCTTATAACAATTTTGTAACAAATTAGCCCGTATTTTCGTTTGTATCAAAAGATACATATGCACAAAACTATATTCTTTCTTTTTATTCTTTTTTCCCTGAAAGCATCTGCTCAAAAAATTTATGGTACGGTTTACAACAGCACGGGTGATCTTTTGCCCTATGCTTCCGTTACCATCAAGGGTACCTCATCCGGTGCCAGCGCCAACAACAGGGGCAGGTATTCTATAACGGTATCACCGGGCAGTTATGTGGTGGTTTGCCAGCATATTGGTTATACCCGTGTTGAAAAAACGGTTACTGTGGATAAGGCCGATGAGGAACTTGCTTTTATTTTAACGGAGCAAAAGCTGGAAATGAAGGAAGTGATCATTAAAAAAGGAGAGGATCCTGCTTATGGGATTATCCGGAATGCCATTAAAAAAAGGGAGTATTACGGCAACCAGGTCAACAGTTTTGAGTGTGACGTATACACAAAGGATATCATGAAGCTGCGCAGCCTGCCTAAATCCATCTTTGGGCAAAAAATAGAGCAGGATGACAGGAAGGATATGGGGGTGGACTCGAGCGGCAAAGGCATTATTTATCTTTCTGAGTCAATATCAAAAGTGCATGCAAAGCAGCCCGGTAAATTTAAGATGGAAGTGCTCAGCAGCAGGGTAAGCGGCAGCGGGGGCTTTGGCTTCAGCTTTCCCACATTCATCAGCATGTATAAAAACAATGTAACGGTTTTTACGGAAAGGCTTAACCCCAGGGGATTTGTATCACCTATAGCTGACGGGGCCATTGGTTTTTACAGGTTTAAATACCTGGGCAGCTTCTGGGAAGATGGTAAGGAGATCAACAGTATACAGGTAACTCCCCGGCGCAGGTATGAGCCTTTGTTTACCGGCACCATCAATATTACTGAAGGCGACTGGCGCATCCACAGCTTCGACCTTACCGTAACCAAAACATCGCAGCTGGAAATACTGGACAGCCTGCAGCTTACGCAGATACATGTGCCTGTGGGCAACGATGTATGGCGGGTAAAGAACCAGTTGATTCACTTCAATTTCAATTTCCTTAAAATTGATGCCATTGGCAACTTTGTGAGCGTATACTCCAATTACAATATCAACCCCGTATTTCCCAAAAAGTTTTTTGACAACATCATCATTAAATACGATACAGCTGTAAACAAGCGGCCCAAAACCTACTGGGATACCATACGCCCCGTACCGCTGGAAGCAGAAGAAGTGAAGGATTACCAGGTAAAAGACAGTATCTACCAGAATAACAGGGATTCAGGATGGAACAAACGGGATATTGATTCATTGCGCAAAAAGCAGGGTGCTATCAAGCCGCTGGAATTGTTCTGGGGCGGCATCAACAGAACCCATTACTCCAAAACCAATACCTACCGCTGGGGAATAAGACCGTTGGTAAATAACCTGCAGTACAACAGTGTGGAGGGTATTGTGCTGAATATAAACGGCTATTTTAATAAATACCTGCGCAAGCTTAAAACCAACCTGAGCATTGAGCCCAATATCCGCTATGGGCTTAATAACACCCACCTGAACGCATTTGCTGATGTGTATTTCCGGTCGAGGGATTGGGATACGGATAAGAAACTGAAACGGGAAACATGGTTTTTTTCAGGCGGTAAAAGGGTAACACAGTTTAACCGGGAAAACCCTATTACCCCATTGGCCAATACCATCAGCACTTTATGGGGTGGTAAAAACTATATGAAAATATATGAAAACTGGTTTGGTGCAGTTGGTTTCAGCAAACGGTATGAAAGCGGCCTGCGCTTTGCCATCAATGCATTGTACGAAGACAGGATGCCGCTGGAAAATACCACCAATTATACACTGCTTAAAAAAGATACCATCCATTTTACCCCCAATTATCCCTACGAAAAAATTGCAGGCCAGTTTACCAGGCACCAGGCACTGCAGGTAAGTATTGATATCAGCATCAAGCCGGGACAGAAGTATATACAGTTCCCCCGAAATAAAGTGGCCATCGGATCAAAATACCCCACTTTCAGCCTCAATTATACAAAAGGAATTAAAGGGCTGCTGGGCAGCAATGCTGATTTTGATAAATGGCGCTTTACCATCAGCGACGATAAAAACTTTAAGCTGGCAGGATCGCTCAAATACAAACTGGGCATAGGCGGCTTTATCAATACCAATAAAGTGTACATACAGGATTACCAGCATTTTAATGGTAACCGCTTTTTGGGAGCCAGTGAATATGTAAACAGTTTTCAGCTGGCTAAGTATTATGCCTACAGCAATACCAGCAGCTTTTTTGCACTGGGGCATATTGAGCATCATTTTAACGGGCTGCTCACCAATAAAATACCATTATTTAAAAGACTCAACTGGACCCTTGTGGGTGGCAGCAATGCTTTTTATATAAACAAAACCAATAACTATTTTGAAGTGTTTGGAGGTATCGAAAACATATTTAAAATTTTCAGGGTGGATGTGGTTACAGGCTTTGAATACGGGCGTAAAGGATTTACAGCATTAAGGATAGGAGCAGGTGGCCTCATTGGCAGCAGTATAAAAGCCAACAGGAGCGACAGGTCTGTCAGCATCAGTTTATAAGGCTATGGGGTAAAATAAAACAGCAATTAAAAGCAGTCCATCACTGAACTGCTTTTAATTGTCCATGCTGTACTCCCCGTTTGCAGTAAATTACTATCCTGTCACTTTTCTACAATAATACTGCTGTTGAGCAGTGATGTAACCCCCAATACATTGGGGTAACTGTTGCCGTGCTGCCACGCTGCCTGTGCCACAAATGCTTTCAGGTAATCCGTTAATCCATCACTGGCCGGGGGTAATGCGGTATTGAAAGTACCTGCCAGCTGCGCTGCATTGCTTTGTGGCTGCTGGTAATTTTGTGGTGTAATAAACGCGGCAACGGGTGGCAGAAAATTTTGTACAATAAAGATCCATGCTACTTCAGAAGAGAAGGCCAGCCCGGTGTTAAAATCTAAATTTGACCCGTAGGTTTCAAAAAGCGGGCTGCTGGCACTGCTGCCGCTTCCCTGGGAAATGTTTGCCGCTATCCAGGCCTGTGGTGCCACATCGTAATTGCAGCGCACTGCATCAAATGTAGTGCCGAGTGAAGTATCCCAATTGGGCGGGTAGGGGCCACCGCTAAACATGCTGTCTGAATAAGCGGAAAATGCTGCATTGCCTGCTGTGGGTGCTGCAAAAGTGATGCAGCTTACATTGGAGCTGCCGGAAGCGTCCCAGGTTGCCCGGTTTTCTTTTAAATACAGCGCCAGTGTGCCGGCAACACAACCGCCAAGACTGTGCCCCGTAACACATAAATTGATGGCGCTGCTTGTATTCATTTGTAAAAAATCCATCAGTGATGTTTTAGTGCCCGTGGAAATTTCTGTACCCTGCATGGCAAGCAATATCTGCAGGTCAATACTGGTTGATTCCGACATCATGGCCCCGGCCGGGCTGGGTGTGGTGGCGCCGGGCGGCCAGTTCATCTGGTCAAGCACATCAAAATCTTCTAACAGCCAGTCGAGGTCAGATACAAAATTAGTACCCCTGATGGCAATGGCAAATTGTGTGTGATCGGTTTGATTCTGCACTGCGTACATCATATTGTCCTGGTACAGGGCGCCAGGCACTGTATATACCGCCGGCCCCCATACCACCTGCCATAAGTCGTTTGGTGCAGCAATTGGGGGTATCTGCGGCATGGCCGCATTGATGTAGCCAAGTATGGTGGCTTCAGGATTGGGCGTGGTAATCTTCTCACCACAATAAGCCATGTAAGCAAAGCTCAGCATTATCTGCCGCTGTGCCAGGTTGGGAATGGTTGTACTCATAAATCAATTTTTAGATTATTATCAATATTTTTTTGCTGTAAAACTGCAAAAGATATTGCACAGGTGTAAGGATATAAGTACGTGTTTTTAAAGGCAGGTATTTGTACCTGAATATATTGCTGCGGCAGGTAAAATACTGCTGCTGTTCAATAGACCTCTTTCATAAATCGATATTATTTTGCACAGCTTCGGTCGGACGGACCTGCGGCCACAGCCTGCCCCACCAATGCGGGGTACCGACCGGCAGCAATCGGACGTTTTATATGAATGACACTGAATTATGAAAGCGATCTGATACTTTTTTGCAGAGAAAATTCAGGAAAACCGGAAATGTGAGTGGTTGATGACGGTGCTGAGACGCATATTATTAAAAAGCGGCGGCAAACCTGCTTTAAGAATGGGTTCTCCGCCGTTATTGCTGATGCTTCAATTATAAATATATTACAGCATCGCATTCCATAAGAAATTATTCAACCATTTTTTGCTTTCCGGGTCATCGCTACCGCCCCAGTCCTTGCTGCGCTCCAGCAGTAAATCCCTGAACTCCCTGGTGGTGGTGGGCTTTTTGGCGGTTAGCGGCTTTATTTTAGTTTCATCCGCAACTTCCAGCGAAAGTTTGGTAGCTATCCAGGAAGTGTAGAGGCGTGGGATGGTTACACCCAGAATCATACCGGGCAGGCCATTGATATTGCCCGGGCCGCCGGTGATGGTAATCTCATCGGTATAAAAAGCAAATACGTATACACTGTCGAATATTTTACCAATGGCCTTGCGGCAGTTGAAGCCGGCAATCACCCTGCTTTCGTTTGAAAAGCGCCACTGGATTTTCTGCAGGCTGTCTTTGATGAAGAAGGGTGCTCCAACCACCGTTTTCTTCATGTTGATTTCTCCCTTTGTATAATCGGTATACCATTCATTCTCCTCGTCATCCCTTTTCATAAAATCAGGAATTTTTTGCGGCCCGCTGTCATCAAAACGGTCGAGCTTATACAGGCTTTTACCATTGGCAAAGCTGTATTTAAAGTAAGCCGTTTTAAAAGTGGGCATGTTCTCCTGCATCATTTCTGCCCATATGCTGTTGCCACCCCATATTTTTTTGATATTGGTCTTTACTTCAAATTCAATGGTGCCCCTGCTAATGAATTGCTGCGCCTGCAGGCCACTGCCTGCTATCAGTAAAAGCGCTGATGCTATGATTATTTTTTTCATTGTTAATTATTTAGAAGCTGCTGCTGCTGATTTGTTTTTAAAATCCCATTTAAAGCCAACCATCCAGTATTGCTGCAGGCGCTCGTTGCGCACTTCGGTAAAGCCATTGCCGTTCAGGTTCCTGTCTATCCCTATATTCTGCCTTAAAATATCCCGGAAACTGGCATACAGGGTAAACTCATCTTTTTTGAAACTGCGTTCAAGCCTGGCATTCCAGAGGGTATTGTTCACATTTCTGGCAAAATCCTGCGTTTGCTGGCGGTAGTTGTACTCAATATCAGTGCTCATGCGCCATACTTTCTTCAGGTAAAGGCTGCCATCCATGCCCAGTGTATTGGTGCTGTATTTAACCGTTTGCCTGTTTGAAACGGATGATTTATTGACATTGTAGCCCCAATCATTCCATATGGATACATCGTATTTCTTTTCTTTTGATTTGCCGAACCGCAGGCCTATTGAAGTACCAAAATTATTGGTATTGTTCTTCCGGTCGTTTACAATATCGATAAAACGGTTATAATTAAAACTGAGGTTAACATTGGCATTCATATCCAGCTTTTTCAGTTTTTTGCCCAGGCCCATCCATCCGTTGGCTGAATAGTTACCATTGGTATTGATAGGCTGTGTGATGGTTTTGCCCGATGTGGGATCAATTTTTATACTGTTGGTAATAGCATTGCTGGTTACGTCAAGATTGATTGATTTGTATGTCCACATATCTTTTAAGAAATCATAAGTATTGTGGTTAACTGAAAACGAATGGCTGAATGATTGCTTCAGCAGCGGGTTGCCGATGTACTCATCCAGCGGGTTATTGTTGTTGCGCAGCTGCTGCAGCTGGTTAATAGTTGGTTGCGTGGTACGGCCATTGTAATTAAACCCGATATTATGATTGGGCTTGTAGGTATAATTAAAATTGGCAGCAGGAAAAATATTGACAAAGCTGCGTTTGTAATCCTTATTGAAGCTGATATCCATCAGGTCAAAATTGGTGAAACCTGTTGCTGCACCCAGTGAATATTTTATTTTTTTATCCTTAAAGCTGATTTTAAAACCCGTTTTATTTGTGGTGATTTGCTGGTCAAAGTTGTTGGTAAGTGAGTCAACCAGGAAGTCATATTTTCCACTGCCGGGTATGGTTTGGCTGAGGGTATTGTTTGCGTTTTCGCCTTTTGTGAGGGCAAATTCATAATTCAGTTCCAGCGAATATTTTTTACTCAGCGGCTCGGTGTATACCACCCTGGAAGATATTTTTCTGCTTTGGGATTCGTTGTCTTTTTTCTGATCAATATTTTCGTTGCTCAATACGCCACCTCCGAGGTTGATGATATTTTTGGCACGCAGAAAGCTCAGCCCATCACTATTCAGCAGGTTGAAATCGGCATTTACCGAAAGGGTACGTCTTGCTTTTTTGAACTTATGGCGAAACAATACACTGGTGCTGAACGAAAATTTGTCTGAGCTGTTTTCGGTAACCTGGTCGCTGGAATTATTCAGCGTGCCTGTTTTGCTTCGGTTATCAGAAATTTTGGCAACCGTGCTTCTGCTGTTGTAAAAATTGGCCTTGGTGGTTATTTTGAGGCTGTTGACTGAGTCGAGTTTAATGTCGTACGACATGTTGTTTTTAAAATTGCGCTTGTAGGCAAAAGTGTTTTCTGTTGCACTGTTGTTGTACAGCGAATCGCCAAACTGCAGTTGGGATGTGGTGTTTTTTATGTTTGAATACTGCTGCCTGTTGAATTTAGGAGAAAAATTCAGTGTTTTCTTATCATTCCACTTATTGGTGTACTGGCCGCCTATGTTCAGGTTTTCAAAAAAGCCATTCCTTGTATCAATATAAGGGTCTTCATCGCTGCCACGGCTCCAGCTCATAAACATGCCGCCGCCATCTTCATCCACTCCCATCGACATATTATCGTCCATACCCCCGAATTTCTCCTGGTCACGCCAGTTAAGCCCATCCTGCCCTGTATTGCCCTGCAGCAGGTAGGCCGCTATTTTGCGCTTGCCTTTAAAGGCACTCAGCATTGCGTTGTTATTATAACGGTTGTCAATCTTTTGCTGCAAACCACCCGACAGGTCAATTTTACCAAAGTAACCATGTTTCTTGTCCTCCTTCAGTTTAAGGTTAATCGTTTTTTGTGTCTTGCCATCATCAATACCTGTAAATTCCGACTGCTCACTTTTTTTATCAAATACCTGCACTTCTTTTACCGCATCAGCCCGCAGGTTCTTTACAGCCATACCGGGGTCATCGCCAAAAAACTCCTCGCCATCCACCAGCACCTTCTCCACTTTTTCGCCCATGGCTTTTATATTGCCGTTTTTATCCACCTGTATGCCCGGCAGCTTTTTAAGCAATTCCTCCACATTGGCATTGGCACTTACTTTAAAGCTGTCGGCTGTATACGAAACGGTATCGCCCTTTATTTTCATGGCACCGCCGCTTTTTACAATCACTTCCTGCAGCAGTTTGCTCTTAGGGGTCACAGGAATTGTTTTAAGGTCAACTTCTGTGCCCTTCAATTCAATGTCGTCCACATAATCGGCAAACAGGGGCTGGGTAACCATCAGGATGTATTTTCCCGGGGCAATATCCTTTAGCGTAAAACTTCCGTCGGCAGCCGAACGGGTAAAACTGTAAAAAACCGAATCACGGGGTGTAAGTAAAGTAATGACTGCATTGGAAACGGATTTTTTGTTGGTGGTATCGGATATGGCTCCTTTTACAACAGTTGTTTGTGCCAGGCCCGCACCGGTGCATAATAATAGGAAACAAACTACAGCAGACAGTTTTTTCATGCAATGTTAATTTTGGCTAATGAGTACTAAACTAATTATTTAGTTAAAATTAAAGTTTAAAATTTCAATTATCCGGGTAGTATATCTTAAATTTACGTTAAAGCTGATGCCAACTATCGGATAACCCGGCATAAGCTGACAATCAAAATGGAAAAAAAAGCAAAAAACGCAATAGTAAAAAGTAAAAAAGGTTTGCCGGAAAAAAAAACTGCTTTGCCGGTAAAAAAGTATGAGGAACTTCATTTTGTAGATACGCAGAAACCGGTATGGAATTATTCGCTGCTGACGGATGAAGATGTGCGGAATTTTCAGCAGGGAACATGGTACAGTGCCTATACAAAAATGGGCAATCATGCCATCAGCGTTGCGGGTACTGCCGGAGTGTATTTTGCTGTATGGGCACCCAATGCTACCGAGGTTTCGGTGATAGGTGATTTTAACGGATGGGAAAATCAGTTGCACCCGTTGTTTGTGCGTAAAGATGGTTCCGGCATCTGGGAAGGGTTTATTCCGCACTTCAGCAGGGGGGATGTATATAAGTATCATATCAAGGGGTTTAAGGGCATTGAAGTGGATAAGGGAGATCCCTATGCCAATTACTGGGAGGTGAGGCCCAATACTGCTTCCGTAGCCTGGACAACCGGGTATGACTGGGCCGACAGCGGCTGGATGAAGAAACGGAAAAAACACAATGCCCTGGCAGCTCCCTGGAGTGTGTATGAAGTGCATCTTGCAAGCTGGATGCGGCCGGTAAAGGATGATGAGGAAAGCCTGAACAGTTATGCAGAAATTACCAAAATGCTGGTGCCTTATGTAAAGGGTATGGGCTTTACGCATGTGGAGCTGATGCCCGTGATGGAACATCCGTTTGATGGCAGCTGGGGTTACCAGGGAACCGGTTATTTTGCCGCCACATCCCGCTTTGGCACACCAGAGGATTTTATGGCCATGATCGATGCTTTTCATGCTGAAAATATTGGTGTGGTGCTAGACTGGGTGCCTTCTCATTTTCCATACGACATGCATGGCCTTTTTATGTTTGATGGTACGCACACTTATGAGTATGCAGATATGCGCAAGGGATATCACCCTGACTGGAACAGTTATATATTCAATTACAAAAGGGGAGAGGTAAAATCATTTCTCATCAGCAGTGCCCGGTACTGGTTCGATAAATTTCATATTGATGGCATAAGGGTGGATGCTGTGAGCTCCATGCTGCGGCTCGATTATTCCCGTACCGAAGGGCAGTGGGAGGCCAATGAGTTTGGCGGCAATGGCAACCTGGAAGCCATCGCATTCATCAAGGACCTGAATGAAACCATTTACCGTGATTTTCCGGATGTACAAACCATTGCAGAAGAAGCTACTGACTGGCCCCGGATATCCAAACCCACTACCGAAGGGGGCCTTGGTTTTGGTATGAAGTGGATGATGGGATGGATGCATGATACGCTGGATTATTTTAAGATGGATCCCATTATGCGGCAGTTTCACCAGGATAAATTTTCCTTCAGCATGATGTATTTTTATGATGAAAACTTTATGCTGCCGCTGAGCCATGATGAAGTGGTGCATGGCAAAAGCCCGATGCTTTATAAAATGCCGGGGGATGAATGGCAGAAATTTGCCAACCTGCGCCTCCTGTACACCTATATGTACACCCACCCGGGTGCCAAGCTGCTGTTTATGGGTAATGAATTTGGCCAAACGGGTGAGTGGAACTATAAAAGTGAACTGAGCTGGGAACTGCTGCAGTTTGACTGCCACAATATGCTGCAGGAATGTGTGAAAGACCTTAATCACCTCTATGTTTCCCAGCCGGCCCTGCACCAGTTGCAATTTGCATCCGGTGGCTTTGAATGGATTGACCTGAGCAACAGGGCAGAATCTGTGATGGTGTACCGGCGCAAAGGAAAAAAGAAACAGGATGATATGCTGATTGTATTGAATATGACACCGGTAGTAAGGCGTGACTGGAAGGTACAGGTAAAGGGAAAATCAAGCTGGAAAGAGATTTTTAACAGCGATCAAAAAAAGTACTGGGGAACAGGGGATGTGTATAATCCAGAGCTGGAAGTACGGGTGGTGGATAAAAAGGAGGGCTTATATGAAATAAATATCCACCTTCCGGCGTTAGCTGGGGTAATATTCCAGTAATTGGAATAGTTTTTGCCTCTACAAACTATAAATTAAAATTCAATGAATAACCTGTTAGCCACGGCCCTGCTTTTATGTGCCGGCTTCAATGTATCTGCCCAGTCAGATAGTGCCAGTTATTACTACAGCAAGGGTACCGAAGAGAAAAATGCCAAACGCTGGCTTACTGCATCAAAGTATTTTGATAATGCAGTAAAGTTCAATCCCAAATTTAAGGATGCTTACCTGCAGAATGGTTATGCTAACCTGGAAATGAGGCGGACGGATATCGCCAAAGGCCATTTTACCAAAGTGTATGAAATGGAACCCGGTAATGCTGAGGCGGTAAAGGAACTTACAAATTTGTTTTACAGCTACCGCCAGTATGAAAAAGCGATAGAGTTTGCACAAAAATGCCCTACCTGCAATGATGCTGCCCGCATTATTGGCCAGAGCCAGTATGAGCTGGAAGACTATGCCGCCGCTGTAAAAACCTTACAGGGCGTTGTGGCTAAAAACCCGGCCGATGCCGAGGCCCATTATTCCATAGGCCGCAGTTACCTTGAAATGGAGGAGTACAAAAGCGCAGTGCCTTATTACGTTAAAGCAATTGAACTGGATAAAACACGCAATGTGTGGATGTACGAACTGGGCCTGCAGTACTACAATATGAACGATTATAAAAATGCACTGGACCAGTTTACGAAAGCAGCTGAAAACGGGTATCCTAAAAGCAGCGATTTCAACGAAAATCTTGGTTATTGCCATATTTACACCGGCAACTTTGAAGCCGGCGAAAAAATACTGCTCGATATTTATGCAAAAAAGCCGGGTAACAAAGATATACTGAGGGATATTTCGGAAATATATTACCAGCGCAAAATGTATGACAAGTCGCTGGATTTTTGCCAGAAATTACTGGAAATGGACAAGAACGATGGTAAAGCGCTTTACCAGGCCGGGCTTTGCTTTCAGAAGAAGGGGCAAACTGACCGTGGTCAGCAAATGTGCGACAGGGCCATAGAAATGGATCCATCACTTGCGAGCCTGCGGCAGAAAAAAATGAGCGCAGGGTTGTAAACTTTCTTACAGCAATAAAATTATTACCGGTTCAATTGAGCCGGTTTTTTTGTGTCAGCGGGTTTTATACCAATTGTAATTATGAAATAGAGCAAAGCTATTTTATAATTTTATCCCGGCATGGTGCCGGAGTAATGCCGATATAATAAATCAATAGTATAATAATGCGAATCCAAGATTGGACTACATAATTTGTATAATCGGTATTACTGCTCCATCCTCAATAACAAAGAATCTTTTTTAATCTGGTTGGTATCAACCAGTATGTTTTTGGAACTGGCTATCCAGCCTGGCTTGAGTTGCCATTGGCCGTTAGTAAAGCTGAGTGTATATACGGTTAAAGTTTTGTTTTTACTGCCAGATGTCTGCTCTTCAATAATTACCTGCTTCTCAAGTTCCCCGGTGTTGAAAGCCACGGTTTGCATGCCCTCTATTGATACCGGCATTTCAGTAAGCAGGGAGATTTCCCCGTTAACTGCTGTGTTTACCTTTCTGCTGCTGGCTTTTACTGCAGCAAATTCTTTATTATTCGGTACTATGGCTTTTTCAGCTATTGGGGGTGGGGCAGGGATGCTGTACACCTGGTTTTCAAGTATAGAAGCAACCGGATTTACCAGCTTCGCTCCTGCTGCCGCTTTGCTCTGTTGCTTTGCCGGTATTAACATAAGTACCGCCATCATACTTATGCAACTAAAAGTGATCAGCGGAGCCATTGCAAGTGAAACCCTTCTTTTGCTGAAATGATAAATATCACTGCCGGTAAAATAACGGATACGCTGCAGCAGTATTTTTTTATTGCCCACCGCAGCCAGTTGCCAGCGCTTGTTTTCCCGCTGAATTTTTGCTGCCAGCAAAAGCGTTTCGGCATAGGCAAGTGCATTGCTGCCAAAATACAGCACATTGGTATCGCAGTTTTTTTCTCTTTCCAGTTTTGCATGGCTGCAAAGCTTAAGCACAAACGGGTTGAAAAAGAAAATAATTTCAATGGCCGATAAAAACCAGTTGATCAGGTAATCGTTCACTTTAATATGTGTAAGCTCATGTACGATAAGTGCTTCAGCCTGTTCTGGCGACAATTGTGTTACCAGGGCAGCGGGCAGCAGTATCACCGGTTTTAAATAACCAAATACTACTGGTGTGCTGATGGTAGTACTCAGCCATAACTGTACTTTTTTGCGGATACCGAGATGGTGAGCCTTGAGCGTGGTAAAAACTTTTAAGTCGGCAGATGGTTTCTGCAATCCTGATTTGTACAGTTGCCGGAAGCGGTACCAGCTGTAAAAAATATTGGTGGTGCGTATGGCAAAAATGATGAAGTATAGCCCGGTTAACCAGGGTGCGGCGATGTAAAAAAGCGATCTTGCAGATGGAAGGTACATTGAAAGTTGCAAAGCAGCCGCCTCAGTACCCGGTTGCAGATAGTATGCTGTAAAACTGATGGTGCTGATAACCAGTTGCAAAATAATGGCCAGCAGCAAAAGGTTGCGCCTGCTTAGCGGCGGAGCCTTGCTGAGTATTGTTTTATCCGCCAATGCATACACAGCATACAATATACCTGCCTGCCAGAGGCTGTGCAGCAGACACATTAAAAAGCTGTAGGCGAATAACAGCATGCAGTCAGTTATTTATTGTTTGTTTTTAATTGATTGATCAGTTGTTGTATCTGGTCCAGCTCATCACTGGTGGCATTGTGGTTGCCCAATGCCTGCATTACCAGGTTGGCCGGCGACCCTTCAAATAAGGTATTGATCATTTTGTTCAAAAACTGCGATTGTGTGGAACTGCGGGTGATGGCGGCCCTGTATATATGCGTTTTGTGGCTGTCATCCCTTGTTACCAGTTTTTTTTCAAACATGATCTGCATCAGCTTGAGGGTGGTGGTATAGCCCGAATCCTTAGAAAGAGATAATACCTCATGCACATCCCTTACTGTAGCTGAATCTTTGCTCCACAGCACCTGCAGTATCTCCAGTTCACTTTCTGTGGGCTTATTTGTCTTGATAATAGTCATGTTACGATACATTTCGTATGCTAAAATACGATTTTATTCGTAACAGCCAAAAAGCAGGCTTAAATTTTTATCATTTTTTACATGAGAGGGCAAATGGGCTTACAGCCGTAGACTGAACTGTTAAATGAGTAAATACTCCCCAAAAAAAAGTTCAAAGATGATGATACTTTGCAGCACCATACATCTTTGAACATTGCTGTTAATGGTGGCCGGTATATGACTGACCTCCGTCTATTATTATCAACTCTTTTTCTTTGCCGCTTTTTTGGCTGCCTTTTTCACCACCTTTTTCGCTGCTGGTTTTGCGGTTTTTTTTGCAGCAGCTGCAGGAGTTGCTTTAGCTTTTGAGCCTGATTTGGTTTTTTCAATTCCCGATAGATCGGTTGATGCAGCATCAGTTCCGGCTGTTCTTCCATTGAACAATTTTGTAAGGCTTTTAAAAAGCCCGGCATTGTTCAGCACATAAAAAGTACCGCCTCTTCCGTTTTGACTGCTGGTGCATTTTTCGGTTTTACCTGTGTCCTTATCAAGGCCCGAGCTGATGGCACCCTGCTGGTTCTCATCACCAAAAATTGAGATGGGTTTTTTAGGATCTTTTGATATGCCGATCTTGGCATGGTTACTGCCCCTGCCGTTGTCGCCCAGCAAATCGATAGTAACACCGGCCCAGGAACCAGTAAGTGCAATGTCAACATCGCCCGGAGTACCCAGGTCGGGTGCCCAGCAGGGTGGAGTTTCACCTGCTTTGGTGGAATAAATTTTAGGAGCAGCCCACCAGCTTACCACCCGCAGCGAAAGGCCGTTCAGCCGGGCCGATATCATTTGCCATGGTGGTACAGCCATTTTAGATGGTTTAGCAATAAGCTGAACACCTGTAGAAAGTTCTGCTGTAAAAATTTCTGTGCTGGTTGATTCTTTGCCCAGTTTGTTCACCAGTGCCTTCACATCTGCGGGGCCACCGTTATTGCAAAGCGCAGGTATAGTGGGATCGGTTACCACACTGGCATTGGCAAGCCCCTTCAATACATTTACCAGGTCATCTTTTGTAAGCTTCAGGCAAAAGAAATGCTGGGCCACTTCCACATCATCATCATCAATACATCCAAGGGTGTTATAATCCAGTTCAACCGGTTTTGTCTTCCCGTTTACAGTAACTGATTTTTTGTTTTTCACGGCTTTAATTGTTGCTGCACTATTGCGTGAAAATGTATGACAGCCGGATGCCGGCCAGGAGGGCGTGGATACCTGCAGTACAAATCCTTCTCCATCTGCATTCCAGGCTGCCATGCCCTTGGAGTGTCCTGCAGGGGCAGCCTTGGTATCAATGGGGTTGCCGTAAAACTGGTCGTTCCACAATATGTAAAAATAACCCGGCTGGTGATATACTTGTGCAAAAGTGGCGCCCAGCGGGTCTGTTAATGTGTTGCCAATAGGCCCCTTCCCCTTAACGAGTGTGGGATTTTTGCTGCTGGCAAATACGTATTGCTGGCTCAATCCCTCAGGATAATCATCCACGGTACCGCCAAATATGCCGGGTGCGCCATAGGGAGGCAGTACGCCATTGTCCCATCCGGGAAAAGAGGCATCATTGAATTTGTAAGCAAACATCCAGTCAACTGGTTCATTGGGTCCAGCCAGGGGGCTGGGTGGGGGGAGTTTTGTTGTTTTTGCCATCTGTTATTGGTTTATAATGAAAGGTTTAAAAAATCACCTTAAAGATATGGTTTATTTGCTATTGGCAAAATCAAATAGCAGGAGATAAAGCAATGACCCGTGCAAAAAAATACCCTGCGTTACTGTCAATAAAACAATAACACAGGGCAACGCCCAATCGGCATCAATTACAGCCTATTCTGCTTTTGTAATGACCCTTGCTGCTGGCTGGTAATTTGCATCAACAGTTCTGGCAGGTGGCTGGTCAAACCGTACCTGGCGGCCATCCCACCAAAGGTATTGTGGTGTGCCGTTTTTATTGTTGTCGTTGTACATCACGCCGTTCATCTTCTGGTCAAAATCTTTCTGTAAAATTTCTGGGGCATGGGTCGTTTGCTCAAAGCCTTTGCGGGCTGCAATGGCCATCCAGGTAAAGGCCAGGTTGGTTTTGCCATCACCATTTTCCCTTACGGTAAAGCCATTGGCATCCTGTGCCGCTATGTACAGCCCTTTTGAACTGGCTAATGGAGATACGGTTACCACAATATCATCTTCCTTTGCCATATTGCGGAATACATCGCTGAAGCGGATATAATACTGGCCGTTTTGCAGCGTTGCTTTTCCCCTGGCATATACTTCAGGCTGTTCGGTAGCCAGACCGTAAGCTGGTACACGGCTGCCATCAGGGTTAGCCACCAGCTCGGCCACAGGTTCGTTGGTATAAGTTTTACCGTCTACATACAGGCTGTAGCGCTCTCCCTTTATATGTGTGCCATACACCATGCCACGCATCCAGCCGCCCATTACACCGCCATAAATGCCCAGGCCAATATGGGTATTGGTGCTTTCGGGGGTGCCACTGCCACGTCCTCCGGCTACGCCCACCTGGTAAGCACCTCCAAAGCCATACACGCTGTAATCAACTAAATTGGAAGCATAATAACCAAGGGTGCCCAGTGAAATGCCAAAATCATCCCCAATGACACCACCACAGCGGATATCGGTACTCCCCATAGTTCCATGAACTCCAAAAGTGTATTGCCCGTTGGTAACAGAAGTATTGCCTATAACTCCTGCCCTGGGCCCCGTACCAGCCTGTGTACGGAAGCCCGTACCGGCTGTGCCTGATTGATTAAGGCCCCTTACACCAGCTGTATTAAAAATACCTGCTGTAGTACTTTGGTACTCGCCCTGCACACCGGCAAACTGTGTGGTACCTCCCTGCACAGCGCCATATACACCCGAACCATTAAAACTTGAAAAACCATTTACTGCAAAAGGATAAGTTGCATTGCTTACTACACTCATTAAATCGCCGGGAATAACGGTATTGGTGGTGCCAATAAAAAATTCGCCCAGGTTGCTGAGTCTGCCTCTTATGATATTGTTTGTAAAAAGGTCAATATGGTTATTGGAAGTGGTACCGAATGTGCCTGTATTTAATAAGCTGTTGCCAAAAGTAGTCCAGGTATTGTAGGATGCGCCGCTGGCTACCCAGTTGGGTGTTGACGGGCCGCCAAAATTAAAGTAAAAACCGGGCTGTCCATCGGTTTGGTATACCATCAATCCATTGGCGGGGTTGGCTATGGCCAGGCGCTGCGCCTGCGTCATACGGGGTATCAGCAAGCCTTTGCTGGTACTGCTCACATCCAGTATTGCACTGGCATCGGCTGTGCTGCCGGCATTGTTGATGGCAACATTTTGTGCAAAACTGCTTACAGCGCAGAGCAGGCAGAAGAAGGTAACGATTTGTTTCATGATGATTTTTTTGTAAATTTAAAGAGGCTTTCTGAAAGTTGGGAGTTTATAGTGATTGATTTTAAATATCTAAAGTTATATATCAGCACGGGTGCCAACAGTAATCCGGTAATAATGGCTAAAGAAAATGGCTGTTACCTGCTGAATCAATAAAATTGTGGTTTATCTTCATACTGCGGTATTCACGTATCCCTTTTTTAGCAACTCATTTTCCGCTTATGCAAATGAAAAAAACAGTATCTTCTTTTGTGGCTTTACTACTTATAAATGCAGCATTGGCACAATTTACCCCTGCATCGCAATGGACTTTTGTACGTGGCGACGACCGTTTGCCGCATACACCGGTTTTGGGAACCGCCGGTGTGGCCAATGCTGCCAATACACCGGGCGGCCACAAAGGGGCTGCCTGCTGGACGGATGCCTCGGGTACAACCTGGCTGTACGGTGGCCTGGGCTACAGGTTCGACAACTATGGCTATCAGAATGAGTTGTGGAAATACAATCCCGTAACCAATTGTTGGACCCTGGTTAAAAAATATGGAAACAAACCTCTTCGTCCTGTATACGGAAGCACAGGCATTCCTGATGTTAACAACCACCCGGGCGGGAGGGCCTACAGTGTAAACTGGGTGGATGCAGCGGGTAACTTATGGCTGTTTGGCGGTGAAGGCTATGGGTATGATTTCTTTACCAGCAACCTTGAATATACCGGTATGCGCAATGATTTGTGGAAATATGAGCCTGCCACCAATATGTGGACCTGGATGAAGGGTGACAGTGCCCTGTACAGGCCGGGGGTGTATGGTACAAAAGGCACAGAAGCAGCTGCTAATAAACCCGGCTGGCGCTCAATGGCCAGCGGATGGGCAGATGCCAATGGCAACCTCTGGCTCTTTGGTGGTAACGGGGCCAGCAGTTATGCCAACTCCATCAATTACAATGATTTATGGCGCTATAATATCGCAACCAATAACTGGACCTGGATGAAAGGTGAAAACACCATCGATCAGCCCGGGGTTTATGGCACACAGGGTACGGCAGCAGCTACTAACAATCCATCTTCCAGGGCAGAAGCGGCAACCTGGCTGGATGCCAATGGGAAATTCTGGCTCTTTGGCGGAAGAAAAGGCCCTTACACTCCTGTAGAATACCTGAACGATTTGTGGCAGTACGATCCGGTTACCAATAACTGGACATGGGTGAAAGGGGTAAGTACCTTTAACCAGTCGGGTAGCTATGGTACGCAGGGCGTAGCCAATGTTAATAACCGGCCTGGTGCCCGCATGGCGGCCAATACCTGGAAGGATGGGAGTGGCAACCTCTGGTTATATGGCGGATATGGTATTGACCAGAATACTACCTATGGACTGTTGGGTGATTTGTGGAAATACAATATTGCCAGCGGGCTCTGGACTTACATGAAAGGAGTTTCAGCAGTTAACCTGGCTGGTTTTTATGGCGTAAGAGGTATTGCAGGTGCAGCCAACAGGCCACCCGGACGGGAAAGAGCTGTGGCGGCTACTGATGGTGCTGGCAATTTTTTACTGCTTGGTGGTAACAATATTTGGGGATATGGGTCACTATCGGGTAACGATTTGTGGCGATACAATACAGCCAGTAATCAATGGACATGGCTGCATGGCGATACCTGCCTGTTTTACCGGGGCATATATGGTACTGCTGGTGTTACTACTGTTCGCACACAACCCGGCAGAAAAGCTGAAGCAGCTTCCTGGAAAGACAGCAGCGGCAACCTCTGGATGTTTGGCGGCCGTGGTACCGATTCGGCTGCAATGGACGGTAATTATCTGAATGACCTTTGGCGGTACAATACTGTTACCAACAGGTGGACATGGTTTAAAGGCAACAAGCTGCGTGACCAGCAGGGTATTTATGGTACAAAAGGCACACCCTCTTCAGGCAATACGCCCGGCAGCCGCAATTATGCTGCTTCCTGGACGGATAAGCAGGGTAACCTGTGGTTATTTGGCGGTAATGGCTACAGTGCTTCTTCTTCGGGATCTTTAAATGATTTGTGGCGCTACAGTCCTGCTACCAACCAATGGACCTGGATGAATGGCAGCAATGGACAGAACCAGGTTTGCACCTATGGCACCCAGGGCATACCTGCAGCAGCCAATACACCTGGAAGCCGGGAAAGAGCGGTAACCTGGACGGATACAAGCGGTAATCTCTGGTTATTTGGTGGCTATGGCTATGCAAGCAATTCTTTTTCAGGACAAGGTTATTGTACAGATTTGTGGCGTTATAATACGGTTACCAATCAATGGACATTTGTCAGAGGTTCCTTATTACTGAACGACAGAGGGGTGTATGGCACACGTGGTACAGAAGCTGCGGGCAACCTGCCCGGCGCCCGTTGCGCAGCAGCAGCCTGGGCAGGCAGGGATGGGCAATTATGGTTATTTGGCGGCGAAGGGTATGGAGATAATTTTCTTGGCTACCTGGGTGATATGTGGAAGTTTAACCCCGCTACCGGTAACTGGACATGGATGCAGGGATTGAAAACGGTGAATCAGCCTGAAGTGCCGGGCACAAGGGGTATAGCAGCCCCGGGCAACCAGCCTGCTATTGCATATGCTGCTGCGTTTACGGATACTGCCGGCAGTTTTTACCTGCTGGGTGGGTACAACAATGGTGCCTACCCCGGGTACAACTCTACCAAACTGTGGAAGTACAATCAACCTTCTGATGAATGGATATGGTTGCTGGGCGACAGCAGCCGTAATGTAAAAGCTGTGTACGGTGTGCAGGGCGTACCTGGTGCAGGTAACCAGCCACCGCCAAACTATGCCGCAATTGCCTGGGTGGACAATAATAACAATGGTTGGTTGTATGGCCCCGGTTATACCAATGCCATGTGGCGGCTGGGCAGCAATACACCCATTACCAGTGTATGTGCTGGTGGCAATACTTCGCTGCAGGCTTTTACAGGCGGCACCGTTTACCAGTGGCAGGTAAATACCGGCAGTGGTTTTATCAACCTGGCTGATGGCGGCGGCTATACTGGTACGGCTGCAGCAACTTTGCAATTATCCAATGTGCCATTGGCCTGGGCGGGCTACCAATACCGCTGTGTGGTGGATGGTACAGCAGGTGCAGCGCAGGGCCTCAGCCTCACCAATACCTGGACGGGTGGCGTAAGCACATCCTGGGAGAACCCTGCCAACTGGAGTTGCGGTGTGCTGCCCGATGCCAATACCAATGTGGTGATTGCTGCGGGTACATTAATCATCAGCAGTAATGTTACCGTAAAAAGCCTGCGCATCAATCAATGGGTAAACCTCAGTGTAAATCCGGCATTTACATTGACGGTGCTGCAGTAATGGTTATCAGCAGATAATAGACCTCTTTCAAAATTCAGTTTGATTTAGTCAAAGCGGCTGGTTGCTGCCGGTCAGTACGTGGCCCTGACCGAATGTTGGGGTTCGTCAGACCGGAGCAGCAGCACATAATGTTGATTTATGAAAGAGGTCTAATGAAAAACTGCCTGGGCTGAGGATGGAGCAGCAAACAAAAAATAAAAAGCCATCACCGGTTAAAGTGATGGCTTTCTCATATCCTGATGGCTTTATAATTTTTTCAGCAGTTCTTCATTCATTTTTACATAGTCATCATTTTTGGCTTCCCTGGCCAGTTCAAGCGATTTGCCGGCGCTTTCTTTTGCCCCTGCTTTATCGCCCATGTCTTTTTGGATGCGAGCTTTGTATAACCATATCCAGAAAGCTTTGGGGCTGGCTTCTGCGGCTTTGGTGCAGTACTCCAGCGCTTTTGCTTTATTCATATCATACTCATTATAAAACTGTGCAGCAGGCCAGTAGGGCTTTTTATCGGTAAGCATGGCTGCTTCTATCTGTGCCCTTACTTTATCTTTGATATTGGTAGTGATGGGTACAGACACGGCTGTTTTTTCCCACATGATGTGCAGTTCACAGCTTTCGGGTTTAATATCGGCCAGCTGCATGGTAAATGATTCCATTTTTGTTTTCATCTTCATGGGGGTAACCCTGAAGCGGCACACATCCTGGCTTTCCTTATAACCATCAACACCCCAGTTGTCCAGCCCTTTGTTAAGGATTATTTCCCAGCTTTCAGCATCAGGAATGGTATACAAAACATAGGTGCCGGAGTCAATCTTTTTACCACCCATTTCTACCGGTTCAGTAAATTTAATGCGGGTAGCAGCATTGGCTCCTGTGCGCCACAGCTTTCCAAAGGGAACCAGGTCGCCATATACTTTACGTCCCTTTGCATTGGGCCTCGAATAAGTGAGTTCAATAGTACCCAGGCCAAAATCCTGTTTGATGGTTTGTGTACCTGATGGTGCAGGCATCTTTACCTGTGCACCGGCAACCAGTGCAGACAGGCAGAATGCGGCAGCTGTAAAAAACTTTTTTTGCATAATTTTTTTTTGAAATTCAAATGTAAAGCAAAAATTGCTGCCAAAAGTGAAGCTGTGATAAGCGGACATATACATCCGGCCCCGGGTATGTAATCAGCAATTATTGATGGATCGGTATTAAAAACTTACGATGACTTTTGCCTTGGCTTTTCTGCCTTTTTTGAGTTTCCATTGTGGTCCCTGTTCCACAATGCGCTTGGCAATTTCGTCACAGTCGCCGCAAAGTGATTTGTCAACCCTTACGTTGGTAATGGTGCCATTGCGCTTTACATCAAATGACAGTTCCACAGAGCCATGAATGTTTTTGTTCAGCACCTCATCTGGTATTTCAAGGTTATTGGATACGTATGTGTCATAATTATCCCATCCATCGGCCGGTTCTGCATTTTGTGATGAATCTCTCTGCAGCATGGCCCTGCGTGACATAACACCTGTGTTTGTTTTTTTACGCATAGCAGTTTTTTCCCGGTAGGCAGAGGATTCATCTGTTTGCAGTACTATGCGGTTTTGCTGCTGGTTGCTGCGCAGCACTATATTCTGCGTTTTAAAACCAAGTGACCTTATTTCCACAGGGATAACAGAATCGGTAGAAATGAGGCGGACATTTCCCCTCACATCTGCATAAGTACCAAATCCTTCATTCTTTACACTGATGTTGGCAAAGGGCAGGGGATTATTGTTTGCATCAACCACCTGGGCTAAAAAATTCCGGTTTAATTCCTGCTGTTTGATGGCTTTTGCCTTTACCTGGTTTTGGGTATTGGCATTAATGGCTTCCTGGTTGTAAAAGTTTTCATTTTTTGTTTCAGCAGACCTGGAAGCATTGGCTGCAATTACACTTTCGCTATTCAGCACTTTAGCCCCTGCCACATCATCGGCTTTAGCCGGAGGCGTGGGCGCTGCAACAGAACCGGGAACAGATAAAGTTTGCTCTTTTAATGCTTCGTTTCTTACTGCTTCATCTTTTTTGTAATCAGCAATGCCTGCCGGGCTCAGAATATCTTTTTCTCTGGTACCCGGCCAGTTAGAGGCAATTGATTGGGTGTCTTTCTTTAAATTATCCAGCAGGGTTTTTCTGTCTTTTGCTTCTGCTGAAATATCAGTGCCGGTTTTGGCTGTTGCTATTGAATCTGCTGTTAATGTTTCTGTTGTTGCATCAGTTGAAGCGCCGGGAGTAGTTTTTTCAGTTGCTGCAATTGTATTGTCATCAGGAGTTTTGCTGCTCCTGTTCAGCATCAAATAGGTGCTTATGCCACCTCCCAGGATGATTACGGCTGCAGCGTATTTGAGCCAGTTGTATTTTTTTGCGGTAAAACTTACCAGCTTAGCCTGTTCTGTGCTTTTGTTTGACGGTGCAGCAAAGCTATCTTTAAGCGATTGCAATGGAGCCTTCCATGCTGTTTCGGGTACCATTCCATATCCTTCCATAGCCTCGGCCAGAAACGGGTCATCCACTGCTGCTTTTTCCAGCGCATTCATCTCCAGCGGGGTCATTTTGCCCTCAAGGTAGCGCTGTATATCATCAGCCGAATAATTTATATATGTGCCGTTATGTTCCATTTTGCCCTTGTTCCATACATATTTTCAGGTTCCGCCTGCCATTCTGAATATAACTTCTTACTTTGTTCCAGTCGTACCCTGTAATGGCAGTAATTTCATTATAACATTTATTTTCAAGATAAAACAGTGCTACAGATTGCTGCTGCTCTGCCGGCAGGCTCTCTACACAATGTTTCAACCTGTTCAGGTTTTCTTCTTTTATCACCTGTTCGTTATCCAGATGCGTATTTTCTCCTGATTGCATAAAGTTAGCACTGAACTCCGTAGTTTTCATGTTTTTCGGACTTCTTAACTGCATCAGGCAATAATTTCGTGCCAAAACATGCAACCAGCCCCTGAAATTCTCCACTTCATGCTGCAGCAGCTTTTTTTCCAGTTCAATATAAATATCCATAACGGCATCCTTGCTCCGCTCTGCTTCCTTAAAATATTTGAGGCACACACCATATACAAGGTCCATATACCGCTGGTACAACGAACTCAGGTATTCCCTGTTACCTGTTTGCTTAAAAGCAGCCAGCAGTTCCTTGTCTGTTTCGTTGCCTGATATGTTCTTTAAAAATACCAATCGATTGCCCTCATGGGCGTTTCTGAATATTTTGTTAATAATGATACTGTTCCCTGCCGGCTACGAAACTGCTAATTTACCCATTTTTTGTAAAACCAGTCGTTTACCCCGGTTACTATTCAAAGTATACCCTTACCGTTTGGTAAAACAGGTTTTTACTTTGACTGGAGCCCAATTGTTTTTCATTATAGCCCTGCAGGCCAAAAAGACCGGCAGCATTTCCCTTGTTGATGGCTACTTCAAGGTAGCCTGCGGCATTAAACAGGGCCAGTTTTTCTCCTTCGTTCACATCGGCATAAGTTTCACTGATCCTGTCTATTACTTCATCTCTTTTAAAAACAATTTTAAAACTCCGTCCTTTCCGCTGCTCCTCAAATTCTTCCTTTGTAATATTTACAATCACATTTTCAAAATTGTCAATAAATATGATCTGGCCCTCAATCCAGTCGTTGCCCAAAAGGGGCCGCATGGGGTTTTTAACATGTATGGAAACCGAGCTGTTGCCAAGCGTTTCAATGCCGGCACCATCGCTTAATTGCCTGATGGCCCTGGCAAAAACTGAAATACAGTAGAGCGTATCCTTCTGCTGTTGTTTTTCCAGTGGAAGTGCCACTACTTTTTCTGGTACCTCCTCCAGTATCATGGTGAGCAGGCCATTATCGGCACAGGCTACATAATGACCGTTGTGCAGTGCCAGCAACAGGTGTTCGGGCTTTTCGTCAAACAGGTTTACCAGTACAATGTGAAAAGTTCCTGCCCCGAAGTTTTTAATGGAATTGCGGCAAACATAGGCAGCCTGCGGGTAATTGAATGGCGACAGCTGGTGGGTGATATCAACAATAACGGCCGAAGGGTTGGCCTGCAGCAACCTCCCTTTTATTGCTCCGGCCAGGAAATCCTGCTGGCCTATGTCTGATGTGAGTGTTACTACGGGCATATTGAGCATGTAATATATACAATTAAATTTTGGTGCAGCAACTGCTGTTGAGCTGATCTGTGCGGCGCAAATGTGTTTATTTTACCAATGCCCCATTCTTTAAAAAAAACTTATTCACCAGCCTGTCGGTAAGCCGGGGAAAAAACTTGTTCATAAAAACAGTGCGCTTGCCGGTAAAAGTGAGTACCAGTGTGCGTTTCTTTTTTTCAATGGCTTTTAAGATATGCAATGCGCAGGTTTCGGCGCTCATCAGCTCTCCTTCATCCATCGGGCTTTCGCCCTTTTGCCTTCCATGGCTGTCCAGTGCTGTATTGCGGATATTGGAGCTGGTAAAGCCGGGGCACACCCACATTACATTCACACCTGTGTTGAGCATTTCGGTACGTATAGCTTCCAGCCATCCGTTTACGGCGAATTTACTGGCACTGTATCCGCTGCGGCCGGGCAAACCCCGGTAACCGGCAATAGAACTTACGCCCACGATAGTACCTTTATTTCTTACAATAGAGGCCAGCGCCAGTTTTGTGCAATAAACGGTACCATAAAAATTGATGTCCATCACTTTTTTCAGCACATCTATTTCAAGGTCCTCCAAGAGGGCCCGCATAGAAATACCAGCATTGTTGATGAGTATGTCGATTCCTCCAAAAGTGGTAATGGTGGAGCTGATGAAATTGGCACAATCATCATATTTGCTTACATCTGCCACAATGGTATGCAGCGGTTCGCCCGGATATCTTACCTGCAGGTCATATAGTTTATCCTGGTTACGGCCACAGGTAGCCACTTTAGCCCCCCGGGCAATCAGCTCATCCACCAAAGCCCGGCCAATACCATCACTGCCACCGGTTATGGCTACCACCTTGTCTTTAAAAAAACTGCTCATGTACAAATAATTATCCGCAAAAATACAGCACTTATACTGGTGTAAAAATTATAAATGTGAATTATCTGTTAGTATCCAGAAAAAGTTTTGCTAAAAAATTTGTTGTAAACTGTTTTTCTCCTATTTTTGCACTCCCGTTTAAAAAAACGGTAAGCGTTGATTCTGTAGCTCAGTTGGTAGAGCAATACACTTTTAATGTATGGGTCCTGGGTTCGAGTCCCAGCGGGATCACCCCGTAGGACTGGCTTCCGTTTTTGGAAGCCAGTTCCTTTTTATCACCGTCAGAACCCCCGCCAGTCCTGCATATCAGGTTAATCACTTCCAAAGGTTTTATGGTTTGATATGCGTTTTTTTCAAAAATCATTTTTTCGGGGAACATCAAACCAATGAGCTTCTGTTTTATGGCCAAATCGGCACCGGTAAAGTATTTGGGGAGGTCGGTCAATACTGCTGCTGCCGTATCCACATAATCCCCCAAGTTATCCTCTACCAGTTCTAACTGCTGCTGTTTCGCTAACAGGCTGTTCAACTGTGTCTCAGTCCTTGATTTTATATCCCTGTAATCGGAGGGGTCAATTTTACCATCGGCCAGCAGTTCCTGCATATTGGTGATGCGTTGGCGCAGTTTTACGGCCTCGGTGTTAATCTCCTTCATACTCACCGCTTTTTCCTTGTTCAACTCTTTGTACTGCTCACCCATGATAATGCGGAACAGTTCTATACTTTGGCGGTTGGCACTGATTTTACCAAGTTCCTCTACAAATTTTTCGTTGGCCAGTTCCGCTTTAAAACGCTCCCCGCATTTTGTGGTACAGTGATAGTAATAGTACATACCCCCGTTTCCTTTGGAAGAACTGGCCGTAAGGTTGCCACCGCATTTACGGCACTGTAAATACCCCCTCAATGGGTATTCCTCCCTTGCCGTGTTTTTGGAAGGCACTTTCCTTTTACGTCCGTCAAGTATATCCTGCACAGTGTAAAACAGTTCTTCGCTAATCAACGGCTCATGGATGCCTTTTACCAGTCGGGCTTCTTCGCTTTTATATGCCGGTAACAGTATCTTGCCGAAGTAGATCGGGTTGCGCAACAGGTACCAAATATTGCTTTTGCTCACGTTCAGCCCTTTGGCTTTTGCCTGTCTCCAAATCTCCTTTACATTGTACGCCCCGCTTGCCAACTGCTCAAACACCCAAGTGACCACCCATGCGTGTTCGCCGGGTACAATTATTGGCCTGTTTGTTTCATCACGGGAGTTTTTATACCCTTTGGGTGCAGTGGTTACATAACGGCCCTCTTTAACGCTGCGCCGCATCCCGTCAATTACATTAAGTGCTTTGCGGTGGTTTTCCACTTCGGGGGCGGCAAGGTAAAAGGCCAGCATCATCTTGTTTTCCGGCACACTGAGGTCAAGGGGCTGCTCTATCGCCTGCGGCTCTATGCCCATCTTGTTCAATTGGCCTATCATGCCATACGCATCGCCGGTATTACGGCTGAACCTGTCCCACTTGAGGAACAATAACAGGTTGGCTTTGCCCCTGTTTTTTTTCATCAGGGCAAGCATCTGTCTAAAAGCTGGCCGCTCAAATGTTTTGGCAGAGTGGTCTTCCTTAAATAAGTCCACAACCTCAATATGCTGCAACTGGCAATACTGCCGCAGCCTTTCTTCCTGATGCCGCAGGCTGTACCCTTTTTCTGCCTGCTCGTCTGTGCTTACACGGATATACAAATACGCTTTTTTCATGTAATCGCTGTTTTAGTTTGAAAGTGGTTGTAATAGGGCGGACTTGTTTTCCTCAAGAATCTTCACTGCAAAACCAAGTTCCTCAAAATGGGAGGCCATGCGGCGGCCTTCAAAAGGTTGGCGGCTCAACCTGTCCCATGAACACAATAGCAGTGTCGTTGACCACCTTCTGCCCGGTTTGATTGTTGCAAGCATCTGCTTAAAACCGGGGCGCTCAAAGGTCGTACCGCTGGCAATGTCGGAGAAAACCCCGGCGATTTTAAGCTGATGCTCCCGGCAGTATTCCCGTAGTTTTTCTTCCTGCTGTTGCAGCCCGTTTTCTGTTACTACCCCTTCGTCCACCCGTGCTGACCGGATATACAAATACGCTTTTTTCATTATTTTTTTGATTTTGATTACAGTTTGGTATGACAGCACGTTCGCTTTGGGCAAGGCAGTGCATTTCTGCAATCCCGGCCAGCCGGTAAAGGAAGTCCCTGATGAGCAG
>JANMIG010000066.1:0-24863 GCA_031375675.1 Chitinophagales bacterium
TAATAAGGCCTGCTGAACGATGGTGGTATGGGTAAATAAATCACGAAGGGCGGGCTGTACGCCAAAATCACGGTAAAGCTGACCGGATAAACGGGTTACTTTTAAACTGTGACCGCCCAAATCAAAAAAGTTGGCTTCAACGCTGATTTGTTCAGCGGGTAAGTCCAGCACTGATGACCAGATGGACTGCAGTGAGGCTTCGGTGGCAGTGCGGGGGGCTACATAGGATGCGCTGCCGGAAAGGCCAAAGTCGGGGGCTGGTAACTGCTGAACTGCCAGTTTGCCATTGGCCGTAAGGGGTAATGAGGCCAGCTCCATCAGATAAGCGGGGACCATATAACCGGGCAGTATCGATTGCAACTGCGTTCTTATTCCCGCAGGGTCTATCGCTTCGCCTACAATATAGCCCACCAGTACCGTATCGCCATCGGCCTGCTTACGGGCGGTTACCACAGCGTCATGTACTCCGCTAAGCCGGCGGATGGCGGCTGCTACCTCGCCGGGCTCTATACGGTAGCCACGGATCTTTACCTGCTCATCTATACGGCCCATAAACTCTACAGAACCGTCTTCAAGCCAGCGACCAAGATCCCCCGTGCGGTACAAACGATCACCTGTAACAAAAGGATTGTCTATAAACCTCGAGGCCGTTAAATCAGGACGGTTTAAATATCCACGGCTCACACCTGAACCGCCAACACAAATCTCCCCGGGTATACCTATGGGGGCTAACGCACCATAACGATCAATTATAAAAACACTTTCATTTTCAAGTGGCTTTCCAATAGTTAGTGAAACAGAATTTTGCAACTCACATGAAGTACTCCAGATAGTGGTTTCCGTTGGGCCGTAAACATGTACTATTCTTGTGTGCGGAAATTTCCGGAGTACATCGTATTTTTCCCGGCTTAATGATTCCCCCCCGACCAACAGCACCTTTAACCGGTTCAAAAATTGTATCTGCGCCCCTTCCTGTTCCAGTAATTGACCCAAACGTGAAGGGGTTACCTGTAAAACGTCAATAGCGGTATCCTCAATGTTCTTCAGAATAAGGCCAGGATCCATGGATGTCATTAAAACTATTTTCAATCCATGAACAAGGGTTCCTATCAACTCCAGCACTGAAATATCAAAAGTATAATTAGTAGTAGCAGCTGCCACCCATCCTTCCTGCAAAAAAAATCTTTTCTGAAAATTATCCAGGAATGCAACTACATTCCTATGCTCTATCATAACACCCTTAGGCTTACCGGTAGAGCCTGAAGTATACATTACATATATCAGGTCTTCGGGTTGGTTTACTACAGCTAAGTTTTCTGTGCTGTACAACGCCTGCTCAGAGCGGAACAAAAGCAGTTCTGCCTCATCTATCAATACTTTGCTTTCACTGTCTGCCAGCATAAATGCTTTGCGCTCTTCGGGATAATCAGGATCTATCGGAACATATGCACCACCACTCTTTAACACGCCCAATATCGCTACTATCATCCACTCACTGCGCTCAAGGCAAATGGCAACTTTATCTTCACGGCCTATTTGATATTTGCTGCGCAGGTAAGCACCAAGCTGGTTACTCAAGCCGTTTAACCCGCTGTATGATAAGGAATTACCGTTACACGCTATGGCAGCTTTATCTGCCGATTTTTTTACACGGCTTTCCCATAAACTGATAATTGTTTCAGGAACAATATCTTTTTGTTGAGAGGGATTGAATGCTTCCAGTATCAGTTTTTTTTCCTGATCATCAGACAATTCAATCATTGAAATTTTGTGTTCAGGATGTTTTAATATCCCGGACAGCAAATTGGTGTATAAATTCCAAAATCGCAGTATGGTATGTTTTTTAAAAAGATCGGCGCTGTATTCAATTTCTGCAGACCATGACCTGTCAGCGTTAACAGTGAAATTGAATGTAAGATCAAGCTTGGACCGCATGGCTCCAAAATCACATACAGGAGTATCAAAAAGATAATTATCTATGGGCTGCAAATCAAAGCCCTCCCAATTCCTGAGAAAAGCTATTTCATCTGTAGTGATTGTGTTTTGCACCATCACCATAATATCAAAAAGAGGGTTACGCCCAGTACTTGTCTTTACATCAAGATCGTCCGCTATCCTGTCAAAAGGATAATCCTGGCAGGGCAATAACTGCAGAAATGCAGTTGCTTCAGATTTAACTAAATCAGCAAAACTACTTTCAGCGTTGATATTGCTTTGAACTGGTATTGTATTCATATACAGTCCAAGCTGATTCTCCAGATCATGATGATTTCGACCTGACAATGCCGTGCCTACAATAATATTATCCCGGGAAAGAATCTTGTGCAGAAAAACAACTACAGATGATTTGAAAAATATGAAAGGAGTGACATTACAGGTTTTGCAAAACAAAGCTACCGCTTCGCAAGTATCCTTTTCCAGCTTAAACTTCAAAAGTCCACCTTTAAAACTTTTTGTCAATGGCCTTGTGAAATCCGAAGGTATATCAATGGGATCCGTATCTTTTGAGATAGCACCATTCCATATTTTTTTCATTGCAGCACCATCAGTATCAAGCAGCTTCTGACTCATCCATGCTGTATAATCTTTGTACTGAATGCGTAATGGTAAAAGTGGCGAAATTTCACCTGAGCAATAATCATTATAAAAGTGCATCACCTCCTTTAGCAGCAATGTAAGCGACCACCCATCGCTTACGATATGATGTACAGCTATGATTAGTGCATACTCGTCTGGTGAAATACTCAGAAGCTTCACATGAAGAAGGGGACCATTTTCAAGATCCATCTTTTTATTTACAGCAACCTGTATTGCCCTTATAACCAGCTCTTCTGCATTTTCATCAGCTGGATACAGCTTTTCTGTACTTATTTCAAATGGAAAATCAGGGCTTAATACCTGCCTGATATCGCCCTCAACATCCCGAAAGACCGTACGCAGACTCTCATGACGAAGAATAACTGCTTTAAATGCCCTCTCCAGAACTGCTTGCTTAACGTCACCTTTCAAATAAAACCCGGCAACAATGTTATATGCCTCAGCCCCACCATCAAACTGACTTAAAATCCAAATTCTTCGCTGGGCATCAGAAACAGGATAATACTCCTGAACGGGAAGCACAGGAATAAAATCAGCATCAGCCTGCTTTACAGCACCTCTCAAAAAAGTGATCAATTCGCTTTTAGAAGACCTGATGTAGTCGATAAATTCTTTCGACAAAATCCCGGTTTCTCCTACCAGTTTAAGTTGATCGCCTTCAAGCCTTGGTACTACGTTTTGTTTCTTTAACTCACGTATGATTTTCTGTGCAATCATATTAAAATCTCTTTTCCGGATAATTCATTATTGTTAATCCATAACAGCCCTTCAATGCGGTTTACCAGGTCACCAAAACTGCCTCCCTCAAGTATGACTGAAACCGCTACACTGACATTAAGCTCCCTGTCTATACAGTTAATCATTTCCATTGCCTTTATTGAATCAAGGCCTGCTTGTGATAATTCTGCCGAATCATCCCAGGCTGTTTCTATCAGACTCCCCGTTTTATACTGTATAAGATCCATCAGGTATCTACGGATATCTTCCGTGTGATGTGTACGCAAGACAATCTCTTTTAACTGAGTATTACGTTCTGCCCTGAAGTATTTAGCTATATTGAGTTTTGAAGAAAGGAAGGCGAGCTTACTGTTCTCATAATATTCTTTACACTTAAGCCTTTGCAGTTTTCCGCTGGTTGTTTTTGGAATGCCCATAACAGCGGTTAATACAATATCAAAAGGAGTAACACCTGCTGCTGCAATAACTTCTTTTTCGATATGGTTTATTATAGCTGGATAATCTGCAGGGTTATTAGCTGACCTGGTCAATTCAGCTACCACAACCAATTGTCCTTCGTCTGCGCTGTTACTGAAAACAGCTACCCCGTTTACATTTACAGCGTCCACTGTTTCTGAAACAGCCTGTTCAATATCATAAGGATAAATGTTACGCCCTCTCACCACCATCATTTCTTTCAGACGGCCGCTAACAAACAGTTCGTCCTGATAAAAAAAGCCCATATCACCGGTACGCAGAAACATTTTTCCATCTATATTAACAAAAGCATCCCCACTGTCCCTGTTCCAATAGCCGGAACTGACACTCCCTCCTGAAATACAAATCTCTCCCTGTTCTAATTCAGTACATTCACGAGCTCCGGGTAAAGTGATGACCTTAACATCCATCCCGCCAACAACCTTTCCGGAACCTGCCAATACCTGGGCATCGGCACCAGCGGCATGCTGAACAATTATTTTATCTGCGCCAATTGATTTTTTATCAACTGTGATGACAAAGGGTGGTTTATCCGGTATTTTTTCTCCTGTTACCAGCAAAGTGGCTTCTGCCAGTCCATAGCATGGGTAGAAGGAGTTTTTGCTGAATCCGCATTCTTCAAAATGCCTGGAAAAACTTTCCAGTGTACAGGCTCTTACCGGCTCTGAACCATTGTAAGCAACTCTCCAGCAGGATAAGTCCAACTGCTTTTTTTCCTCTTCGCTGATCTTCTCCACACACAGATCATATGCAAAATTGGGGCCCCCGCTATGGGTTACCTTATACCTTGAAATTGCATTGAGCCATTTTTTGGGATCCTGCATAAATTGAAAGGGAGACATTAATATACAGGTACATCCAACATGTATTGCATGAAGTATATTTCCTATCAAACCCATATCATGAGAGAATGGCAGCCAGGATAAAATTACAGAACCGGAATTACATTTAAATGTATTCTGAATAGATTGCTGATTGCAAAGCAGGTTAGCCATGCTTATCAAAACGCCCTTAGGTTTTCCGGTAGATCCTGAAGAATACTGGATAAAAGAAACACTGCTTTCTGTATGTGCAACATCAGGGTAACTAACTGATGAAAAGGATACCTCGTCTGTAAAAATGCATTGACACTGTGCTGTATCATAAAAAACGGCCGCTTTTTTTGCCGGAGACAACTGTCCTGTATCTGAAGAGGTTAGTATAATGCTTGCACCGGCATCGTTTATAATACCTGCAATTCTGTTCCTGTGCTTTACGCCGTTTGAGAAAAAAACAGGCACAGCAATAACACCCGAGCATTGACAGGCCAGAAAAGAAATGATAAAATCCATCGTATCATGATAGAGCAATACTGCCCGCTGGTTTTGCCAGCCTTGGGATACGAAAAAAGAAGACAGGTTTCTTACTTTTTCATTTAATTCCGAAAAGGTGATTTTCCTGTCAATGTCTCCATTATTATTCAGTACTAAAAATGCAGTACTGTCAGGATTCTTTGCGGCTAATTTCAGCGGAAAGCTCTCTATATTTAACTCATTCATATACGCAGGATGATGTGTTTAACAAATACATTTTTTGTTTTTGCAACTTGCTTACTGCACATTTTAATTTGCAATTAAAACGAATTGCTGTGGACAGAAGATCAGCACTTTCTGCAAAAAGAATTACGTAACAGTATTGTATGCCTGAAGTGCGTAAGCCAAGTGGCTGATTTTCTACCGGTTATCATTTGGAAGAAAAGGAATATCGTGTTTTTCTCCAGTCATATTTTTACAACTAATACCGACGATGCAATGAAAACATACCAATAGATAAAGAGTAAAGCGCAATGCATGCCGGCCAAGACGCTTCGGTCTTGGTGTGACAAGCTCTGCTTCGTCATCACATTATACCATTTATCATTGGCCTGATTTATAAGTCAAAATGGTATAAATTAAGCCGGGGCATATACATTTTTACCCATTTGCTGACTCTCATAACCAGAAAAAGAGTCCACAGGCAAATCGGCAATAATATTCCTGTTTAAAAGGGAGACCCTCACAAGAATTTTATTCTTACCATTGCGCTTAATTATTTCGCAATTATATCCTCCTAACGGCCCGTCACCTATCAGCATTTTTTTGCCAGGCTCAAAATACTCTGATGATACCGTGGTATTTTCTTCATGAATTAAAAGACTTACCTGTTCAATAATTTCCGGCCTTACCAGAGCTGGCTTATCCCCTGTTCGTACATAAGAGATAGAACCTTCTGTATTTAGTGCATCAAAATATTCGGAAACTTTGGATAAATAGACAAAAAGATAAGAAGGAAAAGCAGGCTCAAATACTACTTTCTTTCTATCGTGCCATTTTTTTACCGCTTTTACCAATGGCAAATAAGAGGCGATTTTTTTTTCAGTAAGAAGGATTGTTAGTTTCTTTTCATTTCTGGGCCTGGTATACATAATATACCAACCCGGCAAAAATTGCAGCATAGGTAATACTTTTTTTTGTGTTTGTCTTAAAGCTAATATCGAATTACAGGAAGTACGAAGCCGGAAGTTTTTTAAATACAGCTATCTCAACTATGGTGAAGGCCTGGCGGTACTCACTACAGAAAGAGAAGGCATTTATGTGCTCCCACAAAAAACTAAGCTGAAATAAAATCAGCATTTCATTTTCAGTTAACTCCGTATGCTCTTTACCTGACTATGATTATAAAAAATCATTGACGCATTTTAATAAATATCAACATAGGTATAAACATTTTTATTTGAATTCAGATCAGATTACAAAAACATAATTTATTTGCATGGAAAACATAGCTATCGCACTGACAGTAACATTTTAGCGCTTTTTCACTATCAATAGCCATGGTTTTATTACGCAGCTTTAGAATAATATGCATTATCATATTTAGCTGTTGCGGGTATTTTTTTTCTTTTTAAATTGACGTAACAGGATTCAAATATAATTCGGGAAAATGATATAGCCATTACTCTCTACGTATCAAATTACGTTTTTTTATTCATGTACCTTAAAACGCATTGCATCAATTTATGACTCAGCTTTGTGTTTTATAACAATTCTGATTTGTGCACATTAGTAAAAAAGCGGATTCAATACCAAAAGAAACGCAAATACTAATAACCAATATTGTCTGCCAAAAATATAAAAAAGGCAACCTGCAAGAATCGCCCGGATATATTTATTTTAGTACTGCACCAAAAACTCACTACTGATTGATAAACATTAAGGTTTTACCAAACAGCAGAATCTTTCACAGCTACTAAAAGTGATAATAATACCGACGATGCATTGAAAACAGACCAATAGATAAATAGTGAAACGCAATGCATGTCGGCCAAGACGCTTCGGTCTTGGTGTGACAAGCTCTGCTTCGTCATCACATTATATTAACAATACTGACCGTAGCGTCAGTACCATTTATTCCGGGTCTGATTTACAAGTCAAAATGATGTAATTTTATAGATTACAAAAGCAAAAAGAGAAATAACGGAAAAAATGCATTCAGCATCAAACGCATGGTACCGGGTAATGTGCTGATTACGGAGATGAAGGGCGGCCCTGCCACCATAGAATATTCATTGCATCAATTAAATATTTACAGCGTTAACTATAATTATACAGCACCGGCAAAACTCTTTCAATCACTTATTACCAACAAGCTTGCAGAAACGTACACAAGCAAATGGATTACCAAAATATACTGGCCGGTATTCTAATTACTATTTCTTTTGACGCAGTTCATCCGGGAGCACCTGCGGTACCAGCCTGTTGCTGCATTTTTCAGCGATGATTGCTGCAGGTACTGTAAAGGTCGCTTTTTGCTCCTTACGTACAGATGATGAACCTATGTTAACCAGGTAGGTACCCTGTTCAGCAACCCAGGCAGCTTTTTGCTCATCATAAGAAGCCAGGTCTTTGGCGTCCAATTCAAAACTGATTACCTGCGACTGACCCGGCCGCAGCATCACTGTTTTGGCAAAACCTTTTAATTCTGCAGCAGGCTTATCCAAATTTTTAGCAGGAGCACCCAGGTACAATTGTACTACTTCTTTTCCCGGCATGTTGCCTGTATTGGTAACAGTGGTGGTGATTTTCAACTTTCCGTTGAATACCCTGCTGCTGAGTTTCAATTTACTGAATCCAAATTTTGTGTAAGAAAGTCCATAGCCGAATTCATAGGCGGGCTGTACACCAAAACTGCTGTAGTACCTGTACCCCACATACATGCCTTCACCATGCCTTACTTCAGAAGGCTTTCCTTTTGACATCCCGAACACCCCAATCACATCTTCCTTACTCAACTCGGTGCCGGGAAAGTTCTTAGAAGAAGGTTCGTCCTCATATTTTACCGGGAAACTTACCGCAAGTTTGCCTGAAGGATTCACTTTGCCGGTAAGTACATCTGCTACCGCATTGCCCGCTTCCTGCCCCGGCTGCCAGGTAAGCAGCAGCGCATCCGCATTGTCTCTCCATGAAGCCGTTTCCACCACTCCGCCTGTATTGATCAACACCACTACTTTTTTGCCAGCCCTGTGAAAGGCCGCAGATACATTTTTTATAAGGCTTTTCTCCACTTCACTCAGGTAAAAATCCACTTCTTTTTTCCTGTCCTGGAACTCTCCTGAATTTCTGCCAATGGTGATGATGGCAATATCTGCTTCTTTAGCCATCTTATCAATCATATCTCCTGTAGTTTCAGGTTCAGCCACTGGTGGCACCAGTTCAAAAAAAGATTTGGGCTTTGGCCGCTGTGCCTTTGCAGTTGCAATGTATGTTTCGTAAAATGTTTTTAGCTCTTCATTCAAACTGTATCCTGCGGCCGCTAACCCCTGTATCAGCGATACGGTATATGCCTCATTCACATCACCACTGCCGCTACCGCCCGAAATAAAATCATAAGAGGTATTGCCAAAAGCTGCAATGGTTTTTACAGTACCTTTTAATGGCAGGGTTTGCTGCTCATTCTTCAGCAGCACCATCCCTTCGGCAGCTATTGAACGGGCAATGGCCGCATGAGCAGTAAGGCCGGGATTGTTGGAAAATTTATATTTACTGAATGAAGGTGAACGGAGGATAATGTTCAGCATACGCTCCACACTGGCATCCAGCACTTTCACATTAAGTGTGCCTGCTGCTGCAGCATTGGTCAATTCTTTCTCCTGTTCGGGTGTGCCGGGCATGAGCAATTCATTACCTGCCGTAATCTGTGCGGCTGCACTGCTTCCACCAAACCAGTCCGTCATAACAAAACCCTTAAAACCCCATTCATTGCGCAAAATATCCGTTAACAGCTCCCTGCTTTCAGAGGTGTACACTCCATTTACCTTGTTATAAGAACTCATTACCGTCCAGGGTTGTGCTTCTTTTACCACCTGCTCAAATCCTTTTAAATACATCTCCCTCAGCACCCTTTCGCTTAGTATTGAATTGATAAGCATGCGGTTGGTTTCCTGGTTGTTTACTGCAAAATGCTTTACAGATGTGCCAACACCATTGGACTGTACTCCTTTAACGTAAGCAGCAGCAATACTGCCGGATATCAGCGGGTCTTCTGAATAGTATTCGAAATTTCTGCCTCCCAGTGAGTTGCGCTGGATATTGAGCGCAGGTGCCAGCAGGATATCAACGCCGTACTCCTTTACTTCATTGCCGATAGCCATACCTGCTTTTTTAACAAGCGCTGTATCCCATGTAGAGGCCAGTAAACTCCCAACCGGGAAAGCTGTGCAATAATAAGTCCTGCTGTCATCACGCCCCCGCACCGGGCTGATGCGCAGGCCTGCGGGACCATCAGCTACTACCAGCGAAGGAATACCCAGCCGGGGAATGGCAAAAGTAGTACCTGCTGCACCCGGCACTTTATCTTCGGTTTGCCCCACTGCGCCTCCCTGGCTTGCGCCAGGCAGTTTCATACCCATACCCACCAGCAGCTTTATCTTTTCGGCCGTAGTCATGGCTGCGATTACAGATTTTACCGGCGATTTGCCCAGTTGGGGCAGCTTATTGTTGCCCTGCTGTGCGTTTGATGCAAGTACAATAAACCCAAAAAAGGCAACCAGCAATGCAATTTTCATTGTTTTAACTTTACATACAGCCATATTGTATCATTTTGATACAATAATAAATCAATTATTGCAGTAAACAAAGTTTTTTATCCGCAATGATTGATATTTGTGCCATGAAGCATAAAACTGCCGTATTGCCTGAACTACCCAACGGGGACAACCTGTTACCCGGCCTGTCGGTTGATTGTGTGATTTTCGGGTTTCATGATGGCCAGCTGAAACTATTGCTGCTTCAGCTGAAAAACAATCATATCCATGCATTACCGGGTGGATTTGTACAAAAAAATGAAAACCTGGATGATGCAGCAGCCAGGGTATTAAAAGAAAGAACAGGGCTCGAAAATATTTATCTTGAGCAGTTTTATACTTTTGGTGATGTACAACGCCGCAACAATAAAACACAGAAAGAAATTTTCAAAAAAATGGGCATCGGGCTGAGCGATGATCACTGGCTGCAAAAAAGATTTGTAACAGTTGGTTACTACGCCCTCGTTGATTTCTCTAATGTGATTCCGGTGGCAGACGAACTCTCTGACAGTTGCGGCTGGTATGAGCTGCGAAAAGTGCCGGCGCTGATGTACGATCACAATGCCATTGCAGACAAAGCCCTGAAAACCTTACAGCTGATGCTGGATCACAAACTGGTGGGGTTTAACCTGCTGCCTGAAAAATTTACCATGAACGAACTGCAACAGCTGTATGAAACCATTCTTTCAGTGAAGCTTACAAGAGCTAATTTCCAGCGGAAAATACTGGCTATGAATATACTGGAGAGGATTGAAAAGAAGATGGAAGGCGGTGCCCACAAAGCACCCTACCTGTACCGGTTCAGCAGGAAAAATTATTTGCAGTACCTCAAAAAGCAACAATGAATAGTCAGGTGTTATTTTAATTTATACAATACCGGCACTTCATTATTCTGCAGCACCAGTATATGCTTAGCCTTACTGATACTGAGCAGGTGAATGTCTTTTATTTCGCCGCTCAGCTCCAGCCCCGATTGTGCTGCGGGCAGCCAGTTGAAATTGCCTGCTCCCTTATTGATGAGCACATGGCCAAAACTGGCATCCAGCCTGCCAAACTGAGGTATAAAGTTGAAATTGTTACCGCCCATAACCAGGTCAGTTTTGCCATCTGCATTTACATCGGTACACAATATGGCAGACACACAGGAAAGCTGCACATTCAGCGGCATTTCCTTTATGGTAAATTTTCCGTTTCCATCGTTGATGGCGATAATGGAAGTTGCATAATTTATTTCTTTTACTATGCATTTTTTCATCAGCTCCGGTGTAAAAAGGTTTTGTATAGTTTTGCCCGCATAATCGCTGTTTTTAAGGTTCTGCTTTTTGAGCGAGGGAATCTGCTCCACCATTTCACGCTTCATAAAAACCGGCATATCTTTTCCGTCAACTGTTCTCGTCATTATTTTTTCTACCGCTCCGTTGCCGTCAAAATCATTGATAAAGAGCTTTACCGGTTTGTCCAATGCGGGATGCAGGTAAAAGTTTTCGCCGATATTTCCCAGCACCAGGTCTTCGTCCCCATCACCATCCAGGTCTGCCGCCGCCATTGATTGCCAGAAGCCTTTCAGTGCAGACAGGTTGGTGTTTACTTCCACAAAGCTGCTGCCATTATAAGCAAAAACAAGCGGGGCCATCCAGTCGCCGGCAATTACCAGCTCCTTTTTTGCATCGCCGGTAATATTTACCCAGGCTGCAGCGCTTACCATGCCCGCAGCAGTAATGGCCTTATTAGCAGCAGCTCCCATATCCTTAAAAATACCTGCGCCGTTATTGATCAATATATAGCTGGTGGGTGTACTGCCATAACTTTTTGTAACGCACCTGCTTCCTGCAAACAGGTCCAGGTCGCCATCTCCATCAAAATCATTGGCAGCCACAGCGCCGCAGTTATCTGCATTGATGGGCAATGCCGCAGTGTTGATGGCAAAGTTTCCCCTGCCATCATTGATGTACAGCCTGTTTTGTGTTTCCCGGCTGTTGGCCTGGGCTGTATTGCCACCGCTGCCCGCAAACAAATCCAGGTCACCATCTTTATCGCAATCAAAAAACAATACCGCTGCATCCTCAAAGCCCGCAAACATTTTAAACACCGGCTGCTCCTTCTTTTCAAAACCACCTGCTGCCGTTTGTAAGTACAACTGCCCGGCCTGGTTGGCAGCGCCGCCAATGTACAGGTCTTCCAATCCATCCCCGTTCACATCTCCCTGTGCCGCTTTGGGCCCTTCCCTGCTCAGCATCACAGGTATATTGCGTTCATCATAAAAGTCAATAAACTCATTCTCTGTATGCTTGTCAAATGCCATGGGTACCTGCTGTAGTAAACCGCCAGGCAATGATGCGACAGTAACCGCAGCAGCTTTTTTTCCACTTGCCTGTGCTACCTTGTGCAATTGGTTAATGCCGGGTTTTATCATTGCAGTAACTGACTGGTCGGGCCATGTAATTACGACAGAGTCTGCCAGGCCATTGCCAAGCCCAATCACCTGCTGGTAATCAACAGAAGACTGGAACCCCCGGCTGGGAATAACCTCACGACTGATGATTTGGTTGCCCTGGTACACTTTTATGGTGCTGCCAATAGCGAAACTATTATTACCATTGCCCGTAAGCAACAGGCTGATATAATTGTTTTTATTCTGCTCCCGGCTGTTGTTTTTGTACACAAAAGCAGGCTGGTTTACATTGTTGATGATGAGGTCAAGGTCGCCATCATTATCCAGGTCGCCATAAGCAGCGCCATTGCTGAAAGAAGGTTTGGTAAAGCCCCAGTTAACCCCTTCATCCGAAAACTGCAAGCCCCCCTTGTTCCGGAAAGCCTTGTTCAGTATGGGCTTTGAGGGCATTTTGCTGATGATGCTGTCCACGGCTGTTTTCTCTCCCGTCATCACCATCCGCTGGTTAATGGCATCTGCAAAAAAGTTGATGAAATCCTGGTCGGTCACATCATGGTAAATGCCATTGCACACATATAAATCAGACAATCCATCATTATCGGCATCAAATATCAAACCGCCCCAGCTCCAGTCGCTTGCTGCCACACCACTCATGTAAGCAGTTTCCATAAACTTTCCGTTCTTATTATTTACCTGCATGGTGTTTTGCATAAACTGACGGTAAAAGCCAAGGCCAACCTTCCTGTTATAATCATCAATATTATCAAAGGAAGCCGTTGTTTTAAGCCTGTCCTCATCACCCGGCAGCATATCGGTGGTGAAAATATCCGGGTAGCCATCATTGTTCACATCAGCAATATCGGCCCCCATGCTGGCAAGGCTCAGGTGCTGCACCCTGTTTTCAATATCCTCTTTAAATGTGCCGTTTTTCTGGTTGATGTACAGGTAGTCCTTTTCAAAAAAATCATTGGAAATATACAGGTCGGGGTAGCCATCGCCATTTACATCGCCCACCGTAACACCCAGGCCAAAACCAATCAGGCTGCTGTAAATACCAGCCGTTTTGGTTACATCGGTAAATTTGCCATTATCGTTGCGCAACAGTTTATCGCCACCGCCTTTCAAAAAATCGGCTACGGGCCAATCTTCTGCCCGCAGTTCCCTTTTGTTGGAATAATTAAGTGTATTTACCGGGATAAAACTGTTGTTGAGTATATAGGCATCAAGGTCGCCATCAAGGTCGTAATCAAAAAAGGCGGTCTGCGTGGTATAGCCAGTTTGGTCTAAGCCATATTCCTTAGCGCTTTCGGTAAAGCCGAGTTTTTGATTGTTGATAAAAAGCTGGTTGGTTTGCCCCTTCATTATTTTTTCCTGGCCCGCATTGCTCACATAAATATCCAGCCAGCCGTCGTGGTTAATATCGGCAAACACCACTCCTGTACTCCATTGGCCTGCAGAGGCTATCCCGGCCTTAGCTGTAATATCCTCAAACTGCATATTGCCTTTGTTAAGGTACAGTTTGTTCTGCCCCATATTGCTGGTAAAAAACACATCGGCCAGGCCGTCATTATTGATATCACCCATACCCACGCCACCACCATTGTAAAAATTGCGGTAGGTGAAGATGTTTATGTCCCTGGTATTGCTTACTGTATTGGTGAAATTGATGCCGGTATTGTCCAGCAAATCAAACAGTACAGGAGTTTTTTTCTCTGTACAACCGGCAAGTAAAAAAAGACCGGTCACTATTAGAAATGCTATGTGCTTCAACTTATTCATCCTGCAATAAATCATTGGCTGCAAGTTATTTTATTTGGTTGTATATGCCATATTTATGATGGTGTATTCTGCTGCAAAATATCTGCTATACCATCCAAAACAAAGAGGCCATCAGTTACGATGGCCTCTTGCATTAATCATTATGAGAGATACTATTAATAGCCTGGATTCTGAGTCAGGTTGGCATTTACAGCCAACTGCTGGTTAGGTACCGGGAAAATAAGATACTTATTATCCGATGTACCTGGCTTCAAAGATCTTGGTGAAAGGAATTTACCGAAACGCACCAAGTCGGTACGACGCATACCTTCCCAATAAAATTCACGGCCTCTTTCGTCGCACAGTTGGTCTAAGTTAACAGAAGCCAATGCTGCTGCACCAGCCCTTGCACGCACCTGGTTTACGATAGCCAGTGGTGTAGTTGGTGCTACTGCAGTTGGTGTACCACCCCTCAGGATTGCTTCTGCTTTCATCATCAGCACATCCGTGTACCGGTACACTACGTAATCGTTATTTGAGTTGTCTCCAGAAAAGTAATCAGGCGGATACTTAATTACCCTGATACCTGTTACTTCCAGGTTGTTACCAGTTTCTTTTAACGCTACGGTTGGCGTAAATGCCAGCGGAGCTCCCTTCCTGTCTTTCAGGGCCACACCGTTCTGGTCAAATTGCTGACCAACAAGGAAACCTGGCCTAATACCGGAAACACTGGTTACACCGGGGTATGAATTACCACCCCTGCGGGCATCAGCCGCATCAAACTTGCTGTAAAAATCAGCCAGTGTGGTAAAACCGTTCCAGCCACTTGGGTTTTGATTGTAATGTAAAGTACAGAACCAGCGGCTGCGTACGTTACCACTTGCAGAACCACCGATATTTTCCAATGAATAAATCAACTCACTGCCAATAGCGTCGTTGTTCGGCGCAAAATTGTCAAAATAGTTGGTTGTTAAAGAATATGAACCACTCTGTATCAACTGGTCGGCCAGGGAGATTACCTGGTTCATATCAGCGGCTGCGAATACAGGTGCCGCCCTGTTGGCATAAACCGCTTTGTTCAGGTAACACTTCATCAGCATTACTTTAGCGCCGTTTTTATTCGCCTTATTGGCAGGGCCATTGGGCAAATCGTTCATAATGGCATTCAGTTCGCTGATAACATAATCCAGCGCTGCAATTCCCTTTCTAACTTTAGGAAGTTCCAGTGGACTTCCACCCGGCTCACGGTAAGGGCATTGATCCCATCCATCAAGCATAGCCAGTGTCGCAAAAGCTCTCAGGTATCTTGCCTGTGCGCCCTGCGAAGCAGTTGGACTGAAACGGAGCAGATCGGTTGTACCAAAAATGATTCTGCCCAAATCACTGTAGGTATCACGCAGGAAGGTATGATCGGCATCCCAGGTATGCCTGTGAAGCACACGCCAGATACCGTTGTCATCCCAGTCACCACCGCGGGTGGGGCCTACAGCCTCATCACTGGTATGCTCCTGTGCTGCCCATAGCCTTGCCTGGTCCTGGAAAGGGCTGCGCAGGTTATCATAAGATGCCTGAAGTAAAGAGGCAACATTTGCACTGCCTGAGGCCTGCTCAGGAATACTGCCATTCAGTTTCTCTTCCAGTTTGGTACAGCCGCCGGCAGTAACCAAAGCCGAAATAGCGACTATTCTGATGAAATTCTTTTTCATATTTTTAATTTTATGTACAGTTATTAAAGTGAAAAATTAAATCCAAGTGTGAAAGTTCTTGCCATTGGGTAAGGAGTGTACTCAATACCCAGTGAAGGTACACCGTCAATATTCTTGTCAGTATTAACTTCTGGATCAAAACCGGTAAACTTGGTAATTACAAACAGGTTCTGGCCTGTCACGAATACATTCACATTACGGAATGCCTTGCCAACATTTCCGAAGTTATAACTCAAAGTAGCATTAGCAAGCCTCATGTAATTGCCGCTTTCCAAATAACGTGAAGAAGTAGTAATGGGACTTGACAAAGCTTCTTTTACTGGCAAAGTAGTCAATGACTTTGCTATGTTACGGCTGCCCAGGTTGTTGATAGGCAATACTGCATTTAAAGTATTGTTGTACAACTGGTGGCCAAAAGCACCGTTCATATTAATATCAAGGTTCAATTTTTTGTATCCTACACTTGTGCTGATACCCAGTAAAGTTTTAGGGTTGGGGTTACCTGCATAAATAAAAGATGCACCATCATTTTCCAGGATTGCCTGTCCATCAGCGGCAATACCCTGGTAGTTACGCACATAAAAAACGTTGATGGGCTGGCCGTTTTCAATCCTTTGTACAAAAGCACCAGAAAGACCCTGGCCATTGATACCACCTGTCAGCAGAGGGCCATTCAAACCGTTAACTTCATTCTTTTGGAAGGTAGCAAACACACCCAGTGTCCAGCTAAAATCTTCCTTTTTAACAATTGTACCGTTTAAAGTAAGTTCTACACCACTGTTCACCACCTCACCAGCTATATTCTTCCAGATACGTGTACCTGGCGAAGGAATACCAGCAACTTCGTTGATGAGCAGATTGGTTGTTTTTTTGTTGAAATAATCAACAGAACCAAATACCCTGCCTTTCAAAATAGAGAAATCCAGACCGGCGTTTACCTGCTGGTCAGTCTGCCATTGCAAATCAGGGTTTGCAAAAGACTCCTGGCCAAGACCGCCCGGGCCGGTAGCCACAAAACGTGTTTGGGCAGAACCTGCGGGGAACTCCTGGTTACCTGTTTGACCCCATCCTGCACGCAGTTTTAACTCGTCTAAACCATTAACACGGAAGAAATTTTCGTTGGTAATGTTCCATGCCGCAGAAAATGATGGGAAATAGCCATAACGGTTGTTAGAACCAAATTTACTGGAACCATCAGCTCTCATTGTTGCTGTAAAAAGGTATTTGTTTTTAAAGTTTACGTTAGCCCTGCCAAAGAAAGACTGCAATTCAGCAGTAGGATCATTGTAAGATGTGATTACTCTTGTACCCTGTGCTGAGAAACCCATGATATCATAGTAAGATACACCGGCGAAATCTTCAAAACCCCTGCCGTCTTGGCTGCCGCCTTTATTATTGGTTTTAATGTACTCATAACCCACCAATGCACCAATATTCAAATCACTGGACACTTTTTTGGTATAATTCAGTGTATGTGTTATCTGGCGGGTAACTAACTCACCTGTACCTAGGAATGCAGCACCACCTTTTCCGCCCGGAGCAGCTTGTATACCTTCCAGGTTAATCCAGTTTCTGATTTCCGCCTTGCGGGTTGAAGTGCCATAATTAACACTCAACTGCATTTTGTACTCCAGATCATTGGTAATTTTATAAGAAGGGGCAATAGTAGCCAGTACTGTAGTGATGTCTGCCCTGTCATTGTACGCTTCTGACATACCAACGGGATTAACCTCAGAACCTCCAGTTGCAATATCCAGTGTACCATTTGGCTTGTATAATGGCTTGGTTGGGTTCCATTGCAGGGCCATACCTACTAAGCTGCCTCTAAAACCGGCATTGTTGGATACCGGAGCTATTTGCTCACCTGTTTGTGTAGCAATCATATTAATGTCCAATCCCAGCTTTTTACTTTCGAGGAATTTGAAAGAACTGTTAAGATTTACATTGTATTTTTTAAGTCCTGTCTTTTTAATGATACCTTTTTGATCGAGGTAGCCCAAAGAAAGACGGAAACGGGCATTTTCGTTACCACCACCCGCTGAGATATTGTAATTCTGTACACTACCATTGCGCAATATGGCATCCAATGCATCAACACTGCTGCCAAAATTGCCACTGGTAAGACCATAGCTGGTTAAAGCTGCACGGTATTCATCACCAGTGAGATAATCAAATTTCTTACTTACTTTGCTGGTACCAAAAGAAGTATTGAAATCAATTCTTGGTGCACCACTCTGTCCCCTTTTGGTAGTAACGATTACCACACCATTGGCACCGCGTGAACCGTAAATAGCTGTAGCAGATGCATCTTTCAGAATTTCCATTGAAGCAATATCATTTGGATTGATAAAGTTCAGTGGGTTAGCATTGGGTGTGTTACCCAAATCCGGTCCGGTATAACCGGGCCTTGCAGAACGGCCATCCAATAAAACACCATCAATTACAAAGAGCGGTGAATTACCGGCACGTACAGAGGAGTTACCCCTGATACGTATAGTACTTTCACCACCCGGTGCACCACTGTTGTTAATAATCTGTACACCGGCAACCTTACCCTGAATCAACTGGTCAGGTGCTGTAATCACCCCCTTGTTAAAATCCTTGGCCTTTACTGATGCAACAGCACCTGTAAGGTCTTTTTTGCGGGCACTACCATAGCCTATCACCACCACTTCACCAATGGTATTGGCACTGGATTTTAAGGATACCTCTACATTGTCTTTACCCTGGATGGAAACTTCTTCGGTTTCAAAGCCCACGCCGGAGAATACCAGCGTATTGGCATTGGCACCTGCATTAATGCGGAAAGAACCATCAGCACCTGTTTGTGCTCCGGTTCCCGAACCCTTAACTGTAACAGATATGCCGGGAATACCTTTTCCCGTATTATCAGTCACTTTACCTGTTATCTGCCGGTTTTGTGCCTTTGCAGTAAAAGACAATACCAGCAACAACAATGCCCCTAAAATGGGCTTGAATTGCAATCGTAATAAAGCAGTCATACTTGTTTGGTTTTTAAACTTTTTGGAAATTCAGAATATATATAGCTAATAAATTATGTTTTGAGCAATCGTAAAGTTTTAAGCAATCTTAGTAGTCATTGAGCAATCGTTGTGTATTATTTACACAAATTTAACAAAAATTATACTTAAAGTTAATTTTGAGTGCTGTTTTTTAGGTTTTAAACACTTTTTTTCTTTCCGCAATCAGGAAAACCAATGATAACAACACTTTAACAATTAAATAGTTGTACAAATTGAATGTTTTTTTAAATAGAACGCTGCATGCAAAAAAGGCAACCGGTTGCACAAACGTTTGCTGTTAACAAATTAAAAAATCTTATTTTTACTTGATTAGCATTGTAATATGGCCAGAATAACGATCAAGGACTTAGCTAAACGATTAAATATCAACCCCTCCACTGTTTCCCGGGCACTGAGAGACAGGCCCGATGTAAGCGCTGAACTGAAGCTCAAAATAAAGACCCTGGCCGAAAAACTGGGCTACAAACCCAATTACCTTGCCATCAACCTGCGCAGTGGCAAAAGCCATACCATCGGGCTGATCATCCCGGAAATTTCCATGTTTTTTTTCCCTTCTGTAATAAAGGCCATTGAAGAGGAGGCACACAACAGGGGGTATAACCTGCTGGTGCTGCACAGTAACGACAGCCTTGACAGGGAGATTGAAAATGCCGAAATATGTGCCCATGCCGGTGTGGATGGCATACTGGTATCGCTTACCCGGCAAAGTAAGGACATTGAGCATTTCCAGGAATTGTCGTATGCCGGTGTGCCCATCGTATACTTTGATAAGGTGCTGCAGAATACCGAAAGCCATAAAGTGGTGATTCCCGGCGAAGAAGCGGCTGCCCTTGCAGTAGAACAATTATTGCTGCTGAGCAAAACCCAAAAAAGGGTATGTGGAATTTTTGGCGACAGCAGGCTTTCTATTACACAGGACAGGGTACAGGGTTTTAAAGATACCCTGGTTAAAGCAGGTATTAAGCCTGAAGAAGAAAATATCTGCTACGCCATGAGCAGCAGCGATGCTGAAAAGCATTTTCTCACCCTTTGGGCACAAAATAACCGGCCTGATGCACTGTTTATCATGAGCGATGAAATACTGAGCGGTGTGATACAGGCCATCAACCGCCTGCAAATCAATATACCCGGCGACCTGTCGCTGGTATCACTCAGCGATGGTTTTTTGCCCAAACTGCTGAGCACACCGGTACCTTACGTGGAAACCTCCGGCTATACATTGGGTAAAACCGCTTCCATACTGCTCTTTAACCTGATTGCCGGCATGCCGATATTACCAGATACGCATCATATAGAAACCGTATTTTACGGCGATAAAAAAATGTGGTAGCGGCAGGGCATCTATTATTGCCGGATAAGTACTGCAGCTACGTTTATTTTTGACCTGCAGTGTCGTACTTTTGCCCCGGTGCATACTGATTATTCCCGGTGCATGCACATCAAAATTAAAAATTAACAGATTTGATCTACAGAAGCAAAGCTCCCTTACGCATAGGCCTGGCGGGCGGAGGTACGGATGTAAGTCCATATAGTGACCAGTTTGGCGGTGCCATACTCAATGCCACTATTTCACTTTCAGCTTATGCCAGTATTGAGCCCATCAACGAAAATGCCATCATTGTGCAGGCGCTTGACAGGAAAGAGGAACAGCGGTATGACTGGCAGTATCCACTACCTATTGATGGCCAGCTCGACCTCCTGAAGGGCGTGTTCAACCGCATCCATAAAGATTATGGACTGCCATTGTCCGGCTTCAGGCTCTCCACGTTTGTAGATGCACCGGCAGGATCGGGCCTGGGCACTTCCTCTACACTGGTAGTAGCCATTATTGGCGCTTTTGCTGAAATGATGAAACTGCCCCTGGGTGATTATGATATTGCCCATTATGCTTACCAGGTAGAAAGAGAAGACCTGCTGCTGGCAGGTGGCAGGCAGGACCAGTATGCGGCCACTTTTGGCGGTGTTAATTTTATGGAGTTTTATGAGGCCGACAAAGTGATTGTAAACCCGCTGCGCATCAGGCCGGAATACATGCATGAGCTGGAAAATAACCTGGTACTGTATTTTACAGCCACCAGCCGGGAAAGTGCCACCATCATTAAAGAGCAGGTGAGTAATGTAAACAATAAAAATGAAAAAAGTATTGAGGCCATGCACCAGTTAAAGGAGCAGGCCCGTATGATGAAGGAGGCATTGCTGAAGGGCAGGCTGCATGAAATTGGAGAAATACTTGACTTTGGCTTTCAGCAAAAAAGGCAGATGGCGGCCAATATCAGCAACAGCAGCATTGAAGAAATTTATGAAGCAGCCAAAAAAGCAGGTGCCACGGGGGGCAAGATAAGCGGTGCAGGTGGCGGCGGTTTTATGATATTTTACTGCCCCGGCAATACCCGCCACGCTGTTACTGAAACATTAAATACCTTTGGCGGCCAGGTAAGGCAATACAGCTTTACCCATTACGGACTTACCAGGTGGGTTGCCCGCTGACCGGTTCTTTAACATTTAAACCAAGTGGCACGGTAATACAATAACAATATGGAAAAGATAAAAAATATAATACAGGCATCTATTGATGTAAAACAGCAGCTTTTACAGAACGAAGCCATGCTGCAACTGGTAAACGATTGCACGGATATGATTGTAACGGCCTTTAAAAACGGCAACAAACTGCTTTTTTGCGGCAATGGCGGCAGTGCTGCGGATGCGCAGCACCTTGCGGCTGAGTTCAGCGGAAGGTTTTATACTGACAGGGATGCACTGCCTGCTGAAGCATTGCACTGCAACACCTCTTACCTTACTGCTGTGGCCAACGATTACAGTTACGATGTGGTGTACAGCCGCCTGGTAAAGGGTATCGGCAGGAAGGGAGATGTACTGGTAGGCCTCAGCACATCCGGAAACAGCGGTAATATCATCAGGGCATTTGAAGTGGCTAAGGAAAAAGAAATGATCACCATCGGCTTTACGGGTGCCACGGGCGGCAATATGAAGGTTTGCAGTGATTACCTGCTGAATGTGCCTTCCACCGATACGCCACGCATACAGGAAAGCCATATTATGCTGGGCCATATCATCTGCCAGCTGGTGGAAGAACGATATTTTAACACCACAAACGGATAAATAGATTGAAGCAGGAACAGGTAACGGAAGCGGTTATTCTTGCAGGTGGTATGGGCACCCGCCTCAGGGCTGCGGTGCCTGACCTGCCCAAATGCATGGCCCCCGTGGCCGGGCATCCGTTTCTGTACCACGTTATTGCCTACCTGCAGCAGCAGGGCATACAAAGATTCATCTTTTCACTCGGGTATATGAGTGAAGTGATTATCCATTATATACAGGAACAGTATCCCGGCATGGATGCCGTATTTTCGGTGGAGGCTGAGCCCCTGGGTACGGGCGGTGCCATCAGGCTGGCCTGCTCAAAAGCGGTTACAGAGGATATACTTGTTATGAACGGCGATACCCTTTTCAGCGCTGCAATACCCGGCCTGGCAGCCTTTCATTTTGCAAACAATGCCCATTGCACACTTGCACTCAGGCCAATGCTGCAATTTGACCGCTATGGTGTGGTAAAGCTCAATGATGATGGCAGGATAATTGATTTTTGCGAAAAAAAATATTACGAAAAAGGTGATATCAACGGCGGGGTATACCTGCTGAATGTTCCCCGCTTTTTGCTGGAAGACCTTCCCCTTAAATTTTCCTTTGAAAAAGATTACCTGGAAAAAATGTATGCAGACAGAAAGATGTACGGTATGCCGCAGGAAGTGTATTTTATCGACATTGGAATACCGGAGGATTTTGAAAGAGCGAATAAGGAATTAATGTGCTGATTAGCTGATTTGATAATGTGCTGATAGGGTGATGAAGAAATGGGCAAATGAGACAATGGGCAAATGTACAAATGGAAGAATGTGCTGATGGGGGGACGGCAACCCGCAACCAAATCAACCCGTAACTTAAACAACCCGTAACAAAATCAACTAAAACAACCCGTAACAAAAAAATGGAATCTGAAGTAGGAAACAACAAACTCTTAACTAAACCAACCCGCAACTAAACCAACTAAAATAACCCGTAACAAAAAACAATGATTGAGGTAAAAAATATTGACAAAAGCTGGACCCTGTTTCTTGACCGTGACGGGGTGATTAACCATGAAAAGCACATGGACTATATCCACACCTGGGATGAATTTGTGTTTTATGACGGTGTAAAGGAAGCGTTAAAAATCTTTAATCATGTTTTTGGGCATATTGTAGTAGTGACCAACCAGAAAGGAGTAGGCAAAGGTGTTACCCGTGCTGAGGACCTGGCAGAGATACATCAGAATATGATTGAAGCCATTGAAGCAGCAGGTGGCCGTATCGACAAAGTGTATTTTTGTGCCGACCTGGAAGAAAGCAGCCCCAACCGCAAACCCAACCCGGGAATGGGCCTGCAGGCCAAAACCGATTTTGAGGCTATTGACCTTACCAAAGCCATCATGATTGGTAATACCATGAGTGATATGGAGTTTGGCCGCAACCTGGGTATTAAAACCATTTTTTTACCCACCACCAGGCCCGAAGTGGATACCACAGACAAACGGATTGATATGGTTTGCAGCAGCCTGGCAGCGTTTGCCGGTATATTAGAAAATCATATATAATAAATCCCGGCAGCAACAGCATGCTCCCGATTGGGACGATACTATAAAACCATGTTAAAATTAGCGCTGATACAATAATTTTGTATGGCGTTTGTTAATGGAATGTATTAAATTCACAGCATGATGAAATATGTTATTGTATTCGTTTTAATGGCTTTTGCAGGCAGGCTTCAGGCGCAGCATATTACCCCGCAGGACCGGAAGCTGCTGCAGAAAAAAGAGGACTCCCTCAAGCTGTATGCCATTAAGATCATACAGGATACTTTATCAGCAGAAAGGCTGAAGGCCGACAGCATATTTACCCGCATGTTTGTGCGTGCCCTTAAAACGCCGCATTCATTCTCCTACCCCTTCGATTCGCTGATTACTATTTCAAAACTCTGCCCTCCCGACAGCAGTTTCCGCATTTATACCTGGCAACTGGTAATTAATGAGGGCGTAACACGCCAGCACGGTGCTATACAAATGCGCACCACCGACGGTTCGCTGCAACTGTTCCCCTTAATAGATAAATCGGATGTAACCCGCAATATCAGCGATACCATTGGCAATAACAAGGGCTGGATAGGTGCCGTATACTACAGCATCATCCCTAAAAAAAGCGGCCTCACTACCTATTATACCTTGCTGGGCTACGATGAAAACAGGTCGCTGAGTACAAAAAAAATCATAGAGATATTAACTTTCAGTAATGATGAACCTGTTTTTGGCAACCGCATTTTCAGCTACGAGGAAGACTCTGTTTTTAAACCATCCCGCAGCAGGTATGTAATGGAATTTAAAAAAGGTGCAGGAGCAAGGCTTACCTACGACAGGGAGCTCGACCTGATTATTGCTGAACACCTGGTATCGGAAACCAATGAGCCTGAAAAAAAGTGGACCTATATTCCGGATGGCGATTACGAAGCTTTTAAGTGGAAAAACGGCAAGTGGATACATGTAGAAAAAGTATTTAACTATGTTACTCCCGAGGGTGAAGCGCCACTGCCCAGCCCCGTAAGAGGCGATAATGGAGAAGTAAATGAAAACAAATTGCAGGTAACCGAAATGGAAGAAACCGAACCATCCAAACCGGTTACTGAAGCGCCAAAGCCCAAACCGGATGTACCTAAAAAACCAGCCCCAGTTAAGAAAAAAGGGAAGGGATGATGAAGCAATGTGCAAATGTGCTAATTTAATGATGTGCTAATGTGCTGATTTAATGATGGGATGATGATGTACCACTATCAATTCTCTACTATCAACTATCAATTCTCAGCTGAGCTCTCATGATTTAGGTTGACACAAAGTTTAGTTTTTCTACACTTTTGTGGATAACCTTGTTTATTAAATCATTTTGTTGTCTAATACTTTTGTTCTGCCAATGCGAAGCGGAAGATGCTGAGTCTGGGGGGATGCA
>JANMIG010000005.1:0-10600 GCA_031375675.1 Chitinophagales bacterium
GATTACTGTTCTGATAGTTGTTTTAGCAGCATTACAGATAGCAGCACCAAACACCAATAACCGCCTTCCCCGCCAAATTTTGATTTAATGGTTCTTGGCTGAAAACTGTAACTTAGAAAAGTGAAGCTTTCGTTATCATTCCGGTCATGGCGCTGATATTTTTTGCAATACACAATTTTTGTCTTTTCAGGATGCAGTTCCAGTTCATATTCCTGCATTCTTGTTTTCAGTTCTTCCAATAACTTTTCGGCTTCCTCCTTACTACTGCAATGAATCACAATATCATCTGCATAGCGTTCAAACGGATTTCGGGGATATACTTCTTCCATCCATTTATCAAAGCCGTGGTGCAGATAGAGATTTGCAAGCAATGGACTTATCACACATCCATGCGGTGTACCTTTAGTTCTTGCCATTACACTTTTATCATCTTGTTCTACTCCTGCTTTGAGCCAACACTCTGCGTACAGCAACATCCACTTTTCCTGTGTATGTTGCCGCAATAGTTGCGGCATAATTTCGTGGCTGATGTTGTCAAAGAATCCTTTCATATCCACATCTATCACCCACGCATATTTGTTACAGTTGTCCTTAGATTGCTTAATTGCATCATGTGCGCTTCTGCCAGGCCTGCAGCCAAATGAACTTGAATGAAAAATTGTTTCTAACGAAAGTTTTAAGTAATCTTTTACTACTCCTTGTGCAATGCGGTCGCCTACCGTAGGGATACCCAACGGTCGTTTTCCGCCTTGCTTTTTGGGAATAAATACCGTTCGTACCGGAGGTGGAAAATAACTGCCCGATGTCATACGATTCCAGAGTTTGTACAGGTTATCTTTCAGATCTTCATTGAACATATCAATGCTCTGCTTATCTATTCCTGCACCTCCATCTTTGGCAATAACTTTCAGGTAGCTGTCATGCATCATCCGCTTACTAATTGGTAATGATTTTGTCATTTTTTTTTACAATCCTCCCATTGTTTTAATGGTTGTGATAAAATAATGTGACTGGATAACCAAAGCCCTTTGCTCCATCTTCATTACAAAGACTTCATAGCTACTATGGCTTCGTCCGACGCTTTCGGTTGCATCTCCTGCCTGAGACAGGATTGAGTTGCAGTGTGAACTGTAAAATATTTATTGAACAGTCGCTTCTGAAAAAAAAAACTTCCTGCAAAGCTTCATTGCACATCAACCGGTAAGCCTCTCACGTTTCGTATAAAAGCCTGTGTAAAGTTCCTGCCGCCTTAATGCCGGTTGTTCTGTAGCCGGTAAACAGCTGACTGCTACAGTCTTTCGTATCAATGGTTCGAAATCAACACTTTTAACAACAAGGAGCCTTTTCGACACTTCATCGGACGGTTTACTTTCGTTCAGCTTCTTTGCACTTACCTGATGTCTTTATAGACACCTTTTGCCTGAATGTTAAGCACCATGCCTTTTGAACACAGCACCTTCAGGTGGTATGCATACTCCGTCTGTACAGCGTATGCGGTAGGCCTGCTACCATCTTTTATACAACATTGAAAAGAACTATCCATCCTTTTCATTCGTGACACACCGAACCGGGGCAATGACGGACAACCCGGGCTTCCCGAAAGCGCCCCTACCCGGCAGCAAACAAACCCAGATTTCCCGAAAGCGCCCCTACCCGGTAGCGGGCAAACCCGGGCTTCCCGAAAGCTCCCCTACCCGGTAGCGGACGAACCCGGGCTTCCCGAAAGCATCCCTACCCCGTAGCGGACAAAACTTTGCTTCCCGAAGGGCTGGCTACACATTTTTAAGGCTTTCTTAACAGGTTGAAGCTGCCCACGGCTGTAATTTAGCTGTTGTATCATCAAACAACCAGCGTAACAATATGAAGCTTGTAAAACCGGCATTTGACAGAATGAGAAACAGTGAATTCCTGTTGTATCATAACCAGGTACTTGAAATTTGCGGCAGCGATATCCAGTCGCTGGCTTTACCCATTAACACCCTGAAGACTGCCGTGGCCGAAATTGACGAATTGTTTATGCCCGGCCTCAGCAACCCGCTTACTACTGAACTGGAGGCGCTGGATGCCCGGCGTGACAGAGCACTTACCGGCCTGCGCAAACTGGCCGATACCTGTACCCATCATTTTGATATGGCCATCAGTATGGCAGGCAAAACCATGCTGGAGGGTATTGATAAATATGGTAAAAAATTAACCGTGCTTAACTATGCAGCCGAAACAGAAGTGATTGAGTCGCTGGTGGCCAGCTTCAGCACCCAGCCTGCCATGGTGGCTGCAGCTAATACCCTGCCCCTGGTAAAAGCCTGGGTACAGGAACTGGATACGGCCAACCGGCTTTTTAACGATACCAATCTTAACCGGGTACAATCAAATGCCCGCAAGCCGGGCCAAAGCTTTACACAACTGCGCAGCAGTACAATTGATGCTTATCATCAACTGGCAGCACAAATAACTGCACAGCAAACCATTGCCCCCTCAGAAGTGATGGCCACGCTCATCAAAAGGCTCAACAGCCTTACGGAGCAGTACAACCGGCTGGTGAACAACCGCAGTCAATTGCCGGATATTTCTGCAAGTATGCTATCCGGGCAGGCCACATAAAAAAAACACGCTGTAAACAACGTGCTTTTGTATATATGGAGGATTGTTTTTATACAATAAACGGATCTACTATTGCCAGCACCTGTGCACCTGTTAGTGGCTCATCAAACCCTTCGGATGCAGCACTGGCAGTGTTAAAAGCACCACCCAATCCTGCAATATTTACTCCGGCTTGTGTGGTAAGTTCTTCGCCGGCATAACTTAAATTTATGTTAGCCTGTGCAGGCGGAAAGTCAATACCACTGTAATTGAGCGTAATCCATGGCTTTAAAGGTTTTTGCGGGGCAGGAATAGCTGCATCCAATGCCCTGCGCATTTGCCTGATATGTGCAGCATGCCTTGCTTCCACAGAATGAATATTTAATGCCGCTGTAAGGGCAGTTCTGTTGTTTTGCAAATTTGTTGCCTGCCCTTTGTATGCTCTTACACCAGTATCTTCAAAAGTTTGTGCCATGGCCAATTGCACCGGGTAACTGGAAAGATACCCTGCAAAAGGACCGGTGCCAGAACCGTTACCAGCTGTAAAATCAAAAGTTGGTTTTGGAATTGCTGCAGCTCCTAAAACTGATTTAAGAAAGATGACGTGCTTATTTTCATCGTCCCTGATTTTTGTTAATGCCCCCTGTGCAGCTGCTGATGCAGTAAGATAGCCAGCCGATCCAACAATATTATTATAAAATTCTGCTTCGAGATATTCCAGTGTTAATGCATAATTTAAAATACTGTTTACATTGCCGGGTATTTGCCCATAGGCCTTGCTGAACATAGATGCCACCATAGTGGGTATGGCTGCCAACGCAATTTTTCCAGATACGTTTGCAAAGCTTTTCATTACATTCCTCCTGGTATCAAACCTTCCGTAAACCTCCGGATCTACTTTTTCTATTTCTGTTACTATATTTTGTAAATTCATGATTTTATTTTTTTAAGATGGTAAATTAGCAGCGTTCAATTTTGTTTTGATATAGGTACCTGCGATTGCAAGCACCTGTGCCGGTGTGCGTGCCATATCTAAACCATTTGCATCTGTAGTGGCAGCAAAGCTTCCATTAGATAACAAATCGGCAATAAGGGCAGCATGCCGTGCCTCTACAGAAACAATTTTTCCTGCAATGGTAAGGTATGCCGGCCCATTACCGGTTGTAGAAATTAATTGCCCGGCACCATTGTAAGCTGTTACGCCTAAATCTTCAAAAGCTTTGGCAGTAGTAAGTACACTGGTTCTGCTCGTAAAATCAATCGTTGAAAAATCTACTTCCAGGGATGGTATTACAGAAGCAGGTGCTGCGGCAGTAATAGCTGCTTTAAAAAATTCACGGTGCCCAACTTCGTGGTTGCGGATATCGGTAAGATATTCTGTTTCTAAGGCAGAAATGCCTGTATATGGCGTCAATATCACCTGTACATAAAATGCTGCTTCGAGTTGTTCAAGTGCATACGCATAATTTAAAATGCCCACATCACCACTGCCAAGGTTTACACCATCGCCTGATACATCATCATTTTTATTACAGGCAGTTCCAATGGTAACAGCTGCTGCCGAAGCACCAAAAAACTTCAGCATATTTCTACGCTGCATCCCATAGCTGGAAATTACATTAACAGTTTCAACAGGTGGCTGAAAGATTGTTTTTTTCATTTTTACTTTTTTAAACTTTTAGAAAATTGATTCACTGAAAACGGGCATAGTGTATTTTAAGAATCATGGGTTAATATGATGCATGTATACCCGGTTACTGCTTGTTAAAAAAAATGGTTAAATAAAATCAATTAAGTCTTTGTTTAATTTTTCTTTTTCGGTAAACCAAAGCCCGTGTGGTGCACCTTCATATACTTTAAAGACGGCATTGGCTATCATTCCGGCTGTTTGCATGCCTGTAGCTTTTACAGGCACTGTTTTATCTTTATCGCCGTGTATAATAAGGGTTGGCACATTTATTTTTAATACGTCCGATCTGAAATCAGTAGATGAAAAAGCCTTTGCACACTCAATGGCAGCAAATGGAGAGGCGTTCATGGCAGCTATTAAACAATTGTCCAGGTATGCATTGCTTACGGCATTGTTTAATAAACTTTCTCCATAAAAATCTTTATTAAATGATTCAAAAAAAGCAGGCCTGTCGGCGGTCATGGCTGTAAGCATATTATCAAATATTTGCTGTGGCACACCATCAGGATTATCGGCCGTCTGCAGCATATAAGGTACCACAGAACTTATTAAAACTACTTTAGTAACTTTTTCTCCACCGTATTTAGAAAAATATCTGGCTATTTCTCCACCACCCATAGAAAAACCAACCAATGTTATATCTTTGATATCCAGCGTATCTATCAGCGCTTTTAAATCGCCGGCCAATGTATCGTATTCGTACCCATCAAAAGGCCAATCAGACTTACCAAAACCACGTCTGTCGAAAGTGATACACCTTAACCCGTTTTGTGTAAGCTGGGTAACCTGGTATTCCCACATGGAGCTGCACAGCGGCCAGCCAGCTATAAATATTACCGGCTTTCCTGTTCCTGAATCTTCGTAATATAATTTTATAGATTTGGTGCTGCCCTTTTCTGCCTCAAAGTATGGCATAAATAAAAAATTAGTGATGAATAAAATGATTGTTGCATATTATTATCAAAGCTCTTTTTAATTACTTCATATTTGTTATACAATTACGAAAATGATTTATACAATTCCAACAAAATCATGGTACCCTTATCAAATAAAGGCTTATGCTTTGTTAGAAAGCAATTTTGCAGGTAAAAAAATCTTTTATACTAAGAGGCTGTTTAAAATTCATTCAATGGATTCCCTATGCCACTTTTTGGCTGTCCCGCCATGGCGGCGGGATTGAATTTTTCGCCTTAGGCGTTTAGACCAGGCTGCAAAATGCGCCTTGTTTCGCTCAAGAATTGACTACCGGAAATCTCATCAATAAAATTTCAACAGGCTCTAACTGATCTTTGCCTTTGGCGATGTTGGTGCCGATAGCCATATAGCCTGGCTATAACCAGTAATTGGGTTGAAATACGCAGATATCTGATGTGTAATAAAATCGTTGTTGGTGAAAAGAAAGAACAACGACAGGGTATAAGCCAAAAATTGGCAGCAGATAAATTGAATCTGTAAGCAACGTCCCTTGCAGGAGACATTGCTGAAAAGAAGACCGGAGCGAAGAATAACACTCACAAAAAAGCAGGGAATTGCTTAGCTAAACGATATTGCATGGCAATACTACAATGCTGTAATTTTTTTTATGGCAAGCCCATCTTCATCATCAGGCTGCAAATGCAGCAAATTATTTAAATAAACAGCCGCTTTAGAGCGTTGATTGTTTACAATGGCAGCAACCAGTTTTATCATGATGTCTTCTTTAGCCGTTTCGCCCAGCAGCGGCAATACCTCAGGCAGTAACTGAAGTTGCCCCGTTTGCAGATAACCGCTTGCCAGCAATTGATACCTCACCGGGTCCTTACTATCCATCGCCTGCAGTTTTTTTAAAACCGTCAACTCCGATGCGCTGTTATTGGTGTAATCTTTGTACACACGCAGCAAGCTGGCGTAGTCCTGCATAGTACCGCTTTTTGCCACCTTATCCTCCAATATTTTTTCAACCGCAGGATAGGCATCCATAAACATCAGGCACATTACTTTACCTTCCAGCTCGCTGTTTCCTTTGGTTATTTTATATGCCGCATCATAATATGCGGCAGCACCCTGGTAGTCTCTATTCATGCAACGGATTACCGCCAGGGAATTGAGCAATTGTGCCTCATTTTTCCCTTTCAGCGCTGCCTGTGCTTTCATCCAGTTTTCTGTTGCTTCCATCTGCTGTTTTTCCTGTGCACCCGGGTTGAAATACTCAAATAACTTAATACTGCCAGGCTCAGCCATCGTAGCACTGCTCATCACATTCACGTAAATGTAAAACAACTGGTGATAGTAATATAAGTGCTTCAAACCGGTATTGGCAGTTTGCTGGTTAGTGATTGCCGCTTGTAAACCGGGTATTTCGGCAAAGGAAAATGGCTGATTCTGCTGCAGTGTTTCCACCTGGCGAATGGCCTGTAAAGCTGACTTGTAGGCAAGTGTTACCAAATCAAGGGAATCAACCGACAATGCCTGTCTGATGAGTTGTTCGCATTTATCATACCGCTTTGCCACATATTGCTCAAAATAAATGGCTTTTTGCAGCATTGGCAAATGCCTGGGAAAGAGTGGCAGGGCATATTCCAGCAAGCCGGGTACCAGTTGATAATTTTGTGAGCTGATGCAAATATCCAGTAATTCATCTGCGGGTTCGGCATTACCCGGTTCGGCATTGATCCATTCCTGGTATTTTTGCCCTGCTTCGGTTAACAGACCAACCGCTTCCGGTTTGTTGTTTTCTTCAAACCAGCTTTTGGTAAACAGGGCCCTGTAAATGGATGCATCTGTGTAATCGCCTTTTTTACTGGCATTCAGTTGCTCCCGGGTAAGCTTGTGTAAAGCAGGTTTATCACTGTCAGGTAAATAATCTTCCGGCTTAAACATCAGTGAAATGGAAAACTTAGCGCCGGGGTATTTCAGCATTTTAAGTACGCTGTCTTTAACTGCTTGCGTAAATTGGGTGTATGCTTGTTGCCCGGAAAATGTGGCTAAAAGTGCCAGCAGCATTATTTTTTTCATATACTGTGCTTTAATATTATCCATACAAAGATAAATACCGGTGTAAAGTATCACTATACCCGCTGCCGGGTATATTAACTGCAGCTTTGCCGTTAAAAATCCTCCCCGCAGATACCTATATTTACATGTGGTTTATGTAAAGGTTCACTTACCCGCATCCATTGCCCAAACGGGTTGTTGAACCCGACCGGTTGTTTCACTTTTAACTGTTTACGAATATATGCCCCGCTTGAGTCTCTTTTTTGTGATAGCCACGAGCAACCTGCTCCTTTTGGCATTAAATGCCCGTTCTCAGCCTGTATTTGTACAGGAAGGCGGGCCAAAAGTGCCTGATACAATTTACTATCCTTTTTACAATGGTGTTCAAATGATTGAAATTGACCACCTTGGCCGCTGGGTGCGGACAGTGGATTATTACGAAGGCACCCGTCCCCGTGCGGAGAGCTGGAGCAGGATTATTCCACCACCTGCCCCCAACGAATACCTGTTTCGCAATACAAACGGAAAAATCGTAAAAGCATTCAATAATCCACTGCCGCTTGATGTGCTTACCCTTGCATTTGCCAACCTGCCGCCGCACCCGGACAAAAACCGCCCCTGGCTTATCAGGTCAGGCCACACTGTGAAGGAAATACCCGCCCGGCTTAAAAACTCATTCCCCCAAAAAGACGACTACCAGTTCAACGGGTTCTACAAAATTTATTCCCGCCAAAATACCAGTTCAAAAAGGGAGAGACTCCACAGTACAAGCGACTTTATTATGCTACCCGGTGAATTGGCAGGGCTGATTGATTCGTTTGGCAATGTGCGCATACCCATGCAGTACGAAAATATACTGCCCCTGCAGGGTGATTTATTGGCAAAGAAAAATGGGCGCTGGGGTATTATTGATAAAAATGAACAGGTGCTGGTGCCGCTGGAATATGACGAAGGAAGGGGCTATGCGTATGCTAAAGACATTGTATTTTACCGCAACGGAAAGCCTGTTACTACTTACGATACAGAAAGCAGGACCACAATAAAGCCACATACCTACGACTGGATGGATACAGAAGCAATAGCCGATTACCAGCGGAATCCTTTACACAACTCTGGCGCCACGGTTTTTATGGTGCGTAAAAATGGCAAAACCGGTTTTATTGATGAAGCTTACCGCGAAGTAACTGCCCCGGTATATGATTATTGCAATGGCTACTTCCGTAACGGCCTCACACGGGTAAACCGGAATAAAAAATGGGGCTACATCAATACAAAAGGAACTGAAGTGATTGCCTGTGTATTTGAAGATGCCACCGAATTTGATAATGGCATGGCCAAAGTAATGCGCAACGGTCGCTTTTACTGCATCAATACCCGTGGAGCCGATACAAGCGGCTGCAAAGAAACCTGGCGCAACTGGGAAATAGCTAATAATGAGATGGCTTGCAATACCGGGCTTACTGCTGTGAAAAGAAGCCAATTGTACGGCATGGTAAATGCAAAAAATGAAGTGGTAATACCCCTTATTTACGAAAGGCTGCAATGCATTGATGCTAATGATGCGAAAATCCGCTATGTGCCCGGTTATTTAAAGGTATATTACCATGGTAAATACGGCATTATTGATACCGAAGGCAGGCAAGTGCTGCCCTCAATATATGATATGATTGACGATTTTAAAGGTGGTAAAAGTGTGGCCATAACAGCAATCAATGGAAAGTATGGAATGATTGATAAATCGTTCCGCATACTGCTTAACTGTGAGTATGAAGGGCTTAACCCTTTCACCCTGCCAGGCCACATTATTTTTACTGAAAACAACCTGCTTGGCTGGATGGATTACAATGGCCGGGTGCAGATGAAGCCGCAGTACAATGAAATCAACTGGCCGCACAATGGATATACCCAGGTGAAAAAAGGGAAGCTGTACGGCATAATTGAAACCAATGGAAGGGAAATCATCCCTGCAAAATACCAGCAACTGGGTTTGCAGTTTTATAATGGTTACCTGATGGCTGCCTCCCGGGAAAAATGGGGATTTATTGACAGTACAGGCGCTACAGTGATCCCTTTTTTGTATGACGATACCCGCAATTTTGAGCAGGCCATTACCGGTGTAAAAAAAGGAAGCGCTTATGGTTTTATCAACCGCAGTGGTAAAGAAGTAACGCCCTTTGCTTACGAATTTATTGGCTACAGTTGGTTTACAGACAGTACGGTGGAAGTGCGGCGCAATGGCAAAATTGGATATGTGGATGCCGGTGGCCGTGAAGTGATTCCCTGCATCTACAAAGAAAGCCGTGGCTACTCTCCTGCCAAAGGCCACTATCTTATGTTGAATGGCGGATGGCTTTGGGTAAAGCGGGGGGAATAGTAGGTGCAGGTTCCCCAGGCTGCAAAACCGGCTGCTGCTTTATTCCTTTTATCTGCTTATGCCAGCTATGAAAAAAACCGCTGCTCCATGCTGTTATTTCTTTTCTGCATATCCAGGTTACAGGTTTCTAATAAAACAAACAACCCGCTCCACTTCAGTAAACCCAGCCTTTTTATGAAAATTGATAGCCGCATTATTAACCAGGCCGGTATCTGAGGCCATTTGCTTAAACCCTTTTTGCCTTGCCCAGTCCGCTGCTGTATGTATCAATCTTGTTGCAATGCCCTGCTGCTGGTATGCAGGCTTAACATAAATTGCTTCCACATAAGCTACCGGCAAATCATCAGCACCTTCCACATAATCATGCCGGGCAGCAACATGAACAAAACCTGCAAATTGTTCCTGTTCTTTAATGAGATAGCAAATTTCATCTTCAGCATTGATGATGCCACTGTATTTTTCGTACTCTTCTTCAAAAATACATTCCGGCCACAACTCAGGCACAAGCACAGCAAGCGCATGTATATTTCCTGCTGAAAGTATTTCAATTTCCATTTAATGCTGCACGGTTTTTAGTTTATTACTGTATGATGCTTTTGCCAATCTCAAAAATAGTGATATTTCAGTTGCCTTTGAAAGCCACTGCTATCAGCTTCATAGTCAGCACAACAGTAAACCCGTTTGCCGCTGGTCAAAGACCAGGCCGTGGCGAATTTTAGCCCCCGAAGTTCTTCCCGCCATACATGTAAAGGATACCACCACTATTAAAATGGGATTGATTGTAGAAATTACCACAACTAAAAAAGCAGCTATCCATTACCTGAATAACTGCTTTTAGGTAAACAATCACTTACCGCTATGGCAGTTGATATTGCTGAAAGAAACTCCAGAGCAAATCGTTGGCATTGATGGCGGTGGATGGCTGATCGGAGCTGGGGCCGCCGGGCAGGCCACCTGGCCAGGAATGTCCGCCATCATTGGTA
>JANMIG010000038.1:0-10323 GCA_031375675.1 Chitinophagales bacterium
ATTTTGGCGGCAAGCCGGGCTGCTTTTAAACTATGACCACCCAAATCGAAAAAATTATCCCTGGTACTGATGCGGCTTTCTTCAAGCCCCAGCACTGCACTCCAGATGGATAAAAGGCGGGCTTCCACGTCATTGACAGGGGCAACATAGTCAACACCGGTTGCAAGCTGCAACCCTTGTATGCCGGGCAAAGCCTGCTTGTCTATCTTACCATTTTGGGTGAGCGGAAGTGCATCCAGCTGCACATAATAGCCTGGTACCATATAGCCCGGCAAAGTTTTGCTCAGATAGGTACGCAGCAGCGATACATCTGCCGGATGGCTGCATACAAGATAAGCTGCCAGCTCATTTTCACCATGTTCATTACGGATTGCCTGTACCGTACAGGAGGATACACCTTCATAGCCCGAAAGCGCATTGACAATCTCCCCCAATTCTATACGGTAACCACGGATCTTTACCTGGTCATCTATACGACCAGAATATAAAAGATCGCCAGTGGAAAGTAATCTTACTTTGTCGCCAGACTTATAAAGCCGCTCTCCCTGCCTGAAAGGGTTTTGAATAAAACGCTCTGCTGTTAACTCCGGCTTATTCAAATAACCCCTGCAAACGCCTTTGCCACCAACATACAGTTCACCAGAAACACCGTAAGGCACCAGTTGCAGGTTTTCATTAAGCACATAGCAAGACAGTGTTGGGACGGGCTTGCCAATACTGGTACTGTTACTGTCAATATCTTCCGCAGTCAATTTTTTAAAGGTTACATGAACGGTGGTTTCAGTAATGCCATACATATTAATCAATTGCACAGCAGGATAGTTTGCAACCCAGTTTTTAAGGATAGAAGGACTTAGTGCTTCTCCGCCAAAAATCACATACCGCAATTGCTGCAGGGAAATTGTCATCCCCTGTTCGTACTGAATCAAATTATAAAATGCAGATGGAGTTTGATTTAATACTGTAACACTTTCGCCGACCAGAAGAGCCAGGTACAATTGCGGATCTTTTGCAGCTGCTGCAGGAACAACAATCAGCTTTCCGCCAAAAAACAATGCGCCATACATTTCCCATACGGAAAAATCAAAACAAAAAGAATGGAACATTGTCCATACATCCGCAGGGCCAAAATCAAACAAGGGTTGCTCTGTTTTAAAAAGCCTTACCACATTACCATGCTCCACTAAACTTCCCTTGGGCTGACCAGTGGTACCGGATGTGTAAATAACATAAGCAAGATCAGAGGCCGCTATGTTCAATAAAACATTGTTGCTATCGAAACTATGTTCACTTGCACTAAAAGTTGCCATCAATGAAGTATCAATAACAACAGTACAGTTACTATCTGCCAGCATATAATCTATCCTGTCCTGCGGATAATCAGGATCCACAGGCACATAAGCTGCTCCGGCTTTTAAAATACCCAGGATAGCAACAATAAGCCATTCACTTCTTTCGAGCTGTATTGCAACCAGTTCACCAGGATTTACACCATGTATTTTTTTCAGGTAATCAGCCAACCGGTTTGCCTTTTCATTGAGCGTACGGTAATTTAATTCAGTATTGCCATACTTAACAGCGGGGTTGTCCGGCATCGCTGCTGCAGACGCTTCGAACAAATCAACAATTGTTGCGCTTTCAGGGTAAGCTACAGCTGATGCATCCAGTTGGGCAATAATGACTTCTTTTTCGTTCTCATTCAATAAATAAATACTGCTTACAGCGGCATCAGGATATTTTGCCATCTCACTGATCATTTGCTCAAAATGCAGTGCCATTCTGCCCGCTGTTTCCTGATGAAAAATATCAGTACTGTATTCAATCCCGAACTGCAGCTCATCTCCGCTTTCAGCAAAATCAAACAACAGATCAAATTTACTGATAACATGACCTGCTTCTTCATAAGCAGTAATTATCATTCCGCCGGGATTTTTATCGCCGGAAACAGTTTTCACATCAGTGTTCTGCAACACCAGCATTACATCAAAAAGGGCATTCCTGCTCATATCGCCTTTTAATTCCAGCTGATCTACCAATTCATCAAAAGGGTATGATTGATGCCTGTATGCCTGGAGTGCAGTGTCTTTGCAAATGGCCAGCATATCTTTAAAAGACTCTTTACCACTGAATTTACTGCGCAAAGGAAGGGTGTTAATAAAAAAACCTATCTGCCCTTCCATATCTGTGTGTTCCCTGTTTGCTACCGGGCTGCCCACAATAATATCAGTTTGGCCTGAATACCTGTATAGAAAAACATTTACAGCAGCAAGGAGTACCATAAACAATGTAGCTTCCTGCTCATGAGCAATTTTTTTAAGTTGCCCGGTAAGTGATGAGTTTAACCGCTTGCTGACAACTCCTCCCTGGTATGTTTTAAAGGCGGGCCGGGTAATGTCTGCCGGCATTTCTAAAACAGGCAATATACCTGATAAATTATCAAGCCAGTACTGCCGGTGCATTTCCAGTTTCCCGGCTTTTAATTTCTCCTGCTGCCATACTGAATAGTCTTTGTATTGAACGGTGAGACCAGATAATGATGGCTCCCTGTTCATTAAACCTGCATTGTAAAGGTGCAAAAGCTCATTGATCATTATTTTCATCGACCACCCATCGCTTATGATATGGTGCATGGTATATTGAAAAATCCATTTTTCATCGCCAATCTGCAAAAGCTGCGCCCTTATCAATGGCCCTTTAGAGAGATCAAACAGACTGGTACTGTGTGCTGCTATCAACTGCCGCATGCGCAGTACACTATCTTCACTACTGCGTAAGTCATAATACTTAACGGTAAGGTTCGTCCAGTCTGACGGTTTCACAACCTGCCTTACGTCTCCAGCTTCATCTGTAAAAAAAACAGTTCGCAGTATCTCATGCCGTTGAACAATGGTGTTAAAGGCTTTATCAATTGCAGCCTTATCCACAGCACCGGTAAATACATATACTGAAGGCATATTATATGCAACACTGGCTTCTTCCAGCTGGCTTAATATCCATAACCGCCGCTGCGAGGAAGATACAGGATATGAGTCGCTTATTTCTGCGGGTGGTATCAGGGATACTTTCCTGCTGGTGAAATTAGAGAGATACTCAATAACTCTTTCCCGTTTGGGCCGTATCTTATTTACGATAGCCTCCACAGAAACGCCACCTGGTGTGTCAATTTTTAACTTTGAGTCTTCCAGGTAAATGCTGACATTCTCTTTTGCAAGCTCAAGAATAAGATCCATTACATCTTTCATACTTCAATTGTATTTCGGTTTTCCGGCTTTTTGTTTTGAGAATCTTCAATCCACTTTTCAACCTTTATTACATTCGCAATTGTTTCAATAGTGGGGTTTGAAAATATATCGTTCAGATTTATGTTAAAATCAAAGGTTTTTTGTACAAGGCTTGCGAGTCTTGCTGCTTTCAGGCTATGCCCTCCCAAGTCGAAGAAATTATCAAGTACTCCAATCTTATCGCTGCTTATCTCCAAAACATCGCTCCATATATATAGTAGTTTCTCTTCGATTTCATTTCTTGGTGCTACATGCGAAATATTCCCGTGGCCTGCACTACCGGCAGGATCGGGCAGCCGCTTCTTATCAATTTTACCGTTAATACTCAATGGCCAATCCTGCACCTGTATAAAATGAGACGGCAGCATATATCCAGGCAATATTTTGGCAAGACTGTTCCGAAGGTTTCCTGTATCAATATTTTCTCCTGCCATGATATAAGCAATGAGTTCATTTTCACCTTCTTTTGTTTTCCGGACTGCAGCTACAGAAGAAAGCACGCCCGGATATCCCTGGATGGCAGCTTCCACTTCACCTGATTCAATTCTGTATCCCCTCACCTTTACCTGATCATCATTTCTGCCTGCAAGGGATATATTTCCATCAGCAAGCCATTTACCGATATCACCGGTACGGTAGATAATATTACCGGGGATAAATGGATCGGGGATGAATTTCCCGGCAGTAAGAGCTGGTTGATTCAGATAACCTGCTGCAACACCCGGGCCGCCAATACATATTTCTCCGCTTACATTTATGCCGCAAAGTCCGCCAAGCATATCAAGTATATAAATATTTACACCGGCGAAAGGTTTGCCAATGAGTACCGGCGTATGCTCAAAAAGTTCCTTTACAACACAGCCAACAGTTGTTTCGGTAGGGCCATATTCATTATAAATTCTTATTGATGGATTGATACTTTTCAAGATGCTTACCTGTTCCATTGTTACCTCTTCTCCTCCTGCAATGGCGCAGTGTACAGCAGATCCTTTGAGATCAAGGTTTTTCAGCAGCCTGATATGAGCTGGTGTTATTTTTATACAGTTAATACCACCAGTCCCGCTGAAACTGTGCCTCAGGATGGAAGATATATCTTCCTGCTGTGGATACACAAGCAGTTTTCCTCCTTTTGTGAGCGGGCAAAAAATACTGGTAATAGTAAGATCGAAAGAAACAGATGTGTACAAGCCAAAGGATGGTACTTCCTCTTCTGTAAAATAGCAGCTATTGGCCCATTTGACATACGAAGCCAGGTTTTGCTGTGTGATACAGCAACCTTTAGGCTGACCAGTAGATCCTGATGTGTAAATAATATAAGCCAGGTTATTGGGTGCACAAACTACAGCAGGAGATTCATCCTGGTGTGCAAACATATCTGATTCAATGTCGGCAGCAATTACAGTCCCTTCAAAATAATCAAGGGAGATTATTGCATCAGCCTGGGTAATAAGTACGCTGAGACCTGTATCCCTGACTATATATTCCTTTCGTGAGTCAGGATAATCAGGATCGATGGGTACATAAGCACAACCTGCCTTCAGGATGCCCATTATAGATATAACTATGTGTTCAGACCTGTCCATCATTATGCCAATAAAGTCACCGCTGGTAACATGCACCTCATTAATCAAGTGATTGGCAAGCCTGTTGGCCCGCACATTAAGCTCATGGTATGTAAGAATTGTATTACCTGAAACTACTGCTGCCTTATCCGGATTTTGTTGCACCTGCATTTCAAAAAGCGTTACAACAGATGCTGCATCCCCGTTATCCGCCTGCATTTCATTAAATCCATGGATCAGCTTATTCCTTTCCCAATCATTAATATATTCAACCTGCTGAATTCCAATTTGCGGCAGTGTTGCCATTGCCTCCATAAGTTTTTCAAGATGTGTCCCCATTCTTTCAACCGTATCAAGGGTATATATATCCGTATTGTACTCCAGCATTACAGAAGTACCCGCATCAGTTCTCGAAAAAGCAAATCTCAGATCAAATTTACTCACCACTTCTGCATCGCTTATATAATCTGCAACAGTTAGTCCATCCAGCGAACCCGGTTGAGCAAATGCAGTACCAGCAGTACTATCCTGTAATTCCACCAATACATCAAATAAAGGGTGCCGGCTCATATCTCTCTGTAAGTTCAAGTCATTCACCAATTCGTCAAAGGGATAAGCCTGGTGCTCGAAGGCAGCAAGGGTTACGCTTTTTACCTTTTCCAGTGCTTGATGGAATGAGTCACTGGCTTCAAGTCCTGTTCGAAGTGCAAGTGTATTAACATAAAAACCAATTTGGTTTTGCAGGTCTGCATGATCTCTTCCCGCAATAGTGGTGCCTACCACAATATCCCCCACACCGGTATATCTGTACAATAGAATTTTAACAGCAGTCAAAAGCCCCATAAACAAGGTTCCTCCTTTCGACTGGCTCAATAATTCGATTTTTTTACTTATGGTCTCATCAATTTTTTTATTGACAAATGCTCCATGGTATCCCCGTATCAGTGGCCTTTTTTTATCAGGAATGATTTCCAGTACCGGTAAATCACCCTGCAACTGATTTAGCCAGTATGCTTTGTTCTTTTGCTGGGTTTCACCTGCCAGTTGATTAAGCTGCCATACCGAATAGTCTTTGTATTGAACAGGCAGCGCAGGCAATTCCTCTTTAGTGCTGCCCAGGCAGGCATTATACGATAACAGCAACTCCTTCACCAGTATTTCCATTGACCAGGCATCACTAATGATGTGGTGCATTACATATACAAAAACCCATTGGGCATCAGTTACCTTAATTAATGCTGCCCGTAATAATGGGCCGGTGGCCATATCAAAGGGCTTTACAAAAATCTCCTTTACAAATTTTTCAATATGGCCTTCGGGATTTTTTTCAGTACTGCAGTCAAAATATTCAAGCTGAGGCTTTAATGCTTCAATTGAAAATACCTGCTGCCTTACTTCGCCTCTTTCATTTTCTTTAAATAAAGTGCGCAGAATTTCATGCCTTTCCACCAGATTGTTAAAAGCATAACTGAAAGCTTCTGTATCCAGGGTACCCTCAAGTATTTTTGCCCCGGGTGCATTATAAGCATTACCCTTTTCATCAAAATAACTTAATACCCAGAGCCTGCGCTGAGAGGATGATAACGGGTAATCAGGCTGAATAGCTACCGGCTCAATTGGTTCAAAAGCTGTTTTATTAATTCCGGCTGCCAGTTGGCCCTGTTCAAAAAGGGTTGGATTCGTAAATAAATCCTTCAACCCGACTATCACATCAAGTTGTTTATGAATCATACTTACCAGCCGGATAGCCTTTAAACTATGACCTCCCAGGTCGAAGAAGTTGTCATTCAACCCAATCCTCTCCTGCTCTATACCCAATACATCGCTCCAAATAAATGCAAGTGCTTTTTCGGTTTCCGTTTGAGGTGGGATATAATCCTCTCCTGTCTGGCCCGGTACAGTTTCGGGATCAGGCAATGATTTACGGTCTATCTTACCACTGGTATTCAACGGCAATTGTGGCAGTTGAACAAAATACCTGGGCACCATATACTGGGGTAATGCTGCCGCCAGTATCGTTTTAACTTCACCCGCCAGCGAATTTGTACTGCCAGACTCACCTGCTTTTTCCGGAACAACAGAATAGTACAAGGCAATATCCCTGCTGCCCTTCTTATCATCCTTTATCACAGCCACTGCTTCATTTACCCAACCATGCTGCTGTGCAGTTTTCTCAATTTCCTCCAGCTCTATCCTGTAACCACTTATCTTAACCTGGCTGTCTTTTCGGCCTGTAAATTCAATATTACCATCAGCTAACCAGCAGCCGGTATCGCCTGTTCTGTATATGCGGGCTCCCTTTTTAAAAGGATCAGGAATAAATGATTGTTCCGTAAGTACCGGGTTATTCAAATATCCTCTTGCAAGGCCTGCTCCACCTACATATATATACCCGGGAATACCAACAGGCATTATACCCTGATGCTCATTCAGAATATACACATAGGTATTATCAATCGGGCGGCCTACAGGAACCCTGGATTGCCTGATTTGACTGTCTTTCCGGTTAGTATATACTGTTGCACAGATACTGGTTTCCGTAGGGCCGTATGCATTGCTGTAATCACCGAACTGACTGAATGCCTGTACTTTTTCTTTTACCGCTGCTTCGCCAGCAGTAACCAGGTGCTTTAATCCCGACAAATTCTGTACATCAAGTAATTGCAGATATGCAGGAGGAATAGTTGCTATATCAATGTTGTTACTGCTGATATAATTTGTGAGCAGTAAGGGGTCTTTCTTTTCAGCCTCACTTATTATGCACAATACGCCACCCGAAAGCAAAGACACAAATATTTCTGATACCGATGCATCAAATGATGCTGATGCAAACTGCAGGTGATGAGACCCAGGCTGAGCACCAAATAATTCCCGCTGTGCCAGTATCGTATTTGAAATAGCCTCGTGTTCTATCATTACACCCTTAGGAGTACCGGTAGAACCTGACGTGTAAATTATATAAGCCAGATCATTGCCTTTTACTTCACTTATTATTACATTTTCACTTTCTTCCTCCTTTATAAAACTCCACTCTATATCCAATGCAAGTATTGACCCTTCATAGTAATCCAGATCAAATATATAATCTGCCTGGGTAAGCAAAACCTGCATACCAGTATCTTTCATTATAAATGATTTCCTCGTCCCTGGATAAGAAGGATCTACAGGTACATAGGCTGCGCCGCTCTTTAGTACGCCGAGTATTGCTATCATCATCCACTCGCTCCGGTCCATCATGATACCTGCAATTGAATCCCGGCCAATAGTGAATTTTTTCTTTAAATAGCGGGCCAGGCAATCTGATTTTTCATCCAGTTCGCCATAACTCATACTGGTTGAACCGGCCACCAATGCCTGCTTTTCAGGATACAGGGCTGCATGTTCCCTAAATAAATCTGTGAGTGTTTTTCCAGCATAGTGCATGTTTCCGGCAATATTAAATTCATACAGCACCTGATGCTTCTCTTTTTCATCTGTACAATTTATTTCAAGAACAGACTTTCCGGGATTTCTTACAGCATCACTTATTATGGTAAGCAGGTGATGCCTGAGGCGGTCAAGCTGCTGCTCATTATAAAATTCACTATTGCAATCAAACCTGAACTCCAGCAGCTCGCCTGGTGTTACCGTAAGTGTAAAGTCATAATTTATTTGTTCATATAATACATCTGCCGACACCAGAGACAGTAGCCCTGAGTTATTAACTCCGGCCGCCACCATTTCCTGAACCGGATAGTTTTCAAATACCAGGACATGATCCAGCAGGTTTCTTCCAAGCTCACTCACCGATTGCACATCTGCAAGCTGTATATAATGATGCGGTGCAGCATCAATGGCATCCTGTTTTACTTTTCTCAGAAAATCCACCACCGTCATTTCACCACCGGTTTTTATCCTTACGGGTATGCTATTGCTGAACAGTCCAATCATCTCTTCCACTCCTTCAAGCTCAGCAGGCCGCCCGGATACTACCGCTCCAAACACCACATCGGAAGCATTATTATATACACTCAGTAAAATACCCCACATGGCCTGGATAAAAATGCTCTCTGTTATCCCTGTCTCCCCGCACAACTTAGTAAGCAGTTGCTGATCTTCCCTGTTAAGTGTAAATGTTTTTTTAAGAATACCCGAAACGGTTTCCGACACCTGCTTTGGCACTGTGCTCACTGTATCATATCCTTCAAGATATTGGCGCCAGTATTGCAGTGATTTTTCCTTGTCAAGCTTTTGCAACCAGCTTATGTAACTGGCATACGGATGAACAGCTTTCAACTGAACATCGCTATCCTGCAATGCTGCGTAATATATTTCAAAAAACTCTTTGATCAAAATGCCTCCGCACCACCCGTCCATCAGTATATGCTGATGGCTCCAGATGAACTCATAGGTATCGTCTTCCACACACAATACCCTCAGCCTCATCAGTGCCCCTTTGTTAAGATTGAAACCTGCAGCTACATCAGCCATCTTATATTCACTGATTGAAAATCCACTATCCTGGCTGACATCCCTGAATATAAAATCAGGTTTTACTGATTTTTTCACAACCTGCAATAACCTGTCGCTGTATTCACCTGTAAAAGATGTACGTAAACTGGCATGACGTGAAACCAACTGGTTATAGCTGTACTCTATCAAGTCTATACGCACTTTGCCTTTAAGCCTGTAGCTGGTTTGTATGAGATAAGCTGCCGATTGCTGATCCATCAGCCACTGGTAATACAACCCTTCCTGCAGGGGGCTGAGGCCGTATACATCTTCAAGGCTGCCATCCTGGTCGAGGGCGGATACTTCGGCGGTACTCAACTCCTTGTACGTAAGGTCTGCAGGCGTTAGATGGCGCCGCACTTCTGTACTCAGATATGCTATCAGCGACTCCAGGTGCTCACGGTAGCCGGCAATCAGCTGCTCCATCCTTGCAGAGGTGTACTGAGAACGGCTGTAACTTACCGACATGTGTAATATCCCCCCGGTAATCATGCCTGATACATCCAGCAGCACACTGCGCTTCATAGCCCCTCCGGCTTCGGTGCCGCGGTAATCTGAACTGTATTCAAAAACATTGATACTGCCGCTGCCCTCTGCCGGTGAACTGCTGCCACCGGCACCACTCCCAAAATCACCCAGGTAGTTAAAACCAATCTCAGGATTACAATTAAAACCTGCCCCGGTGATATACCGCAGTATACCGTAACCGATGCCCTTATTGGGTACACGGTGAAGCGTTTCTTTTACTGATACCAGCTGCTCTGTCATATCTGCTGAGCAGGACAGTACTACTGGATACCAGGTTGTAAACCACCCCGTGGTGCGGCTGATGTCGGCCTCAAACCCTAAACTCTCACGACCGTGCCCTTCCAGCGATACAAGTACCCTGTCTGTGGTAAATACACCCTGCAGTCCCGACACCAATGCGCTTAACAGTATGTCATTGATCTGCGTATGATAAGCATGGTAACATCCTGTCTGCAGTTTGC
>JANMIG010000039.1:0-5565 GCA_031375675.1 Chitinophagales bacterium
TTTGGCTGGTTATGAATCAGGCAGCCGTTTGTGGGAGCCATGCCGTAAGCCTGGGGTGGAGCAGTTACCAGGTTATGAGCCACTGAAACTTGATTTTGCACTTTCGGATACATTGGTAAGCGGCATCCGCAGTTTGTGCCGTAGCCTTGGCATAACCGAGAGTATTTTTTTGCAGACTTTATGGGGAGTTTTGATGAGCCGTTATACCCAAAGCAGTGATGTGGTATTTGGATCAGTAGTATCGGGTCGTCCGGCTGAGCTGGAAGGAGTAGAGGAGATGATAGGCCTGTTCAGCAATACGGTACCTGTGCGGGTGAACATATCACCTGAGATGGGTGTATCAGAGTTGTTAAAACAAGTGCAGCAGGATTGGATAGCCGGCAGCAGCCACCATTATGTTCAGTTGGCCGAAGTGCAGTTGCAGAGCCAGGCTGGCCGTGATTTATTCAACCAGTTGATGGTGGTGGAAAATTATCCATTGCAGGAAATGCTCGAAGGCAGCACAGAAGGTACCGGCGGGCTCTCCTTTTTGGCAGCAGATGTATATGAGCATACTAATTATGATTTTACCATTACCGTTATACCGTCAGATAAATTGGTCATAAGGTTTGATTACAATGGTAATTTGTATGAAGCCTGGCAAATTTCTTCACTAAGGGGGCATTTAATACGGTTGGCAGAACAAATGACGGATAACCCTTACAGCAAAGTGAAGGATTTGAGTATTGCAGATAAGGCGGAGGAATTAAGGCTGCTGGAATTTGGCAGAGGAAGCGATTCGATAACTTACAATCAGTCTGCCACACTCACAAGCTTGTTTGAGCAGCAGGTAGAACTAAGACCTGATGAAGTAATACTGATTTATGAAGGGGCCGGAATGACTTACCGTGAGTTAAATGCGAAAGCTAACCAACTGGCCCGTTATCTTAAGACTACTTATAAAATCAAGCCGGATGACCTGGTTTGTATAAAGCTGCACAGAAGTGAGTGGATGATTATATCAATTCTGGCCGTATTGAAGTCAGGTGGCGCCTATGTTCCCCTGGATCCGGCTTTCCCTGCAGAAAGAACAAACTATATAATTGCAGACAGTAATTGTAAAGCAGTACTGGATCAGCATGAGCTTGAAAAATTCAGGAATGAAGAAGGCAGGTATAGCAGCAAAAATCCCAGGCAAATCAACAAGCCGGGTGATATCGCCTACGTAATATATACATCAGGTTCAACGGGCAATCCCAAAGGATGTATTCTTGCGCATGCGGGTGTAATAAACCGGATTGAATGGATGTGGCAATATTACGGGTTTAATCATAATGATGTAGTGTTGCAAAAAACCAGTTACACGTTCGATGTGTCTGTTTGGGAAATTTTTATGCCATTGGCATGGGGATGTAAAATGGTTTTGTGTCATGATGATGATATATATTCTCCTGAAAGAATCATAGGATTGATAGCAGGGAACCAGGTCAGCTGTGTCCATTTTGTTCCAAGTATGCTGAAGATTTTTATAGATGGATTGTTGGCCGGTAATGAAAACCGGAACCGCATCAGTTCCCTTAATAAAATAATGGCCAGTGGGGAGGCATTGCCGCTGAAAACTGTTCAGTTGTGGTATGCTGAATCTGCAATACCTGTTTATAACCTGTATGGTCCAACGGAAGCGAGTATAGATGTAACATATTACGATACAACCCCTTTGTCCAAAATTATTCCCATCGGCCGGCCGATTGCAAATACATATATATACATCGTAAATGAAAACGGTCACTTGTGCCCTGCAGGCGTACCTGGGGAAATATGTATTGGCGGTGTAGGCGTTGCCCGTGGTTATTTAAACAGGGCTGATCTTACTGCGGAGAAATTTATTGACAATCCGTTTCGTCCCGGAGAAAAAATGTATCGTACAGGCGACAATGGCAGGTGGCTGCCTGATGGATTGGTTGAGTATATCGGCCGTATAGATTACCAGGTTAAAGTAAGAGGATTCCGCATAGAGACAGGAGAAATTGAAGCTGTTATAGGACAGTACGATGGAGTTGATGCAGCCGTAGTTACCCTTCAGCCGTCAGGGGAAGATGATGCAGTTCTTGCAGCATTTATTGTAAGTAAAATTGAACTTGATAAAAATGCATTGAAGAGTTACCTGAAGGAGAAATTACCAGGCTATATGATTCCTGAGTTCATAATGCAGCTGGATGCACTGCCTCTTAATGCAAATGGAAAGATATCCAGGAAACAATTGCACACATATCTTGATGAACTGGCAGTACCGTATGACCAATATCAGGCTCCGGGTACAGTGACAGAGGACAGGCTGCAACTCATATGGAGTAAAGTGCTTGGGATCAGCAGGGAAAAAATCAGTATCACCAGTAACTTTTTTGAACTGGGCGGGCATAGCCTGAAACTTGTTTCGCTGCTTGGAATAATTCGCAGGGAGTTCAATGTAAACCTGTCAATAAAAGATGTATTCAGCAGCCTGGAACTAAGGGACATGGCAACCCTGATAACCGGAGGATCAAAGGTGATCAATTACAATATTCCGCTTGCTGAAAAACGAGATGGATACAACTTGTCGTCTGCGCAACAACGGTTGTGGGTATTGAGCCAGTTTGAAGATGCGAATATTTCATACAATATATCCGCCGCTTATACATTTGCGGGCAAACTTAACAGGGCCGCTCTTGATACTGCCTTTGATATGCTGATTCAAAAGCATGAAAGCCTGAGAACTGTTTTCCGTGAAGATGCAACCGGGGAAATAAAGCAGTTTATACTTGATGCAGGGGATGTGAATTTCTCCGTACAAACACGGGATTTAGACAATTTTTCTGAGGAAGCAGCAGCTGAATATATCCGGTATGATTTTGTTCAGCCGTTCAACCTTGTTTCGGGTCCTTTGCTGCGTGCTGTACTGTACCGCATCAATGAAGATAAATGTATACTTGCCTTTGCAATGCACCATATTGTAAGCGATGCGTGGTCTGTAAGTATACTGGTAGATGAATTACTGTTGTTTTATAAGTCATACGGAGAGACCGGGGGCATTTCTGAAAATGAATTGACCATTCAATATAAAGATTATGCCGCATGGCAGCAACAGCAACTTAACGGCGGACTATTTAATGATGACAGAAATTATTGGTTGAGCCGGCTCGGGGGCGATCTGCCTGTTCACAATCTTCCAATGAGTAAGCGCAGACCTCCTGTTAAAACATTTAACGGAAGTTCGGTGAAGAGAATGCTGGGAGAGGATATCAGTAAGGGAATAAAGATGCTTTCGCAGCAGCATGGAGCCACTTTATTCATGGGGCTTTTGGCAGGTATAAAAGTATTGATTTACAAATATACCGGTCAGTGTGATGTTGTTATTGGCAGCCCTGTTGCAGGTAGAAACCATGCAGATCTGGAGGATCAGATTGGTTTTTATATAAATACGCTGGTGTTAAGAACTGTTTTTAATGCAGAAGACAGTTTTGAAGAACTGCTTGAAAATATCAAGGGTGTCACTCTTGGAGCATACGGGCATCAATTATATCCATTTGACGAATTGGCAGGGGATTTGAATCTCAAAAGAGATATAAGCAGGAATGCGCTCTTTGATATTTCGGTAGTACTTCAAAATGCAAATATCAGAAACAGTAATGTGGAAAATAGTTTGCCCGGCCTGCAGATTATGCCCTGTGAAAATATTTTGAATACGGGAAGTAAATTCGATCTGTCTTTTGATTTTGAAGAAACAGCAGCTGGATTGAAGCTGGATATTGAATACAACAGTGATGTATATGACCATGATGTGGTTGCTCAAATGGCCGTCCATCTTGAAAATATTTATTCATCCATCTTGCGGCAATCATCAGCACCGCTTATGGCACTCGAATACATGAGCAATGAAGAGCAGCATCTTGTACTGAATGTTTTTAATGACAGTCATTCTGCTTATGCCGCCGGTACAACAGTGCTTCAGATGTTTGAGGAAATTGTTTTGCAGACCCCGGATAATACAGCCGTACGGTTTGATGAAAATACATTAAGCTTTAAAGAACTGAATGAAAATGCAAACAGGCTTGCGCTTTACCTGAAAAATAAATTTGATATAGCTGGTGGAGACATAGTGGCTGTGCAGATGCAACGCAGCGAATGGCTGATTGTTGCTTTGTTAGGTATATTGAAATCAGGTGCAGCCTACCTGCCGGTTGATCCAGATTACCCGGCAGAAAGGAAGAATTACATGATTTCCGATAGCGGGTGCAAGCTGGTGATTGATGATGATTATATTTATGAGTTTGCAAAAACACAGATGCTCTATGACAGTACTGTTCCGCCGATTGTTACAAGTACTGATAAACTGGCTTATATAATCTATACATCAGGGTCAACAGGTAAACCTAAAGGTTGCTGTATCAGTCATGCAAACCTTTATAATTATGTTCACTGGGCCAATCACTATTATTTTGGGGAGGAAAAGAATGCCAGTTTTGGATTGTTTACTTCTTTGTCTTTTGATTTGACTGTTACAAGTATATTTTGTTCACTCACTACCGGTGGCTGTCTTACTGTGTACGAGCAGCATCAGGATATTTCGGCTATATTATCTCATAGTTTTAGCGATAACAGTGGTATTAACAGCATTAAGCTTACACCCTCACACGTTCATTTACTCAGGGATCTTGATATAACATCTTCGGCTTGCCGTTGTGTAATAGTAGGTGGCGAGGAGGTTACAGAAGAGCATGTTCGTATATTGAAACAGGTTAATCCTGCTATACGGGTGTACAATGAGTATGGCCCTACGGAGGCTACAGTTGGTTGTGTGGTAAAGGAATTGAGTCTGGATGAACCTGTGCTTATTGGCAGGCCGATAGCTGGTACGCAAATATATATTCTTGATAAAAATAAAAACCTTTGTGCACCGGGTATTATTGGTGAGATTTATATAGCAGGTGTCAGCGTTGCTTCAGGGTATCTGAACAATGCGGCTATGACCGAAGATAAATTTTTGAATGATCCTTTCCGCCAGCAAGGGCGGATGTACAAAACCGGTGATGCAGGCAAGTGGCTTTCCACTGGCGATCTTTTATATTCTGGTCGTATAGATGACCAGGTAAAGATCCGTGGTTACCGTATAGAATTGGGAGAGATTGTCAATGCGCTTTCGGGCTATGAAGGTGTATCCTCCTGTACGGTACAGGCAATCCGTAATGAACATGGTGAAAATGAGTTGGCAGCTTATCTTGTATGCAGCCATCCGGCAGATGTATCGCTGCTGCGTGCCTATCTGAGCAAGACTTTGCCGGGCTATATGTTACCAGGCTATTATGTGCAGCTGGATGCACTTCCGCTCACCCAAAATGGTAAGATAGACAAGCAGGCTTTGCCCGGCATACAAGGATTGCAGCTTACAACCGGCGTTGACTATGTTGTCCCTGTCAATGACGTGGAAGCCCGCCTTTTATCCATCTGGAGTGCAGTGCTGGGGCTTGAAGAAAGCCGCATCAGTACCAGGGATAATTTTTTCGATTTGGGTGGTCATAGTTTAAAAGCAGCCCGGCTTGCCGCCAAAAT
>JANMIG010000071.1:0-7399 GCA_031375675.1 Chitinophagales bacterium
TCTTTTCTGGTATAATGCCGACCCGCTTTGAGTAAGCACAATTAGATTGGACTAATTAACAAGTAGCGTCGGTATTACTTAGCAGCATTGCAAAATATTAGTAACAATGGGCATCAGGGCCACAAGTGCAAAGCAGCCAAAGCCATCCCCAATGTTCTGCCGGGTAGTGTATAATATTTGCAGGTTTATATGGGCAGAGACATTGGGGCGAAAGAAATATTAGTAACAACAGGCATCAGGGCTGGAGCCCTGCGCCAGTAAGCAGGTAATATAACCATCCCCAATGTCCTGCCGGTTAGTGTATAATATTTGCAGGTTTACCAGGGCAGAGACCTTGAGGCGAAAGAATTCTTAATTTTTAATTCTTAATTCCTAATTGCTGCAGCTTCCGGCTGCCATGGCTTAAGTACAATGGCACGGGAGGGTTGCAGAAAAAATAACCATATCAGCACCAGCACGGGCATATTGGCCGCTATCAGTAAAATACTGCTGCCGTTAAAAGCATACAATACAAACAGCAGCAGGCTTATCCCCAGTGCCAGAGCTATACCTGCATTGTTCACCACAGCATTTACCTGGAAAAAATAAGTACTGGCCGGTTCAAATTTCAATTGCAGTTTTTCAGATGAATGAAATCCGTTGGTAACCACCAGAACGGTCTCTTCATCAATAACCGGTATCATCACCGGCTCTCCTTCCTTCAGTTCGTACAAGATGCTGCGGTTTACCACCGCCCTCAATGAAAGCAGCCGCAGCATCCAGTGCCGCTGGCGAATGAGCAATATGTTACAGGGAGCTGCCGTATAAATAAGATTTTATTTTAGACCATTGATAATGGCTGCAAACTCAGCCGCCACCAGCGAAGCACCACCTACCAATCCGCCATCCACATCCGGCTTGCCAAATATTTCTGCTGCATTGGCCGCTTTTACGCTGCCACCGTATAAAATAGAAATACTCTCAGCCGTTGTGGCCCCGTATTGTGCTGCAAACACGCTGCGTATATGTGCATGCATATCCTGCGCCTGCTCACTGCTCGCCGTTTTACCTGTACCGATTGCCCATATTGGTTCGTAAGCAATTACAAAACCATCCAATTGTTCCGCTGTAAGATGAAACAGGCTTTCAATCAACTGGTTTTCTACATAATCATTTTGAGTGCCGGCTTCCCTTATTGATAATGGCTCACCACAGCAAAAGATGGGCTTCATTCCATTGGCCATGCATATATCCACTTTTCCAGCCAGAATGGCATTGCTCTCATTAAAATATTCCCTGCGCTCACTATGGCCAATAATGATATAGTCTACATCAATACTCTTCAGCATTTCGGCACTTACTTCGCCGGTATAGGCCCCGCTTTTTTTATCAGAGCAGTTTTGTGCTGCTATAAAAACACCAGCTTTACCAGTCAGTTGCTGCTTTACCGCCTGCAGGTATGGAAAAGGCACGCCAAATACAGCCTGCTGATGCTCCTTTAAATGATGTGGGGTGGCAAGCAGTTCAGCTATCAGTGCTTCGCCCTGCTGCAGGGTAAGGTTCATTTTCCAGTTAGCCGCCGCTATTTGTTTGCGCATGTTGTTATTGTTTTAATGTTGCTCAAAAATATGCTTTAATATTTTTTTATCCGCTTCGGTGACAGTAAATCCTTTTAATTTTTTCCAGTTATCAATATCTCTTACCGCTTTTTCAAGTTCGTATTTTAATGTACCGGCTGCACCCCAGCAGAAATTACCCGTATATTTCGGCACAGCCTCCGCCCCAAAAATATTACAGCAAACACCCACCACCGTTCCGGTATTAAAAGCTGTATTAATGGCCGCTTTAGAGTGGTCGCCCATCAGCAGTCCCCCTTTATTACCGGCAGCAGGCAGTTTTTTACCAGTACCATTATCATATACGATATCGCCGCAGGTATTTTTGATATTGCTGTTGCTGGTACCTGCTCCCAGGTTGCACCACTCCCCTATCACGCTGTCACCAAGGTATCCATCATGTGCCTTGTTGCTGTACCCCATCAGTATGCTGTTTTTTATTTCGCCGCCGCCCAGGCAATAAGGGCCAAGCGTGGTGGCACCATATATCTTAGCACCCATTTTCAGAAGCGATCCTTCACCGAGTACAAAAGGGCCCCGTATCATACAACCTTCCTGCACCACAGCATTTTTCCCAATGTATACCGGCCCGGTATCCGCATTAATAATACTGTTTCTGATTGTTGCACCGGTTTCAACAAAAATATTTTTTTTATTGTACACCCGGTTGCTTGCATCAATGCCCTTGCTTTTTCTTCCGGCTATTAACAAAATAAAATCCTGCCTGATGGCCCAATCGTTTAATTGAAATATCTGCCAGGGATACTGCAAGCGGATTACTTCCGCTGCCAAAGTGAATGTATTGTTGAAAACGGGTTGTCCATTGCGGCCTATGTTCTTTTCTGAAAACTTTGCCGCTATCAGGTTACCAGCCATATCTTGCAGCGCTTCTCCCTTTTTCAGCGCTCTTACATTGCGGATGATGGCAGCATCAGGAAGTACATTAGCTGAAATGAACAGATAGTTACCAGCAGCCATTTGCTTACCCAGCTTTACGGAAAGTTCATTGTCAAGGTAATTGCCCTGCCACAGGTCTGCAGAAGGCAGCTTGAGCATCCGCTCCCATTTTTCCCGGATGGTGAATGCTCCAATGCGGATATCGGGTATATGCCTGGTGAGCGTAAAGGGAAAGAGATTTTCCCTGTTACAGTTTTCTTCTGTAAAAATAATTGTTGGCATAGGGTAAAGCTACTGAAAAAAGGATGTATCGCAAAGTGCGCCGGGAACCGCAAGGGACGCAAGAGGTTTTCAGTGTGCTAAAAAAATTGTGTTATTTCACCAAGCCTGTAATGCATTTCCCTGCGTTCATTGCGTAACCATTGCGAAGCTTGCGATACAAAAGAAAAAGTACCGCAAAGTGCGCCGGGAACCGCAAGGGAGGCAATGGGTTTTCAGTAGTTTAAAAAAATGTCCTATTTCAGCAAGGCGCTAATGTATTTCCCTGCGTTCATTGCGTAACCATTGCGAACCTTGCGATACAAAAGAAGAGGTATTCCAAAGGATACAAGAAATGAATAGAACAGAAGCCGTTTTACTGAATATAATACCGACGCTACTTATTAATTAGTCCAATCTAATTGTGCTTACTCAAAGCAGGTCGGTATTATACCAGAAAAGTTTGGACGGAATAGTAATTATAAATGGTATAAAATAACAGGGTGTCCCATATTAAAAAAGGTCACTCTTTTGAAGTAACTTTTTTGTGATCCCAACAAGACAAATTTCAAACCAAATACCAGAGGAATTGGCAGTCTTGACGCAATTGTACAAGCTACTGAATACCTTGACTTAGCTGCTTTAGAGGTCAAATTCTCTTTTTAACCAACACTCCTGACCCTGGAACCGGGATATTGACAGGCCAATAAAATCCTGTTGTAAAAAGAAAGTAACTTAAAATGATCATTCCCTCCTTTATTTTCAGTCCCTTTTCAATTTTCTTTTTGAATATCTTTTGCTTTCGCTTCGCTCTGCTGGATAGTTGCACTGTCTGTTTGCACTTCAATGGTCTTGGTTGTTACTGCATAGTGGTTAGGTTTAATGGGGGAGCCATATTTCAATGACCAGGCTTTTGTGAATTCGGCTCCAAAATATAAGATAATCGAAGAATAGTAAATCCAAACAAGCAGGATCACAAGGGAGCTTGCAGCGCCAAAGGTACCCCCCACATTACTTTTGCTGATATAAAAGGATATGCCGAATTTACCCAGCATAAATAACAAGGCCGTTGCAAATGCCCCGGTTGATACGTCTTTCCATTTGATAGCGGCATCTGGCAACACTTTAAAGATCACTGCAAATATGAAGGTAACAATCAAAGCGGTCATTACAATATTGATAATATAAAAAAAAACGATGGAAACCTGTGGAAACCATACTTGTAATTTTGCGTTAAACCCATCTATTAAGCCATTGATGCTTAAAGAAACCAATAATAGAAAACCCAGTCCCACAATTAGTGAAAAAGAAATAACCCTGTTTTTTAAAAATTGAAGCCACCCTCTTTTGGGTCGGGGTTTTATTCCCCAAATACCATTGATAGAGTCCTGTATTTCACTAAAAATGGCTGTTGCGCCAATCAACAAGGTAATACCTCCTACCAGGATAGCCGTTTTGGTATTGCCCGAAGTAGCCACATTTTTTATGATGTCCTGCAGTTGGGCTGCTGATTCCGCCCCTAAAAATCCTTTCATCTGTTGATAGATGGTTCCTTCAATGGCTTCTTTTCCTAAAAAAAGTCCGCACAGGGAGATGATAACAATGAGCAGTGGCGCAAACGAAAAGATGGTACTGTAAGCCAAAGAGCCGCTGAGTTTGGTTACCTTGTCCTCGTCAGATGAAATAAAAGATTCCTTTAATACCTGAAAGATGCCTTTAATTGTTATTTTTTTGTTTGTATTCATACCCGGTGTATTGCTTGTTTTATCAGTTTTGAATAAAGCAGCTACAGATGCCAAAACTTAGCCTTTCATTCCAAAACAAAGTTCTGTGGACGTAACACTACAATTAAAAAAAACTGCTGCAGCAGCCCCAATGCCAACTGCAGAATTATGCTGTTCAATGTCTGCACCTTTAAAGCCCCTGCAATACAGTAATAATATTTTATGGGGAAGCCACTAAAATGATCACCACAGTACGATACAATCCATATGCCATTTCCTTCGCAGTACTACAGAGGCCTATTATGGATTAATTAAAGGTACTGCATTTATCATAGCCGCCCGGAAGTCATTTACCTGCACCGGCATCTATTATGGTACTGCAAAACTGTTTTAAACAGTGGATGTATCTTTTATACATGTCTTTCCATAAGCCCCGTGTATAGTATCTTCAAACTGTGCCCTTGGAGTATACTGGGGATATTTTGGCACAGCCGCCACTGATATTTTTTTCAGAAGTACCCCTTCCTGACATTGTTATTTTTGTAATCACACAATTGAAAAAAACTTTGTCCTGTACAGTCGGGATTCATTCATTGCTCTTCGATAGGCCACAATAGAAAAAGCCTCTCAAATAACCGGCTTTATTTGTGATCCCGCAGGGACTTCCCGCCAAGCAATGACAAAAATTGATCAGTTTGCTTAAAATTAAAACTCTATTGAAAAAATGATTGGTGATATTAATGCGGGATAAATTGCTCGTCCACTTGGTGCAATAGACAAAGCCGCTACAAGAGCGGCTTTGTTTGTGAACGCAATGGTATAAATGTTGAACCTTTTGCTTGAAGATTTACAGAAAATTGCTGCATTTTGATTTTGGAAAGTTATGCAAGCAAAATATTTGCGGGTATACGAAACTCTGTATGAAATAATTTTGCCAATTCCAAAGTAAGTGGTTTTTTCTTATTGAGCAATGCTGATACATAACCTTTACTGCCTATTTTACCAACAAGGTCTTTATTTTTTAAACCTAACTCCTGCATTTTTACTTTGATGGCATCAATGGCATTAGGTATTGGGATAGCAAAATGCACATCTTCATATTGTTTAACCAGCAAAAGTGCCAGTTCTAATTTTTCGCCCAATGAGGTATTGGGTTTGATCTTTTTATCAAACTGCACATCTATCCAGTGAAGATAATCTTCGTATTGTTTTTTTGATTTAATAATTCTGAGTTCCATAACTATCTTTTTTTATTTTGAACAGTTTTTACATCAATTTTATCATCATCTGCATGAGTGCCAAACCATTTCATCTGAATTACTTTATATTCAAACACAATTCTTACCACCAATCTATAATGATTCCCCATAATATTAAATACTACCCGGTCGTCAGCCACAAGACTCGCATTGCCATATACCCGTTTTAAATCATTAAATGTTTTAAAATCACAGTTTAACAACTCATAATACCATTGCTGCAATGCGGTAGCTGCATCGGGGTATTTTGCACAATACTCAAGCAATATTCTGCGGTTAATAATGTTAAACACTAAGCAAAACTAACGAAAAGTTTCCTTTTAGAAAACTATTTGCTTCTGAAAACAACAAATGAATAATGAAGGTTCGTATGTACCAAAAGGTTAAATGACATAAGCCGCAACTATTGCGGCTTTTAAAACTTGTGATTCCGCTGGGACTTCCCGCAGGCAGTTTCTGAAATGTATCATTTCGTTTACTAATCAAAACCTGCTAAAAAAATACTTTGGAGCAAAAAGGCGGGATAAACTTCTCGTCCCAGCTTTTTGCTATCGCAAAAAAAATCCCGGCGATTTATCGCCGGGATTAGTCTCACTTTGTGATCCCGCTGGGACTTCCCGCCAAGCAATGACAAAATTTGATCAGTTTGCTTAAAATTAAAACTCTATTGAAAAAATGATTGGTGATATTAATGCGGGATAAATTGCTCGTCCACTTGCTGCAATAGACAAAGCCGCTACAAGAGCGGCTTTGTTTGTGACCCCATTAGGACAAATTTCAAACCAAATATTGGAGGAACTGGCTATTTTGGCACAATTGTACAAGTTGTTAAAAGGTTAGGCCAATGGGGGCTGGGGCTTGGGTTTTAACCGTTAATTTGCCCCGGCTGTTCCCTTAATAATACCACATTTCGGCCCGCTCGTTATTTGCCGGGAGATACGGACCTCCCGGCAATTGCCATTGACCCGCATTGTAAACGGTTTTCCCCTGCGCAAGATTCAGGCGTTGGGGGGGTATAAAAAAGGGGTGCCGCTTTCGCAAACACCCCCCGACCGGCACAAAACAAACATGAGAGTATAAAAGGCCGGTCGTCCGCCTTGCTGAACATCACCAACCTTAAACTAATATTTGACCTCCACTATCCTGCTTATCTCCGTGAGCAAATCCCCTTTCAGTTCCCCTTTGATTTGGTACTGGTAAACGAACCCCACCGCCAGCCTGTCCTCCTTCCACTGGTTTATATTGCCCTCCAGTGTTTGGTACAGTACCATCGGTTCGCCCTTTTTGCAGCGGTACAGGTACCATGTTTCTGCCTTGAGTGGATAAGACCAACGCAGGTTCACCGTCCGTAACTTTACATCGGCTGTGGCGGTAAAATCCTTTACCGGCCCCCGCAGCCCCGTTTCATAGTCAATTTCCCCGCTGCGGCCTGTGGTTGCATTGCCCGCCCCATCGGTGGCCGTAAGGGTGTAAAAATAAACATTGCCCATTACCGCCGTACTATCCAATAAGGATTCCGTTACCAGTTTTTGCTGTGGGTTCCAGTTCAGCAATTCTTTGTTGCTGCCGTCTTTTTTATTCACCCTTTGCAGGGTATATCTTTCCACGTCTTCGCTGGCGCTGGGTACCCATTCCAACTGTATGCCACTTTTGGCCATACGGGCAT
>JANMIG010000052.1:0-9266 GCA_031375675.1 Chitinophagales bacterium
CAGTTTCAAAATTTTAAGTTCCTTTTCATTAAAATTTACCGGGATATTACTTCCATAATGCTGGCGCACATTTTTTTTCTGCATCAGCTTACCCATTACGGCCTTATTTACCAACTCGTTAAAATAAAAGTCATCGTTCATGCAGGTAAGTATGGCTTCATATATCTCCTCCGGGTCGGTGGTTTTGGTAAGATAGGCATTGGCGCCCATTTCCATCATTTTGCTGATCATCTGCTGGTCGTCGTACATGGTAAGCACAATGATCTTGATGTCTTCATATTCCTTCCGTATCAGTTGTATGGCATTAATTCCGTCAATTTCAGGCATCCGGATGTCCATCAGCAGCACTTCAGGCTTTTTAATGGCAATTTTGTGCATCATGTCTTTGCCATCTTCTGCTTCCCACAGCATTTTTAGGTTTGCCTTGCCGGAAAGCGCCATTTTTATACCGTCTCTGAATATCTTATGGTCGTCGGCAATAGCTAATTTGATTAAGTAGTCGGGGGACATGGTTTTGGAAATATTGAGTTATGATTTTAAAGTAGCAATATACATCTTTTACAGTTTACAAGTCCGGCTTTCATTCCAATTTAACACATTACGTTTTTTTACTGTGCATAAGCCGCCTGCCAAATGGTAATAGCCCTTAGTAAAACTACTTGCAGGCGTCAGCGATAATTTACGGGCAGCTGCTGAATTATTACGATTTGCAGGGTAAAAGCATCAATTACAAAAATGGGCAGTTATGCTATTGCCGGGCATTATTTGTGTACTTATTTTTGTACCAGTTGATTGACATTGGTTCATATAATTATTATCCAGCTAGAAATCCAAAAATCCAAATTAACAGAAAAGCTGTACTAAATTAAAAACCAATAGTCCTTTAAAAAACTTGTTTGTGCTTGTGTTACCAGTGTCAATCAACTATTTTTTTTGTAGTTCCCGTTTTAAAAAATCCAATCTCGTTCGCAAAACTTATCCCCCATTAAAAAACCTTCCGGCCATTAAGCCGGATTTTTTTTGCCTGTGTGCGGAGGGGGTATGAGTTATAAGTGATGAGTGATGAGTTATAAGTGCTTGATGGCTGATACCCCTTGAACATTCACAGATAACAGATAACAGCTTACAGTTAACAGCCTGATTACCCGGGGAAAGTTCACAGATAACAGCTCGCAGTTAACAGCCTGATTCCCCCAGGAAAGTTCACTGATAATAGCTTACAGTTAACAGCCTGATTCCCAAGGAAAGTTCACAGATAACAGCTCACGGTTAACAGCCTGATTACCCATAACCCTGATTCCCGGGGAAAATTCACAGATACCAGCTTACAGTTAACAGCCTGACCACTCATAACCCATAACTCATAACCCATAACCCAAAGCGGAGAGGCTTCACCCGCCACTGCAGCCAAAACCCACCCCAAAAACACTCCTTCGTACTCTTACTAATCCAAAGCAGGTAGAACTACGGTCGTAGCTTTACTAAAAGTTGGATAGTAAATTTACCAACAATTAGCCGTACATTTACCAAAATTTTTAACTTTTTATTAACTGCAATATCCTGTAAGTATATGTTAATCAATGTATTGTACCATATTACAGCGTTAAATGATGCGAGTTGGCCGTTGTGGATAAAAAGTTTTAATCGGATGTTTACAGTCCGAAATTTACTAAAAACCACTAAAAATTTCAAGTATGAACCAAAATGAACTCGTAGTAAAACCATTAGCCCAGGTAGGTGAAGACATCGGACTTGCAGAAGGTGTTGCTATGGTACAAGCTTACCGCCAAGCCAATCCCGCTGATACCATCAGCCACTTTGTAGGCCGTGACATTATTGAGCAGTTATTAGCCCAGCCAGGCTGTGCAGGCATTAATATTGCCAGTGCTGCCAAGGAAAATGGCGAAAGAACATTAGTATTTGTAGGTGTAGATGCCGCAGGTGAAGCTATTTTAAGCTATCCTGTAGTAAATGCTGCCGGACAATTAGACCAAAAAGATGGTATTGTTGCGGATAGGGTACACAATGCTGACTTTTGGGAAGAAATGTTACGGACAATATTGGGTTTTTAATATAAAATAAAAGGAAAGTAAAAGCGTTTTTATATATTTGAGAATAATATCTCAATAGCATAGATGCCAGAACTTTCAGATTTTTCAGTATATTCAGCCTTATTACCTGTACTGGTTGTTTTTATTTTCTTAAAAAAAATAAAAAAACGGCCCGTATGGGTAATTTGCATTTATAGTATATATAGTTTTATAAATGATCAACTCATAATTTATCGAATTGCTCACGATCTTCCTACAAAAATATTGTTATATTACTTTACATTAATCGAATACTTATTATTTGCAATAATTGTTTTTCAACTACTAAGAAGCAGAATTGCAAAAAAAGCACTTATTATAATATCGGTTATATTTTCAGTTTTTTGTGCATATTGGATTTCGTTAGGAAATTTTACCCGTTTTGACTCTTTGCAGACCTCAATAGAGTGTATCCTCATAATGGTCTTTTGTCTCATTTATCTATATGAACAGCTTACTAAGCCGCAAATAGAGTTTATCTACAATAATTATCAGTTTTGGGTAATAATATCGTTATTAATTTATTTGGCCGGCTCTTTCTTCTTATTTGCATACGCTGCTGACTTGCCTAAAGCAGAAAGTGACCATTATTGGCCAATACTATATGTTTGCAGTATTATAAAAAATATATTATTCGCAGTTGCAATATACATAAGCACACGTCAAGTAGATGATGAAGAACATTACGAAAACCAATTCTAAAACTACTTAACTCAAATACTTAAACCTGCATGTTTTTTTTACAACAACCATCCACCAGCTCAAGCGGCCCTCAATGGGCCATGCTGCTGGGTACGGTTATTGTAATGTCGCTGGTAATAGCCATTATTGTATTTATAGTGCTGTACCAGCAAAAAATTTACCGCTTTAATAAAAGGGTGCTGCAGCTGGAAGAGGAAAAAAAGCAAATACTGCTGCATGCCAGCATCCGCTTTCAGGAAGAAGAGCGCCAGCGCATAGCAGCCGACCTGCACGATGATGCAGGCCCCCTGCTGGCCACCGTAAGGCTGTACCTGAATGAAAACATGATTAACCAGGACCATGCCACCCAGCTGCAGAGTATTTACAATGCCAAGCAGATCATTGATGATACCATCCGCCTTATCCGCAATATCAGCCACAGCCTGATGCCGCCTACACTTAAAAACTTTGGGCTGGAAAGTGCGGTAAACGATCTTTTTCAAAAAATTACCGGCAGCGGCAGCATCTATGCCAGTGCCCGCTTTCACGATTACAAGCGCAGGCTTACCGTGGAGCAGGAAAGCCTGGTGTTTCGTGTATTGCAGGAGCTGGTAAACAATATATTAAAGCACAGCAATGCCGGCTTTATACACCTTACCCAAAATGCCAACCAGGATTTTATGTTCTTCCGCCTCAATCATGATGGGCAGGGCCTTACCCAGCCCGAATTTGAAAGGCTTAACCACAGCGCCCTGGGCCTTGGCCTTAAAAATATTGCCAGCCGTACCGAAATACTAAAGGGCCGTATTTATTTTGAACTCGACAGCAGCGGCACTTATTACAAGGTTACGCTGGAAGTACCTAAAATTGCTTAATCAGTAAATAGTTTACGGTGGACAGTTTACAGGCTCACCGCCGCAGTGTAATGCCAACACAGAGATTGACTTTACCCGGAGGTTGACGACCTCACCCTCTGTTGAAGCGAGGATTGGTGCGGAGGGATCGCTAAGGTCTTCGGGATTGCCTCCTCTCCCAGGGAGAGGAGGATAGGAGGTGAGGCCGTTCCTACAACAAGCACCCTGCCCGGCAAACATCATTCTCCCCGCCCTGTCATGCCGACGAAGGAGGCACAAGGCGATCAGGAGTCCTCCTTCCATTTGCATAGTGCTTCGCCAATTCGCATACTGTTTTGTCTTGTCATGCCGATTGCGCAGCGAGGCATCTGCACCAACCAGTTGCACACTGCAACCTCAAAGTGCAGATACCTCGCTGTGCTATGTAGCAATTGTCACGCACAAGCGAGCAAGACAGGCCAGGTAGGTATAGTTAAATACCCTAAAGCTTCTTTATGTGAAGGTTTACAATATTACTACCAGCCTTTTGTAAGCCCTTGCTTAAAAAATAAAAATTGATACTTTTATCCCAAAAAACATCATGGTATACACCAGCCCAAAAACATTCTATGTATACATTACCACCAATGTACATAAAAAAGTACTGTACACCGGCATTACCAACAACGTTGGCCAGCGAATAACCGAGCATTATCTTGACAGCCTTGATACTACTACCACCGCCTTTACCGGCAGGTACAATGCTTACTGGCTTATTTACTACGAAACTTATAAATATGTAAATGATGCCATTGCCCGTGAAAAGGAAATTAAGGGCTGGCGGCGTGAAAAAAAAGTGGCACTTATAAACAGCATGAACCCCGACTGGCGTTTTTTAAATGCAGCAATACTGGGTGAGTGGCCACCGGTTAACCCGGTGCACAGGGGTAGAAAGAGCTGATACTTTTAACGGGACGCTGCTCAAACGTTTCGTTCTGTGCTTCAAGCTCAAACGGCATACAGCCCCGCTAAGCAGCATTCTCCCCCGCCTTGTCATCCAGACAGGAGGGCTGGCACCTCTCAACCAGCACTCTGTCCCGCTACACAGCATTCTCTTCCGCCTTGTCATGCCCACTGTTATGCCGGTTAATTCAGCCACTCTTCACTCAGCACCCTGCCACCGCAAGCGGTATTATTTCCCGCCTTACCATGCCGACGAAGGAGGCACAGCGAGGCATCTACTCCACCGGGCAGCAGTATGCAACGCATAGGTGTAGATGCCTCCTCCGTCGGCATGACAAGACAAAACGGTATGCTTAATTTCGCTACTGTCGGTGTAACGTTGAAGCGGCAACCAGTTAACCAGCATCCGGCCCCGCAAAGGGCATTCCCCACCATGTCATTCCCACTATCATTCCCACTGTCATACCGCCCTGTCATGCCGACTAAGGAGGCAAGGCAAGAAAAAAAACAGGGCCGGTAGAAACCAGCCCCGTACACCTAAACATGCCGAACACCCCTGTGTGAACATTACATGTGTCGGCCACTTTAAAACAAACACATCATTTACAACCAATATAACACCATGAAATTTTAAGGTTTATTCTTCAAATAAATACAATGGATATTTCATACAAAGTGCAGCTGCAGTAAGCAGGGTTCTTGATAAAAGGCCGGGCAATGGCAATTACAGCTTTTATACAATAACTATTATGCCTTGTACAGCATAGAATGGATGCAATACTCCCTTAATCCTTACCCCATTTATCCCGCCTGAATATGGCCATGATGGCTGCTGTATCCTTACCTGCCACGGGTACATCCTTCATTGAAATGGCAAAGCTACCCGGCTGGTTTTTTGGGCTACCGCCCGCCTTAACGGTATATACAATCCGGCAAAGCCGCTGCTGTTTTACACTGTCTAACCGGGGGCACAGGCTAAAGCCACTGCCGGGTGATGTACCGGTATAATACAACTGCATATCCTCAGATGTGCCTGCATCGGCAGGGTGTACAAAGTGGTACCATTCTGCTAAAGTATCAGTACCCGCTATGCGGCGGCTATCCACAAAAACCATGGCACTGCTTGCTATACTGTCGTAAAGGTACTGCTGCTGAAATGCCCACTCACCCGATAGTGTTGGCTCCGTTAATACTTTTGCATCAATAAAGCCCCTGTATGCATCAGTATAGCTGCCAAATTTTTGCCCTTTTGTAAATACAAAGTTGCGGTACCGCTGCTGGCTGTATGCGGGCTTTTCTGCTTTATCAAAAGCTGAGTCAACCTGGTACCATGCCTGTATAAGCACCTGCCTGTTAAAAGTGTAAATAAATGTGGAGCCTTCCCGGTAGCCTGAAACAACATTGCCCTCCGGGTCTTGCTCTTTTATATATTGCTGAGGCAACTGTACCAGCTCCACACATTGTACCGGCGATTGGGGCTGGCTGCCTGGTGCTAGGCTGCTCTGTGCCGGCAAACTGCTGTAGCCTGCCAGCAGCAGGGTGATAAGTTTTATACGCATCGTTATTAACAGGATTTATTTTTTTAAAAAACAGCAGGTATTTTACCATCCAATCATTTGCCTCCATTATTTTTTTGCCAGGCCTCCTCCTGCCTGAAAAAATACATCACTTTTGCAGTATCAGTGGCTGGTACTATTTCGGCAGTTTGGATAGCGGTAAAAGCATCTGCCAGAATATCTTCTTTTTTAAAATACCGCTGGTTATATGTTTCAACACATTTATACAGCCGCATTTTTTTTGCACTGTCCATAGCCGGCCACAGGCTATACAGGTTTTTGGGCCAGGGGGGGGGTGAAAAATATAAAACTTCGCTGCCGGTGCCGGAGGTGTCGCTTAGCTGTACAAAATTATATCTTTCCATCAGTGATTGGGTGGCTTTATCAAAATGGCTTTCTACCAACCGCATTTCAATATCAGGGTTGGTATAGCGGGTATGCTTCCATATCTGCCGCATCACCCAATCAACATCTTTTCGCATATTCATACTCAACATAAGGCTATCGTACAGGTTGCCGGTGGTATTGCCTTTTTTATACACAAAATAGTTCTGCCCATCTGTAAGGCTCAAAATTTCTCCCTCCCTGTTAATATTGCGCCGTTGGTATGTGTGTTTACACAAAACCATGTCCTTATAAGTATATATGTAATAAAAAGCTGTATCATGCTTTAGAAACACATCCCGCCTCCCCTGCCTTACACTAAGCGGAAACAACTCGGTTACTTTTAAGCAGTTGAGGCTTGCAGCATCATCCTGCGGGGGCTGCTTTGCCAGGGTGATATGCCGCTGGCTGGTGCATGCAGCAGCCCATAGCAGCAGCAGCAGGTAATATTTTTGGTGCATGTATGTTTTTTTAAAAACCGGCAGTGGCATTTTTTTAATGCCACTGCCGGCCATGTTGTTGCAATATTACGTTTTTATAGCAGCATTATCAGTCCCAATTGGCATCAACATCCCAGGAAGGATTGTAAGCAAAGCTACTAAATACAGTCCCGCCCGCACATGAAACAGTCAGGCGTAACGTACCCGATATAGCCAGCGAAGCAGTTTGCTTGTCTGGCTGAATCATGGGGGGAGCTGATGTAAAGTCTATGGTGCTGCCAATGCACATTGGTAAAGTATTTGCTGACTCGTATACTTTATCTGTATTTAATAATTTTTCCCATTTCCACTTTGTATCATTTGCCCCATTTTTATACACTACCCCCACGTAGTTGGCGCTGTACTGTACAAAAAGCCCGTTAAAAAGGCTGTACTTTACAAATTCCCAAGTTACTATTTTTGGCTTGCGTATAATGCCATTGGCATCGGGCGCTGTTTGCGGGCCGCTTATCACTTTATAAGTATATGTATTGGTTAGCACCCCTGCATTTAGCATGGCCTGTGCCTCTGCAGCGCTCATATTGCATTCCCCTTCATTAACCACGCAAGGCTCGGGCAGCGGCCTTTGCGAGTACCAACTGTGCTGGGCAGGCAGGCACCCACCTGGGCCAGGGGCGGGGCCGGGGCCAGGGCCACCGCCGCCGCCGGGGCCACCACCGCCGCCAATAATAATGCCCCCGCCAGTACCATCATCGTAAGTGATACTGGTGCATACTTTTTGCGTGTAGCAGCATACACCAATAGGGTCATTAGGGCAATCAGTACAGTAGCCTACATTGTAACAAATGGTTACGGTTACCATCCGCCCGGCGGCTGTGCCATTGCCACTATTGGCGGCGGCTTTTTGCAGTGCAGCATAAGTGGCGGCGGGCACCTGGTCTACTTTATTGTAAATATTGTTGTTAAAATTAGCCAGCATACCCCTTGTAAACACGGCATTGATGCCCATGCCCGATGGCTCTGGCACATTAGCTTCCACCGCACTGCGCCGGTGCAGTTCATACACCACTTCACCACCTTTTACCCTGGCGGCAATAAATGCCTCAATATTGCCTGCCTTGCTGGTGGGTATTAAAATGATGGCATTTGCCTCATCTTTTTTTAAGTGTATGGCCTTATCCCAAAGGGGCTGGCCATGCCAATTGATAAAATCGGCCCGGTAATCGTTTTGTAAAAACTGTTTTTCAAGGTTGGTTATTACGGTATTAATAGCTGTATTGGCGCTACGGTTACCGGGCAAAAAGGTTGCTGCAGCCGGGCTGCTGCTCTCCACTTCATTATTTTTTTTACAGCCGGATACTATGCTGAAGGCTGCGATAATTACTGCCATTAGCCAGCTTGCTGTTTTAAGATTTCTTTTCATTTTTAAAATTTTATTAGTGTTTTATTACTTATTAAACTGAGCGTTAAGGGTACCGGGTATTTTAGTAAGCTATTTCAGTCGGGCGGTGGTGGGTGGTAATAATTAGCAGCCGTCAGGCTCCAGGTGTTTTGGGTTGGCAGTGGATTTTGCAGCGATATAAAAACGGGCTTTATCAATTGTTGCGTTTTGGCTGGTGTAAAACTGCACCAACGGCATTTCCCCTGCAATGGAAAACCCATATATTTTTTACCTTTTTTTCTACTGATATTGGTAGAAATTTCTACCTGCTAAACAGAAACTGCCTTGTTTTTTTGCCGGGCAACTGGCTGCTTTTGCAATGGTTTAACATTTTTTTAAGAGTTCCGGTGTTTGTTTTATACCGGGGTTATTGTGCTGCCCGCTTTATTTTGCCTTACCAAAAGTACTAACACTCTTTAAACATCATACTGCCACAGTAAAAGGCATTCTCCCCGACCTGTGATGCCCACTTCGTGCCTCAGTGTGACCTTACGCAGCGAGGCATGGCAAGACAAAACAGCAGGCTGAATTCCATTACTCACTGCGTAACGCAAAAGCGGCCACCCTTCAAACAGCACCCTGCCCCGATAAACCACATATCCCCCCGTCTTGTCATGCCGATTGCGCAGCGAGGCATCTGCACATTCGGGTTGCCCTATGCAACTGGCCAGGGCAGATGCCTCCTTCGTCGGCATGACAAGACAAAACAGCACGCTGCATTCCATTACTCACTGCATAACGCAAAAGCGGCCACCCTTCAAACCGCCCTGCCTAAATTGGGAGTATAAACCAGATTGTGTAAACTGTTTTGGGGTCTTCCCCCCGCCCCTGCGCTGTAGTGGAGCGTAGCGGAACGGAAGCGCAGGGGCGGGGGGCGC